>DETD01000026.1:0-84825 GCA_002362105.1 Bacteroidales bacterium UBA3297
TGGCAAGATATATTGGTCCAAAATCGAGAATCGCTCGTAAGTTTGGTGAAGCTATCTTCGGTCCTGATAAGGTTTTGTCTAAGCGCAACTTCCCACCAGGCCAGCACGGAGTAAACAAGAGAAAGAAGACTTCTGAGTATGGTGCTCAGTTGAATGAAAAGCAGAAGGCTAAGTATACTTATGGCGTTCTTGAGCGTCAGTTCCGTATCCTTTTCGATGAAGCTTCTCGTTCTAAGGGCGTTACCGGTGAAGTTCTTTTGCAGCTTCTTGAGTCTCGTCTGGACAACATCGTTTTCCGTTTGGGTATCGCTCGCAGCCGCGCAGCTGCTCGTCAGTTCGTTTCTCACTGCCACATTACTGTTGATGGTAAGGTTGTTAACATCCCTTCTTACTCAGTAAAGCCTGGTCAGATTGTAGCTGTTCGTGAGAAGTCTAAGTCTTTGGAGGTTATCGCTGATAACTTGGCTGGCTTCAACCACGCTAAGTATCCTTGGTTGGAGTGGGACAATGCTTCTATGGCTGGTAAGTATTCTTACATTCCAGAACGCGCTGATATCCCTGAAAACATCAAGGAACAATCAATCGTCGAGTTGTACTCTAAACAATAATTAAAATTTTGTCCATGGCTATATTAGCATTTCAAAAACCCGATAAAGTTATTATGTTGGAGGCGGATGAACACAAAGGTGTCTTTGAGTTCCGTCCGTTAGAGCCTGGCTATGGTATTACTATAGGTAATGCCTTGAGAAGAATTCTCCTTTCTTCTCTCGAAGGCTTTGCCATCACTTCCATCAAAATCGATGGTGTAGATCACGAGTTTTCTTACATCCCTGGTGTAATTGAAGATGTTACTGGTATCATTCTTCAACTTAAGCAGGTTCGTTTCAAACAGAAAGTTGACGAAGTTGAAAACGAAAAGGTCGACCTGACTGTTTCGGGTACCGAAGTGTTCACAGCCGGAGATATTACCAAAGGTTTGACTGGATTTGAAGTCCTCAATCCTGAATTGGAAATCTGCCACCTCAATCCTGGTACTGAGTTCCACATTGTTATGACTATCGGTAAAGGACGTGGTTGGGTGCCTGCTGACGAAAACAAGCAGCCTAATCAGGAAATTGGCGTTCTTCCTATCGACTCAATTTTTACTCCTATTCGTAACGTTAAGTATACTATCGACCCTTATCGTGTTGAGCAGAAGACTGACTACGAAAAGTTGACTCTTGAAATTGAATCTGATGGCTCAATTCATCCTAAAGATGCGTTGAAGGAAGCTGCTAAGATCCTTATCTACCACTTCATGCTCTTCTCTGATGAGAAGATAACTATCGATTCTCGTGACGGTGCTGATGACGAAGGCTTTGATGAAGAAGTGCTTCACATGCGTCAGTTGCTCAAGACTAAGTTGGTCGACATGAACCTCTCTGTTCGTGCGCTTAACTGCTTGAAAGCTGCCGATGTTGAAACTCTTGGCGATTTGGTTGTATTCAATAAGAACGATCTATTAAAGTTCCGCAACTTCGGTAAGAAGTCGCTCACTGAGTTGGATCAGTTGTTGGATAGCCTCAACCTCTCCTTCGGTTTGGATATCTCTAAGTATAAATTAGAAAAAGAGTAATTTAAAATGAAACATATCAAGACTTTCAACCATTTGAGCAGAAAGCATTCTCACCGTAAGTCAATGCTTGCTAATATGGCGATTTCTCTCATCATGCACAAGCGCATCAACACTACTGTTGCTAAGGCTAAGGCTTTGAGAGTATATGTTGAGCCTCTCCTTACCAAATCTAAGGAAGATTCAACTAATTCACGTCGTGTAGTGTTCAGCTATCTTCAGAACAAGGAAGCCGTTACTGAATTGTTCCGTGAGGTTTCTCAGAAGATCGCTAACCGTAATGGTGGCTACACCCGTATCATCAAGACTGGTCTTCGTCTTGGCGATGCTGCAGAAATGTGCTTCATCGAACTCGTTGACTACAATGAGGCTATGTTGAAGAACGCTGCTCCTGCTGCTAAGAAGGCTACTCGCCGTGGTGGTAAGAAGAAGACTACCGAGGCTGCTGTTGTTGAGGAGGCTGCTCCTGCAACTACTGAGTCTGCTGAATAATTTTTATTCCAGATATAAAAAAGGGTTCTCTTTTGGGAACCCTTTTTTTGTTGCCGGATGGTCTATAATAGTCTATAATAAAACAAGCCGGATTGGAAACGCATCTAAACCCGTCTTGTTTTATTGCTTGCTGAACGCAAAAGCAAAGCGGGCGGAATCCTTTCGGTTCCCGCCCGCTTATTTTCGTTCTAACAGCGTTTATGGGTGTACGTAGGTGCCAATGCCTTCGCCGCTCATAACCTTCTTTAAATTGCCGTATTTGTCCATGTTGAACACAATGATAGGAAGGCCGTTCGTTTTGCACATCTCTGTAGCGGTAAGGTCCATTACCTTCAAACCACGCTTCAAGATTTCGTCGTATGAAATATCGTCAAACTTGGTCGCTGTTGGATCCTTTTCTGGGTCTGCGGTGTAGATGCCGTCGACGCGGGTGCCTTTCAACATAACGTCGGCTTCTATCTCAATGCCACGGAGCGACGAACCTGTGTCGGTAGTGAAATATGGGTTGCCGGTTCCTGCTCCGAAAATGGCGATTTTGCCGGCTTCAATTGTTTCTATTGCCTTGTCTTTGCTGTAGAAATTGCCGATTGGCTCCATTCTGATGGCTGTCAGTACTTCGGCTTGTACGCCTACGGCTTTCAGTGCAGACTGGAGTGCCAGACTGTTGATGACGGTTGCCAGCATACCCATCTGGTCGCCCTTTACACGGTCGAAGCCTTTTGACGCTCCGCTCAAACCACGGAAGATGTTTCCACCGCCAATCACAATGCCGATTTCGATGCCCATCTCATGGATTTCCTTTATCTGCTCGGCGTAGTCTGCTAGCCTTTTTTCGTCTATGCCGTATCCTTTCTCGCCCATCAGCGACTCTCCGCTGAGTTTGAGCAGTATTCTTTTGAATTTAGCCATTTTTATAGTTTTTTATTGTTTTATTATCAGTTTCTGGTTCAAGCGGAGCTTGTCGTTCTTCAGGTTATTCCACTCCATCAGCTGTTTCACAGTGCAGTGGTGCCTTCTCGATATGTTGTAGAGGTTATCTCCGTTCTTTACGGTATATACACCGTTGACAGCCATATTTGGAGCTTCCTTCTTTTCAACTTCGTGCTTGGCCGTGTTGGTCGTGTTCTGGATTTTCTTTTCTGCAACGACCTCTTTCTTCGGAAGTACTTTCTTGCCACTCTTCTTTATGACAAGTTTCGCACCGGCTCTGATGTTGGTGGTCTTCATGTGGTTCCATACCATCAGTTGTTTTGTGCTTACGCCATATTTGCTGGCAATTTTGCTGAAAGTGTCACCCTTCTTTATCGTGTATACGATGTCTTCTTCTACTTGTGCTTCCGCTTCGCCCTCTTCTGTCGTGTTTTCGGCCAGCTGTTCGGTGCCTGCCGGTTCCCGAGGGTCAGCAATTGTAGGAATGACCTTTACGGTGTCTTCTGTATAGTAGATACCTGTCGCATCGGACCTGACTTTTATAATTCTGCCGGCCCTAATGTCTTTATGGGTGAGGTGGTTCCATTCTTTCAAGTCTTCAACCGTTACGCCATATTTAACGGCCAACGTCTCTAGCGTCTCGCCGTCTCTAACCGTGTGGACGCCCTTTTTGTCGGCTCGTTTGATGACGAGTTTTGTGCCTGGTTGCAGAATGTTGCTGGTAAGGTTGTTCCAGCTCTTTAACTCTTGCAAGTTACAGCCGTACCTGCGCGTAATCTGGTAGATGTTCTCACCTTTGGCTACGGTATGTACAACCTCGCCGTTTTCTATGGTGTCTTTTGGCATCGTATGGTCAATAGGGCGGATAACCAGTTCTTGCCCTACGGTTACCGGGTTGCCTTTCAGGTTGTTCCAGGTGTCAATTTCCCTTACCGTACAATGGTATTTTTGGGAGATAGTGCAGAGGTTTTCCCCCTCTTTTACAGTAATGGTCACGTTGTTGGCGTTGCCATAGCGTTCTGCCTTCGCTTTTTCAAGTGCCTCCTGTGCCTGCTCGTCTGTTTTTGCAACAGCCGGTTTTACCACCAGCTTTTGGCCGATTTTCAGTTGCGCGCCCTTCTTCAAGTTGTTCCATTTTTGGATTTGTGCAGGGGCTACGTGGTATTTTTTTGCGATAGAGTAGACGTTCTCTCCTTTTTTCACCGTATGGCGTTCGTCAACCTCTACAACGGTGTTCTCTGTTGTTTCTTCTTCCTCTTCGTCTTCTATGCTGATGGCCGAAGGTGGAGGTGTGATGTTGTAGAATGTGTTGTCGATAGGAAGTGGACTTGGCGATACAACGTCAACCATTCGCTTGGCACCACGGAAACGCTTGCTGTAGTAGCCTCCGTCGGGGTAGCGTGCAATAGAGACGCCTTTTGAAGAAGAGGAGTGGATGAAGCGGAACGATTTGTTGTCTGGTGCTACATCGTACACAATTCCTACATGGCCGACACCCGCGTGCGCGTCGCGCCCTGTGAAAAAGACAAGGTCGCCTTTGTGGATGTGCTCTTTCGATACTTTTATACCCTGCTGGTATTGGTCGCGTGAGTTGTTCCCCAAATTGAAGCCCAGTTGCTTGAAAACATAGCTGGTGAAGCCAGAACAGTCGAATGTGTTCGGACCTTTGCTGCCGCTTCGGTACGGCTTGCCCATGTGGCGGGTGGCTTCGAAAATGATGGAATCGGCTAAGGTTACAGGTTCGGGTAGTGTGTCGTGGGTGATGGCGAGCCGCGCACGTAGTTGTGCCGTTTGTGGCCGCCTGGTGTTACTCTTCTTTCCTTTCTTCTTTGCTGCCATACATGGCAGGCTGAAGGCGATACATATAAGGAATAATAAGAGTTTTTTCATCTGTTTTCCACTACTTGTTTTTTCTCGTTGGTGATGCAGCAAAAATCGCACCACTTTTAATGCAAATATACGTTTTTTACCTCCTAGTTTGAAATAAATGGTGCAATAAGTGCCCTTTTTGGGGACAAAAATACAAAAACCAGCCTCCTATTTTGCTGGAGACTGGTTTTTTGCGGAAAGAGAGGGATTCAAACCCTCGGTACGGCAAAGCCGTACGCCGGATTTCGAGTCCGGTCCATTCGATCACTCTGGCATCTTTCCTAATTGACACTGCGAAATTAATTCTTTTTTCTTCCAATACAATTCTGTGGAGGCATTTATTTCTTGGAAGAGGCGTATTTTTTTATTTTTTTGTGCTTGTTTTCGCTTTTTGTACGTGTTCGGCGTCAGATGTAGTACTCTGCCATGTCGACGATGCCGGCCCGCACCGCATACCTTATGGCTTCGTGCACGTTGTTGACCTCGAGTTTACGGAAAATGTTTTTGCGGTGTGTGTTTATAGTATGGAAACTCAGACAACGGTCTGCCGCAATCTCTTTGGTCGTTTTCCCCATGGCAATTTCTTTGAGCACAAGCCGCTCTGTTGGCGACAACGGTATTTTTTCTTCTTCTTTTTGCCTCAGGGTAGAGTTGAGCAAGAGGTTTTGCACGTAGTGGCAGATATAGCGCTCTTTCTTGAAAACAACGCGCAGCGCAAACTCTATTTCGTCTTTTTTACTGTCCTTCATTAAGAAGCTGGTCTTGTTGTTCGTCAGCACCATTTTACGGATGAACTGCTCGTTAAGTTCCGGACTGAAAAACATCCATTGGCTTTCCGGAAATCGTTCCACAACAATTAAAATGTCGTCTGCTTCTTCAAAGTCGAAATTCGTATGGTCGAGTATGACAATCGCATCGTTGCCCTTTTGTAGCTCCGTTACCAAATGGTTCTTGTTATCGACCTCACATATCTCAACATCCTCTTTTAATATGTTGATGTAATATCTGATACCCGCTTTTGTTATGTCTTGCAGGTCGGCTAGTATAACTTTCATTTGTTTTTCCGTTATGGTGCAAATATAGTGCAATTAGTTTAGAATACCATACATGTGGTATCAAAATGGCATTTTTGTGCGATTGCCTACCCTGTGCGCTTGCTCTAACTTTGCATCGTCGAAAAGAAAGAAACGACGTTGTAAAAAAAGAAAAACAAAAATATATAGGAGGTTAAATTTATGGGAAAAAAACTTCACTTCGAGACACTTCAGCTTCATGTAGGTCAGGAACAGGCCGACCCAACAACCGATTCACGTGCGGTGCCTATCTACCAGACTACTTCGTATGTGTTCCACAACTTCCAGCATGCGGCCGACCGTTTTGCGTTGAGAGATGCCGGTAATGTATACGGACGTATCACGAACTCTACCCAGGGCGTGCTCGAAGAGCGTGTTGCAGCGCTCGAGGGCGGTGTGGCCGGTTTGGCTGTGGCCAGTGGTGCGGCTGCCATCACTTACGCCATTGAGAACATTACGAAGAGCGGCGACCACGTTGTGGCTTCGAAAACCATCTACGGCGGAACTTACAACCTGCTTTCTCACACCCTTCCTACCTATGGTATTTCTACCACTTTCGTCGATGCGCACAAGCTAGACGAGATTGAGGCTGCCATTAAGGAGAACACCAAGTTGGTGTTCATTGAAACACTGGGTAATCCGAATTCCGACGTGCTCGACATCAAGGCCATTGCCGACGTCGCACACAAGCACGGCATTCCATTGTTGATTGACAACACATTCGGAACTCCATACCTGATCCGACCAATCGAATACGGCGCAGACGTAGTTATCCACTCTGCCACCAAGTTCATCGGCGGTCACGGAACTTCTCTTGGTGGTATTATTGTCGACTCTGGTAAGTTCGATTGGAAGAAAAGCGGCAAGTTCCCTCAGTTGACTACTCCAGACCCAAATTACCATGGTGTTGTGTTTACCGAGGCATTGGGTGCTGCTGCCTACATTGGCAGAATTAGAACCGTGCTTTTAAGAGACACAGGCGCGGCCATCAGTCCGTTCAACGCCTTCATCCTCTTGCAGGGCTTGGAGACCCTCTCACTCCGTGTTGAGCGTCATACCTACAACACCCAGAAGGTGATCGACTACCTGTTGAAGAACCCTAAGGTAACCAAGGTTAACCATCCGTCTGTTCCAACCCATCCAGACCACGAACTGTATAAGAAGTTGTTCCCTAACGGTGGTGGTTCCATCTTCACGTTCGACATCAAGGGCGGCCAGAAAGAGGCAGAGATCTTCATCGACAAGCTGAAAATCTTCTCTCTGTTAGCCAATGTGGCCGATGTTAAGTCGCTCGTCATCCACCCTGCCACTACCACCCACTCACAGCTTAGTGCCGAGGAGTTGGCGTCTACCGGCATTCTGGAGAGCACTATCCGTCTGAGCATTGGTACCGAGCACGTCGACGATATTATCGACGACTTGCAGCAGGCGTTCGACGCTATTTAATCAACTCTTCTTTAAAAATCAATATATCAACCTTTAATTCTCAACGGTTATGAAAATCGCAAAAAAACTTACCGACCTTATAGGAAATACCCCTCTTTTGTCCTTAGACCGCTATGCCGCTTCAAAGGGCGTGGCTGCTGGTTCTGTTATTGCCAAGCTGGAATACTTCAATCCGGCTGGCAGTGTGAAAGACCGTGTTGCCTTTGCTATGGTGGAAGATGCCGAGCAGAAGGGTATCTTGAAACCAGGTGCTACTATTATTGAGCCTACAAGCGGAAACACTGGCGTTGGCTTGGCTTTTGTTTCTTCTGTAAAAGGCTACAACCTGATCCTTACTATGCCTGACTCTATGAGTATAGAACGCCGCAATTTGCTGAAAGCCTATGGCGCACGTCTTGAACTTACCCCTGGTAAGGATGGTATGAAGGGCGCTATTGCCAAGGCGGAAAGCTTGAAGGCTGAAATTCCGGGCGCGGTCATCCTACAGCAGTTCGAGAACCTCGCTAACCCTGAAAAGCACTATCGTACTACGGGCGAGGAAATCTGGCGCGATACTGACGGACAAGTCGATATCTTTGTCGCTGGTGTGGGTACTGGTGGCACTGTTAGTGGTGTGGGTAAACTGTTGAAGGAGAAGAACCCGAATGTGAAGATTGTGGCTGTTGAGCCTGCTGCCTCTCCGGTTCTTTCTGGTGGCAATCCGGGCCCTCACAAAATTCAGGGTATTGGTGCTGGCTTCGTGCCTAAGACGTTTAACCGTGGTGTTGTTGACCAGATTTTCACTGTCGAGAACGACGATGCTATCCGTACCGGACGCGAATTGGCACAGCAGGAAGGCCTTCTGGTTGGTATTTCTTCTGGTGCTGCTGCCTATGCGGCTTTCCAGTTGGCCAAGTTGCCAGAGAATAAGGGTAAAAAGATTGTCGCTTTGTTGCCTGATACTGGCGAACGTTATCTTTCTACTATTCTCTATGCTTTTGAAGAATATCCTCTTTAAGTGTAGATTTTTTCTGATGACGAGGCGGGGACATATGTTTGCGGTATGTCCCCGCTTCTCTTTTCTTCGATAAAACCCCCGCTCTGTTTGAATGCACTTTTCACAGAATTGGCCTATCTTTGCACAATGCAATTATATTCTGTATATCTATGTCTTTAAAAAGTAAGATTCAATCGCTGAAGGTGCCGTTTATCTGGTACGTCTTTTCTGTTGTCTGTGTGGCCTGCCTTTTCTTATCTTATTGGAACTATGCGTCGGTTGGTGCTGCAAGTGGTGTGGCTGGCTTTATCTATTATATTGTTTCGTGTATCAGTCTTGCTGTCGGCTTTACCTTGCCGGTGTTTTTGTTGCCAGCCTTGTTCCGCCTGTTCGGTTGGCAGAAAGTGGGCAATGTGTTGCAGGTGCTGCTCACGGGCTTCCTGTTCTTGCTGGTGGTGGTCAACGGTTTCGTTTATGCCCAATATAGGCTGCACATAAACAGCATGGTTTTACAGATGGTGCTGAAGGCCGGCAGCGATATCTTCGCTTTCGATGTTATGTTGTATGTGCGCACCTTTGTCGGACTCCTTTTGGCTTTTGCTTTCGCCTATGCGTTGTTGAAGCTGGCCCAATGGACCGACCGCAAGGGGTGGACGGTGTTGAAGCCTTTTTTGTGCGTTTCCCTCCTCTCGCTTTTGGGGGCCAACCTCTTCCACATCTATGCCAAGGCCAATATGCTTCCGGCTTGCCGTTTGAATGCGCTGCTCCCTTACTATTATCCGTTGTCTGCCAACAAACTGATGGCGAAGATGGGGCTCTCGCTTGCGAAGGAAGATGCCTTTAAAGCGGCCCGTCATAGTGGTGTGCTGAACTATCCGAAGGCTCCGCTGGTGGTCGATTCTGCAAAGGCTACCCGTCAGAATGTGTTGCTTATTGCTATCGATACTTGGAACTATCGGGCTTTTACGCCCGAATGTGTGCCTAACATTACAAAATTTGCCGAAAACGCCTGCGTTTTTACCCACCATCTTAGTGGTAGCGAGGGTACGCGTGGTGGGGTGTTCAGCCTTTTTACCGGTCTGGTGCCGTCTTATTACGACGACTTCCTTTATTCTGGGCAGCAACCCCTGCTGGTGGAACAGTTCCTAGCCGAGGGTTATAACACCAAGGTGCTGGCTAGTGCAACGCTGGAATATCCTGAGTTCTCGAGTATCTTGTTCGCTAAAATTCCGAACCTCCGTGTCTCTACGCCTGGCATCACTTCTTATGACAGAGACCATCGGATTACGGACGACTTCTTGCTGAGCCTCGACACTTTGGCGGCGTCTAAGGACCCTTTCTTCGCGTTCTTGTTCTACGATATGGCCCACTCGCCTGAAATTCCGGAACCGTGTACTCACCGTTTTACTCCGTCGTGGAAGTTTGCCGACTATATGAAACTCGGGCCCGATTTTGACCCTACTCCTTATTGGAACCTTTACCGTAACACACTCTTCCAGGTCGATTTGCTGATTGGACGGGTGCTGGACCGCTTGAAGGTGAAAGGGCTGTTGGAAAATACGGTGGTGGTCATTACTTCCGACCATTCGCAAGAGTTTAACGACAATAAGAAGAACTATTGGGGACATGGCTCGAACTTCTCGAATGCCCAAATTCATGTGCCGTTCATCCTTTACCAGCCGAAACTGCAACCTAGGGTGGTCGACTACCGGACCAACCACTACGATTTGGTGCCTACCCTTATGCACGATGTGCTGGGGGTGGTGAATCCGACTTCCGATTATTCGTTCGGACGCCTGCTTAACGACTCTACCGACCGTGGCTGGCACCTGGCTGCCGATTATTACGGGTTTGCCTTCGTTTTGCCCGATGGCACTATTGTCCAGAAAAACATGTCGGGCGATATGGTGTTCTACGATGCGCATATGAACGAACTCTATAATTATCCGCTCAATTTTGAGGAACTGAACCGGCAGTTGCTTAACATGAATTCGTTTTACAAGTAGTGGGGTGGGGTGCCGCCCCCAACCCGCTTACATAAAGTATAAAAACAAAAAAACTGCGACAGTCTGTCGCAGTTTTTTTGTGCTATATCGTTTTGTTTTTTACTCGAAGTTGAAGGTGAGTGTGAATATGCGGGACGTTAGCTTGTTGATGGCGTCTTGCCATTTTTCGTTGTCCGTACCTACCAGGTCTGGCCGGTCTTTGTCGAGCATGTCGTTGAAGCCGAGAAACATTTTAAATTCGGGCGCTAGTTTGAAGTAGGGGAGGTAGACGTCGCAACCTACACCAAACTCAACACCATAGTCCATTTGTTTCAACAGCAGGTTGCAGTCTTGCGATCTGCTCAAGTCTAGTGTCATTGCAGGACCTGCAACCAGATAGGGTCTGTAGTTCTGCATACGCTGGGCGCGCAGTTTGAACAAAAGCGGAAGGTCGATGATGCTCGACTTTACGATGATGTCTTCTGGTGCTGGATTCCCTTTGGGGTCTCTATAGCATACCGTACGGTCGTTAAACATCAGCACGGGGTTGAAACGCAGGTTGAAGTACTCGCCCAGACGCAGGTCGGAAATTATACCAACCGTAAAGCCCGTACCAAAAGAGGTGACGTCCGGATACCAGATTTTACCATCCTTGTCTGCTACTTTGCTTTGGGCAATGTCGAAGTCCATGGAGTTAAAACCCAGTATAAAGCCGAAATGGTACTGCTTGTTGTCGGCGTTAATCAAGTTCAACGCTTTCCCGAAATTTTTATATGCCGATTGTGAAAAGACGCTGGTGCTAGCGGTTGCCGCTAGCAGTGCTGCCGTCACAAATATCCTTTTTAGTTTGTTCATCTTTGTATGGTGTGGTAGGTCCCCTTTCGTAAAACGTATTCTATACCGGTTTTATTGGAGTAACCGGTGCAAATTTACAAAAAACTTACATATATAGCCCCATACCTACGTTTATACCCCATTTGCTGGCTTTCGGGTGGTCGAGGTAGTTGAGGCGTCGGGTTACTTCTACCCTGAATACTTTCAAGAGGTTGTGCAGGCCGGCGCTGACTTCCATATAGGGTTTGTCGACAAATTCAAACGAGGTCTGGTTCCCGTACTTGTCGGTCGGAAATTGGTAGAGTAGGTGGTCGTCCGCATTCTTTTCCAAAAACGGGTTGTTTTTGTCTGAAAGTCCGCCGTATATGGCTTTGAAACGGAAAACCTCTTTCAGGTGAAGCCTTCTGATGCCGGGTATGCGGCCGAGTAGGAAGCCGTTCATGTTGTAGCACAGGTCTAGCGAGGCGTACTGGTCGGTCAGGAACTCCATGTTGTTCATTAACCAGAACGACTCTTTGGCGTTGGTGTACGACAGGTTGGCCGCTGGTATGAACAAGAGCGGATACGGTACCTTCTCCCATATTTTCCCCGCTTTCAATACAATGTAGGTGTAACCCAATGGGGTCAGGTTGTATTTTTGGCGGTAGGTGAACTCTGTCTTGTTCCGGTTGTATTGCGTGCCTAGTAGCCCTTTGGCTGCTGTTGAGTGTCCGAGGGTGAATTGCGGAATGTCTTTGTTGATGATGTAGCGCGTACTTTTGTTCTGGTAGTAGCTGATGCCAGGGGCGTACGAGAGGGTACAGTTCAGCGATGTCTGCTCAATGTTGTTTACTTCCTCTCCATTGTGTAGCTTGATGTACCGGAGGTCGCCTGCTGGGCTCTCTTCGCTGTGGTAGACGTTGAGGTTGAGGCCGAATCCGTTGCCTTTCTCGTAGAGGTATTGGAACGTCTGGCTGCGGACATAGGCGAACTGCGATACTTTTTCCCGCTTGAAGGAGTGGATGAAACTGCTGCTGAATTCACCTAGAAACCGCTCCGATGGTATGTCCCAGTCGTAATTGATATTCGCCATCAGCGAGTGGCGTGGAAAATCCATTTTGCTGAATTCTTTCTCACGGAACGAGTATTCCAGCTCGGCCTTATATTTGAGGCGCTCGTCTTTGGTGCCATAGGCCAGATAGCCGTCGAGGAAGAGGTGGTTGTTCAGGGCCGGATTGGTGCGCCCGCCCACGCGGAAACGGTTGCCCTCTAACTCGTTTCTCGAGTAGGTGCTCATGACACGCCCATAATCGAAATAGCCGTGTTTGCCTATGGTCATGTAGCCTTCAATGCAGGTCTTTATCAAGTATTCGCTGATGTTGAACAGGGTGCTCTCGTCCATTTTCCGGACGAGGGTGTCTATTCTTGACTCGTTTTTGCTGAGTTGGTCGGGCCTCGATGCCGCCCAGAACTCGTTTGACTGCATTTTCGCGTCTTTTTGGGTGACGATGTTTTCTTCGCGGGCGAATACCGATTTGTCTATGTCGTGCCATTTATAGCCGGTGTAGTAAACGTCGCGTTTCGCATAGCCGCCTTGCAACCCGTCTATAAAGGCAATTTCAGAAATCATGCGTTCGTGGGTAATGGCCCATCTGCCTTCCTCGTTTTGAGTGTAGTCTTGCTCTATATGCAGTTTCTCCACCAAGTTGAGTTTAATGTCTCGTGGTATGTCCATTTTCACCTTTTTCACGGCATACGAGCTGTCGGTGGAAATGTAGAGGTAGCCTGTGAAGCCGAGGTCGCTTGTGTTCGCGGGTATAAATGTCATTTCGGTGTAGCGTTTCCCGTCTTCAAGGGTTACGGTGTCGGTTATGTAGAAGTGGTAGAAGGTGGTCGCCATAACCGAAAGCGGACTCATAAACTTCTCGATGAAGATGTCGATGTTGTTGTCGTATATTTGTACGTCGGTAAAGCATTCGTTCAGCAGGTTGTCTATCATCTCTTCTGAAATGATGTTCATTACCGTTTTGTTGTTCTGGGCTGTAATGGTGCGTTTCAGACGTTCGGGCGACTTCTGGTAGCTGATGTCGCTCAGGTTCTCCCTTACCGAGACGGGCAGGTAGGTCTTGTTCGATATTTCCGACGAGTCGATGTAGTCGTAAATGTATCCCCAACTGCGCTTGCTCCGTCTGGCCGAGTCTTCTGGTGCCTGTACGTTGTTCAGACCAAGTATCGTTTTCTCGTATTTCTTTACGGCATAGTAGTCGGTCGAGCGGATGTCGTTTGAGTCGCGATGGGCTATCACCTTCTTCATCAACTCAACCGATGGATTTCCTTTCCTGCGGTATTTTTCGCGGCGTTTGCCTTTTACTACTACTTCTCCCAGTTCTTGTGCTTCTTCGGGGCTGAGGCGTACGTTCAGGCGGTGGCCGGCCTTTTTGAGGTCAATCACTTTGGTTTTGTAGCCCAGGTAAGAAATTTCCAGTTTGTCCGACTTCAAGACGTCGGTTTCCAGCCTGTAGAATCCCTGTAAGTCGGCTTCTGTTCCGAATGGCGTGCCCTTGTAGATGACGGAGGCGAAAGGAAGCGGCTCGCCGCTTATGGAATCTTTGATGAAGCCTTGGTACACGACATCTCCGGCATGCACGTTGTGTAGGCCGAAAATAACAAGCAAAAGGAATAGTGTGTGTCGTAGGTTCTTTCTCATTTTTTTCGTTGCTATATCTTCCGCTGTTACTGCGAAAGTTGTGCCAAACTTTTAAAGGTCTGGCTGTTTTTCCATTCGCCCCATCCTATGTCTTCATTGCCTCGCTGCCACCCACCCTTCAGAAAATCTAACATTATGCCCATTCTTTTGTGGTGCCGAGGCTGTTGTTTATGTCCCACATCCTCGTTGCTCGGACGGTTATATATAGGCTGATTTTTGCGTTTCGCAAAATTAGCAATTAGGCGGAAACCATGCAACCGGGGTTAGCGGACGGAGGCCCGGTACTGTATATAGCTTGTTGTAATCATTGGGTGCTAAAATAACCTGAGGCGCAAGCCAGGTGTTATGTTGTTTTAATCGCATCAGCCTACTTTATTTCCAAATACTGCCATATTCCGTCTTTCTTTATAGGGAGGTACCTGTTGGAAAGGTCTTCTGTGTTAATCTCGTCCGCGTAAAACACTTTCGACTTCTTTTTATTTCTATGGAAATACCGGTATTTGCCATTGCCTTCATCAAAAACATAGTGAGTATGGTAGTGATGGGAATCTGGCTTTATTAGATAATCATCACTTCGCAAGTATTCTGGCATGCTATCCGCTAATAGTTTGCCACGTTTGTCATAAAAGTTTTGTTTCCAGTCTTTTATTCCTATATAGTATGGTTTGTCAATGTAAATATCATCGAAGTGGGTTGGTATTATGGTGTTCCCATTTTTGTCTATAATTCCATTATACATTCCTTTCTTTATGCCTATATGCTGGTTGCTGTTCAAACCTGTTATTAGGTCGATGCTGTCAGTCGAAAGCCGACTTTTCAGTATCCATTTTTTTCCAGACTTTTCCAAACTGCACTTTCCCAACTTTATGCGGTTTATTTTCGTTCCGTCCATCGTCACGGCAAAAGTTTCCTCCTTGTTGTCGTAAAAAAGTATGTTTTTAAAGTAGCCCGAAAAATTGTGTTTTTCAGGAGTCAAGGGTGTCCCGTCTAACTTAAAGACCCTTAAATGCAAATGACCTGCTCTTTGATATTCTGTTACAATTAGTTTTTTCTCCCAGATAAATCCTCTACACCATTCGGATTCGTCTTTTTCTTTGACCCCACACAATTCTTCTTCTGTCATAGGTAGGACTTGTTTTTTTCCACATTTGTCGTTAAATATAAAGATTTTGCCGTCTTTATGAAGAAAAAAAGAAGTATACATTGGGTAATACTCTACAAAGCCGTTGTGGCATAAAATATGTTTTGTAGGCCTTATGTCGCCTTCTAATACCACATTTAAATTCTCATCATATAGCTTATGGCTGCTACGTACAAGTCTGTATTTGTCGTATATGTATACGTCGCAATAATCCTTCGGCCAAGATGAGAATGTGTCTCTTTGGACGACGTTCCCCTTTTTATATAGTACCCTTTCTATAGACGTGTATGTAGGATCTAATTTTCTATAGGCGATGAAGTTATCCTTCATTGGGTAAAATTCGAAAACATTGTCTAATAATATGGTGTCACCTTTAATTTTCCTGTCCTTCAGATTGCCGAAACAAAATGTATCTTCTTCTGATACCTGTGGAAGATCGTCGTAAAATAGGATATAACCTACTTTCGTTAAACTCATATTCTCGTGAACATCGGACACGATAGCCTTTTTTTTGATATCTATAATATCAAAATTGCTACAACAATCTATACAATTTGGTTTGTATATTTTTGCATAACCGTTATAAATTGGACTTATTTGACCTATCTGATTTTCAACTTGGTATTCAGCAAGGAATTTGTTTGCCCACTTCAAATGGTTTGAAGCCTGTGTGTTTACAAGGCAGAACAAGGAAAAGAGTAACAGTATGTATTTTCTTTTTTTCATTATTCGAGTTTTAAAATGTTTCTTGATTTACCATAGACTTCTTGTCCTTTTTTAGTTAATATGAACTGAAATGGGAAGTATAAATTAGTTTAATTTAATTTCAAAGTTCAGTCCATATTTATTTTTTATCAAACTCCAGTATTCTTCACAACTTTTACCCTTTAAAGGAAAAGGGTAGTACAACGTACTTATTGGTTCTATATTTACTTTCGTAATATAGCATACGGAAGGTCCTTCGTCATACGCAAAACACTTTCGTTCTCTATCATAAAAGAAATCTTTATCACAGTCTACATCAAGTATGTATTTTGCTTCCTTTTTTTCTAAGTCGACAAGAACAAGAACGTCCTTACAATAAACACATTTTTTTCCTAAGAAATAGCGTTTGTCGTCAGATTCAACAAGCGGTTCAATATCTTTTGAAACAAGTTCCCGGCCTGATTTTTTGTTTTCATAAACCATATAGGCTTGATGGGTTTCTCGAATCCACTTATATTCTGTTGTGTACTTGGCTTTTATGTACTCGTTAAAATTCTTCCGATTAAAAACTTTCTTGATATAGTTCTCTCCCTGTTTTATGTATAGAATAATATCCCTTTCGCCATTATAGAAATCATCGTCTTCATCTCCCATTTCAGAACAATAACAGATTATAGAATCTCCAGAACCAATAAAAGACGGATCGTAAAGATATTCAATACAATTGCCTTTTAAAGTGTCAATGGGTATCGTAGTTTCTTCGGTGCGAAGATATAGAACTTGGTAATCTAAATCCTTTTTACGTGTCATTAAAAGCATTTTGCCTTCTGTGGCGTCTTCATATTCGAGTCCTATTTCAACTTCAAAAAAATTTTGGTAATAATCCCCTTTTTTTATGGCAATAATATCTGGCTTTTCAAAAATCTCATCTAAAGATAGTTCATTTCTAAATAAGGAAAAGTTTCCGATTTTTCCGTCTTTAAACATCTTTTCAAAAAATCTTGAGTCTCCCTTTTTGGGAACTTCAAGAATTTCCGTTTTTTCAAACCCTTTAAAATTGAAGTCGTAGGATTCTAATGAATCTATGGCTTGAGGTTTTGAATCTATGGCTTGAGTGGTATCTGTTGTTTGTGTGTCAGCGTCTGTGGCTTGAGGTTCCTTATTTAGGCAAATAACAACTATGCAAATACTAACTAATAATACCAATATAAAAATTAATGATTTAATCTTCTGTTTCATATTATTCATTTCTTATACATCCAAAAACTTATTATATTTTTCAACTGATTTCCTCACGTATTTGCGTTAGTACCACACTCCGCTATTATTTTGTATGTTCTTCTCATTTTACTTCATTTTTTTAAGCGCATCAGCCTACTTTATTTCCAGAAACTGCCATATTCCGTCTTTCTTTATAGGAAGGAACCTGTTGGAAAGGTCTGCTGTGTTAATATCGTCTGCATAAAACGCTTTTGATTTCTTCTTATTTCTCAGCCAATAGCGGTATTTGTTTTTGCCCTCTTTAAAAATGACGTAACGGAATCTGTCTCCATACGGGATGCTATTACTTATACCATACGAGCTGTCTGTAAAGCCATCTTCGTCTTCTGTCATAATTTCAGTCATTCCTTCCGCTAACAATTTGCCTTTTTTGTTAAAAAGTACATATTCATACCCTTTTTGCCCTATGTAGTATAGCTTATCAATGTAAATCTTGTCGTAGCAAATTGGCAATATGGATTTTCCATCTCTATCAATAATGCCTATATATTTTCCCACCTTTATTCCGATGTGTTTGTCGCTATTCAGACCAATTATCAGGTCAATGCTGTCAGTTGAAAGCGGACTTTTCAGCACCCATTTCTTTCCAGACTTTTCCAAACTGCATTTCCCCAATTTGATTTTAGGTGTTGAAAATCCGTCAATTGTAGATGCAAACGCTTCTTCTTGCTTGTCGTATATGAGGTAATCCTTGAAGTAGCCAGAAAAATAATGATTCTTAGGGGTGACAGCTACCCCCTTCAGGTTATAGCCCCTTCTGCACATAACGATTAATTTCTTGTCCCATAAAAAAGACACATTATAACAATGGTAGCCATTATCATCTTTTTGGATCTTGAGGGGAACAACATATTTTTTCTTACATTTTTCATTGTAAATGTTCATACTATCCTTTAAAAAGGCGAAAAAGGAATAGTTGTTTGGATACATCTCAATGAAATCGTGGTGTGGCATTTCTACCACACCAGCATCAACATCTTCATCTATCACTTTTTTTAAATTTTCATCGTAAAGTTTCCCTTTTATCCAACAATATCTGTCATAGATAAAGTGTGCTCCATAAGGTCCAATTCCAATTTCGTAAAAGCATGTGTCACTATGTATTGACTTTCCCTCTTTGTATATTGTCATTTTGACTAAAGTATCAGTGTTGGCAATTTTTTTATAGACAATAAAAAAATTACGAGCTGTCTGCCACTCATACACACTATCTGTAACGGTTTCACCTCCAAATTTCCTAATTCCGCGGTTAGATCCGTTATAAAGTTTAAAGCCATTTTCGTCTGTCTCACCTGCGTCATATAAAATATACTCACCCATTGTAATATCATCGACTTGATAACCCTGATAATCCACTTCAAATACTCTATTTTTAATGTCTATGTAGCTTTCGATTCCTGGAGCAAACACCATTCCAGTGTAGGCTTTATCATAAGATTCTAAGAGTGCATAACCTTTATAAATAGGGCTCAATCCCCTTATTTTATACTTTATTTGATGCTCTTTAAGAACTTTGTTTACCCATTTCAAATCGTTTGAAGCCTGTGTATTTACAAGGCAGAACAAGGAAAAGAGTAACAGTATGTATTTTCTTTTTTTCATTATTCAAGTTTTAAAATGTTCTTGATTTACCATAGACTTCTTGTCCTTTTTTAGTTAATATGAACTGAAATGGGAAGTATAAATTAGTTTAATTTAATTTCAAAGTTCAGTCCATATTTATTTTTTATCAAACTCCAGTATTCTTCACAACTTTTACCCTTTAAAGGATAAGGGTCGTACAGCGTACTTATTGGCTCTATATTTACTTTCGTAATATAGCATACGGAAGGTCCTTTGTCATACGCAAAACACTTTCGTTCTTTGTCGTAGAAGAAATCTTTATTACAATCTACATCAAGTATGTA
Source organism: Bacteroidales bacterium UBA3297 (assembly GCA_002362105.1). Lineage (GTDB taxonomy): Bacteria > Bacteroidota > Bacteroidia > Bacteroidales > Paludibacteraceae > Physcocola. The sequence continues at coordinate 18,938 of DETD01000026.1, forward strand.
TTTTGCTTCCATTTTCTCCAAGTCAACAAGAACAAGAACGAACCTACGATAAACACATTTTTTTCCTAAGAAATAACGTTTGTCGTCAGATTCAACAAGCGGTTCAATATCTTTTGAAACAAGTTTTCGACCTGATTTTGTGTTTTCATAAACTAAATAGACTTCATCGACTTCTCTAATCCACTTATATTCTGTTGTATACTTGGCTTTTATGTACTCGTTAAAATTCTCCCGATGAAAAACTTTCTTGATATAGTTGTCGTCCTGTTTTATGTATAGAATAATATCCCTTCCGCCATTATAGAAATCATCGTCTTCATCTCCAAGTTCAGAACAATAACAGATTATAGAATCTCCAGAACCAATAAAATACGGATCGTAAAAATTCTCAATACAATTGCCTTCTAAAGTGTCAATGGGTATCGTGGTTTCTTCGGTACGAAGATATAGAACTTGGTATTCTAAATCCTCTTTATTTGTCATTAGGAGCATTTTGCCTTCTCTCGCATCACTAAATGCGAGTCCCTTTTCAACTTCGTAAAAATCTTGGTAATAATCCCCTTTTTTTATGGCAACTAAAGAGCTACTATGGCTAAATAATGAATAGTCTCCGATTTCTCCTATTTTGCGCATCTCTTTAAAGAATTTTGAGTCTCCCTTTTTGGGCACTTCAAGAATTTCCGTTTTTTCAAACCCTTTAAAATTGAAGTCGTAGGAATCTAATGAATCTATGGCTTGAGGTTTTGAATCTATGGCTTGAGTGGTATCTGTTGTTTGTGTGTCAGCGTCTGTGGCTTGAGGTTTCTTATTTAGGCAAATAACAACTATACAAATACCAACTAATAATACCAATATAAAAATTAATGATTTAATCTTCTGTTTCATATTATTCATTTCTTATACATCCAAAAACTTATTATATTTTTCAACTGATTTCCTCACGTATTTGCGTTAGTACCACACTCCGCTATTATTTTGTATGTTCTTCTCATTTTACTTTGTCTTTTCTCACCTCATGGCCACCATAACGTACAGATACCGTAACCATGTGCTCGTTGAAACAGACTCAGGTGTAAAATTGTACTTTTTTCTTGAAAATATATACAAATTTAATGTTTTTTGTCTGTTCCGGTATGAACCATACTCCAAAAGTGTGATGCTGAGACTGTTTTGACTTCTGGCACTTCTGCGCACTGACGGAAGGTTGTAGGCGGGCCTGGCAAAAAGAAAGAGGGCATATCTTTCCGATATACCCTCTTCTGTTTGCTTGTTTATATGCTGTTGTGGCATTATTCACCAGTTGGACGCTTGGCCGAACGCTTGCGCTCGCCTTCGTCAAGGATAATTTTACGCATACGCATGCTCTTTGGCGTGATTTCTGCGTATTCGTCTTCCTTGATGTATTCCAACATTTCTTCCAAAGAGAAGACAATTGGCGGAGCCAGCTTAACCTTGTCGTCAGAACCAGCTGCACGCATGTTGGTCAGCTTCTTGCTCTTGCAGACATTGACCACCAGGTCGTCTTGCTTGTTGTTCTCACCTACAACCTGACCCATATAGACTTCGTCTTGTGGGTTGATGAAGAACTTACCACGGTCTTGCAGGTTGTTCAATGCGTAGGCGAATACGGTACCGCCTTCCATTGCGATGATGGAGCCGTTGTTGCGGCGCTCCATAGGGCCTTTGTAAGGCTGGAAGTCTACGAAACGGTGGGCCATAACGGCTTCACCGGCAGTAGCTGTCAGAACGTTGGTTCGCAAACCGATGATACCGCGTGAAGGAATCATGAATTCCAAGTGCACGCGGTCGCCCTTCTGCTGCATATTGACCATTTCGCCCTTACGGGTCTGAACCATTTCAATAACTTTGCCAGAGCCTTCTTCCGGAGTGTCGATGGTCAACTCTTCCATTGGCTCGCACTTTACTCCGTCAATTTCCTTGATGATGACTTTTGGCTGGCCTACCTGCAACTCGTAACCTTCGCGGCGCATAGTCTCGATAAGTACCGATAAGTGGAGCACACCACGACCGAAGACGGTCCAGTGTCCGTCGGCTTCTCCTTTTTCTACACGCAGTGCCACGTCGCGCTCCAACTCGGCCTCCAAACGGTCGTTGATGTGGCGTGAGGTGACGAACTTACCCTCTTTGCCGAAGAAAGGAGAGTCGTTGATGACGAACTCCATGCTCATGGTTGGCTCGTCGATGCTGATGGCTGGCAGTGGTTCTGGGTTCTCGGCGTCGCAGATGCAGTCGCCAATTTCAAAGCCTTCCAAACCGACAATCGCACACAACTCGCCATTCTGCACTTCCTGTACCTTGCTCTGGCTGAAGCCTTCGAATACGCGGAGCTCCTTGATTTTGCTCTTGACCATTGTACCGTCGCGTTTTGCGAGGGTCACCATCTGGCCTTCCTTCAGTGTGCCGCGGTGCAGGCGGCCAATGGCGATACGGCCAACGTATGAAGAGAAGTTGAGTGAGGTGATCAGCATCTGGGTGGTGCCTGGGTTCTCTTTTGGTGCTGGAATGTTCTCGATGATGGCGTCAAGCACTGGTGTGATGTCGTTCTCGCGAGGCTGTTTCCAGTCGGTACTCATCCAGTTGTTTTTGGCAGAACCATATACGGTAGGGAAGTTGAGCTGCTCTTCTGTCGCGTTCAAGTTGAACATCAGGTCGAATACCTCTTCCTGTACTTCGTCAGGACGGCAGTTTGGCTTGTCTACCTTGTTTACTACTACAATTGGCTTCAGGCCAATCTGAAGTGCCTTCTGCAACACGAAACGGGTCTGTGGCATTGGACCTTCAAATGCGTCAACCAACAGCAGGCAACCGTCGGCCATGTTAAGCACACGCTCAACCTCACCGCCAAAGTCTGAGTGCCCTGGAGTGTCGATGATGTTGATCTTGTAACCTTTGTAGCGGATTGATACGTTTTTTGAAACGATGGTTATACCTCGTTCACGCTCCAAATCATTGTTGTCGAGGATGAGCTCGCCAGGCTTTTCGTGATCGCTGAAAAGTTTTCCGGCTTGTAACATCTTGTCCACCAGCGTAGTCTTACCGTGGTCGACGTGCGCAATAATTGCGACATTCCTGATTTCTTGCATCGTATCTTTTAGATTTTATGATATATATTCAATTTGGAGTGCAAAGTTAGTTATTTTCAGTTAAACATTATCAATATGTTATGGGAAAAATATGTTGAGCAACATTATTTTGGGCTGTTCTCTCTGATGCCCGACTTTGATTTATTCTTTAACTTTGTGCTGCCTGTTGCTGGGCGTTTGTTTTTTTACTTAATGGGGGCGGACGGCTTCCTTCCCCCTTTTTAACACATAGGTTCTTTTATGAAAGTTGGAAAATCGCCTGCCGAACTGGGTACCATGCCGGTGGGTAAACTTCTGGTGAGTTATTCGTTGCCCCCTATCGCGGCAATGATGGCTTCCTCGGTCTATAATATTATCGATAGCGCTTTCCTCGGCCACAGCGTGGGCGACTATGCGCTCGACGCTATGGCTATTACTCTGCCGCTGATGAATGTGGCGGCGGCTTTTGGCGCTATGGTTGGCGCGGGTGGCAGCACGTTGATCTCCATTAAGATGGGACAGAAAGACGAAAAGGGGGCCGCCCATGTGTTGGGAAACATTACCGTGCTGAATATTATTCTGGGATTGACCTTAATGACGGTCGGGTTGCTGTTTATGGACCCTATTCTGACGGTTTTCGGTGCCAGCAACGATGTCCGCCCCTATGCGGCTGAGTTTATGACTATTATTCTGCTGGGTAACGTGTTTACCCATATGTATTTCGGCCTGAACAATGCATTGCGCTCAAGTGGTAATCCGAAAATGGCGATGAATATGACGTTCCTGACGGTGGGTATCAACCTGGTCCTTGCCCCGTTGTTCATCTTCGTCTTCGGTTGGGGACTGAGGGGGGCCGCTTTGGCGACCATTACAGGGCAGATTGTCTCGTTGGCGTTGATTGTCCGCTATTTCTCCAATCCCCAGCAGTTCCTGCATTTCCAACGCTGGACTTTCCATTTGAAGGGGTCTATAGTCAAAGGTATTCTTTCCATCGGTATCTCTCCCTTCCTGCTGAACCTCTGTTCCTGTTTGGTGGTCATCCTCATCAACCACCGGCTCTATGAGTTTGGCGGCGATCATGCGATTGGCGCCTACGGAAACGTCAACAAGGTGCTGATGCTGTTCGCTATGGTGGTGTTAGGCATCAACCAGGGCATGCAGCCAATTGCGGGCTATAACTTCGGCGCCCGCCAGTTCCACCGTGTGATTGAGGCTCTGAAATATGCCGTGCTCTATGCCACTTCTGTCATGTTGTTCGCCTTCACCATGTGCGAACTGTTCCCTACTATAATTATGCGCTTGTTCTCTCAGGGCGAAGATATGGTAGAGGCTTCGGCTTATGGTTTGAGGATTACTATTGCCACCTTCCCTATTGTAGGCTTCCAAATGGTGGCTTCCACTTTCTTCCAGAGCATCAACAAGGCGTTTATCGCCGCCATTCTTTCCACTACCCGCCAACTCTTGTTTCTGGTGCCGCTTCTGGCCTTTTTGCCAAATTTCTGGCAACTCGATGGGGTGTGGTTCAGTCTGCCGATTGCCGACACGCTGTCGTCGCTGCTGACGGCTGCCGTGCTCTTCTGGCAACTGGGCAAGTTTAAGGAAATGGCAAGACAGAATGGATTTAAATAACCTAAAATCAACTGTTATGGATGGTAACAAGAACAATATAGTCATCAGCGTCGGCCGCCAGTTCGGCTGTAAAGGCCGTGTTATCGGCAAGGCTTTGGCCGAACGTTTCGGTTTCAGTTTTTACGATGCCGAACTCCTCAACCTTGCCGCCAAGGAAATAGGATTCGACCCTTCTATGTTTGAAATGGCCGACGAGAAACCTGGACTGCCGGAGTTCTTCCAGAATGTGGGCCAGCTTTTGTTCGGCATGAATGGCGGTGCCGACAGCTACCTCTCGAGCGCCAAACTGTTTGAAATACAGAGCGAGGCTATACGGCATGTTGCAGAAGTAGGCCCCTGTGTTATTATGGGCCGTTGCAGCGATTATGTGTTGCGTGACAATCCGAACCTGTTCAGTGTGTATTTCTCGGCTCCGCTCGATTTCCGTATTGCCTGTGTGAAAGAACGCTCGGGTATTACCGACGACGAGGCGGTGCGCGATATTATCTTGAAGACCGACAAGAAACGTGCGGCCTACTATAACTATTATACCGATAAGGTGTGGGGACATTCGGCTAGCTATAACCTTTGTGCCGATGTTACTATGCTGGGTGTGGAACAGACGGCTGTTTTTGTTGGCGATTTTATTAAGGCAAAATTTGGTTTGTAGTGCAAATAAAGGAAACCGAAAGTACGTGGAAGGCTGCTGCTAAATGCGTGCTGTTCTTCTTTGTGTGGCTGATTATCGGATCTTTGCCTATGTCATATATATTTATATGTAGTGGCTCCCATTTCAAGAATGCCTGTATTTTTATGTTGCCGGTCAATCTTGTGATGTGGATTTGTGTCCGCCACAATATGAAAAATGTGCAGAAACTGATCGGTGTTACATTGCTTACTTATGCTGTCTTTTATGTGGGCGATGAATTGTATTTTTCTGATTTTCGCTTTTTTCGCCATTACTTGGTTTACATAGCGTATGACATAAGTTTGGTTTTGCCGCTAGCTTGTTTCATTCGACCAATGAATGCCTCTATGATTTCTAAATTGGTGGAAATGTTTATTTGTTATTTGTTGTTTGTCGGCTTGACATTTAATTATGGATTAAAGTCTTACACACCAATTGTGTCAGTTGTCTTTATTCTCATTTATAGTTTCTTTTTTGTGTCTTTATTTGTTCGTTCCATCAAAGCAACAGGAAAAGATAAATCTGAAGAAGGGCATGCTTCTGGCTTTGCAGGTTCAGAAGAACGCGAAGAGCGTTTTTCAATCAAAAGGAAGTGCGCCTATCGGGTGGCAGGTTTAATTGCATATATCTATAAGGGACAGAAACTGCTGACAACTGACGATTTTGAAAAACTGACAAGTATGCTGGAATCGGATTATGCGGTTTTGGTAAAAGAGTTTCGTAGACGCAATGTAAGGGGTGGGCTGTTCAAAAATCAGAAAGAGCCATTTAATAGTGTTGAATGTCTCGACTTGAAGGGAAAGAGTGAAAAGACTGTCCTGCCGATTGTGGATGTCCTCTATTTGGGTGTCTCTGCGGCTGGTCTGAGCAAGGCTTCGTTTGAAAGATTCTTACAGGTAATTGGGCACTTGCATGCCGATGATGAACTGGTGGAACAACTGAAGTGTTTTTATGAATTACGGAAGACACGCATTCCTCGTGAAAAAGGGCAGGGTTTGTTGAGCGTGAACTCTACTTCTGTTGTGCCCTGTTGCAACGATGTCGCTTTAAAATAAAGCTGTTTTGCAAAACCTCAGCTACAAAAAAATACAGTCGGTTAAGTCCCTTTTTGTGTAATTCCTTTTTTTCTGCTATTTTTGTGCAACTTAATAAAAACATTCAAGATATAAATAAGACTATGGCAGACGTAGAAAGCTTCTATAAAAATGCGCAAACCAAGATGGATGGTGCGCTCTCTCACCTCGACGATGCTTTTGCACACATCCGTGCGGGAAAGGCAAATGTTCGCATCCTCGAACCTATTCACCTCGATTATTATGGTAGCATGACTCCGCTTTCTGGTGTCGCTAATATCACAACTCCCGATGCACGTACCATCGCAATACAGCCTTGGGAAAAGAAGATGTTGCCTGCTATTGAAAAGGCCATTCTCGCTTCTGAAATTGGTATCACCCCTGAAAACAACGGCGAAATTATCCGCTTGAGCATTCCACCGCTCACCGAGGACCGCCGTAAGCAGTTGGTTAAGCAGGTGAAAGCCGAGGCTGAAAATGCCAAGGTGGCTGTACGTAACGCCCGCCGCGACGCTATTGATGGCCTGAAAAAGGAAATCAAGAATGGCTTGGCTGAAGATGCCGAGAAGGATGCGGAAGACAAGGTGCAGAAATTGCACGACAAGTACATCAAGATGGTGGACGACGCTTTCGCTGTTAAAGAAAAGGAAATTATGACCGTCTAATCTTTCTGATGGTTGTTCTTTAGAAGAAGTACCGCAGAACAGGGTCGGTGGCTACCGATGCTGTTCTGCGTTCTTTATTTTTGATTATGGAAGGACTAGTTGTAAAAAATACGGGTAACTCCTACTTGGTGCGGACGGCAGACAAGCAGGTGTTCGACTGCCACTTGAAGGGCAATTTCCGCATTCAGGGTATTAAGAGTACCAATCCTATCGCAGTCGGCGATAATGTGGAGTTTGACGTCCGGTCGGCGGAAGACTGTCTCATCACCAAACTTCTGCCTCGCCGTAACTATATTGTGCGCCGTCCGGCGAACCTTTCGAAACAGTTGCACATCATTGCATCGAACCTCGATGCGGCTATGCTGGTGGTCACCATCAACCATCCGGTCACTTCTACCGTGTTCATCGACCGTTTCCTGGCTACCTGCGAGGCCTACAGTGTGCCGGGCATGTTGCTCATCAACAAGGTGGACCTCTACGACGATGACGAGAGGGTGTATATGGAAAATTTGGTGCGCCTCTACGAGCAGATTGGTTATCCGTGCTATGTGGTGTCGGCTAAAACTGGCGAGGGGGTGGCCGAGGTGGCCGAACTCCTGAAAAATAAAATAACCCTGCTTTCGGGTAACTCCGGTGTCGGCAAGTCTTCGCTGGTGAATGCCATTAATCCCGATTTTAAGGCGCGTATTGGCGATTTGTCTGATGTCCACGATGCGGGTATGCACACCACTACCTTCTCTGAAATGTTCGAGATTGCGCCAGACAGTTTTATTGTCGACACGCCGGGAATCCGTGGTTTTGGCACTATCGATTTCAAGAAAGAAGAGGTGGGGCACTACTTCCCCGATATTTTTCGCTTCTCTTCGGAGTGCCGTTTCGGAAACTGCACGCATACCCACGAACCTGGCTGCGCCGTGCTGAAAGCGGTTGAAGAACACTATATAAGCGAATCGCGCTATAATAGCTATCTTAGTATAATGGATGACGAGAACGACGCTAAATACCGTTAACTGACGCTTATGCATATCACTTTCGAGAATTTTGCAAAGGTTAAATATTTGTTCGCCTTTCTGGCTCTGGTTATTGTAGCCATTTCCACCTACTTTACGAATGGATTGGTAAAGAGTGTGGCACAGGAGGAAGAACGCAAGATGACTCTTTGGGCCGAGGCTACCCGGAAGGTTGCGTCGGCTGGTGAGGTCACCGACTTCGATTTCCTGCTGAAGGTGATTGAAGACAATACGACCATTCCGTGCTTTATTCTCGACCAGAATAACAATGTGGTGGGCTCTAGGAATATAAGTGTGCCTCAGTCGCTCGGACAAACGGAACTAGACGATTTCTGGCGTAGGAAACGGACCAACTACAGCGATTTGCATGACCCTATTGTTATTGAAATCGACCACGATACCCGCCAATATATCTTTTACGACAACTCGTTGTTGCTGAAACGCCTGTCCTATTATCCCTACATCCAGTGGGGGGTTATCCTGATCTTCTTTTTGGCTGTTTTGTTCTTTTTCACGTTGGCTAAGCGGGCAGAACAAAACAAGGTGTGGGCCGGACTCTCGAAGGAGACGGCACACCAGTTGGGTACCCCTATCTCGTCGCTGATGGCCTGGGTGGAACTGATGAAGGTGCAGAATATGGCTCCCGATGTGATTCCGGAAATGGAAAAAGATGTGGCCCGGTTGCAAACTATTGCCGACCGCTTCTCGAAAGTCGGCTCTATTCCCGAACTTAAGCCGGCCTGCTTGAACGACGTGCTCGAAAATACGCTGGCCTATATGCGGCGGAGGGTGTCGGCCAAGGTGGTTATCTCTACGGCCTACCAAACCGACGGACCGGTCAATCTGCTGCTTTGTGTGCCTTTGTTCGAGTGGGTTTGTGAAAATCTCTGTAAAAATGCGGTCGATGCTATGGAGGGACGTGGCAGCATTACGGTGAACGTTGCCTTGCATGAAAATAAGGTCTGCCTCGATTTTACCGATACGGGAAAGGGCATTCCAAAGTCGAAGTTTAAAACGGTGTTCCAGCCGGGCTTTACTACGAAGAAGAGGGGGTGGGGACTTGGTCTGTCGCTGGTGAAGCGGATTGTTGAAGATTACCACCACGGTTCCATCTTTGTCAAACAGTCTGAAATAGGCAAGGGTACCACTTTCCGTATTTTGTTGAACCTCCCTTCCAAAGATGAATAAAAAGATAAAGCGCACACCGCATCGTTTGCCGTGTGCGCTTTATTTTTTACATTACATTGCCCCGTTGGTCTGAAATCTCACGGTAGATGTTTTTGAGCATCATGTACTCCTTCATCTTGTCAACTCTCGACTTTTGGTCTTGGTCGGTGAGCATATCTTTCTCCTTTTGGCTTATCTCGTCTTTCACAATCTGCCACTGTAAGTCAAGAATGATGCGGGGCACTTTCAGTATTAACTCGTTGTCGATATCGGGGTAGAGTGGGTCCATCAGCAGCTCGCTGGCAACCCTGCTCACTTCTATGTCGGAGTTGTTAAGAAAGTGGCTTTGCGTGAGGTAGTTCGTATCGTTCATGTGCTCAAGTATGTCTTTTTTGATGCGTTGGTAGATGGGATTCTGGAAGTCGATGTTGTCAATCTCCATCCGCATCAGTAAGATGTATTGGGCTACGGTTATTTTTGTCTTGTCTCCGTTGTCTTCCTCTTGCTGCATCAGTATGTCGTTCCCGTTTTTCAGCAGATAGTGGACGATGCTGCGCTCGTACGGCTCGTAGGGCGAAACCGGCATTTCAATCGGGTTGGTGGTCGTTGTTACCCGCTGTTGTGTGCCCGGTTGGATGAACTCTGTAGGAATGAGCGCCTCTAAAGGAATGTCTTCTGGAGTGCCGGCTATGTGCTGTTGACCGCTCTGGTCGTTGGCCGGGGTGGTGCTGGTATTGCTGGCCTCGGTGGCGGTTGTCGTATTGCCATAGGCGCTCGCATCCGTGTCTTCACCTTTCTGTTGCTTGTTGTAGGTCTCTAACAGTTTTTTCTGGCGCAACTCGCCCACCTGCTCGGTAAGGGCCAATTCGTTAGCGTCGAGCAAGCGGCTGCATTCTTGAATGTAGACCGAGCGGCGTATCTTGTCGGGAATGGCGGCTATGGTCGATGCCGTCTCCATTATGGCACTGGCTTTGGCCAATGGGTTCTTAGCGATTTCCGGACCGAAGTGTTTGGCAAAGAACAGCACATAGTCTTGCTCGTTTTCGGTCAGGAACTGTTTGACCTCCTCGCCGCTGTGGTTCTGTGCAAAGGTGTCGGGGTCGTCGTCTGGTGGCAGAATTACCACATGCACATACAGCCCCTGTTCTAGCAGCAGTTTGCCGTTTTTCAGTGCAGCGTGAACGCCGGCTCCATCGCCGTCGTACATCATTGTCACGTGCTTTTCTTCGCTGTCTTCACCGCCTACCGACGGAATGACGCGCTTCAGCAGCCTTATCTGTTCGCTGGTCAGTGCGGTACCGCATGGCGCCACAATGTTCTCAATGCCGGCCTGAACCATCGATATGACGTCGCAGTAACCTTCACTAATGTAGCACTTCTTCTCTTTCTGTATAGCTTTCTTTGCGAAATACAGTCCGTAGAGGGCGAACCTTTTCTGGTAGACATCGCTTTCTGGCGAATTCTGGTATTTGACCGGATCGTCGGCACGGAGAGTTCGGCCGCCGAATGCGATAACCTGACCCGAAATGGAGTGGATTGGGAATATGGCACGGCTGGCAAAACGGTCGGTGGTGGGCCCGCCTTCGTGGGGTATAGAGGCTCCCAGTTTAACCAGGTACTCGGTCTTTATACCCTTGGTTGCGGCTTCCTTGGTGTAGTGGTCGCGCTCTTTTAGGGCGTAGCCTAGCTGGAATTTGTTGATGATGTCTTGACGGAAACGGCGCTTCTGCATAAAATAGGTCATACCTACCTGCTGGCCTTCGTCGCTTTCGTGCAGATTCTTTATGAAGTGCTGGTTCAGCCATTCGTTGGTGTGAATCAGACTTTCGCGCTCGTTGTGCTTCTGCCGGTCTTCTGCCGACATTTCTTTGTCTTCTACCTCAATGTGGTACTTGTTCGCCAGTATCTTGATGGCTTCAATGTAACTCACATTCTCAATGTTCATGATGAAACTGATGGGGTTACCGCCATTACCACACACGAAACAGTGGCAGAAGTTTTTGCTGGGTGACACATAGAATGAAGGACGTTTGTCGTCGTGGAACGGACAAAGTCCCACATAGTTGACTCCGCGGCGCTGTAGCGTCAGGTAGTCTTCTACTACTTCTTTAATTTCTGCGCGATCCTTTATCGCCTCTATGGTCTTTGCATCTATCATAGTGCAAATATACACAAAACAAAAAAGTGCAGGGAGAAATGCCCTGCACTTTATTTGAACATGGTTTGAACGAGGTCTTTGTTATAAAGAGATGCCTAGCAACGCCGAAATGGTTGCTGCGTTCACGTCGTCTTCTGAGTCGAACATGTCGACCAAAGCTGGTGAAACACCATTGTTCAGCAACCCTTGTTTGAAGGCTGCCTTATATTCGTCGGTACCGTTGCGGTAGGCCTCCTTGTAGGTGCCTATCTGCTGAATGAGGTCGGCGTTGTTGATAATCTCGCCCAAGGTCTTTCCGTTCAGCGACTCCAGTACTTTTGCTGCCTCTGCTGCATCGGTTGTGCCCTGGTCAGCAGTCTCACCGCCATCAAGATTGATGCCGAAAATAACCATAGCAGTTTCTTTCGGATGCTCAGAGTCCATAACCTGTTGTACAAGAGTCTCTCCAATACCAGTGGCAATGGCGGTTGCCTTCACGTAGGTGCTTCTGTAGATGGAGTTGCTGCTTAACTGGTATTTTCCTTTGATCTCTTTTTCGAGGAGGTCAAGTGCGGCCTCTTTCTCTTCTTGGGTACTATTGTTGTTCGTCAATGTCTCGTAGGCATTGCCCAGCGTTTTACCGTCTTCATATCCGTTCAGGTATTGCGCTGCGTTTGCAAGAACCGACGACTTCTCGTCAGGAGAAAGGCTGGTAATGATGGCAGAAATGCCGGTGTTGCCGATGTTTGTGTCGGTAAACAGCTTGCTCACGGTTGTATCTTCTAAACCGGTGGCGTCTGAAATAAAACGTTCAACTTGTCCAAGATAGTCTGGATTGCCTTTCGACAAGACTTCTTGAATTTTTGACTTCGCATTAGAGAGGTTTTCCTCTAGCTTGCTTTTCCCGGTTTCTGAAAATCCGCTTTCTTCTGCTGCAATATAGTCAAGCAAACTGCTGGCTATGTTGGCTGCAGCCTCTTGCGAATTTTGTTGTTGGACTTTTTGCTCGTTGGCATTTTCGTCTTCGTCGTCGTTGTTACAACTTTGTGTGCAAACCGAGAAACTCAATAAGGAGGCAAATGCGAGAAAACTTACATATTTTTTCTTCATGGTAATGTAGTATTTAGTTTTAAACTAGTGTAAATAAATTACTCAAATATAGGTATTTAAATAATACGATGTGCTAAAAAGACGAATTTTTTCTAAATAAAAAAGCCAGATGCGGTTGCACCTGGCTTAAAACTCGCTAAAGCTGTTCTTTTAGTCTTCTGTGCTATTGTCGTCCGAGAATATGGTCTCCAACAATCCTTTCAGAGCTGAAACAGAGGAACTGTTCTCAAGCAGGTTTGTAACGGTTTCTGCATCGCCGATACCGCCGGCTGCTGCTACGAAAGCGGCCTTGTAGGTATAGCTCTGGCTTTTCTTGTATTTCTTGCCATAAGTAACCATCTGGGTCATGCTGGTAATGCCACTAACAGAAGTTACACCATTCTCTTTTACATCGGCGTATGCATCGGCATAGGCCTTACCGTCGTTAGAGCCCTGCTCAAAAGCGGTTTTTATGTCTGCTGTGTCAACTGTGGTAATTCCACCGTTGTTGTCGTCATCGTCGTCGTCGCTACAAGCAGCGTTGTTGAAACCTACGAATACGAGCAGTGCTGTTGAAAAGAGGGCCAATAATTTCTTTTTCATTTTCTGGATAAATTAAGTATTTGTTAAATTGTTTGTAATCTTTATTTCTCGGCAGAAGCCAACGCCATCATGCTGATTTTTACGTTTACCCCACTAAATGCCTTTGCACAGGCTTCTAGGGTGGCCCCCGTCGTCAGCACATCGTCGATAATGGCTATGTGCCGGCTTTCAACTTTGTCTAAGTTGCGTGTGGCGAAAATGTCTTTGACGTTTTCCCGACGCTCTTCGGCGGTCTTTTTCGTTTGCGTGGTGTTCGCTGTCTTTCTGTACAAGACGTCTGTCACTACGGGTTTGCCAAGCGACTGACCTATGCCTCGGGCTATGCATTCTGCCTGATTGTAACCGCGGACTTTCAGTTTGTCGGGGTGGAGTGGTACTGGTACTAGTAGGTCAATGTCTTCCCACCTTCCGCCTCTTAGCTCGGTGCCGAATTGGTAGCCTAACGCCTCGCCTAGTTGGCTGAATCCGCGATATTTGATTCCGTGTAGCAGTTTTTGTGTCATGTTGCCTTTCTCGAAGTAGAGAAACGTGGTTGCCATCTCTACTTTTACCCTTCCGTAGAAGCGTTGTTCAAAACTGTTGCCCTCCTCTTCGTGACGATGGGTGTAGGAAAGACGGGTGCGGCAGTCGAGGCAGATTAAATCCTCTCCTCTGGCAAGCACGTTGTCGCAACAGACACACAGTCTAGGGTAGAACAATTGGGTGAAATCAGACAGCGTGTCTTTTATCCAACTCCCTAATTTCATGCCGTGTTGTCCTTAGCTGTTCTTCTTGGTGTCGAGTCTGCCAAACACTTTTTTCAGCACGTCGTTTACGCGGGCGTTCACATTGGTGCGAATCTGGTATTCCTGGTCTGCGACTTTTGTGAACAGACCATCGAGCGCTTTGCCGGTAATGTAGTCAGAAAGGTCGTTGTTGACCTCTTGAACCGACTGAACGCTGGCATACTGGCTGCTAGTGATGACACCGGTTAACTGTGCGGCTGTAAGTCCGGCTTTGACAGTCTTGTCGCTGATGACATTTGCCAACTTGTTGTTGTAGTCGGCAAATTTCGTCCAGGCAGATGTGGTGGTAACACCGGCAACTTTCACGCTGTTCAACGAGGAAGTTACAGGTTCGTGGAACGCACTCTGCAACTGGGTCGCTGTGTTATCGTGCAAGTAAGAGGTGGCAGCGTTGTCTGCTCCGAAAAGGATGCTTTCTGCATCGCTGATCGTCATCTTTGTGATGGCACTCTTGAAAATATTTACCGACTTTGGTGCTGCGTCTTCGGCGGCACTGTTAAACAGCTTTATGAAGGTATTCTCGTCAGGAATGCTGGAGTTTGTTGCGTTAAGAAGCTTACTGAAGGTCTCGTTTTTCGACAAGGCCTGTACTGCGCTGAATGCGGTGGCTGCTTCTTCTGGCATGCCGATCTTTACGGCTGCATCGTTCAAATAACCGCCGTCTTTGCTCAAATTGGTTGCTGCGGTGTCGATGCCGACGCTGAGGGCTGACTTTAATCCGGTAGCTACTTCTGAGTCTTCTGTGATTGCGTCGAGAACGCTTGACGCCTCGTCGCAACTATATGATGCCAATAAGATGGCGCCTGCGCATGCGCTTTTGAGTACGATGTTTTTCATAAATTCTATTGTTTAGTTGTTTTTATTCGTTCATTACAAAAATTAGTCCGAACTTCCTTTCTGGGAAAATAAATTATATGAAAATACGGATTTTTTGCGTTTATTGTTGGTTTTCTACAATTTTTCCGTCCTCCATGCTAATGACGCGGTCCGATATTTTTGCCAGGTCTTGGTCGTGGGTGACGATGACGATGGTTTGACCCATTTTGTCGCGTAAATCGAATAACAGACGGTACAGTTCGGCCTTGTTTTTAGAGTCGAGACTGCCCGATGGCTCGTCGGCTAGCAGGATGTCGGGCTCGTTTATGAGTGCCCTGGCCACTGCTACGCGTTGCTTTTCTCCGCCCGACAACTCGTTCGGACGGTGGTTGGCACGGTCTTGAATGCCTAGATACTCCAACAGTTGCTTCGCTTTTTCCTGTGCATCTTTACTAGACTTGTGCGCTATGAGGGCTGGAATGCAGATGTTCTCGAGAGCACTGAATTCGGGAAGTAGCTGGTGAAACTGGAAGACGAAGCCGATGTGCTTGTTACGGAATGCCGATAATTCTTTCTCGTTGAGGGAAAGGACGTCCTGCCCGTTTATACAGACGGTCCCGTTGTCGGGCTTCGACAGTGTGCCTACTATTTGCAACAGGGTCGTCTTGCCGGCTCCGCTGGGGCCGATAATGGAGACCACCTCGCCTTTGCCGATATGGAGGTTTATGCCTTTTAAGACTTGCAGACTGCCAAAACTCTTGTTGATGTTCTCGACTTTAATCATTACTCTTCTTTAATTTAGAAAGGTATTGCTCCAGTTTCTCTTGCGAAATGCCCGTTTCTATGTTCCCAAATTCAGACCAGGATATCCGACCGGTCTCTTCTGAAACCACAATGGCCCAGGCGTCCGATTTTTCGGTAATGCCTAAAGCGGCCCTGTGACGCAGTCCGAGGTCTGGATCAACATCGGTCTTATGGGTGACGGGTAGGATGCAGCTTGCCGCCTTTATCCTTCCGTTCGATATCAGCATTGCACCGTCGTGCAGGGGCGAGTTTTTGAAGAAAATGTTCTCTATCAGACGCTCGCTGATTTTTGCGTCGATGCGCTCGCCGGTGTCTTCAATGTAGCGGAGGTCGATGTTGTGCGGAATGACGATGAGCGCTCCCACTTTGTTGCGGGCCATGTTTTTGCACGCTATCACAATCTGCATAATGTCGTCGTTCTCGATTTTTTGCTCGTTGAAGTTTAGCACGCGGGTGAGGAAGCGAGAGAAAAAGTTCTGACGGGAGCCGAGTTTCGTGAAGAATTGTCTGATCTCGTCTTGAAAGAGGACGATGAGCGCAATGACGCCTACGTTGACAATCTGGTCCATTATGGCGCCCAACAACTGCATTTGGAACACGAAGCTAACGACAAGCCAGACGGTAATGAAGAACAGCACGCCCACAAAGAGTCTGTTGGCCGATGTGCCCTTCAAATCTTTGTATAGCCTGTAGAGAATGCAGGCTACTACAATGATGTCGATATAGTCGATAAAACGAGGTCCGAAACGCATTTTTCCTATTGTCTAATATTATAAGGTGTTGTTGCCGTTTTTTCTCAGCTCTTTACAGATTTTTATGGTTTCTACCGCTTCTTTTACGTCGTGTACGCGGAGTATGTCTGCACCTTTCAGCAAAGAGATGGTGTTGAGTACGGTTACTCCGTTTAGCGACTCTTCTGCATTGCAGCCCAGCACCTGCCAGATCATCCTTTTTCTGGAAATGCCGACCAACAGGGGCAGACCGAATTGCTGGAACAAGTCCATGTTGGCCATGAGTTCGTAGTTTTGCGCAATGTTTTTCGCAAAACCAAACCCTGGGTCGAGAATGACGTCGTTCACACCCAGTTTGCGAAGTCGGGCCAATTTCTCTGCAAAATAACGAAAAATATCTTTTGTTATGTTCTCATATTCTGTTTTTTGTTGCATCTCTTGCACTGTATGGCCTACCGTATGCATCAGAATGTATGGCGCGTGCAGTTCGGCGGCGGCTTCGAAAATGCCGTCTTCAATCAGTCCGCCCGATATGTCGTTGATGATGTCGGCCCCACAATGTCCGATACCTTCTTTTGCCACTTTCGCCCTGAACGTGTCGATGGAGATGGGGGTGTCGTGGTCGATGCTGCGGATGGCTTCCACGGCCATACATACACGGTCGCACTCTTCCTGTTCGCTGACATCGCTGGCACCCGGACGGGTCGAGAATCCGCCAACGTCGATAATGCCGCCTCCTTGCGCGACAATTTCTTCGGCGCGTCGCTTAATGGCGTCGGTGTCGCGGAAACGGCTGCCCTCGTAAAAAGAGTCGGGGGTTATGTTTACGATGCCCATCACAACCGGGGTGTCTAGGGATATGAGCTTGCCATTGCAATTGAGGACTTTAGGTGTAGACATTTTACTTTTTTTTGTGTTGGCTGTAAAAAATGTTTGATTTTTATTTCTACAAAGATAGAAAATCTATATCTTTGCCCAATCACTGACTAAAATACTATTTCGATTTGGATGGTGTTTTTGAAGTTGTGTGGGCAGAAAAAACGAATTTGTTTGGAGAATATCGTTTTTTTTAGTTAGGTTTGCATTCGCTATCGACTAAGAAGACGATGGTCTCGCAAAATTTTTTTTGTTTTGCCTGATAAACTAATTTTATTACGTAAACAATTATCTTATTCATAAAGTACTATGAAACACGTAAAGCTTTTAAAGCTGGCGGCATTACTGCTTGTGGTGGGTGCGACTCTCCCATCTTGCGGTAAGAAGTCTTTGAAAGACTCCCAAGCCTCTAATGTTACAGGTTGGAAGTATAATGACAAGGAAAACGGCGGTTTCCAGGTTGTAACTGGTTATGAACAGGACACTCCTCCGGGCATGACTTTCATCCAGGGTGGTACCTTTACAATGGGCCGCGTTATTGAAGATGTAATTGGTGACTGGAACAATATTCCACGTCGTGTAACTGTTGCATCTTTCTATATGGACCAATACGAAATCAGCAACGTTAACTGGCGTGAATACTTGCACTGGATGGGTCAGGTGTTCCACAATACTCCAGAATTGATTGAAAAATGTTTGCCTGATACATTGGTATGGCGTGAAGAAATGGCTTACAACGAGCCTTATTTGGATTACTACTTCTCTCACGTCGCTTACAACTATTATCCAGTTGTAGGTATTAGCTGGGAACAGGCATGTGACTACTGCTTGTGGCGTAGCGACCGTGTGAACGAAAAACGTATGGTTGATGCTGGTGTAATCCAGTATCCTGACTTCCAGGCTTTGAAGGGCAATACCGATTCTGACGATATCAGAAACAACCAGGTGTTCAATACCGACAAGTATATTGCTAAGCCTGACTACAAGCCAACTGAAGGTAAGAAGGGTATGAAGGACGTATACGGAAATGCTCGTAAGACTAACATGTCTGACGGTATCCTCCTTCCTAAGTTCCGTCTCCCAACCGAAGCTGAATGGGAATATGCAGCATATGGTACCAAGTCTGTTGAAGGCGAAGAAAACTACGAGGAAAAGAAGATTTATCCTTGGTATGGTCACCAGATGCGTAACCCTGATAAGAAGTATCGTGGTGAAATGAACGCCAACTTCGTCCGTGGACGAGGCGATATGATGGGTATGGGTGGTAAGTTGAACGATAAGGCCACCATTACTGCTCCAGTTGACGCTTTCTTCCCTAACGAGTTCGGTCTTTACAATATGGCCGGTAACGTTAACGAATGGTGTTTGGACGTTTATCGTCCTCTTACCAGCGACGATGAACAGGAATACAACCCATTCCGTGGTAACGTATACACTGTAATGAAGACTGAGGAAGGTACTATCGACGGTTCTGAAGGTACTGTTAAACTCCCTGTTATCGATGAATACGGTCGTGTGACTTTCGCTATCGATGCTGACTCTACAACTTCTCAGGCTGTTATCGCTAAACTCGATGTTCGTAACTTCAAGGATGGTGATGCTGGAAGTAGCTTGAACAGCTGGAAGGATACTGAACTTTCTCCAGATGCTACTACTAAGAAGATGTACGATCCTGATACTGACGCTGAGTCAATGCTTACTACTAAGATCTCTAACACCGTTCGTGTCTACAAGGGTGGAGGTTGGAAAGATCGTGCTTATTGGTTGAACCCAGGACAGCGCCGTTATCTTGAGCAGACTGAAAAACGTAGCGATATCGGTTTCCGTTGCGCAATGAGTAAGGTAGGTCCTGAAGATGATGACAGATAATTGTAGCTACTCATAATAGTGATAGACCCCCAGTTTTATAATTGGGGGTTTTTTATTTAATTAGGAGTTTGCGTCGTCTGACTTTTTTTTGATGCACTCCTGGCTTTTTCTTTACTGGTTTTAGAATGAAATTAAATACAGAAGAGGTCTACAAATTGTTTTTGCAGTGTACCTCTGTTACAACCGATTCTCGCAATTGCCCCGCTAATTCGCTTTTTGTTGCTCTAAAGGGGGCTTCGTTCAATGGTAATGCTTTTGCTGCAAATGCTGTTGCCGCAGGTTCTAAATTCGCTATTGTCGATGAAGCGGAATATGCCGACGGCAAAAGTATCTTTTTGGTCGACGACTGCCTGCTTATGCTCCAGTCGCTTGCTCGTTTGCACCGTGAAACCTTGGGTACTACGGTAATTGGTATTACGGGTACCAATGGTAAAACGACGACAAAGGAGTTGGTTGCTTCGGTTCTACAAAAAAAATACAACCTGCTCTACACCCAGGGTAACTTAAACAACCAGATTGGTGTGCCACTGACGGTGCTCCGACTGACGAAGGAACATGAACTCGCGGTTGTTGAAATGGGTGCCAGCCATCCTGGCGATATTGAAGAGCTGGTGGCGATCGCAGAACCAAATTTCGGTTTGATTACCAATGTCGGTCATGCCCATATTCTTGGATTCGGTTCGTTTGAGGGAGTGGTCAAAACCAAGGGGGAACTCTATGACTTTATCCGTAAAAATGGAGGCAAGATTTTCCGCAATGCCGACAACTCAATCTTGGCGTCTATATCGCAAGGCTTAGATGCGGTTCTTTATGGGGTCTCTGAATCCAACTATGTTCATGCGCACTCTTTGGGTGCGTCTCCTTTCTTGAAAGTGGAGTGGAATGGGACTGCTATTCAAACCCATTTGATCGGAGACTATAACTTCGAAAATGTGATGGCGGCTATTGCTGTTGGTTCTTATTTCGGCGTACCGTCGGCTGATATTGTTGCTGCACTCGAAGCCTACCAACCTAGCAACAACCGTTCCCAGTTTAAAGATACGGGTAAAAATCACCTTATAATTGATGCCTATAACGCGAACCCTACCAGTATGGCGGCCGCCCTTAACAATTTTGCAGCTATGGATGTCCCTTCAAAAATGCTGGTTTTAGGCGATATGAAGGAATTGGGTGGTGATAGCGAAATGGAACACGACAAAGTTGTTGATTGGCTGAAAAAACACGACTTTAAGTCTGTTTGCCTGGTGGGCGACTGCTTCAAGCTGGCCGCTAAGGGAAACTTCAACTGCTTCGCTAATGTAGATGAACTCAACGAATGGCTGAAGGCTAACCCTGTTTCTGACGCAAATATCCTTATTAAGGGCTCTAACAGTACTAAACTGATAAAGGCTGTCGATTTTCTCTAATGTAGTTTCTGAATATGATTCCAAAAGAGGTGCTGGTTGTAGCGTTTATTGCCGTTATAGTGTTCTACTATGTCGGTAAGTATTTCACGGAACGCTCTATGCAAAAAAAGGAAGACTCGTCTTCTTCAACGGAAAAAAATACGGTTTCTCATTCTGCCGAGGATTGTGCCGAGGGGGGATGCGGTATGCGTGCTGTTTGTGCTGGTAAGGTCGAACGGCTGGTTGAGTATTTTGAAGATGAAGAGTTGGACCGCTTTAAGGAGCGTGCTGCCGATGGCTATTCTGCCGATGAAATTGCCGAGTTCCGTGAAGTGCTGGTGACACTGAGGGGCGACGAGGTGGCTCCTTGGCTGAACAGTCTCTGCGCCCGGAATATAAACTTGCCGTTGCCGTTACGTCAGGAGGCGATTGCTTTGGTTAATAAAAACAAGAAATAGGATGAAATCGCGTCTATTATATTTCGTTGCTTATTATTTCTTCTGGGTGCTGGCTTTTGTCGTTCAGAAGCCTGTTTTTATGCTTTATCAGTGGGAAACGTCCAAAAGCTACGGATTGGCCGATTGGCTTAGGGTGGTGTGGAACGGACTTTCGATGGATTTCTCTACTGCTGGTTATCTTTCGGTCCCTGTCTTGTTGCTCCTCCTTGTCTCCTGCTTTACGGGGGGCGGCCGGTGGCTCAATAAAACTATTCGGGTGTTGGGCGTCGTGCTACTGACTATTGTGGTTATGGGCTTTGTGGCCGATATGTTCCTATATCCGTTTTGGGGATACAGGCTCGACGTGACACCGCTGTTTTATATGGAGACGCCGAAGAATGCGGTCGCTAGTGGTACCATGGCACAGAATGTGGCCTGTGTGGCCTGCTTTGTAATCGAGTGGCTGGCCTATTTCTTTGCCTTCCGTTTCGTACATAAAAAGGCTTACCATATTGACGGACGCTCCTTTTTGTCGGCAGCCCCTTTGTTGTTGCTGACGGGAGTCTTGTTCGTCGTCATTCGTGGGGGTGTTACGGTGTCGGTTATGAATGCCGGACGTGCCTATTTTAGCAAGGATATGTTCTTGAACCATTCTGCGGTTAATCCTATTTGGAACTTTTTTTCCTCTTTCGCCAAAGAAGATAATTTTGCCAGCCAGTATCGTTTTATGGATGATGCCGAGGCACACCGGTTGATGGCGGAAATGAGCAATCCGGTAACCCTGCCTGCCGACACGTTCGTGCTGAAAAACAAACGGCCTAATATCGTTGTTTTCATTCTAGAGAGTTTCGGCTCTAACATCTGTGGGGCTGCGGGGGGTGCGAAGGGGCTGACGCCTAACCTCGACCGTATGGCTGCCGAGGGACTTTTCTTCTCGAACTTTTATGCGAACAGTTATCGTACCGATAGGGGACTTGTGGCTATACTGAGTGCCTATCCGGGTCAACCTGTGACTTCGCTGATGAAGTATCCGGAAAAGTCTCAGAATGTGCCTACACTGCCTGGCGTGCTGAAACAGAACGGGTATGACCTCTCGTTCTATTATGGTGGCGACGAAGATTTTACAAATATGCGTTCCTATTTGCTGCACGCGGGCTTTGAAAAGCGGGTGTGCGACAAGAATTTCTCGAGTGACGAGCTCTCGACCAAGTGGGGCGCTTACGACCATGTTGTGATTAACCGGTTGATTGACGACTTGAAAAAGCCACAGCAACAACCGTTCTGTAAGGTGTTGTTGACATTGAACAGCCATGAGCCGTTTGATGTGCCTTTCCAGAAATTCGCCGACCCTTATCCGAACTCTGTCGCTTATACAGATAGCTGTTTGGGTGTTTTTTACGACTTTTTGAAAGCTAGCCCTTGCTGGGACAACACGCTTTTCATCTTGTTGCCTGACCATGCCAAACCATATCCCGAGACCATGACGAACCAGGAGGTCGCGCGTTACCAGGCTCCGATGATATGGACTGGTGGTGCGGTCAAGGGACCGATGGTGGTTTCGCAGATGGGGTCGCAAATTGATCTGGCGCGTACTCTTTTGGCACAGTTGGATATCGATGGAAGCGATTTTGTTTTCAGTAAGAATATATTTAGTGAAAAATCTCCTAAATTTGCTTTCTACGCATATAACGACGGTTTAGGCTTTGTGACCCCTGAAGGCGCTTCTGTTTTCGATTGTGGGGGGAATGTCTCGTTGCGGGAAGACAATCCGCAGTTGACTGTCAGGGGGAAGGCTTTCCTTCAGTGCCTGATGGATGACTTGGCAAAGCGTTAGAATGATTATTATAAAGAAAGGATTGTAGAATGTCTATTTTATTCGACCAAATTGCATACGGACCTGTACACAGTCGTCGACTGGGTGTTTCGTTAGGGGTTAACTTGTTGCCTGTTAACCAAAAAATGTGCTCGTTCGAGTGTATTTATTGTGAGTGCGGTTTTACCAACAAGGTGATGGGCGCAAAACTGCCTACCCGACAGCAGGTGATAGAGGCGCTTACTGTAAAACTCGACGAAATGAAGGCGCAGGGGCTGAAACCCGATGTCTTCACTTTCGCTGGAAATGGTGAACCGACCCTTCATCCCGATTTTGCTGGAATCATCGACGATACCATTGAGGTTCGCAGCCGTTTGTTCCCTAATGCGAAAATCAGTGTCCTCTCTAATGCGACCATGATTGGCCGTGACGAGGTCTTCCAGGCATTGAGTAAGGTCGATAACAATATCTTGAAATTAGACTCAGGCATCACCGAAACGGCCCGGCTTATCGACTTGCCCAACTCTCCGGCATACAGCGTTGAGAAGCAGATTGAGTTGATGAAGCGCTTTGAGGGAAACCTGATTATACAGACTATTTTCCTCCGTGGTATGTACAACGGACGGGTGGTCGATAATACGACTCCTGAAGAAATTGCCGCATGGACAGAGGCAATCCGTCAAATCCGTCCTAAGCAGGTTATGGTGTATCAGGTCGACCGGGAAACTCCGGTGCCTGGCTTGGAGAAACTGACTAACGAAGAACTGGCCCGGTTGTCGCAACCGGTCAGCGATTTGGGAATTCCTGTGTTGGTCGCTTAATTTTTTATTCGTTTATGGTGCAAAGACTAATCTGTACTTTTTCTTTATTGCTGGCTTTGGTTTGCCCTGCATTTTCTCAGTTTGAAATTGGTGCGAACTTGGGCGCTAGTGTCTCCGTTTCTAATTTGGACCCGTTGGGCCGCGATGTCTCTCCTTTGTCGGGTATCTACCCCGAACTTAGGGCGGGCTACTTGTTCAACGACTGGCTGTCGGCCAATTTGGGCGTAGGTTTTGCTCAGCGTGGCTTTAAAGAACAGCCCGAAGGCGAAGCCGCACGTAAGGTCCGCCTCCGTTATTTCCAAGTACCTGTATATGCGGGTGCGCGCTATCCGCTTTGCAATAAGGTCAGTGTGGCTGCCTCTTTGGGTTTGCAGCTCAACTTCTTCAATTCTTCCGATGCCCCGGCTCCGTTTAACATCGATTATCAGGAAATGCACAATCCTGTTGCTTTCCTTTGTGGTGCCGAATGTGGTTACGACCTGTTTAAGGATGTGCGTTTGAACCTCCAATACCGCTATACGGCCGATTTTGTTTATGCCGACCGTTATGAGTCGCTGGGCCGCCTAAGTGCGAACTGGATTATGCTCGGTGTTACGTACACGCTTCGTCCTAAAACAGCAGAGGTTCATCCTATCGAGGGGGCGCTTTCTTCTATATGGTAATTCTTTAAACTGCTTGGTTTATGCATAGGTTCGTCGCTTTTCTTTGTTGTTGGGTGCTGGTTTTGCTGGCGCCGGCGCAGGGCTATGCGGTGAAACGGCTGCATTTTACCAACTACCGGACGAGTAACGGACTAAGCAGTAACTATATAGTCGATATGGCCGTCGATGCGCACGGCTTCTTGTGGCTGGCAACCGATTGCGGTGTCAACCGCTTCGATGGTGCCGCCTTCCGGTCTTATCGGACCGACAACTATCCGTCGCTACTCGAGAACGATGCCCTGCAGGTTTGCCCTGTCAGTGATGGTGGGGTGCTGGTGTCGGGCTATAACGGTTTCCTGCAACGGTACGATTATGCTACCGACCGTTTTGAGTCGGTTTTCCCCCGTAGTTTTACGCAAACGGTGGGCAATTTATACTACGACTCCCTCAACGATGACTATTTCGCCTTGACTACGGGCGGCATTTATAGGAAAAAGCATGGAGCTGATGGTTTTTCAAAAGACTTCCTGCCTTCTGTTTCCGACAGGCCGACCGTTCAGCGCATACTTAACGATGGGCACGGCCATTATTGGCTGGCAGAGTCGGATTCTGTTTCTGTTTTTTCGGCTGATGGACGGCTAGTGCTTGTCCTTCGCCCGTCTTCCTCCCATATTCAGACGTTTACCCCCCAACTGATGTCGCTGTCTGATGGACGGCTGATGGTCAGTTACCAGACGAACAAGGTCGATTTTTTTTCTTTCTCCAGCAAGGGTGATATTGTTCACGAACGGAGTGTTACCCTGCCTTTCTTGAATTTGACCTGTGTGCAGGTGACGACCGATGGGGCCTATTGGTTCGCTTCCGATGGCGACGGCTTGTGGTATAGTCCTTCCGAACCAGTTGCGGGTGCCGATTTGCAAAAGGTGCTGCCTTATGGCTCGAATGGCGACGAAATTAGAAAGGTTTACTCGTTGTTGGCCGATAGCTTGGGCAATTTGTGGGTGGCAACCCAAAATGCCGGTCTATGGCGCTATTCGGCTAAAGATTTAAGGGCTTCGTTCATGTCTTCCGATCTGGGTATCCCACGGGGTGTGGGTACAGGTTTCTGTGAACTTCCTTCCAAATGTATGATGATGGCCTGCGACGGTTCGGGGCTGTATGAGTTTTCGGAGAATGCTGGACTCCTGCAGGCCTATTCGGAAACAGACGGCTTGAAGAACCGAAACTTGATTTCACTTATGTGCGATTCTCGGGGACAGGTCTGGGCTTCGACTTGGGGCGCAGGGCTTTACCTCGGTAACAGCCAGGGGGGGCGGTATGCCTTCAAACCAGTCGACTTCACAGGACTAGACAATCCGCAAACTACCATTACCAACTGTCTGGAACTTGACAATGGCGATGTGTGGGCTTGCTCTGGTGGCGATGGCGTCTATATACGTCACGACGGAAAATGGAGCAGAACGCTGTTGCGTTACCCTTGGAATAAAGATGCTATTGAACGCTGGCCGGTATTCTCGATAGAGGTGAACGATAGGGAACACTGGGTTCAAACCTCTTGCTGTATGTGGAACGATAGGGGCGGCGGTATGCTGAAACCCTATAATATAGAAAAATTTATGGGGCCCGAACGCTACATCATTAACGATGCGGTCTATGTGCCGGGTTGTGGCGTTGTGCTGGCCACGCAAAAGGGGCTGCTGGTCGCAAAAAGCGATACGTTCTCCTTCTCGAAGGTCGACTGCTGTCCTGAAGTGGATATCCATTCTATTGTTTTGGACCAGAAAGGACGGCTATGGGCAACTTTGCCCGATGGTGTATGGTGTTTCAACCTCCAGCAACGCACTTCTTTCCGCTACCCGAAAGATTTTGGGGCGTATGGGCGGAACTACTTCGTGAAACATTCTAAATTCTGCAATAGCCAGAACTTTGTTTATTTCGGCACCAAAGACGGCTTTTTCTGCTTTAACGGCGACAGTCTGCCAACTGTTCGGGAAAACTCCGATTTTTGTCTGAACCGTATTGAAGTCGATGGGGAGCAGATTGATTTTGGAACTCTGTTTGTCGGACAGTCGACGGCTGAGCGAGAAGTTGAACTGCCTTACGGACACAGTTCGCTGGCCGTGTGTGTCGATATGGCCGATTTCTCCCAACAGCGTGCGGTGCTGGTGTACCGTTTGGGAGACGCCGACTGGCAGTCGGTTAATACCGACCAACGTATCGCTTTCAACTACCTTCCGTCGGGAAACTACCTGCTTGAAGTTAAATTGTTGGGTACGCCAGACAGCAGTGCTATAAAACTGAAAGTGGTGGTCCTCGGACCTTGGTGGCAGTCTCTTTGGTTCAAGGCGTTGTGTGTACTTTTGATTGTTTTGCTGATTGGCTACAAAATATACCGTATGCAGCGCGACAGGCGTGCATTGCGCGATATGGTGGATGAACGCACACGGGAACTGAAAATACAAAAAGACCTCGTGGAACAGCGTAACCAGGAACTGAATGTGGCCTTGTCGACTAAAGACCGGCTGATGACGGTCGTCGCCCACGATTTGAAGAACCCTGTGTTTGCCATAGTCGGGGCTCTTGAAGGCTTACGCCGCAGAAACCACCAGCTGACAGAGGAGGAACGTGCCTCTTCGCTCGACAGTATGATTGACCGTACTAGAACTTTGCAGAACGAACTGGGCAAACTGCTCGTCTGGGCGACTTCAAAACAAGACGAGGTGACTTTCCGGCCTTCGAATGCCGACTTGGCTGAAATTATTGGAAGTGATGTGGAACTGCTGAAAATCCAGGCTGAAGAGAAGGGTGTGGCGTTGCACTGCTCGGTTGATGTGCCGAACTATGTGTACGTCGATTCCCGTATGGTAGCCACGGCTATACGGAATGTTTTGGGAAACAGCCTGAAATTTACGCCTCCGGGTTGTGCTGTGCGTGTCCGTGCCTGGCAGGAAGGGGCTTCGGCTTTCGTTGAAGTTGTGGACGAGGGCGTTGGTATGTCGGCCGAAAAATTGCAGGAACTGTTGGCAAAAGATGTCAATGCGTCAACCGTAGGAACTGGCGGAGAGTCCGGTAGCGGTTTGGGAGTCGGTTTGGCTAAGTACTATGTCGCTACCAATGGCGGCCACTTCTCAATGAGTAGTGAAGTGGGTTCGGGCACGACCACTTTGTTGGAACTGCCGGCTACACAGATTCCGGTTGCTAAGTCAACGGCCGGATTAGAAGACCAAACGGTTGCTGTAGAAGTTGATGCCGAACTGCTGGAGGGTAACTGTGTGCTGGTTGTTGACGATGACCCGCTCATTGCACAGAACATAAAGTCGATGCTGGAAAAATATGTCGAGGTACTGTTGGCTAAAGACGGTCAGGAGGCACTCGGCGTGGTTCGCTCCCATTCGGTCGACGTGGTGGTCAGCGATGTCGAAATGCCGGTGATGAACGGTATTGAAATGTCGAATGCACTGAAGTCCGACGCTAATTATAACCACATACCGGTGCTGTTCCTTTCGGCAAGGACCACAGAAAGCGACCGTTTGCTCGGCTTGTTGACGGGGGCGGTCGACTATATTCCTAAACCTTTCAACCGGAACGAACTGCTGGTGAAACTGAACAACATCCTTTCGGTGCGCCAGCGCCAACAGCAGTATTTGCTGAATAAGGCTGTCGCAGACGGTAGCCGTGAGGCTGTTGGTGAAGAGTGTGCCGAAAAGGCGGAGGAAGCAGAGAAAATGAATCCGTATCTGCAACGGGTTCTTGCTGATATAGAGGCGAATTTTTCCGATTCGGAATATAGTGTGGAACTGCTGGCCAGCAACCTCTGCACCACCCGCATAACCCTTTATAGGAAAGTGAAGTCGCTGTCGGGACAGAATCCGAGCGATTTGTTGATTGACTACCGGCTGAACAAGTCGTGCCAACTGCTGAAAGAAAAACAAATGCCGGTGCAAGATGTCGCCTATGCGGTCGGCTTCTCTGACTATGCCTATTTCTCGCGCAGGTTCAAGGCTCGTTTCGGACAGTCGCCGAAAGATTTTGCCGCTCTTTGAACTAATATTCCATTTGCTTGAAACAAAATTCTCCGTCTTGCTGCTTGTTTAAGCCTATATTTGTATGACTTTAAACAAACACAAGTTGATATGAATAAACACTTACTACTTCCTACTACATTTTTAGCATTTGTCGCGGTGGCCAATGCACAAGTTTCGGTGGTTATTGATGCCGATGCCGACAACATGCCCATCTCGCCCTACCTCTATGGGAAAAATGGTGCGACCAGCGACCAGGCTACGCCTACAAGTGCCGCCGATATGCTGCGTATGCGTGAGGCGGGGCTCCGTTTCGCCCGTATGAACAATGGCAATAACGCCACAAAGTACAACTGGCGCAGAAAACTGACCTGCCATCCCGATTGGTACAAAAATGTCTATCCTTGCAACTGGGACCAGTCTGCTTCCGACCTACAAAGCGAACTGCCTGGAGTGCAGGGTATGTATGCCTTCCAACTGATTGGCAAGGCGGCTAAAACCAGCGACTATAATTTCAACGACTGGGCCTACAACCAAAGCCAGTGGGGCGAGTGGTGCAGCAAACCTGTGTGTGGTGGTGGCGAACTCGACGCTGCGGGCAATTTGGTTAAGAAGGGCGATGCCTCGCTCTATCTGGAAGACTGGCCTGCCGACTCCACAGTGGGCATCTATAAACACTGGCGCGACGAACTGGGCCTCGATATGTCGCAGTTTCAATATTGGAGCATGGATAACGAGTTCGAAATGTGGCCTTGGACGCATTCCGACGTTGTGGAGAAAAACAGCGACGAGGTGTTTGAAATGATGATGCAGAACTATTTTGCTACCGCTAAGGCTATCCGTGCCATTGACCCTTCGGTCAAACTCTGCGGACCAGTTGCCGGCAGCGAGTGGACATGGTTTTACCCTGCCGACTGCCAACCTACTTACAAGGGCAAAAAATACTGCTGGTTGGAATACTTCATTATGCGTTGTGCCGAGGAAGAAAAATCTTCAGGCGTGAAAATGCTCGATGTGCTCGACATCCACTTCTATCCGGGCGACACCAAGGTGGCCGATGTGCTGCAGACCCACAGGGTACTCTGGGACCGCAATTTCGTCTATTCGGGAGCCAACGGTGTGAAGACTGTTAATGGCGGATGGGACGAAACGCAAACCAAAGAATATATTTTCGGCCGTTGCCAAGACTGGATTGACCAGTATTTTGGACCAAACCGTGGCATTACTTTCGCCATTTCAGAATACGACAATACCTCCTCGTTCAATCCGACGGTTACCGCATTGAGCTATGCCTCTTTCTTGGGCGAGGGCGCACGCCACGGCATGGAGTTTTTCACACCGTGGACGTGGAATACGGGTATGTGGGAAACCCTCCATCTTTTCGGCCGATATGCGCAAGACGTGAACGTGAGCGCCGTCTCTTCTAACGAAGAGTTGCTTTCCGCCTACACCTCCATCTCTTCTACCCGCGACTCTATGACCATTATTCTGATTAACCGTTCGGAAACAGCGTCTCAGAAAGTTAGTCTCACTATCGGCAATTTCGATGCGCAGGATGGTGCTGCAGAAACCTTGCAGTTGGCCAACCTGCCGGCTTCCGAAACTTTCAATTCGCATACCGACAATGCGCTTACATCGGGTAAGGTGGCTGTCGCTTCCAACATGTTGTCGGTCGAGGTACCGCCTTTGTCGATGACTGCTGTCCTGGTTCCTTCCGCCCATACGGGTGTAGACGGTTTTGTAGCCCAATCGGTTGCCGTCTATCCAAATCCGACTACCGATGTGCTTTATGTGTCGAACGACGGGACTATAAAGTCTGTCGATATTGTAAATACTAGCGGAGTTGTTGTCAAGACTGTGAACGCAACTGCCGATGACGATGTCGCAATCTCGGTTGCCGACTTAGACAAAGCGGTGTATCTGGTGAAAATCCGTACTGCCGGCGGTGTCAAGTTTAGCACGGTTGTCGTGAAGTGATAAAATGCAGTATCCACGTAATGCGGATTTTATACTTGTTCGCTTAAATGTGTACCTCTGCTCTTCGATTATTTTGATTTTGTGGTGAATGCAAAATCAGTGAAACAGGCTGAATCCGGTTGCTGGATTCAGCCTGTTTTTCTATTGTGGAATCTGGATAAAACCCCACCCGTCAGGAAGGGGTATCTCAATAACCGGGTATGCGGAGGTCAGAAAGACTGAAGCGTGCTCGGGTAAGAAGCGTATCCGGAAAGAACATGTGAAAATCCATCCGTCTGGAAGACGGTATCTCCATAACCGGGCACGGTCTCCTATGCGGCGCCGTGCGTTTGGAAAACGCTACGTGGCAACACTGGGGGCAGGGTGGGCCGTAACACTTAGCCCCTTCGGAGTGCAAATTTCCACTTAAATCAAATACACTCCCGAAAAAATGTTAACTTTGTGTTTAAATTCACCATCTTATAATCAATATGGGTTTATTCGATATTTTCTCCTCAAAAAAGAAAGAAGACCTCGATAAGGGGTTGGAAAAGACCAAACAGGGCTTTTTCGATAAACTGAAGCGTGCTGTCGCTGGCAAGTCGAAAGTCGATGACGACGTCCTCGATAATCTGGAAGAGGTGCTGATCACTTCTGATGTGGGCGTGGAAACTACCCTGAAGATTGTTGAGCGCATTCAAGACCGTGTGGCTCGCGACAAATACATGGGGACCGAAGAACTCAACGGTATCTTGAAAGACGAAATCGCTTCGTTGTTGGAAGAGAATAATACAGCCGATGGCTCTTCTTTCGATTTGCCGAAGTCCGACTCCCCTTATGTCATTATGGTTGTAGGTGTGAATGGCGTTGGCAAGACCACTACCATCGGTAAACTGGCCTACCAGTTCAAGAAGGCGGGCAAGTCGGTCTACCTGGGTGCTGCCGACACCTTCCGTGCGGCCGCTGTTGACCAACTGGTTATCTGGGGTGAGCGCGTGGACTGCCCTGTCATTAAGCAGAGTATGGGCTCTGACCCGGCTTCTGTGGCTTTTGATACACTTTCTTCCGCAAAGGCGAACAAGGCCGATGTGGTGATTATTGATACGGCAGGACGTCTGCACAACAAGGTGAACCTGATGAACGAGCTGACCAAAATCAAGCAGGTGATGAAAAAGGTGATCCCCGATGCACCGCACGAGGTGCTGCTTGTGCTCGACGGGTCGACCGGACAGAATGCGTTTGAACAGGCTAAGCAGTTCTCTAAAGCAACCGAAGTTACTGCTTTGGCTGTAACCAAACTCGACGGCACTGCCAAAGGAGGCGTCGTTATCGGCATCTCCGACCAGTTTAAAATTCCGGTTAAGTATATTGGCGTAGGCGAGGGTATCGAACACCTCCAGTTATTCAATAAGAAGGAGTTTGTTGATTCCCTGTTCAATACAAATGCCTAATCGTAAAAAAGAGGAATGAAGAATAGCAATATTGTTGACATTATTACGCTGGGTTGCTCAAAAAACTTGGTGGATAGCGAGATGCTGAGCCGCCAACTTTCGGCAAACGGCTATCAGGTCGTTTACGACGACGAAAATCCGAAGGGAGGCATTGTTATTGTCAATACTTGTGGATTTATCGGCGATGCGAAAGAAGAGAGCATCAACACCATTCTGGAACTCGGGGAACTGAAGAAACGCAGGAAGATTAGCAAACTCTATGTTATGGGGTGCCTTTCTGAACGTTATTTGGCCGATTTGAAGGAAGAAATTCCCGAGGTGGACAAGTTTTATGGAAAATTCAATTGGAAGGAAA
The DNA here is from genome assembly GCA_002362105.1 of Bacteroidales bacterium UBA3297. GTDB lineage: Bacteria > Bacteroidota > Bacteroidia > Bacteroidales > Paludibacteraceae > Physcocola. The sequence goes on from DETD01000026.1 coordinate 50,823, forward strand.
TCCTTAACGAACTGGGCAAAAGCTATAACCAGCAGTTGGCGCTTGAGCGCGACCTGACTACACCCAAACATTACGCTTATTTGAAGATCGCCGAAGGGTGTAACCGCTTTTGCTCTTACTGCGCCATCCCTATTATTACAGGACGATACCAGTCTCGGCCTATTGAAGAGATTGTTGACGAGGTGAAGTACCTTGTGGAAATGGGGGTGAAGGAGTTCCAGGTTATTGCCCAAGACCTTTCATATTACGGGGTAGACCTTTACAAGGAAATGCGCCTGGCCGAATTGGTTGAGCGTATATCCGATGTTCCGGGGGTGGAGTGGATCCGTCTGCATTATGCCTACCCGGCACAATTCCCTTACGATGTGCTGAAAGTGATGCGCGAACGTCCGAACGTTTGCAAATACCTCGATATTGCGTTGCAGCATATTTCCGACAATATGCTCACAAAAATGCGCCGACACGTAACCAAGCAGGAAACCTACGATTTGGTGACCCGCTTGCGTGAGGAGGTGCCCGGCATTCATTTGCGTACCACTTTGCTGACAGGACATCCTGGCGAGACGGAGCAAGACTTCGAAGAACTGATTGAGTTCGTTCGTTGGGCGAAGTTCGAACGTATGGGCGCCTTCCCATATTCTGACGAAGACGGTACTTATGCCAGCGAAAACTACGAAGACGATATCCCTTTCGAGGTCAAACAGCAGCGGGTTGACGACCTGATGGCAGTGCAGCAAAAAATCTCGAAAAAGATAAATGAGAACAAGGTCGGACAGTCGTTGAAGGTGATAATCGACCGTGAGGAGGCCGACTATTATATTGGCAGAACCGAATTCGACTCGCCTGAAGTGGACCCAGAGGTGCTGGTTTCGAAAGACCAAAAACTGACCATTGGTGAGTTCTATAATGTGGAAGTTACGGGCGCTGAAGAGTTCGAATTGTACGGAAAAGTGGTGTGAAAACACCCTTGCTTGAACCTCCATTTTTAGGAAAATGTTTTGTAAAACTATGTTTTTTAGTTTTTTAAAAACTTGAAAAACAATAAATAAAGTGCGAATAATATGCTGTATTGAAAACCGTATAGCATTCGCAATTTATGGTTAATTCTGAAATTATAGTAATTGTTTAGATATGTTTTCTGGAATAGTAGAAACCACAGCCAAAGTCCTCGCTCTGGAGAAGGAGGGCAGTAATTTGAATATTACTATGTCGTGTCCGTTTGCCGGTGAACTGGGTGTCGACCAGAGTGTAGCGCACAATGGTGTCTGCCTGACGGTTACCAGCCATACCGACAGCAGTTACACGGTTACTGCCATCAAGGAAACCCTCGACCGTAGCAATCTGGGTGTCTTGAAGGTGGGCGACGAGGTAAACATTGAGCGGTGCATAATTATGAATGGACGGCTCGACGGTCATATTGTGCAGGGACATGTTGACACTACGGGTGAATGTGTGTCGAAAACGTGGGCCGATGGTAGCTGGGTGTTTACGTTTAAGTATGCGGTGACCCCTGAATTGGCTCTGAAGGGGTACGTTACTGTTGAAAAGGGATCGGTAGCGGTTAATGGTACCAGCCTTACAGTCTGCAACTCGCAAAAAGACCAGTTCTCGGTGTGCATCATCCCTTACACCTACGACCATACCAACTTCCATAATATCGAGGTAGGCACTAAGGTAAACCTCGAGTTCGACATCATTGGCAAGTATTTGAGCCGGATGATGGAGTTTAAAAACGATTGATAGCCGTTTTATAACAGTTAAACGGGTACACGTAGCGGAATTTTTCGGCCGCTGGTGTACCCGTTCTTTTGTTTTTCATCTCTGGTTCGCCCGTCTGGTGCTGGCGTAAGGCCGTACACAGGTTGGACGTAGTCTGTTTTGAATTTAGTACTTCCTTTTGATTTTCAGTACCTTGATGTCCATCGTTATCTCTTTGTTTTCCACTTTCTTCCGGTCTGTTTTCAGGGGGTCGTCGAAGATGACGTCATCGCGGTAGCCGAGCCCTTCAGGGATGATGATAGAGGCCTCACCGCCTTCTTTCATGTTTATCAGGGCGGCGCAGAGTCCGTTAATCACATAGTCGGGGGTGACCTCAACGGCTTTGCCGTAGCCGACCTCGGTTCCGTCCGCTAGTTTCAAGTAGTATTCAAGGGTAACAGTGTCCTTCAGTTTGGCCCGTTCGCCCTTCCCCTCATTGGTCGTTTTCATCAATACGCCTCTGCCCTCATAGTCGAGTTCGCTGGCAATGCCTTCGCTTTTGGTCTTCAGCTCCTTGTAGCCGCTTTCGCTGATGAGTTTGTCCCACCGCAGACCCTTGCTGGCCTTTTTGTTTTCCGAGGCCGTCTCAATCCGTTTAAGGTAGTTGGCCATATCTTCTTCCTTCCAGCCCAAACTGCTTTCCCCCTTCAGCTTGTCAATCAAACTTTGGATGAAAATAGCGCCTCTTTCACCTTCCGAGAAACAGAGGGCTCCCAGCATAAGGCCTGTTTCTACCGTTTCTTTATGCTCCAGGTTCGGGTTGTTTTTCCTTATCTCTTCTTTGATTTCCTTTTCGCTAAGCCCTTTTTTGAATCCGTTGTAGGTGGCGCTCACTGCCGTAATGAAGACATCGCTGTACTTAACGAGGTCGCTGTATTCCTTGGCGTTTTTCTTGTCGTCGAGGAAAAAGTACGATTTTGCGTAGTAGATGCTGTCTTGTCGGTTGTTTAATAGCGGCTTTTCAGTGCTTTGGGCGCAAACACAGGTTGTAGCTCCTAGTGTACAGGTGAGTAGTAACACATTTTTTCTGTTCATACTGGTTTTGTTTAGATAGAATTTGTATTAAGTTATGTCTGTCAGATAAAATTTACGCAAATTTAAAGATTCTTAGCGATATATAAAACAGACCGGGCTTTTTTGCTTATGAATAAGTGATTTGTGGTTACACTTTGTAGGTTAACACGGCATAAAAGTCACAAAAGACCTGATTTTCTGCTGGAAAAACTGTTTTCTCGTTGCTTATAAGGTTGTTGCTGCATATTTTTTGTATTTTTGTTAAAACAGTCTGTATTGCATGAACTATTTGAAGACGCTGATCATTTTGTGTTTTCTGGTGCTGGTTTCGGCTCCGGCTTCGGCGTATGCAGTCCATAGCTTGAATTTTGTGAATTACCGGACGTCGAACGGACTGGTCGGTAACTGTGTGAACGACTTGGCCATCGACTCGAGCGGCTTCCTTTGGGTGGCTACCGATTGCGGGTTGAGCCGTTTCGATGGTGCCGTCTTCCGTAATTTCAGTACCGAGACTGAACGCTCAATGCAAGACGATGCGGTGTTGCACGTTACGGCGGTCAACGATGGCTCTGTGGTGGTTTCCGGTTATAAGGGCTTCTTTAAAAAGTACAATTGCAAGGCCGACTCGTTTGTGGGGGTTACGCCTGCCAATTTTTCCCAGACGGTCACCTCGGTCTGTTACGATGGGTTGCGCGATGTGTTTTATGCGCACACCGCTATCGGCACTTTCTGGAGCCGGACCTCGTCGCAGTTTAGTTTGTGCAACCACCTTAACAAGAAGGGCAGAATCAACCATTGTATGCATATCGATGCCAATGGCAATTACTGGCTGCTCGACGGCAATTCGCTGACTGTTTACGACAAGTCGGCCAATAAAGTGTTGTTCCAGACGGTAGTGCCGTCGGCTAAGAGGTCGCCCTCTCCCCAATTCATACCTCTGCCCGACAACCGGGTGATGGCTTGCGTAAAGGTAAACCAGATTGATATCTATAGAATTTCTTCTCCGACTTCTATCCAGTTGGAAACGTCTGTCGTTGTTCCTTTCGACGGCCTCAGGTGCGTGCAAAAGGCGGCCGATGGGTCGTTTTGGTATGCCTCCGACGGCGACGGCCTGTGGTACACGGCCGGAGAACCGTCTTCAGCCTCTTCTTTCGAAAGGGTGCTGCCTTATGGCGCCGACAATTACGACTTTGGCAAACTCTATGCCCTGCTGGCTGACGCTGATGGCAACATATGGGTCGGTACTCAGAATTCGGGCCTTTGGAAGTATTCGCTGCGTGGAAAAGGACGCTCTTTCTCGTCGGCCGACTTCGGCCTTCCGAATTGTCCGGCTAATGACTTCTGCCAACTGCCCAACGGAAACATTGTCGCAACCTGCGACGGTTTGGGGCTGTGCGAGTTCTCGGAGACGGAGACGTCTGTAAGGCTTTATTCCGCTTCCGACGGCTTGAAAAACAGAAACCTGACTACGGTCTGCTCCGATGCGGACGGTCGCTTGCTGGTTGCTTCGTGGGGTGGTGGCCTGTTTGATGGAACGCCTACTAAAAATGGATATACGTTCACGCCTTCCCTTTTCCAAGGTATCGACAACCCAACCTCCAAAATCGCGTCTTCGCACAGGTTCTCGAATGGCGATGTGTGGGTGCTGACGGGGGGCGACGGTATGTACATCTACCAGAACGGGCATTGGAAACGCCAGTCGCTGGCGCATAACCGCTGTCTGGAACTCTGGCCTAAGCATTGGCTAGAGGTGGATGGGGAAGAACGGTGGGTTTCGGCCCCTAACTCGTTGTGGAAGTTTGCTGGCGGTCAGTTCTTCCTGTTTAACGAAAGTTGGTTTATGGGAAGCGGTGCCTACGCCGTTAGCGATATTGTCTACCTCGACAGTATTGGCGTGGTTTGTGCTACCGATAGCGGCCTCTTTATCGTCGACGAGGCGAAGCACAAGTTCAACCGCTATGAGAAATGTCCGCACAAACTGGTTTCGTCGATGGTGGTCGACAACAAGGGACGCTTGTTGGTGACTGTAGACAACAGCATTTGGCGGTTCGACCTGAAAAATGACTTGGCTGAGCGCTATCCGCGCAATTTCGATATAAACGGGCGCAATTTCTTTGTGCAGCATTCCTCTTTTTGCAGCCGTAGCGGTAATGTGTATTTTGGTACGGCCAACGGCTTTATCTGTATTACAGAAAAAGACTTCCAAGTCGAGAATGTGGCGCCTTCCCTGTCTTTCTCACGCATCATGGCCGATGGGGAAAAGGTGTATATAGAAAACGGGCACCATATAACGCTCTCTTACGGCCATAGTTCGTTATCGGTGAGCGTCGATATGGTCGATTATTCTCCGCTCCGTTCTCCGCTGGTTTACCGCCTGAACAAGAACGACGAGTGGAAAAATATGCAGCCTGACCAGACCATCAGGTTCAATTTTTTGCCAACGGGGCACTATACGATTCAGGTGAAGTGCCTGAATGCGGAAAATGCCGACATTCTGGAACTCTTTGTCGAGGTGGAGGCGCCTTGGTGGCAGACGTGGTGGTTCCGCTCGGGATGCGTGGCCTTGCTGCTGTTGCTGTTAGGCTGGAGGCTGTACAGCATGAACCGCGACAGAATTGTACTGAAACAGAAGGTGGAAGAACGGACAAAAGAGCTGAACGACGCGCTTTCGACCAAGAACCGCATTATGCAAGTGGTGGCGCATGACCTTAAAAATCCGGTTTTCGCTATCTACGGTGCACTGGAGCAGATGCGGATGCGTTCGGCGGTCTGGACGGCCGATGAACGTAATTCGGCGCTCGACAAGGTGATTGAAAGCACCCGGACGGTTCAGGACGAACTGGGCAAACTGCTCAACTGGGCTACTGCCCGGCAGGAAGAGCAGGTGTGCCACCTGACCAATGTGAACCTTTCTGAACTGGTTGTTTCCGAAGTGGATTTGCTTCGGTTGCAGGCCCGGGAAAAACAGATTGAGATTGTTTGCAACCTCAATATTACCCGTTATGCCTATGCCGATGCCCGTATGCTCGGCACTTCGGTCCGCAATGTGTTGGGCAACAGCCTGAAATTTACGCCTTCTGGCAAAACAATACATGTGCGTGCCTGGCAAGACTCGGCCTTCGCCGTTGTCGAGATTAAGGACGAGGGGGTGGGCATGTCGCCAGAACAGGTGGAGCGGTTGCTGGCTTCTGAGGTGAACGATTCGACGCGTGGCACGGCTGGTGAAAGTGGCTCGGGTTTAGGCGTCGGACTGGCAAAACAGTACATGACGGCTATCGGCGGTGTGCTTGAAATGACCAGCGTGCAGGGCAGTGGTACCACCACCAGGCTGAAGGTGCCGTTGGCGCAGTTTGTGGTAGAAACGGCTACGAAGAAGAGTGAAGAGCCGTCGATTGAGGCTTCTGTCGATGCCGAACTTTTACGTGGCAACACTGTTTTGGTGGTTGACGACGACCCGCTGATTGCCCAAAACATAAAGGGTATGCTCGACGAGTATGTCGATGTGCTGCTGGCCGCTAATGGTGAAGATGCGTTGGGGGTAGTGGCTGAACATGCAGTCGATATTGTTGTTACCGATGTCGATATGCCGGTGGTGAACGGCTTTGAACTGGGCCGACGCCTACTTTCTGACCCCGACACCAATCATATACCTTTGTTGTTCTTGTCGGCCAGAACGGCGGAAAACGACCGTTTGACCGGTTTGCTGACCGGTGCTGTTGACTATATTACCAAACCTTTCAGCCAAGGCGAACTGTTGATGAAGCTGAACAACATCTTGTTGCTCCGCCAACGCCAGCAACAGCGCTTGTTGAAAGAAATAGGTAAACTGCCTGCCCCTAGCGAGACTCCGGCAGAGGAGGTGAAAGAGGAACCTGAGAAAATCAATCCGTACCTGTTGAAGGTTATTGATGTGATAAGCGAACATTTTCCTGACCCTAACTATAATGTTGAATTGCTGGCTTCTGATATGTGCACTTCGCACGTGACGCTTTACCGCAAGGTGAAGTCGCTCTCGGGAAAAACACCGCTCGACCTGCTGACCGAGTTCAGGCTCAACCGTGCACACCAGCTGTTGGAAGAGGGAAAGACCGATTTGCAGGATGTTGCCTTCCAAACCGGATTTCCCGACTATACGTATTTCTCGCGTAAGTTTAAAGCCCGTTTTGGCTACCCTCCGAAGGATGTCTCGGCACTTTGAAAAATTTACAACACCTGTTTGAAAAAAAAACAGCATTTCATAACCAGCTGCTAACTATAACTTTGCGACAGAATCAGCCGTGATGGATGGACCTGTCGGTGATTGGTGTTCCATTTTAAATACGGCATCTTGTCTAATACTAAGAATGATGCTTATGAATAAACGAATACTTGTTTCTACAGCTATTATAGCTGCTTCGCTTTACACAATAGAAGTCGCCCAGGCACAGGACGATTTCGCATTTACGACCGATCAGTACCAGAAGGCGCTGTGGATGACCACACGTTTCTACGGGGCCCAGCGTTCCGGCTATGGGCCAAACTGGCTGACGGCAACCCACGAACCAACCAACGTCCCTGCCGAGTGGTTAGATTATGCCGCAAATGCGGTGAAGGGTGTCTCTTATATTAAGGACGCCGACCCTCAAGATGGCTATGATTTGACGGGTGGTTGGTTCGACTGTGCCGATTATGTGAAATTCGGCCAGACCGAATTTTATTCTGCTTATGTGTTGTTGTTGGGCTATAGCGAGTTCCCTAAGGGGTACGGCGACTATTACAGTGCCGACTACAACGGCTACATTGGTAGCAACGACTATTCTTGGGAAGGAAAGGCGGGCGTGCCTAACGGTATTCCCGACATCCTCGACGAGGTAAAATATGCCACCGACTACTTTATGAAGTGTATGCGTGCCGTCGATACCTTCTATTACCAGGTTGGTGAGGGTGGCATCGACCACAAGGTGTGGTGTACCTCGGTCTTCAAGTCTGCCCTCCCTAAAGCGTTGGGTGGTGAGGCCGAAGGCTCGCGTACGGTTTACCGCATTAGCGCTAGGGGTACTTCTATGGTGGCCCTTTGCGGCGCTTCGCTGGCTGCAATGTCGCGCCTCTATCGTCCATACGATGCGGCTTATGCCGACCTTTGCCAGAAAAAGGCGAAAGTGGCTTACGACTACATTATGGAGAATCTCGAGGGTAATATTGGTGCTCCCGGCGGTTTCTATGGCGCTAAGGGCCGATATGAACCCGACTGCACCATCTTGCTGATGGAGTTGTTCCGTGCTACGGGAGACTCTAGCTACGTTGAACTGGCTTTGGACCCCGATGAAGGTTTTGCCAGCTTTATGTATGGCGATAAAACTTGGAACCACGGCTTCTCGTTGTGTTATGGCAATACCGAAGATCTGGCCTACTACCTGATGGGCAACTACGCTGGGGTGACTCTCGCACAAGAACGTCTGAAGAGCTATGTGTTCGACCTTTACAGACCAGCTTCCGGCTACATACTTAACAAAAAGTATGACAAGTGGGGTATGCTCCGTTACCCAGCCAACCAGGCTTTCGTATACGGACTTTATAACAAGATGGTAGGCAACCTCGAAAAGGTGGACCCTTACAGCCTGGCCTCTGTGGAGTACATTATGGGCAACAACAGTGCTAATTTCTCCTTTATCACTGGCTTTGGCGACAAGTATGCGCGCTATCCGCACTATAGAAATGTTTACCTCGACGATTCGAACAACATGAGTGAGTGCGAAATCGACGACAATCACCGTCAGCTGGGTTATCTGGTGGGTGGCTCGTTCAACCCAGACGAATATCCCGACAATATCAATAACTACCAGACCGGAGAGGGTGGTATCGACTACAACGCGGGTTTGGTAGGTGCGTTAGGCTACATCAACTCAATTGTTTGCCCGGTTGAACTGGCTGACACCTCTAGCGCGGTGTCTAAGGTCGATGGCGTGCAAACCTATCTCTATCCGAATCCGACTACCGACTACATCTTCCTGTCGTCAGCTGAAAATGGCAGTGTCCGTGTTACCGTTTCAAATGCGGAAGGCCAGCTGGTAAAGCAGGCCGATGCAACTTGGCAGAGCTTGAAAGACAACGGTATTAATGTTTCGGACCTTGTTCGTGGCACTTATGTGTTGAATGTGGCATCGGCCGCTGGTTCTACAACCAAGTTGTTTGTTAAACGCTAGTCTTACTAGCTGAAAAATACGGGACTATGGTTTTAAGAAAAACGGTTCTGCTGTCTGCCTTGGTTTCTTCCTTGTCGGCCTTTTCACAGGAGATTTGGATTAACCAGTTGGGCTATAGCACTGGTGGCGTGAAGCGCATCCAAGTGGCAGGCGGCAATTCTAAGTCGTTCTCGCTGGTGGACGAAAAGACCGGGAAGAAGGTCTTTGAGGGCCGGCTTGGCAAACAGGCTTATTGGGACCTGTCGGGCGACAATGTGCAAACTGCCGATTTCAGCAGTTTCGCAAAAGAGGGTACCTACAGGATCAAGGTTGGCGATAAGCGTTCGCATCCGTTTCAAATTGCGCGTAAAGGCGTTTACGATGAACTGAACCAGTGGGTTATAAAGGCGTTTTACCTCTGGCGGGCGTCAACCCCAATCGAGGCAAAGTACGCTACATTCAAAGGCACCAGTTTCGCCCGTGCTATGGGTCACCCCGATACGGCGGTCTATTGGAATGCTCCGGCTACTAATGGCGGTATGGCCAATTATGTAGAGCATAAACTTTCCTCGCCGAAAGGGTGGTACGATGCTGGCGACTATAACAAGTATACAGTAAATGCGGGTTACTCCTGCGAGTTCTTGGGTATGCTGTATGAAATGTACCCTGAGTTTTATCAGCAGTTGGAATTGAATATCCCAGAATCCGGCAATGGAGTGCCAGACCTTCTAGACGAACTGAAGTGGGAGTTGGACTGGTTGTTGACTATGCAGGACGAAGACGGCGGCGTCTTTTTTAAACTAACTACAAAAGCCTTTTCAAGGTTCGTGATGCCCGAGTTCGACTTGAACGATCGCTATATGATTGGCAAGTCTACCACGTCCGCTCTCAATTTTGCCGCAGCTTTGGCAATGGCAGCGCGTCTGTACAAACCGTATGAGGCGCAGTTTCCGGGCTATTCGGGAAAGGCGCTATCAGCGGCTAAAAAAGCTTTCGAATGGGCGCGTCAGCATCCGTATGTGCCGTTCGCCAATCCGCGCGATGTAACGACTGGCGGTTATACCGACACTTCTTATGTCGACGAGTTCCAAATGGCGGCTACCGAGTTGCTGGTTACGACAAAGGATGCGCGTTATGCCCAGTACGTCGACCTCGATGCTCTGTTCAACACGCCTACCTGGCCTTATGTGGCCACTATGCATTTGCTGCAGTTGCAGCTGCACAGCCGCGAGCTGGAGGGGTTGGTCGATGTGAAGAAGGTGGAACGCCAGTTCGTAAAACTGGCCGACAGCCTTTACACGGCTCACCACCAGTGCGTGGGACTGATTCCGATCGATGTGTTCCGATGGGGCAGTAACTGCGAGGTGGCTGGCGCCGGCTGTATTGCCGGTATCGCTTACCGGGTGACTGGCGACAAGAAATACCTTGGTATGGCAGTCGACTGTTTCGATTATCTGCTGGGACGTAATGCGACGGGCTATTGCTTTGTATCGGGTTTCGGGTCAAAGTCGCCAAAGAATTTGCACGACCGTCGTTGTGAGGCCGACGGTATAGCTGAACCGCTGCCTGGCTACCTCTGTGGCGGACCAAATGCGGGCGCGAGAATCGATTGCGGCGAAGAACGCTACTCCAAGTTCCCGGCCAGGTCGTATTTCGATGCGAAGTGCAGCTATTCGACCAACGAGATTGCCGTCAACTGGAATGCCCCTATGGCGTTGCTGACGGGGCTGATTGTAAATGAAATAGACAGATAATAATATATGATGAAGTACGGACTACAAATTAGTATCAGACTCAATATACAAATGAGAAACTACATCTAAATCTAAGAAACTACATCAAGTAACCTGTTTCCTTCGTAAGTCTATCTAAACAAAGCAGGACACTCCGTGATGGGGTGTCCTGCTTAATTTTTATGGTTGTGTTCCCTTTATTGGTGCACTTGCTCTATGTCGTAAGGTGTCAACTGGTAGACGAAGTAGTTGATCCAGTTGTTGTAGAACAGGTTGGCATGGCTGCGCCAGCGCACAATAGGACCTTTCGAAGGGTCGTCGTCTTTGTAGTAGTGCTCAGGCATAAGAATGTGCAAGCCTTTGTCGAGATCGCGTTTGTACTCGTTGTCGAGGGTGTTCGGCGCATATTCCGGATGTCCTGTCAGATAGAACTCGCGGCCACCGCGTGCCGACATCATATAGATGCCCGCCTCTTTCGATTCGCTGAGGATGGTCAGCTCCGGCTCTTTCAGAATGTCGTTCTTGTCTAAACCGATGTGGCGGCTGTGAGGCACGTAGAACGTGTCGTCGAAACCTCTGAAGATAGGGTGTCTTGGGTCGTTTACCTTGTGCTCGAATATGCCGAAGCATTTTTCGTCTAGCCGCTTCTTCTGTATGCCGTAGTGGTAGTAGAGGCCGGCAAAGGCGCCCCAGCAGACATACAGGGTCGAGAAAACGTTAGTGCGCGCCCAGTCGAAGATGGTCTTCATCTCTTCCCAGTAGGTCACCTCTTCGTACTCGTAGTTCTCTAGAGGCGCGCCGGTAATAATCATGCCGTCGTATTTGTGATGCTTCAACTCGCTGAATTTCTTGTAGAAGGCCAGCATGTGTTCGACCGGAGTGTGGGTCGACTGGTGGCTTTCCAACTGCATCAGGTCTATTTCTAGCTGTAGGGGTGTGTTTGAAAGCAAACGGACAAGGTCGGTCTCCGTCGTAATCTTAATTGGCATTAAGTTGAGGATGACAATCTTCAATGGACGGATTTCCTGTGTGGATGCTTCTTCTGTCGTCTTTACGAAAATGTTTTCGTCTTGCAGCAGTTTGACTGCTGGCAGGTCTTTCGGAATGTTTAATGGCATCGTTACCTCCTTTTTTTATGAAAAGTAAGGGCCAAAGTGTGGACTCTTCCCCCCTCACGTATATTTAGGACTGCAAAGATAACCATTATTTTTTTAATTGCGTATTTTTGCATTATCACTATAATATGGTATTTATGCTTGTGGATTTTACAAAGACATGGGATGCGACTGTTGAGGAGGCGGCTAAAATTGTGTTCGACCTGATGCGGGATCGACACCTTACCCTGGCCACAGCCGAAAGTTGCACCGGTGGAAACATAGCCCACCACATTACCCTGTTGCCCGGCAGCTCTGAGTTCTTCCTTGGGGGCGTTGTCAGTTATGCCAATTCGGTGAAGAACGGCGTGCTGGGGGTCGATATGGCCGATATAGAAAAATATGGTGCAGTCAGCCAGCCGGTCGTTGAACAGATGGCCGAAGGGGTGGCGCGCCTGACGGGGGCCGATGTGGCAGTCGCCACGTCGGGAATAGCAGGCCCGGGGGGCGGAACCGCCGACAAACCGGTAGGTACCGTCTGGATGGCGGCTGCAAACGGCGAAAAAACAATTTCGCACTGCTTCCATTTCGGAACGGAACGGCAGAAAAATATTGAAAATGCCACTTCTATGGCTTTTTTTATGATAAAAGCACTTGTTGATAACTAATTTTTGACTATCTTTGCGGTCGATATCCACAAAAGGTATTCTCTCCTTTAAGTGGTTGTTATTAAAGTTAGTAGCAAAATCTGAATTGCAGTTTCTCCACAAAATGGTGCTCTGATGGTTACGCTGCTCGGCTTAGAATAGCCCGAGAATCAGAGATGTCCCGCAATTCTTATTGAGATAATAACATAAAAGGATAAAATAAAATGTCAAGAATTTGTCAGCTTACCGGAAAGAAAGCTCAGAACGGTAACAACGTTTCTCACTCAAAGAGAAGAACACACAGACTGTTCAACGTTAATCTTCAGAAAAAGAAGTTCTATTGGCCAGAACAGGGCTGCTTCATCGAAATGAAGGTTTCTGCTAAGGCTATCCGTACTATCAATAAGAAGGGTATTAACGCTGCCCTTTTGGATGCTGCCAAGAAGGGCTTGGTCTAATCTTTTAAAATTTTTACGAAAATGGCTAAGAAAAATAAAGAAGCAAGAGTTCAAGTTATCCTTGAATGCACTGAGATGAAAGAAAGCGGAATGCCTGGTACTTCTCGTTACATCACTACCAAGAACCGTAAGAACTCTCCTGAACGTCTTGAGTTGAAGAAGTACAACCCAATTCTTCGTAAGTATACTATCCACAAGGAAATCAAGTAATTTTAAATAAGCATTAAATCATGGCAAAGAAAGTAGTTGCTACCCTCCAAAAGGGTGAAGGCCGTACCTATTCTAAGGTTATCAAGATGGTTAAGTCTCCAAAGACTGGTGCTTACATTTTCGATGAGAAGATTATTCACAACGATGACGTTAAGGACTACCTCGCTAAGAAGTAATTCCCTTTTCTGATTCGTATTGAATGAAATATAAAGCAGTTGTGACCGTTTGGGTTACAACTGCTTTTTTTTATTTTTGCAAAAACACTTCTAATTATGAAACTTATTCAAAAAGTACAAAAATGGTTTGCTGACTTCTATCGCAGCATCTCCCGGTTCCCTGTTGAAACAACTCTTTGCCTCTTTGCTTTTGTTTTGGTTGTTGCCATGTGTGAGATGAACCGGCACAGTTGGATGACAAAAAGCTTCTTCTATGAACGGTTTGTGCCTGTTGCACTCTTGTATGCGCCTGTTGCGTTTGCTGTAGCTTTCGCTATTAGGGTAGGGTGGATGCAAAGCCAACGGAAATGGACCTCCGTCTGTTATGTGCTGTCGGGGTTGCTGGTGCTTGTGCCACCATTTTTCTTCAGCACCCTCGATTTCCAAACTTGCTTCCTATTCCATGCTGGCGTGTATATACTTGCCCTCTTGTTTGTATTCGCTGTTAGGGGACAGAAAGATAACTATTTGTTCGTTAGCGATGCCATTAAGGTCTGTACTTCGTTGGAGGTTGCCGTTTTTCTGGCAGGCGCAATCTCGATGGTCTATTATGCTGTCATGGCGTCGGTCTTTTATCTTTTCCTGAGCAATTATGCTTCAGACCAATATCTGTTTTTTAGAATTGTGTTCGTCTATGTGGGGCTCTTTATTCTGGTTGTTCTTACTCCTTTGACCTTCTGCTATTGCGCCAAAAGTTTGCAAGATAAAGATGCTGCCCGTTTGTCAAGTTCGTTTGATGTGCTGTATTCTAAAATTCTCTCTCCAGCGCTGGTGTGCTACACCCTTGTTCTCTATCTCTATGCGGCTAAAATTTTAGTTGCATGGGACCTGCCTCGTGGAGGGGTGGCATGGATGGTGGTGGCCTATCTTGTTGTTGCGTTTGTGGTTTATATGCTGCAGCCGTTCCTGTCTAAGACTCGCCTTTCTTTCTTCTTCAAATACCTTCCTTTTATATCAGTGGTGCCGTTGGCGCTATTCTGGGTGGGTATTGTACGCCGAATCAGTGATTATGGACTGACTGAGAGTCGTGTCTTTATAGCGGCTTTCGGCTTGCTAATGATGCTCTTCTTTGCGTTCTCGTTGCTGAAGCGGTTGAACTGTTATTTGCTGATGGCTGGAATGACGGCGGTTGCCGTTTTCTTTCTGATGTTGGTTCCTCCGACTTCGGCTCTTTCTCTGGCGGTGGCGAACCAACAAAAACGTGTGGATAGTTTCTTGGCAAAATACCCTATTTATAACGACTCTACAAATAGATTCGTGCCAGTGGCAGAAATACCGGATGCGTGTTTGAAAGACACCGTGGGGCGTAAACAATTTGTATCGGCACTTAATTATATAGAAAGAGTAAGGGGGTATGACACCTCTACTGTTTGCAGCCGTTATGTGCCAGACGAAATTAAGTGTTTTTATGGCACATATTCTTCTTATATGTCTTTTCATCCCAACAATATCCCTGTTTCTGGTTATTCATACGTGAATTTTGCTACAGAACGCGACGGGGAATTCGTGGTTGACGAAAATGTCGTTTTGAAATATGATGAAGAGACCCATTTGGACAAATACCGTTCCGCTTTGAAAAAGGCGTGTGCCGGAAAGGAACAGTTGCCAGACGAAGTGTTCTATTTGAAGAACGATAGTGTTTTGGTCGTTGTTGAATCGATATGGGTGAATTACTATCCGGGAGATGGTTCTCTCGACGTGCCGCATATGAGCTATAATGGAGTTGTATTCTCAAAGAAACCTCTCTCTAAAAAGAAAACAGGAATTGTGGGCTTTGAGGAGAGAACTGTGGAGAGTTGTGTGTATTAAAAAAGGTCTCTAAAATAGAAAATCCCCGACGAACTTAGTTCGTCGGGGATTCTTTATTATCGAGCTTGTATTTTAAGCCTCTTCGGCGTTGTCGGCAGCCTTCTTGCGTGTACGCTTCTTCTTAGGAAGACCGGCTTCTTCAGCTGGAGTTTCTTCTGCCTTTTCAGCCTTTTCTGCTTTTGCCTTGGTGGCCTTCTTTGCAGGAACCGCAGCTGCCTCAACAAATTCAGTTTTGCCAGCGGCAGTCAGAATGTTGTACCAACGGATGACCTTGCGGATGTCGTTGTCGTAAACACGGTTCTGGTCGAAGTTAGAAAGTACACTGCCGAAAAAGTCGCGCAACTCTTTCTTCGACTTCATGTCTATCTCGACCAATTTGCCACCCTGCTTGTTCTTGATGCTCTCGAACACCTGGGCGAGGGGTACTTCTTCGTCTTCTGTGAAGATGGCGATGTCGGCCAGACTGATGACTTTATCGTTTGAATATGCAGGCTGGCGCTGTTTGGTTTCAATGTTTTCTACAATAAGCATGTTGTTGCCCTGTGAAAGCAGTTCGAAAAGACCTGGCTTGCCGGCAATTGATAATACTCTTTTAAGCATAATCGTTATTTGTGATATAAATAATTTAGGGTTTGTCTTTGTTTAGAATACAAAGGTAACAAACTGTCGATGTTTTGCCAATTAAAAACTTCTAAAAGTTAATTAAAAGCCGTTAATCGATTAAGGTTTGCCAGATGTTCGTTCTGTTACTTTTTTGTGCTAACTTTGCGGTGTTTAAGGTTTTCGGGCGGCTTGCGCCCTTTTTCGCGGCTTGTTGCTTCGCTTTTTGCTTTACATTTGGTTTTAGATTTAATTTTATGGATTACAATTCGCTGGTTAGTACCAAACATCATGCGAGGTATGCGCTGATGACCATGTATTTTTTTTCGGGATTCGTGTTCGCTACACTCTTTTCCCGTTTGCCTGCCATTCAGCAGATTTATAGTTTCGACTATGCGCATTTGGGACTTCCCCAATTGTGTATGTCGGTGGGCTCGTTGCTGTGTATGCCGGTCTGCGCCAATTTGGCGAACAAGTACGGCAGTAACCGCCTGACTATGATGGGCTATATGGTGGCTTTCGTTTTCGTGCTGCTGCCGATTATGCCGTCGCAGTTCCTGCTGTTCCCGGTCTGTATGGCCTACGGCGTTTTTGCCTCGCTTTTCGATATTGCTATCAACGGTAACTCTATTTTGGTCGAGAAAGCCTATAAACGCAGTATTCTGGCCAAATTTCACGCCATCTACTACGTGGGCACCTGTGTGGGGGCGCTGGTCGCCATTGTGTTTATCTCCTTCCAACTCGATGCCTCTGTCCATTTCAGTGTGGCATCGTCGCTGGTTGTGTGCGAACTTGGCTTCCTCCGTCCTTTCCTGATGCGTGAGAAGCCGAAACGCGAGAACAAGGCACAAGGCTTCCACTTCATGTTTCCGAAGGGGCTCTTGCTCTTTATTGCGTTTATTGCGTTGTTCAGCCGTGTCATCGAAGGGGTGGTGTCGAGCTGGAGCACACAGTATATGAACCAGGTGATTGTCTTGCCCGAAAATTTCGCACCAGTCGGTTTGGCTGTCTATGCCGCCTTTATGGCCGTGGGCCGCTTTATGGGCGACTCGTTGCGTGCCCGCTATTCCGAACCGTTTATCCTGATGGCTTGTAGCCTGACGGCTATGTTGGGACTGGCCCTTATGGTGAGTTCCACGAATTTCTATTTGTCGGTGTCGGGCTTGCTGGTTACGGGGCTGGGTATGTCGTGCCTTGTGCCGGTTATCTACAGTTTGTCGGGTTCGCAACCCGATGTTTCTCCGGGTACGGGCATCGCTATGGTGAATACCATTAGTGGCACGGGATTCTTGTTCGGTCCGTTTATGGTGGGGTTGATTGCGAATGCGTTCGGCCTCAGGGTCTCGTTCTTCTACGTCCTGATGCTGGGGGTATGTATGTTTGCCCTCTCTTTCATATTTTGGCGGATTAAGGGCAAAAATGTGGGAAAATAGTGCCGAATTGGGGGCGATTGGCCTTTTTTTGCATATTTTGGATAAATTTTTGCCTATTTATGCTTGTTTAGTCGATAAATATCCTAATTTTGCACTCGCAAACGGAAATCAGGTTTCCCGATGCTGGTCAATGCCAATGTAGCTCAGTGGTAGAGCGCTTCCTTGGTAAGGAAGAGGTCACGGGTCCGACTCCCGTCATCGGCTCTCGGATATAGAAAAAGGATGCACGTATCGTGCATCCTTTTTTTTTATTTAGTGTCTTCTTACGTGGTACCAGAGTTTTTCCCAACCTCCGCCCAGGCTGGTCAGCCTCTCCCGCTCTTTGTCGCGTTCGGGTTGGCGGTAAATGGCTATCTCTAGTGCTGCGGTTTCCAACTCTTCTGTATTGAACTCGTGCTGCATCTGTGCGGCATAGCTTTTTAAGTCGTCAACCGCCTCTGCCAGGTCTGTACTGTCGGTGTAGTACATATAGGGGTGTGGACGTCCGCTGTCGTTTGCGGAAAAGGTCGATCTGATGGCGATTCCTTCCGGTTTTACGGCAATAAACAGGTCTTTGCTGAATTTCCGGCCATCGCCTTTCTGCTCGGAAATGGCTTTCTCACATGGCCATTGCCTGACTTCGCCGAATTTAACCATGGCCAGGTTCTGCTCTTCTTTGCCGGTATACTCTGACAGCTGACCGTCGATAATGATGGTTGCGGGCTTAGACGGGTCTGTGGCGGGTGTCCAAAATATCTTATACATATTTTTCTGCGCTGTAGGGGGTCTGACTTATTGTTTGAGGGTGCGGAGGTACGACTTCTGCGTGTCGCTTACCCTGTAGCTCTCGATGGCCTTCTGAATGGCTTTGTTGTGGACCCACTTGTCCATAACCTTGTTTTCGATGTAGGGCAGGGTAGCGTCCCACTGTTTGGCGAGTGCGGTAGCGAAGAACCAGGCCACCATCATTTTTATATAGTAGTGCTCGCCTTTTTCTGCTGCCACCCAGCTTAGGTACTCGGTTTTGAACTCCTCGTCGAGGAAGTGGGACATCAGCATTTCGATGCCGAACCTGATGGTGTAGGGCGCGTCACTCGACATCCACCGCTTAATATCGGTCAGTAGTTGCTCGTGGTGCTTTTTCTGCTTGAACACTTTCGGACTCAGCAGGTCGCAGGTCGCCCAGTTGTCTACTACCGGTAGAAACTTGTCTAACTCCTTTACGCAGAGGTCGTAGTCTTTCAACTCGCTGATGATGAACCCGTGCAGGTTGACTTCTTCGTAATAGTTGTGCTGCGGGTTGGCCATAAAATCGGCAATATGCTCGTTTTTGGCGTATTCTTTGGCCAATTTCCTTAGTTCGGGTGTCCGTACTCCTATTATTTTATCGGCGTCGATGTTCGGAACCAGTTTGCTGTGAAAAACCTTGTAACCGGTGTCTTGCAACTCGAACAGCCTTTTCTGTATCTCTTGTTTCATGGTCTGGTTGTTAAAAACGGGAAAGAGGTTTGAAAACTGTTTCCCTATACAAAAATACAATAGAGCCGGGTGTTCTGCAACACGGGGACTGGTTGGCTTGCAAAAAAGGCGTTATTCCCTTAGCCGGGTGCGGCGTATTACCGCTCAGGCGCGCAATATCCCCCGCCCATGTGGAGATGCTCTTCACAGTGGCAGGGGGATTTAACAGATTTCATTTCCTGTGTAGGGGTTATATAATCAGTGCGCTGTCGTATGTGGTCACGTTGGCAAAGTGTCGCTTAAAGTCGGCAACCCTGTCCATCTCGTCGCAGTGGGTAACGTCGATGTTGAGCGTGTGCGGCATAGCGATGTCGGCTTCGGCCTCTTGGATGCGCTTGACGAAAGCGTCAAGGTCCAGTTCGCCAAATCGGAAATCGTCTTGGAAGATGTTGTAGGTGTTGGTGCGGTCTTCCTTCACACCATCAGACAACAGTATGCGCTTCTGCTCGCCGGTAAGGTACCCTTTCCCGTGGCGGGTGAGGTAGGGGCGGGTGACATAGTGGATGCAGATGTCGTCGCACCCCAGGTCTGTTGCCAGCCTTAAAGCATATTCGGCGGTCGTCTTCGAAGGAGTCGTGCCTGCAATGTCCAGCCCGGTGTCGTTCAGCAGTAGCCCCTGCCCGTTCTCAAAAATAACTTCGTCGAACTGGGTGGTGTCGAGCACGGTGCTGGTTTTCTGTTGCAAGAAAATGCAGTCGGCAATATATCGGTCGGTAAGGTTTTTATTGTTCCATAGGTCGAAGAACGCAGGCGGAATTTCGCCAATCCGCTTTTCAAAATAAGTACGCACCCCTTTTAGATAGTTTTTTTTCGCCGCGTCGTCGAGTCGGCAGAAAGCGTCGAATCCGATGGTGACGGTGCTTTGGTAGCGGAGTACGGTTTCCCATACTCCCATACCGCAGCTTCCGTGTTTGTCGGCCTTCCGCTTGTACTCGATTATCTGGTTGGCCAGCATGTCGTAGGGGGTCGTCCACCGGCAGTTTGTGTCGCGGAAGAGTCTGACGCGGTCCATTACGTTCCGTTCTGCCAGCTCGTTATACTCCGCAACAAACTGCATTGGGTTCAGAATGAAGAAAGGAGAGAAGTAATTAGCAGCACCGTAGTAGGTGCCAGCCCCGAAGTGCTGGAAGGTGAAGTTGCCGTCGGCCGTCAGAATAGAGTGCGCGCGTTGTGCGCCTCCGTTCGTCAGCACGTTCAGCACTCTGCCAGTGGCGTGTTTGGTGTAGGTGGCAGCCACTGTGCCTTTCCCCTCGTCGCCGTAATTGGCGCCTATAATTACTCTCGCTTTCATAATACATCCGTTTTTTTACCAGGCGATGCCGTCTGTGTTGTTAATCGGGTTCTTGGCAAGGCTATTGTCGATGCATTCGCAGATGACGTTGCCCAGCTCGTTGATGGTGGCGGTCTTGTAGTTCTCCTTCAGCAGCTTGCCGAAAGTAGCCATTATATCCTCTTCGTGATAGACAAAGCTGTTGTCTCTGTCGTTTACTCCGATGTGGTAAATGTCGAACTTTTTGAGCGCCTCCTTGTAGAGGTCGTTGGTCTCTACATTGCCTTGGATGTGGTCGCCAGTCACCTCGTTCAGCGCCTTGTATGGCAGGTAAGGATTCAAACCCTCGTCACCCATGGTGATGATGATGCCTTTCCGGCCCTGCTTGTCGAAGGCGTCGAGCTGTGTGTGGTATAGCCCGAAGTACCAAGCCGCAGTGTAAGACTCGTATCGGTTGCCGCCTCCACCGTGCTCCATATAGATTTTGTCGAGTGCCTCCGCTATACGGATGTCGCTCTCGAACTGTGAAGCCTGTATTGGCGCGTCGTCGTAGGCCAGGTCGCCGATGCCCATCACCATAAACTCAATGTCGGTATACTTGGTGTAAAGGTTGGTCATAATGGTGCCAAGGCTTTCGGCGGTTTCAATGCAGGCCCGTCCCATAGAGCCGGTAACATCGAGAGCCAGAATAACTGGTATCGTGTTCGGGTGCTCTTCCGTGTTGACGCAAGTGCGAATCACGTTTTTCGGATTCAAGTCAGGGTCAATGGCTTTAGCCGTGTAGGTCTGCCCTGTAACTCTGTCTGTTGCTGCGTCGTAACCTTTGCCAGCGCTAGCGGTGTAGCGTGCAAATTCGTCTCTAGTCCATCTTCCGAATCCCATAATCAGTCCTCCTCATTGGTTAAGTTAGTAATATCATCTTCGTTGTCTTCGAGGTCCATGTTTTCGAACAGGTCTTCAAACATACCTCCGTTTCCGTTGTTCATCATCATTGACATTGCCATCAGTTGTCCGATGTTTCCGTTGGCCGTGCCATCTACTCCGAAGGTGGGCGTGCCGCCTTTCCCCATCATTTGGCTGATGACCATCATTTTCATGATTTTGCCAAATCCCTTTTTCCCGTTAAAGCTGTTACCCAGTAAAGAAACAACCTTGTTGTAGAGGAACACATTCCCCATCAGGAAGTGGCGTTCGGGAACTATCTGTTTAATTTCGGCGGTCTCGTAGTCGATAGCCGTAATCAGGTTCTTTTTGGCTTCGATAACACATTTTGGTTTGCCATCCACCAGTATGATGTCCCCCTCACGTACTTTCATTGTAGGCATCACGAAGAAGAAATCACAGCCCAGGTCGAAGCAGAAATTGTTAACGTTGGTCAGGGTGCCGTCTTTTACGTTGTAGGTCTTATAGCCATTGGCTGTTTTTATGGCTATGCCACCATTCATGGTAATTCTACACATCCCGTTGGCTATCTTGCCAAATAAACCGTTTAAATTGTTTGTTTCCATAGGCTTCTGTGTTTTAATTGTGTATTAATTACACAACAAAATTAGATAAAAAATCCTATACTGCAAATAAAATGTGTAAAAAATACGCAAGAAAATTATAAAACATTGAAAATGAGGATGTGAAGAAACTGCTTTGCGGCTTCTTTTTCTGTTTGTTGCTGTTTTTTTAGGGAAAATGTGCCCCCAAAGGGCTGGTATGGCTCTTTGTTAAGGTCGGGTAGTTCCCCTTTTGGTGTGGTGTTGTGTGGGAACGCCTCTTTAAAGTCGTCTTATTGCTTGAAGATAATCCAGTTCGAGCCTCTGTAGAAGGCGTGTTGCATGTTGACGCTGCCGTCTTCGTTGCGCCACCAGCCGTGGTTGTAGTCTTGTCCCATTTCCATATAGAGGGCGTTGTCGAGGTCTAGTTTTTCGAGTTCCTGCATAAAGCGTCCGCGGGGCATAGGGTATTTGGTTTCGAAAAAGAACAGTTTGCCTTGCTTGTCGCAGAGAACGCGGTATTGGGCCACCCATTCCGGTCCCCGTGGAAATTTCTCCTGCACCTCTTTGTTGTAGATGACGAGGCACTGCCCATAGGCGCACTGTATATTGTCGGCTTCTTCTTGAACAGTTTTGTCGTAGTCTTCCTTATTTAAGATTTTCCACTTGCGGTTTTTATAGTAGACAAATCCGCCGGTGTTGTTGCGGCAGGGAAAGCCCTTGTGGAGATTCCCGCCAGAAATGTGCCAGCCTGCCACGTTGATGTGGTCGAAATCGGGCTTTATCAGGGCCGAGAAGGCCGCCGGGAAGCATGAAACGATGGCAGAGTTGGTTGTGTCGGGTGCATCGCCGCACACTAGGTCTATTTGGTTGTAAATGGGCTGACGGTAGGCGAAGCTGTCGGTCTCGTTGCAAATGATGTATTGTGCGTTTGCGGTCGCAAAAGCGACAATACCAAGCAGAAAGAAAATAGTACGGCGTAGCAGTTGGGTCATGGGCTATTGTTTTTGCCAGAACTGGTAGAAGTTGAACCACTGTTCCGGGTGTTTTTTCATTCGTTGCTCCAATACCGATACGTATTGGTCGAGGAGTTGCATCTCCTGTTTCTTTCCGGCGCTGCGTTTGGGCTCGTCGGCGAAGAAGAAATTGAAACTGTAGCGGTAGGTGTCTTCTTTTTCCGAGAAGTAGAACACTACCGGCAGGTGCATACGCGAGGCGATGAGGAACGGACCGGCAGGAAACTTGGCCGGATGCCCCATCAGGTCGTGCGGCAGCACTTTGTTCTCGTTAACATAGCGGTCGCCTTGGAAGCAGACGTACTCGCCGTTGTCGAGGGCTCCCTTAATGCTGAATATAGTGGCCATTTCGTCGTCGTTGACCGGTATCACCTTGTAGTTGGGGCTGCCTGTCAACTCTTCAATCTGGTCTTTTATCTTCTGGTATTCGGCATCAAACATCACAATATTGATTTTCTTGCTGTAATCGCCGAAAAACTGTCCTCCCAGGGCCCAGTGACCGAAGTGCGCGCCAATCATCACCACGCCTTTCCCGCTGTTCAGAATGTCGAGGAAACGCTCGTAGTCGTTGAAGTCGTATTTGAACTTCTTTTCGTAGCCCGATGGTGCCGCAATCTTGTCGATGATGATCTGGCCGAAGCGGTAATAGTGTTTCAGCACCATCCACATAGCCGCTAGGCGCGACTTGTGCTGTATGTTGCGCCAATACCACCAGCTGGCTTTAGTGCTTTTAGGGGCAAAAGGCACGAAGTAGGGGACTACAATGAATAGGAGCGCATAGGCCGCCTTCAGGCCGCAGTGTTTGATGAGACCTATAAAAATGCGGTAGCCCAACGAGCCACCGCGTGTTTTCCCTTTCCATTCAGGCATAAGAGAGGTTTCCTTTATTTGTTAATCCGGTTTCCTAAGAAATCGTACAGATCATTGAACGTTTTTACTCCGGCAAATTCTTCCTTTGCGGTTTTTATGCCGAAAAGTTTTTCAATGAGCACGATTACGTCAACCAGGTCCAAACTGTCTATTTCCAGTACGTCGTAGAGGTTGCCGTCGGCCGGGAAGGTAGACTCGTCTTTTTCGAACTCGTCTGCCAAACCGCGGTTAATGGTTTTTATGATTTCGCTTCTTTCCATAAGCACCTGCTAATTGAACTGTTCTTTAGGTATAGAGACCTCCGTTAACAGAAATTGCCTGGCCGGTTACGTAGGCGGCTTCTTTCGAAGCGAGGAAGCCTACCACAGCAGCCACTTCTTCCGGTGTTCCGAAACGGTTGGCCGGAATCTGTTTCTTCAATTCTGCCTCGTCGAGGTCCTTAGTCATGTCGGTCTGTATAAAACCTGGGCAGATGGCGTTGACGGTCACGTTCTTGCGTGCCACTTCCTGTGCCAGTGCCTTGGTTGCACCAATAATGCCGCTCTTGGCTGCCGAGTAGTTGGTCTGGCCTGGCAGACCCTTCAAGCCTGAAAGGGACGACATGTTGATGATGCGTCCGAACTTCTTGATGAGCATGTCTTTCAGCAATGCGCGGGTAACGTACATGAAACCATAGAGGGTGGTGTCGATAACGCTGCTCCATTCGTCGTCGGTCATCCACATCAGCATATTGTCTTTACGGATGCCGGCGTTGTTGACGAGTACGCTGATGTATTCGCCTTTGTGGGCTTCCTGCCAGTTGCTGATAGCGGTCTCTACCGATTCCTTGTTGGCTACGTCGAACGGAAGTAGTTCGCCGTCGCTGCCTGCTGCCTTTACTGCTTCGAGGGTAGATTTTGCTTCAGCCTCGTTGCTACGGTAGTTGATGACAATATAGTAACCCATCTGGGCTAGTTTGATGGCGCAAGCACGGCCAATGCCGCGGGAGCCGCCTGTGATAAGAGCTATGTCCATTATTGGTTGGTTGTCTTTTTTTTTAGTTTATATTTCTGCGTTCTTGAGGTATTCCTCAACGGCTGCTACTGAAGTGTAGAGCGGATAGTCTTCGGTGAAGACTGGGAATATCTTGCGGACTTCGTCGTAAACCTTGCGGGTTGCCGGTGCCAGCTTGTCTTGAATCTTCAAGTAGTCTACCGCCTGCGCCATCGTCATATAGTGGATGGCCATTACCTGGTAGGCGTTGTTGATGACACGTTTGGCAATAAGGGCCGAGTTGGTACCCATGCTGACGATGTCTTGGTTGTCGTTGTTGTTCGGGATAGAGTGGACATACATCGGGTTCGACAAGGTCTGGCACTCTGCCGTAGTGCTGGTTGCGGTGAACTGCGATGCCTGCAAACCGTAGTTGAGGCCGAGCACGCCCAAGTTCACGAACGGAGGAAGGATGCCTTCGTTGATGCGGTCGTGGAACAGGTAGTTCATCTGGCGTTCCATGGTCATCGTCAACTTGGTGATGGCAATCTTCAGCTTGTCCATCTCGAAACTGATGTAGTCGCCATGGAAGTTGCCGCCATGGTATACGTTTTGGGTGGCCACATCGACAATAGGGTTGTCGCATGCCGAGTTGAACTCGTTTTCGATAACGCGGGCCGTGTTGTCGATAACTTCCATAACTGGACCCAGTATTTGTGGAATGCAGCGCAACGAGTAGTACGGCTGTACTTTGTGTTTGAACACTTTCTCGTCGTGGTGGCAGTACATTTCGTTTTCGCGTTTCAGCATGCACTTGCTGCCAGTCGCAATTTCGCGGAGTTTGGCGGCAACACGCTGCTGGCCTACCTGTCTCTTCACGCCGTTCAGGGTCTCGTTCATGAGGTCGTCGAACGAAGAGACAATTTCGTTAACGAGAACTGAGGCTGTGAGTGCCCAGTGGAGCAGACGCTGTGCATTGAAAAGGTTGACCACGCCGATACCGGTCATGAACGAGGTACCGTTGGTTGTGGAAAGACCTTCGCGGATGTGTATTTCAAAAGGCTTGATGCCTAGTTTCTTCAAAACGTCGCCCGCTGCCTGCCATTTGCCGTCGTAGTTGACTTTGCCTTCGCCGATAAGGGTGAGGGCCAGATGGGCCAACTGAACCAAGTCGCCGCTGGCGCCGACACTACCGTGCTCTGGAATGAACGGGATGATATCGTTGTTGATGAATGAAAGCAAAAGTGTTACAACATCGGGGTGAACACCGCTCTGAGCCTGCAAGAATGTGCCCAGACGCGCAATCATGGCCGCCTTTACGTAGATGTTTGGCAGCGGTTCGCCAGCTCCGGTAGCGTGGCTGCGTATGATGTTGTACTGTAGCGCGGTCCGGTCTTCTTCGCTGACACGGTATTGTGCCATAGGACCGAAACCAGTGTTTATGCCGTAAATAATTCTTTCACGAGAAAAACGATCAAGAAAATCGTAGCATTCCTGTATTTTGCCAATTGTGTTTTTGCTGATTTCTAATTTTTTGCCCCCATAAAGAACTTCTTTAATGGTTTGCAATGACAGATAATCCTCTTCTTGTGTCATTTTTCTAGTTGTATTTGTTTTTTGCAAATATAGGTATTTTTTGCAGATAAAATAATCCGTTTTTCGGCTCTATAATGTGTAAAGTAATTCCTTTTTAGAATAATTTAGATTTCTCTTGAGGCCATAAAACGATAAAAGCCTTCCTGTAGGCAGGAAGGCTTAGTATCTCTTTTTTTATCCAGGTAAACTTAGGCCAGTGCGTTAACCTTCTTTGCCAACTTAGACTTCAAGTTAGCTGCCTTGTTCTTGTGGATAATGTTCTTCTTTGCAAGTTTGTCGAGCAAGCTGCTTACCTTTGGAAGGAGAGAAGCTGCTTCGTTCTTGTCGCTAGTTGAGCGGAGTGCGCTAACAGCGTTACGGGTAGTCTTTGCGTAATATCTATTGTGCAAACGAGCTGCCTTAGCCTGTCTTACTCTCTTGAGAGTTGATTTGTGATTTGCCATCTTTATTGTTAATCTTTTATTAAAGTAGTCCATGGCGGAATCGAACCGCCCTTGCAAGAATGAAAATCTTGAGTACTAACCGATATACGAATGGACCAGCCTTGAAATATGCTTTTTGTTTTTTGCGGGTGCAAAGTTATGGAACTTTTTTACACCTTCAAAAACTTTTTTATTAAAAAAGATAACTCCTTCTGAGAATTATCTTTTCTAGTTTTGTAGTCCATGGCGGAATCGAACCGCCCTTGCAAGAATGAAAATCTTGAGTACTAACCGATATACGAATGGACCAGCCTTGAAATTTTCTTTTGCTGTTAAGCGAGTGCAAAGTTAGAGGATAAAATTTAATTCTCCAAATCCTTGCCGGCTTTTTTTGCATTTATTTTTCTTCGTCAGCCTGCGCTCTCGACTTTTTGCCGAGGTAGCCGCCGTGGTGACGCTTGGCGTATTGCTCGCTGGTATAGCCAATTGCGGTCATTGTGCCCACTACCAGAATGTCGCCGATTACGGTCATCATAGTCGTCGATGTGGTTGGGGTCAGACCGAGCGGACAAACTTCTTTCGGGTTGCCCGTATACAGGCAGATGTCTGCCGACTTTGCCAACTGGCTGTCTTTCCCGCCTGTGATGACGATGAATTTGATGTTCGGACGCAAACCTCGGGCCAATGCCACAAGGTCTACTATCTCGTTGGTCTTTCCTGAATTGGAAATGAGCAACATAACGTCGTTGGGTTGGAGTATGCCGAGGTCGCCGTGCTGGGCTTCTGCCGGGTGCAGGAAGACGGCCGGCGTGCCGGTTGAACTGAATGTGGTCGCTATGTTCATGGCTATCTGGCCGGCTTTCCCCATTCCGCTGGTAACTAGTTTGCCACCCTTCTTGTTGACTTGCTCTACAATCAGGTCGATGGCTTTAGTGTAGTCGTCTGTGACTGGCAGATTGAGGATGGAGTCTGCCTCGTGCTTTAGAATCTCTCTAATTTTTGATTCTTCCATTGCTTTTTCGAGATCGTTTTGAAAAACTAGGCAAAGTTAGCTCTAAATCTTGTCTTCTGCAAATGTTAGGGCGCTTTACCTCTTTGCTATAAGTGGAGGTGTGGCGCAAGAGACCTTATATATTAGGATACTCGCTCTTGGCGTTACCCAACTGCAGATATTTTACCTGGCTGAACCCTAGCAAGCGGGCTATAAACGAACTGGGCCACTGGCGGACGAGCTTGTTCAGCTGGGTGGCGGTGTCGTTGTACATCTGGCGGCTGTAGCGCACGTTGTTCTCGAACTCGTTGAGTAGCTCGATGGTGTCGGTGTAGATATCCGAGGCCTTTAGGTCGGGATACTCTTCGGCCACGGCGTTGATTCTCGACATCACCTGGTCGAGCGCGTTTATCTGCTGCAGTGCGTCTTCGCCGGTCTCAATGGCGGCTGAACGGCGCAACTGTATGGTGTTCTGCAGTGTGTTGTACTCGTGCATCGAGTATTTTCCAATCAACTTGGTCAGTGCGCTGATGGCGTCCCAGCGGGTTTCTATCTGCACGCCAATCTGGCTGATGGCGTTCTTGACCTTCTCGTCTAGTCCGACCAGTTCGCGCTGTGTCGAAACGAAGTAGATGACGACGGACACTATTAAAGCGACGGTTAAGAAAAGTAAAGGCATAATTTTGTTTGTTTTAGGTTTTGTTGTTGAGTGTTGGGTTGGTCGATAGTTCTGCAAAAATAGCCATAATGCGCTATTTTACAAGCCGTAGCTGCCGGAAAACCGCGCTACTGGAACTGGCGCGCCTCCAGAAACTGCTTTATTTTGCTGGCGCAGTCGTCTACATTGTCGACGGGGATGAGCCCTTCCTGGAACTGCTTGGGGGTGAACCGCTGTTCGCGGGCCACCTCGGCCTGTGCCACAATATGGTCGTAGAAGTGGTTTATGTTGAGCAGGAAGACGGGTTTCTTGTGGATGCCGACTTGCCCGCACGCCACCACGTGGAAAATCTCGTCGAGGGTGCCGAAGCCGCCGGGCAGCGCGATGAACAGGTCGCTTTTGTCCATCATCATGTTTTTCCGTTCCACCATGTCGTGGGTCACGATAATCTGGTCGGCCTTTTTGCTGGCCAGCCCGTTGTCGTACATGAATTGGGGCATGACGCCCACCACGGTGCCCCCGTTTTCGTTGACGGCGGTAGCCGTCGCCTCCATGAGACCCTGCCGTGTGCCCCCGTAATATATGGTGTGGCGGTTTTTGCCAATCCATTCGCCCAGTTTGGCGGCCTGCTCGTAATAGACTGGGGCCAGGTCGTCGCTAGCCGAGCAGAAGATGCCTATGTTTGCCATTGTGTCAATTCTTTGTTAATGTCTTATCCAAATATACCCAAATCTTTTGTCATTTCCCAACAATCGGGAAAAACAGGTGGTTTGTTGCGAAAAAAAAAACGCCGTGAGGGGGCTTACTGCGGAATTATAGTTTTTTTCGTGGCTAAAATTACAAGTTCGCACTATTTTTTATATTTTTGTCATTGATATCTACGGCTACGCGCGAAAGCCTGAGGCTTATTACCTCACCCGTGTTGCGGTAACTGCCAGTGTTGAGAATATCATTTACTTAATTTAAAATAAATATGAAGGTTAAAGTTTTAACTAACAAGAAGTTGCTCTTGGTTGGAGCAGGTGGTGCAATTGGTTCTAACATGGCTCAGACTGCAGCTATGCTTGGTCTTTCATCTAACATCTGTCTTTACGATATCTTCGAGCAGGGCGTTCACGGTGTGTACGAAGAAATGCGTCACTGCGGTTTCGATGGTGTGAACTTCTCTTATACTACCGATGCTAAGGAAGCATTTACCGATGCTGAATACATCATTTCTTCAGGTGGTGCTCCTCGTAAGGAAGGCATGACTCGTGAAGACCTTTTGAAGGGTAATGCCCAGATTGCAGCTGATTTTGCGGACAAAGTAAAGCAGTATTGCCCAAATTGTAAGCACATTGTTGTTATTTTTAACCCAGCAGATATCACTGGTCTTATCGTATTGGTTCGTTCTGGTTTGAAGCCTGAACAGGTTACTACTCTTGCTGGTTTGGACTCTACCCGTCTTCAGAGCGAGTTGGCTAACCACTTTGGTATTGAACAGACCAAGGTTAACGGCTGTATCACCCTTGGCGGTCACGGCGAAAAGATGGTGCCTGTAACTTCTAACGTTACTGTCGACGGCACTCCTTTGACCCAGCTTGTTGGTACTTCCAAGTTGACTAAGGAACAGTTCGAGGAAATCAAGCAGAAGACTATTCAGGGTGGTTCTAACATCATCAAGTTGCGTGGCCGCTCTTCTTTCCAGAGCCCTGCTTACGTTGCTGTCCGCATGATTGAAGGTGCAATGGGCGGTGTTCCGTTCACTTTGCCTGCTGGCTGCTTCGTGAAAGATGGCATGTATGGCTACAAGAACGTTTGTATGGCCATGAAGTCTATTATCGATGAAAACGGTGTCAGCTACGTTGAAGCTAAACTTTCTGCTGAAGAAAAGGCTGCTCTCGATGCCAGCTACAAGCACTTGGAGGCTATGCGCGACGAAATTATCGGTTTCGGCATCCTTCCTCCTGTTAACGAGTGGAAGAAAATCAACCCTAACCTCTAATTTTAGGGCTGTTCCCAAATATAGGGGCTGTGCCATTGCGGCACGGCCTTTTTTTTTGTGCCCCGCTCTGCGTACATATAACATATGTATGTTATAGGAAATGAATAATTTTGTATTTTTATTTCTAGAATTTACAATTTTGGCCCTGTTTTTGTATTTTATTACATGAAAACGCATACGATGGTAGCCCGACTGCGTATTATGGTAGCTTCTGGCGCTTTCTAACGTTTTTTTCAGTAACTTTGCACCCGATTGCAGCGGACTAGGTCTTGCTGAAGGTGCTATTAATAATTAAAACCTGATTTTGAAATGAAAGTTTTTGACAAGATTGCTGACGTTCAAAACGAGATTGCTCAATTGCGTAAGCAGGGTAAGACTATTGGTTTGGTCCCTACTATGGGCGCCCTTCACGAAGGACACCTTTCATTGGTGAAACGTTGCGTAGCTGAAAACGATGTCTGCATTGTAGACGCTTTCGTTAATCCTACACAATTTAACAATAAGACCGACTACGACAAATATCCGCGTACAGTTGAGGCCGATGCAAAGTTGTTGGAAGGAGCCGGTGCCGCTATTGCTTGGTTCCCAACCGAAAGCGACATCTATCCAGAACCCGATACCCGCGTGTTCAACCTCGGCCCTTTGGCAGAGGTGATGGAAGGCCCTGCACGTCCGGGTCACTTCAACGGTGTGGCGCAGGTGCTGACCCGCTTGTTCGATATTATCAAGCCCGACCGCGCTTATTTTGGTGAAAAAGATTTCCAACAGCTGGCTATTGTCCGCGAGTTGGTGAAGAACTACAACATACCTGTGCAGATTGTGGGTTGCCCTATCGTCCGTGAGGCCGACGGCCTTGCACTCAGCAGCCGCAATATGCGCCTTTCTGCCGACGAGCGCAAACACGCCCTCCGCATCTCGAAGGCTTTGTTCGAGAGCCTTAAAAAGATGGACACCATGAGCGTGGCTGAGGTTAGAAAATGGGTGTGCGACGAAATCAACAGCGAGCCTTGCCTCGAGGTGGAGTATTTCGAAATCTCTAACTCGCTCACTTTACAGCCGGTTGAAAACTGGAGCGATGCCGAAAACATTGTTGGCTGCATCACTGTTTATTGTGGCGAGGTCCGCCTTATCGATAACATTCAATACAAGAAAGCCTGATAAAAATGCTGATTGAAGTCTTAAAATCGAAAATCCATCGTGTTAAGGTTACCGAAGCTGACCTTAATTATATCGGCAGTATCACCATTGACGAAGATTTGATGGATGCGGCAAACATCATTGCCAACGAGAAGGTGCAAGTGGTTGACAACAACAACGGCGAACGCCTCGAAACCTATGTTATTCCTGGCGAACGTGGCTCTGGTGTAATCTGCTTGAATGGTGCGGCTGCCCGTAAGGTGCAGAAAGGCGACATTGTCATCATTATGTCTTATGCGCAAATGGATTTTGAAGAGGCTAAGACTTTCAAGCCAACGGTGGTTTTCCCCGACCCTAACACCAACAAACTGGTGGGGTAGTGCTACGCCAACATTCTATTTTGTTTAGATAAATTGTTAAAACGAATAAGGGCATTTGTCCTTGTTCGTTTTTTTGTGTGCCCGGCTCTGCAAGGAGGGCACAAAAAAAGCGGTCCGCAATTCAGGAAGAATCGCAGACCGCCCTGGTTCAATATGTATTTCTTTGATGTGCTTATTTAACAATCAACTTCTTGCCCAGACTGAGGATGGCATCTTTGTCGATGTGGTTGAGCGCGCAGAGTGTAGCGACCGAAGTCTTGTACATTCTGGCAATGCGGCTCAAGTTGTCGCCACTCTTAACCACGTGGATGCTGTGGCCGTCGGCTCGGGTGTAGGTGGCAATAGCCGCCTGGTTCTTGCCGCGGCGTCCGCGGTAAAGGCCGTGGAAGCGGTTGTATTCTGAAAAAGATTTTACCTTGTCGATGGTGTAAGTGTCTGCATAGATCACATTGGCATCGAAGTCGATGATGTTTCTTGGGTTCATAGGCACGCCCAAGAAACGGGTCTCGAAGTGGAGGTGCGGGCCGGTTGAACGACCGGTAGAGCCACCCAAGCCGATTACCTCGCCAGCCTTTACGCGCTGGTCGTTCTTAACCAATGGCTTAGACAGGTGTCCGTATAGGGTTTCGAGGCCGTTGTCGTGGCGGATAACCACGTACCAGCCATAACCTTTCTTGTCGAAGTGGTGCGCAATGCGCACTTGGCCGTCGAAAGCGGCACGGATAGAGTCGCCTTTACGGACGGCAATGTCGATGCCAGCGTGGAAGCGGCCCCAGCGTGGACCATATTCAGATGTTACTTCGGGGTTGTGTGCGGTCTCGGTTGGAGACTCGAAGCCTGATACAACAATTTTGAAGGAGTCGGGCAATGTAACATTGTACGGATTTACTCGCTCGTTCATCCAAACAGAAGAGTAGAGGTCGTCTGCCGGATACATTTCTTCATATTCTGAAAATTGTGAGAATTTGCTTGTTGTCTGCTCCTGCTTCACAGCATTGGCGTAACGTTTACCGTTTGTCTTGTGTTTCTGAGCTTGTCCGCTTACCGCGAACATCAGTGCGACAGCACTAACTAGAATGCTCTTAAACTTCATAACTTATGATCCTCCTTCGTCTTTATTTTTTGACAAAAACGTGTTATTCGTAGCCAAACTCTCCGCCTGGCTAGAACCCTATTGTTGTCATATTTTAATAACTTAGCAAGAAATTGGTATCAGATTGAGCAAACGTCGTATGTGGTTACGTTTGTTTCTTGCACGGCGCAAAGTTAAACTCTCTAAAATAAATATGAAATTATTTATATATGTTGTACAACATAAAATGGATATTTAGTGTCATTCGCAACCTTTAATTTGTGCTTTTTGTGTTTATAATCAATGCGTTAACTTTTTATTCGCAGCCTTTGCGCGTAAACGCAGGGCCACGGAAATGCTGGCTTCGCTCAGGTTCCGCATCTAACAGATCTTAACAAATGAGTGGTGTTTGTTAACTAAAAAAACGCTTTCTGCCGGCGTCTCGCAGGCCCTGAAAAGGCGGTTTCGGCGGTGGTGGCCGCAGGGGGTGCCCACTTTGGCCGAGCGGACGGCTTTTTTTCTTTTTGATATTTTTTTTTGGTGTATACACACTCTTTTTTGTTACTTTGCGCAAAATTAAATTACCAGTAGAATGGATTTTGGGCGTTTGTTGACCATTCTTGCCCATTATATATGTAAATACTATGCAAAAGAACTTAGTGATTGTCGAGTCTCCAGCCAAGGCTAAAACAATTGGCAACTTTTTAGGTGAGGGTTATGCGGTGACCTCTAGTATGGGCCACGTTCGTGACCTTAAAAAGAAGGGACTAGGCATTGACGTGAAAAATAATTACCAACCCGATTACGAAATTTCTTCCGATAAAGTCAAACTGGTTTCCGAACTGAAAAAAGCCGCTAAGGGTGCCGACAAGGTGCTGCTCGCATCCGATGAGGACCGCGAGGGAGAGAGCATTGCATGGCACTTGTATGAGGTGCTTGGACTTAAACCAGACAACTACGAACGTATCGTTTTCCACGAAATCACCAAAACCGCAATAACCGAGGCTGTGGCCAATCCGCGCAAGATTGATATGGCGCTGGTGAACGCGCAGCAGGCACGCCGTGTGCTCGACCGTATTGTGGGTTTCGAAATATCTCCTATCCTCTGGCGTAAGGTGAAGCCGTCGCTTTCGGCAGGCCGTGTCCAGAGTGTGACCGTCCGTCTGATGGTTGACCGCGAGCGCGAAATAAAGGCGTTCAACTCGCAGGCGTTCTATAAGGTTACGGCTATTTTCTCGCTGACCGATGCCGACGGCAAGGCCCAGCACCTGAAAACAGAACTGAACAGCCAGCTGAAGAGCAAGCAAGAGGCGATCGACTTCCTCGAAAAATGCAAGTCGGCCTCGTTCGCTATTGAAGATGTGGTTAAGAAACCGGTGGTTCGCCATCCGGCGCCTCCGTTCACCACTTCAACCCTCCAGCAAGAGGCGGCCCGCAAACTCGGCTTCTCGGTGTCTAAAACCATGATGGTGGCGCAGCACCTCTACGAGAGTGGTAAAATTACCTATATGCGTACCGACTC
>DETD01000026.1:84860-107193 GCA_002362105.1 Bacteroidales bacterium UBA3297
ATGCGTACCGACTCGGTCAACCTTTCGGGTTTGGCGGTCAATACTTGTAAAGAACAGATTGTTGGCGAATACGGTGAGAAGTACCACCAGTTCCGCAACTACCATACTACGGCCAAGGGCGCACAAGAGGCGCACGAGGCCATCCGCCCTACCTACGTCAACAAGACGTCGGTTGAGGGTAACAACGACGAAAAACGCCTCTATGAACTGATTTGGAAGCGTACGGTCGCTTCGCAGATGGTCGATGCTCAGCTAGAGTCTACGACTATCACCATCTCTATTTCGGGCGATTCGCGGAAATTCGCCGCTTCGGGCGAGGTGGTGGTCTTCGACGGCTTCCTGAAAGTTTATATGGAGGGTGTCGACGATGCGGAAGACGACAACAACACACTGCTGCCGCCAGTAAAGGTGGGGCAGGAGTTGCAGATGCCCGACAGCATCGAGGCATTGCAGCGTTATACCCGTCCGCCTTACCGTTATAACGAGGCCAGCCTGGTCAAACAGCTCGAAACATTGGGCATTGGCCGACCTTCTACCTATGCGCCTACCATTTCTACCGTCATCGCCCGCGAATATGTCGTGAAAGAAGATGTGCCGGGTGAGGAGCGCACCTGCAACCACTTGGTGCTGAAAGGGGGCAAAATTGCCGATGAAGACAAGAAGGAAGTCTTCGGTGCGGAGCACGGTAAACTGCGCCCGACCGATTTGGGTACGGTTGTTAACGATTTCTTGTTGGCAAACTTCCCGAATATTATGGACTATAACTTCACGGCGGAAGAAGAAAAGAATTTCGATGAGATTGCTGCTGGCAACGAAGAGTGGACCAAGGCAATCGACAAGTTCTATAAAGATTTCCACCCAACGGTGCTGAATGTCTCAGAGCAAGAAGGACCGAAGGTGGGTGAACGCCAGGTGGGCGTTGAGCCGAACACGGGCAAGCCTGTGTTTGTGAAGATTGGTCGTTTCGGTCCGGTTGCCCAAATCGGTTCTGCCGATGACGAGGTAAAACCGCGTTTCGCCCCTCTGCGCAAAGACCAGCACCTCGACACCATCACTTTCGAGGAGGTGATGGACCTGTTCCGTCTGCCAAGGCAGATTGGCGAGTACGAGGGCAAGGTGCTGACGGTGGCCGAAGGCCGCTTCGGACCTTATGTCCGTCACGACGGCAGCTTCTTCTCGCTGAAGAAGACCGACGACCCGATGACCATTACCGCCGAACGCGCTATTGAACTCATTGAGGAAAAGCGACTGGCGGAAAAGAACAAGATTATCAGCGATTTTGTAGCCGAAGGCATCCAGGTCTGCAACGGACGTTACGGGGCCTACATCGCCTACAATGGCGCTAACTATAAGATTCCGAAGGGCAAGGTGGCGCAGGATCTGACTGCCGCCGACTGCCAGGAAATTATTAAGGAACAGGGCGATAAAAAGCCGGCAAAGCGCTTCGGCGCTAAAAAGACGGCGGCTGCGGCCAAACCTGCTGCGACAAAGACCACGGCAACAAAGACTGCAACGAAGTCGACCGCTGCCAAGAAAACCACGGCCAAGTCTGCTTCTGCTAAAAAGTAGGCTTCCCCCTGTAAAGGATGATTAACTAACAAGAGATGAAAAAGTTTTTCGGCTTATTTGCGCTAGCATTGTCCGTCCTGCCTGCCCAGGCGGCGGAAGAACCGTTTGAAGACGGTCGCGAACTTATCTATTCCTCCATCAATTCTTATGGGGTGGAGAAGGGACTTTCGCTTTATAAGCGCAAGCAGGTTATCTTTTTCCGTAACGATACGGCCTATGTGGTGGCCGTCTCTAAGTCTTCCGAACTCGATCCGTTCTGGATTGCCAAGGAGTTGGAGAATATGCCCGTCGACGACCAGTTCGCCTACGACGACCACGCCGACAAGATTATCTTCTCGTCGGTGGGCAAACTGTATTACAGCTATTGGAAAGATAACAGCTGGAGCCGGCACAAACGCCTGAAAATGGAAGGGGTGAACTTGAAGATGACGCACCCTTACAACGATGCTTCCTCTCAACCCGACAAAATAGAGCGCATGTTCCATCCGACTTTCGCAAAGGGTGGCGACCGTATGTATTTTGCCGCCGTCTCGAAGGGACGGACCGATTTAGACATCTGGTATGCTGACCGTGGTCCGGAAGATACATGGCTGGCGCCTCACCGCCTTACGGTTAACACCGAGGCGAACGAAGAACACCCGTTCGTGGTGGGTGACTCGTTGCTCTACTTCTCGTCGAACCGTGCTGAAAACCAGCGCGCCAACCTCTATTATGTGGACCTTACCGCCGAAAGGCCCGAAGCGAAAATATCGGTGCTGAGCGGACTGAATAGCGACGAAATCGGTATTGTGGTGGTCGACGACAGGGCGCACCTTATTTCCAACCGGTGCCAGAACCGTCCGGGCAAGGTTTGCGACGACAACATCTTCAAGGCGCAAATCGTCAAGCGTGAGCAGAGGGAAGCCGGTATCTCGTTCAAGGATATTCCGGAAACCTTCCCGAAAGATGTGGCCAGTCCGTACGATGTGCTCCCTTACGTGTTCCGTACGATGACCGAGGCGGAGGCCGATTCGGCACTCGCGCGTGGCGAAAAACTAGAGCGTGACCGGTTGATGCGACTCGACTCTATCGCCAAGGCAAAGGCCGACAGCGTGCTGTGGGTGGCGTTGAACTCGGTCGATGAGAACAAGCGCGCTAAAATGCTGACTACTAACGTAGCAAAGACGGAAAGCAAGGTCATCTTCTACTTCGACTCAGACGATGACCGACTCAGCGACAAATACGCTGACGACCTCGATGCTATTGTACAATACATTAAGGCAGACCCTAACGGAAAGTTCCTGATTTACGGGTTTACCGACGAAAGGGGCACCGACAAGTACAACCAAAATCTTTCGGTGCGTCGTGCGCAGAGTGTTTTCAGGGCACTCTGCGAAAAGGGCGTTCCTACTTCCAACCTGCTGTTCACTGGTTTTGGTGAACGCGGTTTGGTGATAAAGAAGGCTAAAACAGAAGAAGAACACCAGAAAAACAGAAGGGTGGAAATCCGGAAAATGTGATGCGGCGCATTGCATTCGGGTTCCCACCCTTTTTTTGCCAGTTAGCATGTTGTTTCAAAAGAATAGTGGAAATTAAATAAGTAATAAATTGTTATGATTGACACAATCGTCAACATTATGAGCCTTGTGGGCTCGTTGGGCTTGTTCCTCTACGGAATGAAGATTATGAGTGAGGGACTTGAGAAGTTCGCAGGCGACAGCCTCCGAAACATTTTGGCGGCAATGACCAAGAACCGCGTCATGGGTGTACTGACCGGTGTGCTTGTTACGGCCCTCATCCAGTCGTCTTCTGCAACTACCGTTATGGTGGTCAGCTTTGTGAATGCGGGCCTCATGACGCTGAAGCAGTCTATCGGCGTTATTATGGGTGCCAACATTGGTACCACCGTTACGGCATGGCTGATTTCGGCAGTGGGTTTCAAAGTCGACATTTCAGCGTTCGCGATTCCGCTTTTGGCGGTTGCTTTGCCGCTGATATTCTCTAGCCAGTCTAAACGGAAGAATATCGGTGAGTTTGTTTTCGGTTTCTCTTTCCTTTTCATGGGTTTGAGCTACCTGCAGACCGCCGCTTCAAATATGGGTATCGGTGAAATTGTCGCCAACATGCTGGCGCATGTGCCGTGCGAGAGTTTCTTCACCATCCTCCTCTTTGTCATTGTGGGTGCGCTGGTTACCATGCTGGTGCAGGCTTCGGCCGCTACCATGGCCATCACCCTCATGCTGTTCGATATGCACATTCCGGGTTTCGGATTCGAACAGGCGGCCGCTCTGGCCATGGGTCAGAATATCGGTACCACCATCACCGCCTTTATGGCGTCGCTTACGGCCAACACCCAGGCACGCCGCGCGGCTTTGGCGCACATGTTCTTCAACGTGTTCGGTGTGGTGGTTGTGCTTATCATCTTCTACCCGGCCTGCAATGCTATCAGCTGGTTTGTGTCCGACTTTATGGGGGTAGAAAGCAACGACTTGTATAAACTTTCGGCCTTCCACACGGCGTTCAATATCATGAACACGTTGCTGCTGATTGGTTTTGTCAACCAGATTGAGGCTTTCGTCTGCAAGGTGCTTCCGCAGAAGGAGCAAGACGAAGAGTACCGCCTGCGCTATATTTCGGCGGGCTATCCGTCTACTGCCGAGTTGTCGATTCTTGAGGCCCAGAAGGAAATCAACAACTTTGCCGAACGTTGCCACCGTATGTTCAATTTGGTGAAAGACTTGCTGAAGGTTGAGAAGGACGAGGAGTTTAACAAATTGTTCTCGCGTATTGAAAAATATGAGAGTATTGCCGACAATATGGAGGTGGAAATTGCCAAGTACTTGAAAAAGGTGAGCGAGGGACGCTTGTCGAACGAGTCAAAGTCGAATATGCAGCAGATGCTCCGCCAAATTTCCGAATTGGAAAGTATTGGCGATTCGTGCTACAACTTGGCCCGAACCGTAAACCGTTGCCGGCAGAACAATGCCAAATTTACTGACGGACAGTTGGCTCATATTGGTGAGATGATGAGGTTGGTCGACGACTCGCTGGTGGAGATGACCCGTTGTGTAGAGAAGTTCCCGGAAAAGCACGATATCAACGCTTCTAACAACATCGAGAACGAAATCAACAACTACCGCAACCAGTTGAAGAACCAGAACCTTACCGATATCAACAATGGTCTCTACAACTACCAGCTTGGGGTTTATTATGTTGACTTCATTTCAGAGTGCGAGAAGTTGGGCGACTATGTGGTGAATGTGGTGGAAGCTACCATCTGATGCGGCAACCCCCTGGAAACAACGCCTTGCCGCCTTTCGGGTGGCAAGGCGTTCCTTTTTTGTGGTAAATGTCCGTTCGCACCGAAAAAAATGCTAACTTTGTTGGCTGTAAGAAATTTAAAAAATAGTAATTAAGATTTAATATGAGCTTCACATCCGATGCCAACAAATTGTTCGATCAGGTTATAGTTGACTATCACAAGACCGACAATGTTGACGCTCCTATCAACAACCCGTTCCCTGCGCAAACCATCGATAACATCCTCTATTTGAAGAACTGGATTGACACCGTTCAGTGGCACTTGGAAGACATCATCCGCAACCCTGAAATCGATCCTGTTGAGGCGTTGGCTTTGAAGCGCCGCATCGATAAGAGCAACCAGGACCGTACCGATTTGGTTGAGCGTATCGACAGCTACTTCTGGGAAAAATACCAGGGTGTGAAGGTGAAGCCTACCGCTGTTATCAATACCGAGAGCCCTGCCTGGGCTATCGACCGCCTCTCTATTCTGGCGCTCAAAATCTACCACATGCGTGTCGAGGCCGAGCGTACCGATGTCTCAGCCGAGCAGCATGCCGCTTGCCAGAAGAAGTTGGACGTGCTTTTGGAACAGCGCGTTGACCTTTCAACCGCCATCGACCAGCTTTTGGCCGATATTGAGAATGGCGACCGTTATATGAAGGTCTACAAGCAGATGAAGATGTATAACGATCCGAACCTGAACCCTGTCCTTTACGGCAAGAAGTAATAACAACTGAATATAGGCAGATGAAACGGATTCTAGTAATGCGGCTTTCGGCTATGGGCGATGTGGCGATGACGGTTCCCGTCTTGGCCAGTTTGCTGCTGCAACATCCCGATGTGGAGGTGACGCTGTTGAGCACACCCCGCTTCGAACCGATGTTTGCCGGCATCGACCGTCTCCGTTTTGTGGGTGTCGACACCAAAAAGACCTATAAGGGCTTGGGTGGCATTTTCAAACTGTTCCGTTTCCTGCGTAAAAACTATACGTTCGACCAGATGGTCGACTTGCACGATGTGCTCCGTAGCAAGGTGCTCCGCAAACTATACCGGCTGACGGGCGTCCCTGTTTCGGTTATCGATAAGGGGCGTGCCGAGAAAAAGGCCTTGGTAAAGGAAGGCGGTGACGGGAAAAGACAACTGAAGTCGTCGGTCGACCGTTATTGCGAGGCTTTCGCCGCGGCTGGCTACCAGGTGGAGGTCAATTTTCAGGGCCTCTTCCCTAAAAATGAGGTTTTCGAACTTCCTTTCGAGAAAAAAGGTACTTGGGTTGGTGTGGCCCCGTTCGCACAACACCAGGGTAAGATTTATCCGGTTGAGAAGATGGAGCAGGTCGTCCGCCAGTTGGCTGCACAGCCTGGTGTCGAGGTGCTGCTGTTTGGCGGTGGACCGAAGGAAAAAGCCATTCTCGAAGGTTGGGAGAAAGCTATCCCATCTACCATTTCATTGGCTGGAAAGTTTCCGCTAAGTACCGAACTGCATTTGTTGAATGCTTGCAAGGTGGTGGTGAGTATGGACTCTGCCAATATGCATTTGGCATCGCTGGTAAACACGCCGGTTGTTTGCGTATGGGGCGCTACTCATCCGTATGCGGGTTTTAATGGTTTCGGACAGAACTTGGCGAACGCTGTGCAGATTGATATGGATTGCCGTCCTTGCTCCATTTATGGTAACAAACCGTGTAAAAAGGGCGACTATCCCTGTATGAATAGTATTCCTCCTGAGGTGGTGGTCGAAAAAGTGAGAAATCTGCTTTAAGTAAAATACACAAAATGTAAAATAAAACAACAGCGGTAAGTGGTGTTTCGCTTACTGCTGTTGTTGCTTTATTCGCGGACCTTTCTTTGTGTAATGGAAATCTCGTCGGTTAGTTTTGTTGCCCGAGAAAATTTGTTGATGTGTAATTTTTTCTGCCTTTTCCTGTTTTTTGTTCTCCTATTTTTTATATTTGCGAATGTAATAGGGTTATAGCTTTGTTTTGGCTTTGCTTATTATGAAGAAAAATTTTAATGTAATCTAACTGGTTATGAATTTAAAAAAATGTTTGGCGGGCATATCCCTGGCGATAGCGGGGAGTGTTCCTGTAGTGGCGGGTAATACTTACGTCACTATTCAAAAGAACGATGGAACAAAGAGTTCGTTTCTGTTATCTGCTGTTCCGAAAATCACACACACTGCCGATAGCTTGAAGGTAGAGGGAGATGCAAGTGCCTCTTTCCTTTTGTCGGATGTCGACTTTTTCAAATTTACAGAGTCTGACCTCACATCTGTTCCTACACTTAAAGGCGATGAGCTTCGCGTTGTCTATCTCGACAACCAGCACGTGAGGGTCGAGGGACTGGCTGCAGGCTCACAACTGTCGCTTTGTTCGGTGTCGGGTGCGGTGTTGAGCCAGAAGCAGGCTTCTGCCGATGGCTTTGCCGAGTTCTCGCTGCCACAGGCAAAGGGCGTGTACATCTTGAAGACAGACAAACAGATTGTTAAACTAGTGAAGAAGTAAGCTTATGAAGAAACTATTACTACTGACAGCCGGTGCTTTTGCGACAGTTTTGTCGTCGGCTATGATTATGAAAATGTATTATCCCGATGGTACAACGCAGAGGTTCAACATCGACGATGTGAACAAGGTCTCTTATGAGGGGAATGCGTCAGGCAGAAAGATGGTTGTGGAATACGCCAGCCATACCGACACTCTGCCGGTTGTTGCCGACTCGGTTGTGTTCACGAACGACGAGATTCATACGGCCAACGGGCACGAATACGTCGATTTGGGCCTTTCCTATTATTGGGCTACCAACAATGTCGGTGCTTCCGATTATACTCTCGGTGGAAAATTCGCATGGGCTGAAATTGAACCTTCTGACGATTTGGAGTATAGATGGAAAAGCTCTTTCGACGGTAACAAGTTAAATGAACAAAGCGGAAAGGGATTTGTTATTCAACATAGACATAAATATACGGAAAGAAGCATTGGCTGCGTCTTTTCGGATTTCGATATCAGGTACACCAATGGTGGCCTGCTGAAAAGTCTGTTGGCTGAAGACGATGCCGCTTTTGTAAAATGGGGACCTATGTGGTCGACTCCGTCCGCTGACGCATGGCAGGAGTTGCTAGACAACTGTACATTCAAGTACTACGAAGACTATCAGGGACAGAGTGGTTACCTTGTTACGAGTAAAGTGCCTGGCTTTGAAGGACAATCAGTGTTTTTCCCTGTTGAATTAGGTATGGTCCAAGACAATAGTGGTGAGTACCATCCGTATGAACACAGTATATATTGGACTAATACGCTCGAACCGTCTGCCGATTATTATGGAATTTATTCCTATGGAGTCTGTTTCCCGACTCCCGATTCCAAG
Organism: Bacteroidales bacterium UBA3297; assembly: GCA_002362105.1. GTDB lineage: Bacteria > Bacteroidota > Bacteroidia > Bacteroidales > Paludibacteraceae > Physcocola. Next base: position 93,071 of record DETD01000026.1, read on the forward strand.
TTTTTCGGTAGCAGCCTTCCTAATACAATGTGGTCGTTATTCTCCAAAAATATGGCAGCCCACGTCCGCCCGGTCATTCATAAGCGCATGGCCGATAAATACGGTTTGAAGTCGGCGGGTAGCGTACAAAAATACCAGGTTGTTTACTTGAATTCCGATAAAAGCAGCATCATGGAAGTGGAAGAGGTTGCCGAAGGTAAGGCAGCTATAGGAAAGGGCGATTTTATGCAGAAGATAGTAAAACCGCAGGAGAATTTGGTCTTCAACCGTTGGTCTGCCGATTTGTCGTCTGTAGAAAGAAGCCTCTCTGTTTATCCAATCTTTGTAGTAGATACGGCTAACACTTACTATAAAGTGCGTATCCTGTGTCCTGATACAATGATATGGTATGACCAGACGGGAAAAGAGAACCGTACGCTTTTACCTGGCAGCCCTTACGACTCTGTTTATGTGCGTGAGGGAGAAGATGTTCCTTCCGATTGGTTGGAAAAAGTAAGGTACAGATGGGCTAGAGGGTATAACGTCAAGCATGATTTGAAACTTACCAACCTGCACGCCAATCTCGACATCACACTCGACCGTGTGGTTTTCAAGGACTATAGTGAGCCAAAAGGCGATCGCCGTTATGTAGACCTCGGCCTCTCTGTCAACTGGGCTTCCGGTAATCTGTCGGATGATGTGAATGTTTCGAAAGACTCCTTGAAGAAATGTCTGTGGACCGACGATATAGCTACAAAACAGTGGGGGGACGATTGGCGCCTGCCAACAAAGGAAGAGTTCCAAGAATTGATAGATAACTGTTATATTGATAGGGTAAATGGTGTCTTCAACGAAGATGGTGTGATTGACTACTCTGTTGGTGTGGCCGGATATCTGTTTACCAGCAAGGTGCCTGGCTATGAAGGCCGGTCTATCTTCCTTCCAGCAAGGGAGATGATTGTCAACTGTGGACCGGCTCCAGAACGCCTTGAACTGAGAGGTGTTTATCTGACCTCTTCAAAAGGGGAAGATGGCGAGAGCTTTTATTTGTTTGACGGTGAAGGTGTGTCAATTCTCGATTATTACGATATTAGGGGCTGGGGCTTCCTCCGTGCCGTAACTGCAAAGTAATTATATTTGTTATAACGATGGAAAGCCGCTGGGGAGGGACTTCCCCGGTGGCTTTTTTTTGTTTGCTTGGTACGATGGGGGGAGTCGATGCCCTGAATGCACAAAACTGCATCCGAAGCACATTGGACTGTTGACGATTCTCTGAAAAATCATTAACTTTAAAGTTTTGTCCTGTCGGCCTGGATGTGGGGAATCCGCTTGGCTTTATAGGTTTAGAAAAAACTATTTATGGCAAAGAAAGTTCAGAAGTTAGCAGTAGAAAAATCGATAGAAGACCGCATTTGGGAGAGTGCCAACAAACTTCGTGGCAGTCTCGATGCTAGCGAGTACCGTAACGTGGTGCTTGGCCTCATTTTCCTTAAATATATTTCCGATTGTTTCGACCGCCGTCACCAAGAACTGGTGGACGAGGGCGAGGGCTTTGAGGAAGACCGTGACGAATACACGGCTGAACATGTTTTCTGGGTGCCTGCCGAAGCCCGGTGGGCGGTGATTGCGGACGATGCCCACAATGCCACTAACGGCAAAACTATCGACAAGGCCATGGAGGCCATTGAACGGGAAAATCCGCGCCTTAAAAATATTCTGCCTAAGAACTATGCCCGTGAGGAAATCGACAAAATCCGTCTGGGTGAGGTGATTGATGTGTTCAATAACGTGCAGATGTACGAGCATGGTGCCGAAGTTGACATTTTCGGGCGTGTTTACGAATACTGCTTAGGCCAGTTTGCTAGCGAAATGAAGCAGAAGGGTGGCGAATTCTACACTCCTTCGTGCATTGTGCGAACGCTGGTCGAAGTGTTGCAGCCTTTCAACGGTCGTGTCTATGATGGTGCTTGTGGTTCGGCGGGCATGTTTGTGCAGAGTGCCAAGTTCGTACAACACCACAGCGGCGACCTCCACAACATTTCGGTTTTCGGCCAGGAATTCAATGCCAACACATGGAAGATGGCGCAGATGAACTTGGCCATCCGTGGCATTGATGGCGATCTGGGCCCAAGCTGGGGCGACACGTTCATCAGCGACTACCACGCCGACAAGAAATTCGACTACTGCCTGATGAATCCGCCTTTCAACCAAAAGGATTGGGGCGCTAAACGTTTGGCAGACGATGTCCGCTGGAAATACGGTGTGCCACCTGAAGGAAATGCCAACTTCGCCTGGATGCAGCACATGATTCACCACATGTCGCCTAAGGGACGTATTGGTCTTGTTTTGGCCAATGGTTCGTTGAGTAGCCAAAGGGATGGCGAGGGTGACATAAGGAAGAACATTGTGGAAGACGATTTGGTGGAGGGCGTTGTTGCCTTGCCCGGTCAGTTGTTCTTCTCGGTGCAGATTCCGGTCTGCCTGTGGTTCTTCAACAAACAGAAGAAGCAGAGGGGCAAGGTGCTGTTTATCGATGCCCGCAATATGGGCTATATGGTAGACCGCACACACAAGGAACTCAGCGACGACCAGTGCCGATACGATTTTATCAAGAAACAAGATAAACCGTGGAAGGATGTTGCGGCCGAAGACTGCGATGTGCAGAAGATTGCAGCCACCTTCCGTGCTTTTGAGGCGGGAATACTTGAAGACCAAAAGGGTTTCTGTGCGGTGGTTGATGTTGATGGCATTGCCAAGCAAGACTTCATCCTTACCCCTGGCCGCTATGTTGGCATTGAGGAGGCGGAAGACGATGGTGTGCCGTTTGCTGAGAAAATGGCAACTGCCACAGCTGAACTCAGCCAACTCTTGAACAAAGGCCATGAGTTGGAAGAGGAAATCCGTAAGCAACTAAAGTCAATCGGTTACGATATTTAAGGTATGGCAGACACAAAGGTTTCTATTCGCATTTTCGAAGACAGGGAAGTCCGTGCAATTTGGGATGATGAAAATTCCAAATGGTGGTTTTCTGTGCTCGATGTGGTGGGGGTCTTAAACCAGCAAGACGACTACGAAAAGAATAGAAACTACTGGAAGTACCTGAAAACCAAACTAAAGAAAGAAAATAATGAGTTGGTTAGTGCCACTAACCAACTGAAATTGCAGTCGGCTGATGGTAAGAAATACAAAACCGATGTGCTCGACAGCGAGGGGGTTATCCGTTTGGCAAAGAGTTTCCCTAACAACCGTGCAAACAAATTTCTCGACTGGTTTACCTATAGCGACACCAGCATCGACGGACAAAGCAAGAAGAAGGCGTACACCTTGTTCGAGAGCGGACTGATTGAAACCATTGGTGTGGGTACCGTTACAGGGTTGCAGCAAATACATGCCTACCTTTTTGGCGGCTTGTACGATTTTGCGGGCAAGATTAGAACGGTGAATATAGCCAAGGGCGGATTCCAATTTGCCATGGCGCACTTTCTGCCACAGACGTTGGCGCAGATTGAGCAAATGCCCGAAGACTCCTTCGAGGCCATTGTCGACAAATATGTGGAAATGAACATTGCCCATCCGTTTCGTGAGGGGAATGGACGCACCACTCGCATTTGGCTAGATTTGATGCTGAAAAAGCATTTGCAGAAATGTGTGGATTGGAGCCAGATAGACAAAAAACAGTATTTAGATGCTATGACGCACAGTGTGGCAAACACCGCAACGATTAAATCGTTGTTGCAGTCGGCCCTAACCGACCGTATTGCCGATCGTGAAATGTTTATGAAGGGCATCGATTATTCCTACTACTACGAGGAAGACGATGACATAATTGGTGATGGAGAATAAGCGTATGAGTGAGTGGAAGGAAGTTAAATTAGGTGGCATTGCAAATGTACAGACTGGACCATTTGGGAGCCAACTTCATAACGAAGACTATAAAGTTACCGGAATCCCAATTGTTACTGTTGAACATTTAGGTAATAAAAGGTTTACTAAACAGAATTTGCCCTTTGTCTCAGATGAGGATTGTATTCGATTAGGGAAATATTCTATGCATACCGGCGATATTATTTTCAGTCGAGTTGGTGCTGTGGATCGATGTTCTTATGTGACTTCAGAAGAGAATGGTTGGCTGTTTTCTGGTCGCTGTTTACGTGTCAGATGTAATGAGGATATTAATAGTGAGTGGTTGTATTATTTCTTTTGTTTAGACTCTACTAAACAAAATATTAGAAGCATTGCAGTTGGTGCTACTATGCCATCTATTAATACAAATATACTATCTAACGATGTGATTGTAAGGATTCCTTGCATAGAAAGCCAGCGCCGTATTGCCGCCATCCTATCCTCCCTCGACGCCAAAATCGAGAACAACAACAAGGTGAATGCGAAGCTGGAAGAGATAGCGCAGAACTTGTTTAAGGAATGGTTTGTCGATTTCGGACCTTTCAAGGACGGCAAGTTCGTTGACAGCGAACTCGGCCCAATTCCAGAAGGGTGGAGAGTGGGGACGCTTAGTGATATAGGTTCTATTGTAGGAGGCAGTACCCCTTCAAAAAGCCATCCAGAATACTATACAAGCGAAGGCATTGCATGGTTAACCCCGAAAGACCTTTCAAATACGGGAGTAAAATTCACTTCAAAAGGAGAAATTGATATAACCGAAGCGGGCTACAATAGTACAAGTACTAAATTGATGCCGAAAGGTTCAGTCTTATTTAGTTCAAGAGCACCTATCGGTTATTTGACCATTGCAAAGAACGAAATCTGTACCAATCAAGGATTTAAATCAGTCGTTCCTACATTTGCCGGTACTGGTTTTATTTATTATTTACTAAAACAGCTTACGCCAGAAATAGAAAACAGGGCTGTTGGAACTACATTTAAGGAAGCATCTGGTTCTTTAATGTCTTCTCTTAACGTTATAATACCAGACAAAAAAGTATTAGATAGATTCGAAATTCTAATAAAATCGCTATTCGACAAGCAAGAGCTTTTAGAAACGGAGTCTTTTAAGTTGTCCACCCTTCGTGACACCCTTTTGCCAAAGTTGATGTCGGGCGAGATAGAGGTATAACTAATAAGAACATCATTATGAAAAAGTTAGTTGCTTTATTGAGTTTTCTGTTCCCAATGTTTAAGATGGTGGGGCAAGTTCAAACTATCGACACCTATAGTTTGAGCGCTTATGGCTTGAATTATTCAATATCGGCGAATATCGATGTTGACGAGGCGCTATATTCCGACCTTTTATATGTTTTTGCAGAAACAGGTTCTGACGATTTTGCAGTCCTTCGTATGGGGCCTGACCATATCAAGCATATGGTCGACAAGTTGACAAAAGCGAAAGACATCTATTTGGCGTGGTCAAGTATAGCTAGAGAGAAGAATATGAAACAACTCTCGAAAAAGATTATGAATCTTCGTGGTACCTGTTTCGAGATTGACTTTACAAACGAAGGTAAGTGGTACCGAGACGACGACAACAAACTTTTTGCTACTTTCTATGTCGATAAGGACGGTCTGTGCTATTTGAAGGTTGAGTCATACATTCTGTATGGCGAAAATACCGCTTACCGTGAGAACAGTTCGTTGCTTTCTTTCGCTTATAGCAGAAATATACTTACGATGGGGACGGCTTTTAGTAATAGAACTGTTAGGGTGGGCAAAACTGCCAATGGTGTTCAGATGACGTTTTCTAATGCAAGAGAGATTGACGATTTCCTAAAAAAGTTGGAAAATGCCGTTGCTTGGAAAGAACAGAATATGGAGTTTGGCAAACTTTTGAAAAAACGCTAATTAGTAAATGAACACAAGAACGTGTTACAGAAATGGCGTTTTTTTAACATGAACATAAGAACGCGTTACAGAAATGGCTTTTTTTTAACATGAACATAAGAACGTGTTACAGAAATGGCGATTTTTTAACATGAACATAAGAACGTGTTACAGAAATGGCTTTTTTTTAACATGAACATAAGAACGCGTTACAAAAATGGCGATTTGCTTAACATGAACATAAAAAACTTCTAATAGGTTGTATTTCGTTTGTTTAGATAAGAATTAGACGATTTTAGACAAAAGTTAGACAATTTTGTTTGATAAATAGTTTGTACACAGTTTGTTGATGATTGTTTATTTTGTGGATGAATAAAAGGATTTTTGCTTATGGGTTTATTTGACGAAAACGCATACGAACAGGCGCTGATACAGCTGTTTCAGGGGTTGGGTTACGACTATGTATATGGCCCCGACCTTACTGACCGCGACTACACCAATCCGTTGCTTGACGAGGAAGTGTTGTCTGCTCTGTCTCGCTTAAACCAACAGCTGCCCGACAATGCCATAGTGGAAGCCTTGCGCAAGCTGAAGCTGATTGAGGGCGCGAACTTTAAAGAGCGCAACTTCAAGTTCACCCAGCTGATGCAGAACGGGGTGGAGGTCAGCTACAGCAACGAACGGCACGAAACCAAGTACGACCTCGTCAAACTCATCGACTTTGAAAATCCCGATAATAATACGTTCCTTGTTGTTAACCAGTTATCTGTTCGTGGCTTTGACCTTAAACGGGCCGATATGGTGGTGTTTGTGAACGGTTTGCCGCTGGTGGTGGTTGAACTGAAATCGCCAAGCCGTGAGGAGACCGACGCCAGCGAGGCCTATTTGCAGTTGCGCAACTACATGGGCTGCATTCCCGACCTTTTCACGTTCAACGCTTTCTGCGTGATGAGCGATATGGCCGAAACCAAGATTGGCACGATAACCGCCAACGAAGACCGCTATATGGTGTGGAAGCAGCCCGACGGCAAGGTGGCCGACTACGACACCATCTTTAAAAATGTGTTCCAGCCGAAAGTCTTCTTGAACTTGCTGAAAAACTACATCCTTTGGGACGAGAACGGCATCGACAGCAAGAAGATTCTAGCCGGCTACCATCAGTTCTATGCGGTGGAAAAGGCTGCGGTGAGGGCCGAACAGGCTGTAAAAGGCAATGGTAAAATCGGTGTTTTCTGGCACACGCAGGGCTCGGGTAAGAGCCTCAGTATGGTGATGTTCGCACACCACCCCGTGGTGCAGCAGATGAACGCCACTCTGGTGGTGATTACCGACCGTAACGACCTCGACGACCAGCTTTACGGACAGTTTAGCCGAACGAAGACCTTCTTGCGCCAAACGGCAGTACAGGCTACCGACTGGAAGCATCTGCGTGAACTGCTGGCAAACAGGGTAACCGGGGGAATCATCTTCACCACCATGCAGAAGTTCGAGGACTACGACAGCCCGCTTAGCGAAAGGAAGAACATCATTGTCATGACCGACGAGGCCCACCGTGGCCAGTACGGCATGGAAGAAAAAATAGGCGAGGACGGACGTGTGCACATCGGTACCGCCCGCAAAATACGCAATTCCCTTCCAAATGCCTCGTTTGTGGGATTTACAGGCACGCCAATCTCCGACAAAGACCGTGACACCCAGGAGGTGTTTGGCGACTACATCGACGTCTACGATATGACGCAGGCTGTAGAAGACGGTGCCACCATGCCGGTCTACTACGAAAGCCGTGTCATTAAACTGAAACTGAACGAGGATGTCTTACGGCAGATTGATGACGAGTACGACCGCTTGCGTGACGAGGGCGCCGACGAGGCCGATATTGAACAGAACAAGAAGGAAATGAGCCACATGGATGCGCTACTCGGCACCGACGAGACCATTAACTCCCTTGTGGACGATATACTTGACCACTACGAGCATAACCGCCAGCAGGTGTGCGGTGGTAAGGCTATGATTGTGGCCTACTCCCGCCCAATTGCTATGAAGATTTACAAGCGCATCTTGGAACTGCGCTCTTCGTGGAACAGAAAGGTGAAGGTGGTGATGACCAGTGGCAACCAAGACCCTGAGGAATGGCAACAGGTAATTGGAAGCAAGGGGTACAAGAAGGATCTGGCCGCCAGGTTCAAGGACGTTAACAGCGAACTGAAAATAGCCATTGTGGTAGACATGTGGCTGACTGGGTTTGATGTGCCGTCGCTAGCGACGATGTACGTCTTCAAACCGATGAAGGGCCATAACCTGATGCAGGCCATAGCCCGTGTGAACCGTGTGTTTGCCGAGAAGTCGGGTGGCCTCATCGTTGACTATGTGGGTATTGCTGCGGCTTTGCGCAAGGCCATGAACGTCTACACCAAGCGAGACAGAGACCGTTTTGCTGACAACAACATCCGTACAACGGCTTACGAAAAGTTCCAAGAGCACATGCAGATTTGTAAGGACATGCTGCATGGTTTCGACTTCAGCCAGTTCCAAAAGACCGACGATGCCGGCCGTGCGAACTTGATAAAGGGTGGTGTCAACTTCCTGATGGCGCCAAGCAAGTCCGACGAGCAGGAATCCTTCTTGAAGCACGCGGCGTTGTTGAATAGTAGTGTCACCCTCTGCCGTTCGCTTTTGAACGAGGAACAGCGCTACGAGTCTGCCTTTATGGAGTCTGTCCGCACCATTATAACACGCCTCCTCAAACCGGGGAAGGTGAGCAAAAAGCAGATAAACGAGCGTATTTCGGCTTTGTTGCAGCAGAGTGTGGAGAGCGAGGGCGTGGTCAACATCTTCGACCAGAAAACCGAGTTCAGCCTCTTCGACGAGAAGTTTATGGAAGAGGTGCGCAACATGAAAGAGAAGAACATAGCCGCACAGCTACTTGCTAAACTATTAAGGGGTAAGGTGAATGCCGTAAGCACCTTGAACCTGGTGCAGGGCGAGGCCTTCAGCCAAATGTTGGAGAATACGCTGTCTCGTTACTTGAAGGGGCTGCTCGACAATGAAGATGTTATTAAGGAACTTCTGGCAATGGCGAAGGAGTTTGCCAAGGCCGAAGAGGCTGGTAAAGAGTTAGGCCTGTCTCCGGAAGAAAAGGCCTTTTACGATGCGTTGACAAAACCACAGGCTGTAAGGGACTTTTACGAGAACGACGAACTGGTGAAAATGACGAAGGAACTGACCGAAATGCTCCGTAAAAACAACACAATTGACTGGTACCGGAGAGAGTCGGAGCGGGCAAATATGCGCCGTTTGGTAAAGCGTCTGCTCAAAAAATACAAGTATCCGCCTGAAAAGCAGGAAGACGCTATGAACGACGTCCTCCGCCAGTGCGAGCAGTGGGTTGAAGAAAACCAAAGCTACGAATCGAGGGAATACATGGTTGATGAACTGGGCGTTGGCCGCATGGCTGCAGAACATGATTTTTCTTGAATGGCCAACAAACAGAGCCTGCCGTTTGTTGGCGTTCTGCGGTGTGGCCTGTTCGGCATGTTGTTTGTCTATAGAAGTTTATGATTGCTTTTTTCCCTAACAACTGAATAAGGAAAGTTGCGTTTGACAGGTAAATATTCTTGAATTGAAAAATGTGTTAATGAAAATTATCTGTACATTTGTAAATGTAAAGAGCTCTGGCTATGTGTTGGCTTTTGCTTATTATTGTGAAGAAAAATTTTAATGTGATCTAACTGGGTATGAGTTTGAAAAAATGTTTAGCGGCCATATCCCTGGCGATAGCGGGGGGTGTTCCGGTGGTGGCGGGTAACGCTTACGTCACTATTCAAAAGAACGATGGAACAAAGAGTTCGTTTCTGTTGTCTGCTGTTCCAAAAATCACACACACTGCCGACAGTCTGAAGGTAGAGGGAGATGCGAATGCCTCTTTCCTTTTATCGGATGTCGACTTTTTCAATTTTACAGAGTCGGACCTCACTTCTGTCCCTACACTTAAAGGTGGTGAACTTCGTGTCGTCTATCTCGACAACCGGCACGTGAGGGTCGAGGGTTTGGCTTCTGACACTCCGTTGTTGCTTTGTTCGGCATCGGGTGCCGTATTAAGCCAGAAACAGGCTTCTGCCGATGGCTTTGCCGAACTCTCGTTGCCACAGGCAAAGGGCGTGTACATTTTGAAGACAGCCAAACAGATTGTTAAACTAGTGAAGAAGTAAGCTTATGAAGAAAATATTTTTACTGACAGCAACTGCCTTTACGGCCGCTTTGTCGTCGGCCATGGTTATGAAAATGTATTATCCCGATGGCTCGACCCAGCGTTTTAACATCAGCGATGTCGACAAGGTCTCTTACCAGGGAAGTGCGTCAAGCAGAAAGATTGTTGTGGAATACGCCAGTCAGGCCGACACGTTGCCGGCTGTCGCCGACTCGGTTGTGTTCTTGAACGACGAGATTCATACAGCCAACGGACACGAGTACGTCGATTTGGGACTTTCCTACCTTTGGGCTACAAATAACATCGGAGCTACCGATTCTTCGCTTGGCGGTCATTACGCATGGGCCGAAACCGATCCTGTTACCGATTTTTCTTTCCGTTTTGAGGACCCCTTTAGAGGATCTGGTGTGCCCGATTCTTTCAACGTATTAAGTGGAAAGGGATTTTACCTTGATCGGTTGAATAAGTACTCTTATTATGGTGGAGGCTGCGTTTACGATATATTCAGTAGCAGATACAACCGGCAGGATGGGTTGATGGACTTGTTACCGAGTGACGATGCCGCTTATGTGAAATGGGGCCCAATGTGGTCGACTCCGTCCAAAGAGGCTTGGGATGAACTGATTGAGAATTGTACGTTCAAGTTTGTTGAAAACTACCTTGGGAAAAGCGGCTATGTGCTTACCAGTACTGTCGCAGGCTTCGAAGACAAATCTATCTTCTTCCCTGTTCATTTCAGTAGCGTAAACTACAAAGGCCCGTTAGAGCAAAGCGTGTATTGGACCAGCACAAGGGAAGCTGTTTTAGGCAAAGATTATCAAGACAATATCTGGGGTATCTGTTTTCCAACCCATCAGTATGATGATGATTATCAAAAAGATCAAAAACCGAAGGAAATGAGCTCTTTGTTCTCAAGGAATATGGTCGCTCAAATCCGTCCTGTCATCCGCAAACGTGCTGTCGAAAAGTTCGGGTTGAAATCGGCTGGTGCCAACAATTCTGACTCTTACAAGGTAGTCTATCTGAATACCGACAAAATCAGCATTCTGAAAGTGGAGGATGTGCCCGAAGGAAAGACAGCTAGGGGAATCGGCGACTTGGTCGATAAAATTCAGAAACCACAGGAAAATTTGCTCTTCAATGGTTGGTCGGAGGATTTAACGGCTGTCGACAGACATCTTACGGTGTATCCGGTTTTTGTTGTCGACTCGCTCCATACCTATTATAAAGTACGTGTTATTTGCCCTGACTCTATGCCTGTTTACGGAGATTTCGATAAGATGTATGGTGATGTCCATTTGAAGTACATTTTGCCTCCTGCTACCGCATACGATTCTATTTATGTACGCGAGGGTGAGGATGTGCCAACCGATTGGTTGGGAAATAGGTCGTACAGATGGAAGGACGGATATCACATCAAGCATGGGTTGAAATTGACCGACCTGCATGCCGATGTTGATATCACGTTCGACCGTGCCTTTATCCGTGACTATAGCGAGCAAAAAGGAGACCACCGTTTTGTTGACCTTGGCCTTTCTGTCAACTGGGCTTCTGAAAATTTGAGCCAAAGCGTTCTGAATCTTTCGAGCGATTCGCTCTATAATTGGTCTCATAACGCTGATGTGGTGACTAAAATCTGGGGGGCGGATTGGCGTCTGCCATCAAAAGAAGAGTTCCAAGAGCTGCTCGATAATTGTTATGTCGATAAAGTGACCAGTGTCTTCAATGAAGAGGGAGAACTAGTGCGTGAAGAGGGATACCTGTTTACCAGTAAGGTGCCAGGCTATGAAGGAAGGACTATCTTCTTACCTGCATGGCAGATTCAGCTGGATTGTGGACCGGAGCCTTCTTTCCTGGAACTGGAAGGTGATTATCCGACTTCTGACAGAGAGGGTCTGAAGACCTATACGTTCATTAGAGATGGCTTGTATTTAGAATACTTTACTTTGTCGTCTTTCGGACGTGTCCGGGCGGTGACGGCGAAATAAGCTTATTGAATACTTGTAAAAGGCCACTGGGTTTACTCCTAGTGGCTTTTTTTGTATCTTAGTCCAGAAAACGAACGTAAATGGAAACATCAAGAATTTTTTTGCGGCCTTGGCGCGATAGCGATGCCGCAGCATTATATAAGTATGCGTCCGACCCAGAAGTAGGGCCACGGGCAGGATGGCCACCGCACCAGTCAGAGGCCGAGAGCCTTGAAATAATCCGAACTATATTCCATAACGATTCTACCTGGGCTATTGAGTTGAAAGAGGCAGGCGAGGCTATCGGCGCTATAGGCTACGGCCCTTCGTGCAACTGTAAACTGCCGTCACAACCGAATGAACCGATGGTCGGGTACTGGGTGGCTAAACCGTTCTGGAACAAGGGCATCTGTACCGAGGCTCTAGCTTTGCTGATTGGTATGGGATTCGAATATAAAAATGGACGTTTCATGAATTATTTTTCATATTATGATAATGCAACAAAGTTTCCATTTTTAGGGACAGATACTAAATCTAATAGATTATTCTTTGGGACGCTGAAGAGTGGAGAAAGAGTCTTTTATGACAACACGAATGTACCTGTCCAGGGAAGAGAGCCATTAACATATATATTATCGGAAATACGAAGAAATAAATAACAAAAAAAATGAAAAGTATAATAGTTGTAATCATGTACATGATTGCGGTTGCAGATTGTGTGAAGGCTCAGGTATTTCTAGATTCTATAATAAATAGTTCATTGCCTTGTAATATTATAGAATACGAACAAAAGGATAGACAAAAACTTTCAAATCATTTAATTGTAGACAATTTCAAACAATTATATGATGCTAGTGTAGATTATTATACTTTGGGGAAGATAAAATCGAATGATTTAATTGTATTTATAATAGAGGCAAAAAAAGAGGATGTTGTACATGGATATTTGTGTAAATATAAACATTCGACCAAGGAGTTTTCTTATTATGAAATAGTTCATTTTGATGCTCAATGTTTGTTCAAATTGTTCTGTTTAGACAATCAAAGTGTCAGAGTGACTCAGATTGTAAAAGATAATAATTCAGGTTTCTTAAAAACGGAAACGTTTGAGTTGAAAGATGGTAATAATCCAACAGAAAATACTTTTTTATATGGGCTTCCGAAAAACATCAAAGAGCTGAAAAATACTAAGTCGATACAACTGACTCCCCAGTATGTAAAAGAGTATATATTACAAGTTCAAAATTGCGAATATAACAACTATCTTCCTCTTCAGTATTGTTGGTATGGGAAAACACCATCAAAGGAGTTAGGTTGTGGAATAATGGAAGTTAATGATGGTTACGAACAAACTGGTTTTCTGTGTATTTATGAGAGTAATAGACAATACCCCAAAATGTTGAAACTGTTTGAAATAAAAGGACATGCACCAGTAACAGATTATTGTATAATAGGTTCAAGTATACAAATAATTAGTATTGTGGATATTGGTGAAAGAGTATTCCTAAGAACTGAAATTTATCAGTTAAACGAAAATAGCGTACTAGAGAGAAAATACATAAATCCTCATCTTGAAACATTAAAAACTTCTAAATTTGAAATTATAGAAGAATTCATAGATTAAAGCATTACCAGCGTTGGAATGCTGCGCTTAGCAGTGCACTACTAAAAAGAATAGGCTGAAATGGAGACTATAAACTAAACTGTGTCATGAACTAAAAACACCTTATTAAACGTTTTTAAGACATAAACAGAAAAGACTACGACATCTAAAGATGCGTGATGAGATTGTCAAGCACTGCTTAGCCGAGAAGATATTGTTTGGGATTTGCTCCGATGATTCAAATATAGGTTACTTATTGCAATAAAAAACAGCTGGCGGTTAGCCAGCTGTTTTCTTTAGTATAATGTTTATCAGAGTTTTTCAATTTCATCGGCAGAAAGCCCTGTAACGGTGGAGATAATGTGGATATCAACACCGCATTCTTTCATTTTGCGGGCGTTGTCTTTTTTTTCTTCTAATTTACCCGCTTCTTTACCTTTCTCCAAGCCAATAGCTTCGCCCTTTTCCATGCCAATTGCCTCGCCTTCTGCACGACCTTTTACCAAGCCAATAGCCTCGCCTTTCTCCAAGCCAATAGCCTCGCCTTTCTCCAAGCCGATTGCCTCTCCTTCCTCACGCCCCTTGTTGAAAG
>DETD01000024.1 GCA_002362105.1 Bacteroidales bacterium UBA3297
CTTCTGTAATGAGTCCTGCTGCCTCTTTGGAGTCATGCACATTTGCACTTGTCACTGCATAGCCCGTAATTATTTTTGTCTTTTTGTCCACTTTCACATGGTCCTTGTACCCATAAAAGCGTTCGCCCCGTTTCTTTACCCAACGTGCATCTATGTCCTTTTGGCATTTCTTGTGCGGTTGGTCCTTCCATAGTTCTGCACCCTTGCCTTCTTTTATCTTTTTGTTCTCTTCTTTTGTGTAGCGCTGCCTTGGCGCCACAACAAAGCTGGCATCTATCATTTTGCCTTCGTTCATTTTTATTCCCAAATCCTGCAGATGTAAGAGGAATATGTTGAAGAGCTCGTCAAACGTGCCATTCTTAGCTAACAATTCACGATATATCCAAATCGTCTTTTCATCGGGAACATCCTCATAACTGCTTATGCCTATGAACTGGCGAAAACTTGTACGGTTCTTTATCTGGTACTCTGCCTGTTCGTCGCTTAGGCAGTACATTCTTTGTATGAACATGACCTTTATCATCAAAACTGGGTCGATGGGACGGCGACCTGCATTCGAACGTCTGTCCTCTTTGGTCAAAACCGACTCCAGTTTTTCCCTGAACATCTCGAAATCCAGACATTGAGACAACATCTCCAACGGATTGCCCATTTTCGACAGTTCATTTATGGTGTATTGTTCTTCAAACAACGACTTGGGGTGTTTTGACGATATTTCTGCATATTTTGTTGCTTTTACACTATAAATATACGCATAATTTATTAAATATCAAAACTTTAATTTATAAAAGCCCCCTTATACAAGACGAAGCGTTTGCATACTGCGACAACCTAAAGCGCATCGATATTCCCTTGTCGGTTGAAAGTATAGAGGGGAATGGTTGTTTCATAAGCGACTCCCCGAAAAAGGTCTTTATTCCCCAGATTCTAATTACAGACCAATTACAAACTGAAAATGTTGAGTTTGTTGGACGTCATGATGAAGATGAGACGGTGGATGAATAAATACACTAGGGCTCTGTCTTATATAAACAGCCTTATTCCTTCACAAACCGCTCTATCTTGCAGGTGTGTTCCTTGGTCTTCTCGTCGTAGTTGATGCCTACGAACAGCAGGTTGTCGTAATAGAGGTTGAGGGCCTCGTGGTAGTTCTTTGCCTTGATTTGCCCGAGGGCGCTCTCTGTGCTCTTGTTGTGCTTCAACTCTACCACCATTGCCGGTATGTTCGGCAGGTAAGGCACCAGCACAAGGTCGGCATAACCCTTGCCGGTCGGCAACTCTTTAATCAGCGTGTAGCGGGTGTTGGCGTAGAAGTAGGCCAGGCAGATGGCACTCTGGAAACAGTGCTCGTCGTTGTAGGTCAGCGGACTGGTGACCTCGGTGTGGGCGGCATTGAGCGCGCGGGCCACGGCCTCCTCGTTGCCGTTGATGGTATCGTCGAGCAACCGCTTCGAGGCGTTGATGACTTTCATTACCTGTGTGTAGTCGGACGAGTCCTCAATAGAGTTGATCCACTCGATGCGGACTTCCTCGTTCGGGATGTGGCAGGTCTTGTCCTTGCGGTTGTAGCAGAGGTAGCCCAAGTGTATAAGGTACGTGAAGACATTGTCCTTCGAGTTGATGCTCTGCAGGGTGTTCTGGAATTTCAGCACGTTGACAGGCACACTCTCGCCAGAAATCATCTTGATGACGTCCTGGCGCATGCCTTCATAGTCCATCAGAATCCGTTCACGGAGTGCCTCGAACGAACCGGTCGTCAACCAGTAGTTGTCGAACTCTCCGCTAGAGAGCGTATTGATTACCGAAAGCGGATTGCACACTTTTACGTTATCAGACATCTGGTAGCCGTCGTACCACCTCAGGCACTCGTCGAAGTCGACATGGTACTTCTCGCACAGGTCTTTCACCTCCTCTTCGGTAAAGCCAATCATGCCGGCAAACTGTCGCGGACGCAGCATGGTGTACTCCGAAAACTCGTTCAGTTTGCTCTGCACTTTGTCGCGTACAATCGGCATAATGCCGGTAATGTAGGCTAAGGCTAGGGCTGGGCGCAAAGTGGTGTCCTTAAACAGTCCGTTCAGGAAGCTGAGGTAGCTGTCGAACAAGTCTTGTGACACATTCTCGCGCACCAAAACATCGTACTCGTCAATAATGATGACGAATTTTTCGCCTAATTTAGCATAAACTTTAAGGATACACTGGTCTAGTGTGTTATTGTTACTGAACTTTAACGTTGGGAACTCCTCCTTAAACTCGCATGCCAACGCTTTGTGAATGTCCGTTAACAGATGTTTGGTTCTATTCCCTTGTATTGACCTCTGGTACCACCCGTTCAAATCTAGTTTGATGACATTGAGCTTGTTCAAATACTTGTCATAGTCGGGCGTCTGCCCTATTTTCATCTGGCTGAAAATGGAGCGGGTGTCGCACCCTTTCGAGTAGTAGGCCGAAATCAAGTTGCCCACCATACTCTTTCCGAAACGGCGCGGACGCGACATGCAGATAAAGTTGCCCTGTGTGCAGGCAAGTTTGTTTAACTCTGCCAACACTAGTGATTTGTCTACATATATTTCTGAGTTCAATCCTAGTTGAAACGCATCAGCGTTCGGATTCAAATACAAGCCCATGGTGCCTCCTTTTCTTATACTACAAAGTTAGCAATTAAGCGGTAACAAAGCAACTGCTATTGTATGAGGGCAAAACTCGTATTATAAATCTTTTGTGAAGTTTTTTGTCAGTCTCCACAATTTCAACCAAACATAAATGTGCACAAAATTTTTATAGGTAACTTTTTTTGTTTTATTGAAAAAAACTTATAATTTAGCACTGTTTAAAATTGATATTTGTTGAGATTAGAAATTAAACACGATTTTTTTTGAAAAATCATACAATTATTATTTAAACCAAAATTTCAGTTATTATGAAGAAAATAATAGGAACATGTCTTTTATTGACGACTCTGTATTCCCATGCTGGTACAAAGTATATGACAGTGGAGCAAAAAACAGGTGAGAAGTTCAGTTTCCTCCTTGCCAACAAGCCCATTGTTACTTACGAGAACGATGAATTAGTTGTAAATGGTTCTGGAAGTAGTTTTGTAATTGATGACTTAAAAAACTTCTATTTTACTGATGAAGATCATACTGGGGTCGCAAACCAAACTACTGACGTATTGAGTGTGGTAAAAACAGACGAGAACACCATTCGTGTGGAGAATGCAGCTGCAGGAGTTGCCGTAAAACTGGTAAATGCAAGCGGTTCTGTTGTCGCCACCTGCACAACCGACCAAAATGGTGCTGCTTCTCTTTCGTTCCCAAAACAAACCGGCGTGTACGTCCTGACCATAGGGAACAACTCGTTTAAAGTGGTCCGTAATTAACATTTAGAGGTTGAAAAATATGAAAAAGACTATAATATCTTTAGTTGCTTTAGCAGCGGTGGCATCTGTTGCTAATGCAGCGACTAATATGTGCGTGAAAACCGATGACGGCAAAGTAATCCGCTATGCTGTTGATTATATATCGGAAGTGTTTTACCGCAATGGCGTGAGCGAGACCGGACAGATTGACGGCTATGCCTATGTTGATCTTGATTTGCCAAGTGGCACTAAGTGGGCAACTTATAATGTAGGTGCTACTAACATTGGTGAAATTGGCGGTTATTTTGCCTGGGGTGAGACAAATGCAAAAACTACTTATTCGCTGACAAACTACCGGTGGAACAATGTTGAAACCGATGAACAATACACAAAGTACAACAGTACGAAAGATTATAAGTTGGTACTTGAGGCTGAAGACGATGCTGCCACCACAATTTGGGGCGATAATTGGCGTATGCCTACAATTGATGAACTCAGCGAATTGAGGGATGGCTGCTATTGGGAAAGTACCGATAACTTCAACGGTACGGGTGTTGCAGGACTTGTAGGTACCAGTAAAAACAACTTCAACACTATCTTCCTGCCTGCCTCTGGTTTCTATAATGAAGATAGTCTTTACGAATTTGGTGAAAAAGCCTGCTATTGGACAGCGGAGCTTAGCGGTGCCGATTTGTTCGACTATGCTGGTAGCCTGCAACAATTATGGATTGAAAACCAAGTACGTTTCTACGGCAACAACATTCGTGCGGTGGCTGTAAACAAAAAGAGCTACACCGTCAGATTTTTCAATGCCGACAGTACCCTTTTCGAAAGCCAGGTTGTTGAAGAAGGCAAAACTGCCGTTACAGTTAACCCTCCGGTTCTGAAAGGATACTACTTTAGCAAATGGAGCGATTCTTCCTTCACTAGAGTTGTAAAGGACATGGACGTATACGCCGTGTATCAAAAAAATGAGACGGTTAGCGGTGTAGTTGACAATCATGAATATGTCGATTTGGGTTTGAGCGTGAAGTGGGCAACCTGCAACGTGGGCGCTACAAGCGTATGCGATTACGGTAACTACTATGCTTGGGGAGAGACTGAGCCTAGAATAGATGGCGCACCGTATAAATGGACGTACGTCCAAGGCCATGACAAATATTCCAAGTACAACACTACCGACCTAAAGACCGTTTTGGATGCTGAAGACGATGCTGCAACCGTAAACTGGGGTGAAGGTTGGAGAATGCCAACCAACGAAGAACTGACTGAGCTGATTCTTGGGTGCTCTTGGGAGTGGACCAACAACTTCAAAAATTCGGGTATATCTGGTCAAATTGGTACAAGCAAGAAGAACGGAAACATCATCTTCCTACCAGCTGCTGGCACCAACAACGGTTATAGAGTCGGGGAAACCGGTGGTTACTGGTCCTCTTCTTCAAACAATACTTACGCTTTCAATATGGGCTTTTACAGCACATATTTCAACTACAACGACAACGTTTCCAACCGACCAATTGGCGATTCTGTACGCGCGGTTGTGAAATAAGTTTAATTGAGCGCCTCCCCTTACAGGAGACGATGGAAATTTAAAATTTGATAGATATGAGAAAAACAATAATATCGATAATGGCCTTGGCATCGTTGTCTTTTTTTGCAAATGCCGCCAATTTTATGGTTGTGAAGACTGCCGATGGCACTGAAGATGTATACGAAATGAAACACGTCACCGAAATGTATTACGAGGAGGTGGACGATGCGACTACTGAGCAGGGTGTTTCCGTAAACGGTAAAGTAGGCGAATACACTTATGTTGACCTATATTTGCCAAGTGGCACCAAGTGGGCCACATACAACGTAGGCGCAAATAATCCTACCGAAGTGGGTGACTTGTTCGCATGGGGTGAGACAAACTCGAAAAAAAACTACGGTTTGTCTAATTATAAATGGTTTGATGCTTCTGCTAAAAAATACACCAAATATGGCTATTTAAATGGTGATATGGTTAGTGCAGGTGGCTGGCAAATGGAATATGCGGGTGTCAGCTGTGTTGAAGACTACCTATATTACCTAGAAGACGAAGACGATGTAGCGAAAGTAAGTTGGGGCAATGGCTGGAGAATGCCTACATCTACTGAACAAAAAGAGTTGCTTGAAGGTTGTGTATGGAAACTGACAGCCAACTTCAACGGCAGTGGTATTGCGGGGCTTGTTGGAAAAAGCAAAAAGAACGGTAATATCATTTTCTTGCCCGATGCCAATGGCTACTGGTCGTCGAACCTCGACACTTCAAGGCCTTCCGACGCAGTTTACATCAACAATGACAAGGAACTCGTTCGTGGAAGTCGTTCCGTGGGCAGATTTGTTCGTGCGGTGGTTAAATAGAACAAACAGGTATAACTAAAGAAGCGGGCATATCAGAACGATATGTCCGCTTTTCATATATATGAACATAAAAAAGCAGGCCTGTTTTAGACCTGCTTTTTTGTATGGCTAAACTTTGGAAATTAGTGGTTTTTCTTGAAGGCCTCAATACGCTCCTTAAAGAGAGGCTCCTGTTCCTTCTTAAAGAAAGAAGTACAAATGCGAACACCCTGCTCGTTCGAGCCCATCGTGTCAAGTGGGAACACCGCTATACCGTAGTACATTAGCTCACGGGTAAGCTGTAAGTCGTCCATACCCGGATATTGCACAGTAAAATAAAAACCATCGGCCAAAGGCGCACCCATATCGTTGTCGTAAACCAAGTAGAAGTTGTTTGCAAGCAGAACTTCCTTCATAAACTTGGCACGGCGGCCATATTCCTTTACATCGTCGAGGAAGTTGTATTTGCCGTCGCAAGCAGCTTCCATAAGTGCCGACATAGCATGCTGAACACTATGTGTAGTCCCACTCGAAAGGGTGTACATCAGGCGGTTGCAGAAGAAGTTTCCAAACTCGCCAACGCCAAACTTGTCAGCTAACGGCTTATAGACCCTTTTATAGAGTTTGTTGCTAATGCAGGTTACACCTATACGTTGGCCAGCATAAGAGAAGGCCTTCGAACCTGAAATCCAGAGCACATAGTTGTCGGTATATTTGGCAACTGTTGCCTGGTAAGGATCTTGGTACGGATGTGACAAATCGCGGCGGAAGTCCATTGCAAAATAGGCCAAATCTTCCAACACAATCACATCGTACTTGTCGGCCAAACCTGCAATTCCCTTCAATTCCTCGTCGGTGAAACAAACCCACGAAGGGTTGTTAGGATTAGAGTAGACAATGCTGTTGATGTTACCTTCCGACATCATCTCGTCTAATTTTTTGATGAGTTTATCACCACGAAAATCGTGAATATCTAAACCAACGTGCTTTAAACCTATTACGTCGCATTGGGTAGTCTGCACCGGGAAACCAGGCTGGATAAACAGCACAGTATCTTTAGCCGTGTTAGCTGTAGCATGGTGTATTGCCATAAAGGTTGCGAATGTACCCTGCATACTACCTGCTGTAGCTACGCAGCAAAGAGGGTCAATATCGATACCAATGAAAGCCTTGACAAATTGCGAAGCAGCGCTTTTAAGGCGGGGAATACCCCCGTTTGGAGGGTAAATTGTTGCACAACCGTTTGCTAAAGCTTCTTGTTCGGCCTTAAGGGCTATTTCAGATGGTTTAAGGCCAGGCACGCCCATTTCAAGGTGTATGATAGGCTGACCTGTTTTCTCTTCCAGCAAACGCGAAAGAGCCTGTATGTCGCGAATGGTTGCGCTTGAAAAATCGCCTAACGCCATACTGTTTATGGCATCGGTTACTGTCTGATAGTCTAATGGAGTATTCAATTGAATATAAATTTTGTATTGAAAACGTATTTTAAACGTCTCTGTCTTTTAGAACTGGAAATTTCTTGCGGAAAGCGTTTAACTTTTCCATATCGAGTTCAACGGTAATGGCCGTTTCCTCGCCTGCCCCGCATACTGCAACGTCTCTGCCGTATGCGTCGATGCACTGCGTACCACCGCTGTATTCGCAAACAGGGTCTTTCCCTACGCGGTTCACGCCACACACATAGCACTGGTTCTCAATAGCCCTTGCGTGCAACAGCGTGTTCCATGCGCCCAACCGCACAATAGGCCAACTGGCCACAACCAGCAGGCAGTCGTAGTCTTCGTGGTTGCGCAACCATACGGGAAACCGTAGGTCATAGCACACCGAAAGCATAAAACGGACACCGCAGTGTTCCACCACAACCCTTTCGGTTCCAGCTGTATAGCGTTTATCTTCGCCCCCATAGGTAAACAGGTGCCGTTTGTCGTAAAACACCTCCGTCCCATCGGGTTTCACAAAGTAAAAACGGTTGCAGTTGCCTTTCTCTGTAGAAACGGCCACCGAACCAGCAATTGCCGCGTTGAGCAATTGGGCGGTCTGCCTCATCCAAGCCAATGTTTCACCACCATTGTTTTCGGCCGCGCCAGAAGGCTCGGCAATAAAACCCGTGCTGAACATTTCGGGCAGGACATACAGGTCGCTTTTCGGAAGCCTTGTAAGGGCTTCCCCCGCCCGCTTCAAATTTTCGGCGGGGTTTCCCCATACAATATCGCGCTGCAACAGAGTAATCTTCACAACCAGCCGGTTTTATTGGTAAACTTTGCGGAGGTCCTTAACTCTGACAGCCTTACCCTCAGATTGAGGAAGTGTGCCGGCAACAAGCAGGTGAATGCGCGGAGTTAGCAGAATCTCGTCTTTCAGAGCACGGCATACCGCTTTTTCCAAATCTTTCAACTGGTTGTCTGTCAACCCTTCTTTTGCGAGTTCAACATCAACAGTCATGTTGTCGTTGTCGTTGTCGGTTGTAAGGGTAATGAGGTAGTTACTGCTGAGTTCCGGATAGTTCAACAAAATTTTTTCAATCTGAATTGGGAAGATGTTCACACCACGGAGAACCATCATATCGTCACTTCTACCTTTCATACGGTCGAGGCGGATGTGTTTTCTACCACACGGACAGTCGCCTGGCAATACACGGGTAAGATCGCGGGTGCGGTAACGCAGCAAAGGCATAGCCTCGCGGTTAAGAGTGGTAAGCACCAATTCGCCAATTTGTCCGTCTGGAACTGGCTCCAACGTCTCAGGGTCTACAATTTCTACAATATAGTAGTCTTCCCAGAAATGAAGTCCATTCTGTTCTTTACATTCAAACGCCACACCAGGGCCGCACATTTCACTCATACCAAACGAGTTGTACGCCTTTACGCCGAACATATCTTCAATACGTTTGCGCTGTTCCTCGGTGTGTGGTTCCGCACCAATAGCAAAGACTTTCAGTTTGGTATCTTTGCGTGGGTCTACACCTTCCTGCTCCATTACTTCGTGCAGACGGGTAAGGTAGCTAGGGATGGCGTGGATAGCGGTGGTACCGAAATCTTTAATGAACTTAATCTGGCGGAGCGAGTTACCGGCAGCTGCAGGAACAGTAAGCATGCCCAAACGTTCCGCACCATACTGGAAGCCCAAACCTCCAGTAAACATACCATAACCCGACGAGTTTTGGAACACGTCGTCTGGTCTCAGGCCGACCATCCAAAGACAACGGGCAACTGCGTTTGCCCATTCGTCCAAGTCTTTTTGGGTGTGAAGAATAACGGTCGGATTACCAGTGGTTCCGCTACTAGAGTGAAGACGCACACATTCTGACAATGGCACACTGGCCAGTCCGAACGGATAAGTGTCGCGCAAGTCCTGCTTCGTAGTGAAAGGAATCTTGCGGACATCGTCAAGTGTCTTTATATCTTCTGGTTTTAGGCCAGCCTCTTCGAAACGTTTTTTATAAAACGGAGAGTTCATACAGTGGCGCACTGTCTTCTGCAAGCGCTCTAACTGTAACTTCTTGATCTCCTCTCGAGACATCGTCTCGATTTCAGGATTGAAATATTCAGAATTGTTGATCGCCATCTTTATAATATGTATCTGTTTGGCTTTTATCGCCAGCTTTTCACTAGCTTAAAGTCTTATCACAGGCACACCTGTGAAAATCACGCGTTAAGACCTAAATCGAAAGCCTTTAGGTTCGACTCTACTACAGCCTCGCCCTTACGCTGGAAAATTCGTGCAACCGCATTGCGCAACTGGTCGGCAGAAAGGATGCCGAGATGAGCGGCCACTTTGCCGAGCAACACCATGTTGGCGCCTTTCGGATTGTGGGTCTGCTGGGCCAGATCTTCAATGTCGAGCAGCACAGCGTGTGGCAATGCTTTCAATTCAGCCTCAATAGCAGTAGCATCGGGATAGTTAGGAATATTCACGAAATTCTTGCTGTTGGTAACCACCACACCATCGGCCGCCAGATAAGGCAGATAACGGAGGGCTTCCATCGGTTCCATTGAAACAATAAGGTCTACCTTACCCTTTGGAATCAGGTCGCTGTAAATAGGTTCGGTGCTAAGGCGCAAGTTACTCTGCACGTCGCCGCCACGCTGGCTCATGCCGTGAACTTCTGCCTGCTTCAAATACAGACCAGCCTCAGTGGCAGCCTGTCCGATGATTGTGGCGATGGAAAGGATACCCTGTCCGCCTACACCACACAAAATAATATCTTTTTTCATTACTTGTTCTTCTTTTCTCTTAAATGACGCTGCAATGTCTGCATGCACTCGCGACGAGGAATGATGACACTGACACCCTTATATTCAATTTCTTCACGGATAATTCTTGTAATTTCATCCATGTTCTTAGGTAATGGAACAACCACTCTCACGTGTTCAGGAGCAACGCCCAAACCCAAACAGATGGCTTCGAACTTATTGGTTCCGGCAGAGTCTTGTCCACCAGTCATACCAGTGGTCAGGTTGTCGCTTATTACCACTGTGATGTTCGAGTTCTCGTTAACCGCATCAAGCAGTCCGGTCATACCGCTGTGAGTGAAAGTTGAGTCTCCAATTACAGCAATAGAAGGGAACAAACCAGCGTCTGCCGCTCCTTTTGCCATGGTGATGCTGGCGCCCATGTCGACACAGCTGGCCAACGACTGGAATGGAGGCAACGCACCAAGCGTATAACAACCAATATCGCCAAATATACGGTGGTTCGGATATTCGGCAGCCACCTTGTTGAGGGCGGTGTAAACATCGCGGTGACCACAGCCGTTACACAATTGTGGCGGACGATTAGCGAGGTTCTTGGCTGTACCGAACGACAACTCTGCAGCCACGCCCAAAGCCTTGGCCACATTGTCCGGATCAAGCTCACCTGTACGTGGTAGGTCACCAGTCAGGCGGCCTTTTACACAATAGTTGGCCCCAAGCAGGCCACGAATATCGTTTTCTACAACAGGCTGGCCGTCTTCAAACACAATCAGTTCGTCGCAAACACTTGCCAGTTCACGAATCTTGTCTTCTGGCAGTGGATATTGAGAAATTTTTACGATAGGAACATTCGGACCTACCGCCTCACATACGTAGTTGTAGGCAATACCACAGGCAATAATACCCGTCTTCTTGCCAGTTATTTTGTTCAGGACGTTATATTTTGAAGCTTCGGCAGCCTTCAACATGTCCTTCTGTTTCTCGACCAGTAAAAGATACTGTTTGCGGGCAATGCCAGGAAGCAATACCCAATGGCGGTCGGTGTCGGGGTTCAAACCGTTCTCAGCAGCTGCCTCTTTAATTTCAACGGCAGCGCGGCTGTGCGCCAAACGGGTAACCACACGCATCAATACCGGCAGTTTGAGCGATTCGCTCAGTTCGAAAGCAGCCGACATCATATCGTAAGCCTCTTGCTGGTTCGAAGGCTCGAAAATAGGAATCATGGCAAACTTGCCGTAAAAACGGCTGTCTTGCTCGTTCTGGCTACTGTGCATGCTCGGATCGTCGGCAGCAAGTACAACCAAACCTCCGTTCACCCCGGTAACAGCACTGTTGACAAAAGCGTCGGCACATACGTTCATGCCCACATGCTTCATACATACAAGTGCACGTTTACCTGCGTAACTCATACCAAGCGCAGCCTCCATGGCTGTTTTCTCGTTTGTACTCCAACGGCTGTGAATGTTGCGTTCCAAAGCCAATGGATTAGACTGGATGAACTCAGTAATCTCGGTTGAAGGGGTGCCCGGATAGGCGTAAACACCGCTAAGTCCAGCGTGAATAGCACCTAAGGCAATAGCCTCGTCGCCGAGTAATAGTCTTTTTTCCATTTATTATTGTATTTGTTTTATATATCGAAATGAACGAATTATTTTTCTATGTTTTTTATATAAGCTGCTCCGCGTCCATTGCCCACCTTAATGATCATATTTTGTTTTAGGAGGTCCGACAATGCACGCTCGATGGTCGTCTGGCTCACATCAGGACAGAATGCAGAAATGTCGGATTTGCGGACTTGTCCCACCTTTTTCTCGAAGACCATCCAGATGCGGTCTGCTTTCGACAACGAGCCTTTCCTGTTCGACGCTACCCTGTCGTTGAAGTCGCGGTACACTTTCAGGAAGAGTCCGAGGAAGTAGCGTACAAACGGCAGGTAGTTGTTACTGTTCTCGTGCCATCCGTTAGAGCAACGCCTCAGCGCATCGTAATACACTTCGCGCGAATTTTCAAGAATACGCTCCAAACTCACGTACATACCCGCGAAAAATCCTGCCTTGTAAAGCAGAAGCAATACAAGCAGACGGCTAATGCGCCCCGAGCCTTCGTGAAACGGATGAATACATAGGAAATCAAGCGCAAACTGTGAGATGAGGAGGAGAGGGTCGTAGGTGCCAGCCATAATTGCCTCATTGAAGTTCTTGCAGAGTTCGTTCAGCGCCTTTTCTGTATTTTCAGCCGACACAGTGCGAAACCGTTCCATCTTTTTCCCGTCGTCGCAGGTCTCAAACAACACGTCGTCCACATCTTTAAATTCACCCCCCTTTACCGAGGCCGAATAACCGAACAACTGCCTATGGAGTTGTAGAATTGTTTGTGGACATATAACAATCGAGGAATAGTTCTGGTAGATAGTAGACAATACCTCTCTATAGCCCGCTATTTCTTCTTCTGGCTTGTTTTCAGGAACCGCACTGTTGCTCACAAGGGCACGTACACGATCGGTCGTCGCAACACGTCCCATAATGGTATTGGCATATTGCGAACTTTCAATCAGCGCCTGTTTTTTTAAAGCATTCAACGCATCTGGTGCTGTCTCGAAGTACAGCTCTTGTCGACCTTTTTCTTCATACAACGCGGTAAGCAGCTTCACAACATCTGGCGAAAGCATGCGCCATGGCGTATTCGAATAGTCAAAAGAATGCATATTTAGTGTTGTTCATGTAAATTTGTACGTAAAAATAACCAATATGCACCACACTACAAACAAATTGCACCATTTTTAATTAAAAAGGTGCAGATTCTTCAGTTCCTTAGGCAATTTCTCTCTCCAACCCCTTTATTTCAGTATAATTTTACCTTTTTTACGCCGGGTTATTTTGTCTTGTTAACCTTTTTTCGTATTTTAGCAGTGTAAATATTACACAATACAAATCTGCCTTTAGACAATGTCTAATAATTTAACTTTATAGGCTATGACACCATATTTTGAATTAGAAAGAATGGCCGGTGAACTCACCAGCTATTATAAGTGTATTCTATGCGGTAGTCTGGGCTTACACCTCACCTTTCCGGAAGTACTCGACAAACCGCCACACGACGCCGACTTTATCACCGACTGCAATGCGGATAACCTATGGTCCATTATAGGATTTCTACAACAAAACGGCTACACTGTTTTTTCGTGGAAGGACCCGATAGTTGAAGGATTCGACAGGGAGGCACTAAACGGACGTGTTTATATACGTGGAGTGAAGTACATAAACGGCTACTCGCCCGCTGTAATTGATGTTACGTACGAATTAATCTGTTTCCCCGTTGAAGAACTTTACGCTTTGACGGTGTTAAAAAACGGAATCAGAATTTTAAACAGGGAAGGTTATATTTTTGCGCTAGGACTCTGTGAGAAGGAAAAACATCTTACAGAAAGAGACCGACTTTTGAAAATAGGCAAATCAGCTGGTGAACAGTGTTATAATGCCAACCAATTTAGCATCTGGTGACTTATTACCCTGTCTGTTGAAAACTTTTCTTTTGGAATCTGGTTGTGGCGAATCCATAAATGTTACTTTTGCAAAAAAGTGGAATTTAATGAAAAACATCGCCAAAGTTGCTCTCTTAACGGCTGTTGTGTTTACCGCACCAATTAGGTCGCAACAGTAGATACAATAGTGTGATAATTTATCTAAATAAAATAGTATGAGAAAAGAAAATTTTACAAGTTGCATGAAGCAGTACTTGACAATGACATAAATATGGTGTTATCTTGTATTGATGAAGGATTACATCTAAACGAAAAAGATGAATTTTGAATAATTCATTGGAACTTCCGTCTTGACTTTTACGGCTTCTGTACCAGGCCACTTTCACTTACCCCCAAAAAGAGTTATTTATCCCACATTTCGGCCATAGTCCCCCAATCAAAACATTTGGGGCATAAGAAGCCTTCTCCGAAACGACAAATATAAAGATTTAGAGATATTCTAATGAGAAACTTGATTTATTTTATCATAAGTTTAATTTTCGTTGGTTGCAACACAATAGTAGGAGGATATGGAAAATTTTCATTTCCAGATGAGATGGCCGGAATAAATAGTTCTATATTATATCTGAAAAAAGGAAAAACATTCTTATTTGTCAATAGCACTGATAGTATTGCTTACTATACGCATGGATCCTATAAGAAGAAGAGAGATTCATTGTATTTTAAAAGTGATAGTTTAGATTATCCGTTCATACAATGCGGTTATAGAAAAGGGAACGATACAACTATCAAATTTCTAGATTGTGGCGAAGTCGTATTAGGGTTCACTTTGTACAAAGATGGTAAATACATAGATCAAATGGAGGATAATGGAGAAATTCATTTGAAAAATATAAATGGGGCAATGAATTATACTTACTGTTTGATGGGGTCAGAACATCATTATTCCTTAAACATTCCCCAACATAAAGAGAAATATAACTATTTTATAGTTAATCACGTGAGTGATTATTGCCATTATTATAATGGTGGGAGTTTTACATTCAAAATGATTAAAGACTCCATTTATTCCAACTATAACATCTTAGATATTAGATATAATATAAAATTAAAATTGGTAAAAGGATGCTATTTGTCACAGTGATTTACAACTTACATACTCAGGAAAAATGAACACGTTTGGTATAATGACGTTCATATTGCATATACAAATGATTTCCCACAAAAAGTAAAACAAGATCATAAGAATGAAAAAAGTCATAATAGTATTTATTTTATTTAATTGCTTGTTTCACCTGCTTAATACTCCATTTTACCTTTTTAATAAGTTTATATATATACCTTCCTTAGTCGAAAGAGGGTATCTTAATAATGGGCATATTGCATATTCCGATGATCTATCAGTTGTTTTATTTTTTCCTGCAGTTATTTCTTTTCTATTGACATTGGCATTAAATAAAAAATCAAAGAGTTTAATTCTTTATGTTTGTTTACATAACATATATGTTCTATACTCATGGTTTTCAGAAGATCCTTTCGATGGGGAATTTATTTATACATATGTAACTAGTGTAAGTAGACTGTGTCAAACCATCCATCTACTATGGTTTCCTAATGACTGTATAGTATGGTATTATATAAACAAACTAAACTGGACGTTCGTCTATACTGCATATGTTGTATTAGTATATAATATCATTGTTTATTTGATAAAAAAAGTTCGTATAACGAAATCTGTTTAGACATTATGGATTATAACAACATGAAATATAGCTACTTCCCATACAATGAGGTGAAGACATAACAGAACACAAGGAAAAATATATGACATATAAAAAAGCCACCAGAAAAGTAAATCTGGTGGCTTTCTTTCTCTATAATAAATGATTTTACTTTGCAGTTACGGCACGCAAATTGATTGAATAATAGTGGCCTTCATTTTTGACAACACCATTACCATCAAATATATACCCAGCCTTATTCTCGAAAGAGAATGTAGATGTTGCATATTCAGTATTTAATACAAGAGTTAATGGACTAGGACCACAATCCATAATGTGCTCAATTCCACGTAAGAAAATTGTACGTCCTTCGAATCCTGGCACTTTGCTGGTAAATAGATATCCTGTCCTACCGACATATTCTCCATTTTCATCGAAGTATCCTCTAATTCTATCAATATAGCAATTGTCAATTAACTCCTGAAATTCTTCTATTGTCGGCATACGCCACTCAGAGCCCCAAAGTTGGGTCGCAACATCACCTGTATTTATCAGTGTTTTAAGCGAGTCTGCGGAAATATGCATACTATACGTGTCTATATCTTCACTTGCCCAATTGATTGAGAGACCTAAGTCAACAAATTGGTGTTTTCCTTTCTGTTCGCTGAAATCTCTGTTCACCATACGTTCGAAGGTTATGTCAATGTCTGAATGTACATCGGTAAGTTTCAAACCATGTTTGATGTTATAACCATTCAAGAATATATTCTTGCTATATTCCAACCATGTAGAGTCAACATCCTCACCTTCTCGCACATAAATTGAGTCGTATGGATCGTTAGGTGCAAGAATCTCAATAGTTCCCTGTTCCTCTGAAAATGCACGAATCGTGTCAGGACATAAGATGCGCACCTTGTAATAGGTGTGGAGCGTATCTGTCACAAAAATCGGATACACGACAAGATCTTCGTCTACAGCAGTCAGGTCGGCCGACCACTGGCTGAAGACCATGTTTTCCTGAGGCTTCTGTAGTTTCTCCAGCAACTCGGCAGAGCCAACCGCTGCTTTACCTTCGGTCACACTTTCAACTTTCAGAATGCTGAAACGGTCGCTATTGAGGTAGACCACATTATAGGTTTCAGTACCATTCGCACTTGCCGATTTCAATCCGTATTTTTCGACCGAACGTTTACGGATAACCGGACGGATATGGCCAGCCAAAGACTTAGAGAACGAAGCCCACATCTTCAAAGGCTTTCCACCGTCTTTGCTGAAACCAGACTGAGCGTCGGGAGTCGGAAGACAAACGCCCCAAATATCGGCCGCATAGGGGTTAAAGTCAGTAGCAACAGCATCGGACTTCTTCGTACTAGTCCAATATACGCTTTGTTCGCAAGGTACAAACTCTCCTGAATTGTTTTTGAACATACCGATTTCCACAGGGAGGAAAATAGACTTGTCCTCATATCCTGGAACCGTGCTGGTAAGCAGGTAACCGCTCTGTCCGTGATAGTCTTCAAAGTACTTGAACGTACAGTTTTCAAGCAGTTCCTCCCACGCATCATCAGAAGGAGTCGACCACATAGGACCCCAATTCACATAGGCAGCATCGTCGACCGACAGCAACCTGGTCAAACCATCGGAACCGTATCTGGTGCTATAGTCCGAAAAGACGCAACCTATTGTTCTACTTGTATATTTATGCCTGTGTTTGATGAAAAATCCCTTTTTACTTGTTTCATCTAAGTTACTATCGTCATAAGAGTCTTTCCAATGGTACTCATAATCGGTCGAAGGTTCGGTTTCCGCCCAAGCGAACTTTCCGCCAAGCGCATAATCGGTAGCACCGATATTATTGGCAGCCCAAAGGAAAGAAAGACCCAAGTCGACATACTCGTGTCCGTTGGCAGTCCGCATCTCACCATTCAAGAACACAACCGAGTCGGCAACGGCAGACAACGTATCGGTCTGACTACCATATTCCACAACAATCTTTCGGCTTGACGCATTCCCCTCATAAGAGACCTTGCTCACATCGTCGATGTTGAACTTCTGCGTTGTACCATCGGGATAATACATTTTCATAATCATAGCCGACGACAAAACAGTTGCAAAGGTACCGGCTGTTAGTAGTAATAGTTTCTTCATAATCTCATTTCTTAACAAGTTTAACAATCTGTTTGTCTGCTTTCAAAAGGTACACGCCCGATGTTTGGGGCAACAAGAGTTCAACTCCACCGTCTGATACTTTCTTTTGACTAACAACAGTGCCCGATGCCGAACAAAGCAATACGGTTGAACCCGCAGCCAATCCCTCAACCTTTACATGCTGGTTGTCGAGATAGACAACACGAAATTCATTTCCCTGCAACACAGGAACAGAAGTAAGATCAGACTCCGTAAAGTTGAAGAAATCCACGTCGTTTAAGTAGAACGATGCATAGGCATCGCCTTCAACAATCAGACTATCGGCAGAATGTGTGATTTTTGGAACAGATGACAACAGATAAGAATTCTTTGTTCCATCGTTCATTTGAATGGTGACATACGCATTATCCGCAATCACCGAAATAGCTCCCGACAAGGCAAAAGCTCCTCCCAAAATAATAGATTTTAATTCCATGGTAAAATAATTATTTATTTTTCTTCATATAAACAATCTGCATAGATGAAACTATACAAATGTTTTCCCTATTACTACTGCAAATGTAAAATTAAATTTAATCAATACAAAGGCAAACAGTTAATTTTTTGTTTGATATATTTTTTCTAACTCCGCATTCATCTCAGGCATCTGATTATTCCCTGGCTCTGACTACAATGAAAAAATTGTTAGCTACATCTTAAATTCATTCCTTCCGTGTTAGTCATTGACAAACATCACGATTCTAAATGCTTTTTGAATATTTTGAAAGAAAATCTGTAATAATCTATGTTTTAGGACAGATTTTTCTCTAATTTTGCAACAGATTTGGTAACAAGCGTGCGTTGTGTAAATTCACGCCTTGTGCAAGGGAATCAGGTGCGAAACCTGAACTGTTCCTGCAGCTGTAATCCATTAACGACGAACCAACAAACACGTCACTGCGAAAGCGGGAAGACTTTGGTTCTGAGGAGAGTCAGAATACCTGCCACTTCTAACTAAGTGATTAATTTGTCTCCCAGGATTTGGAGAAGTCAACTTATGAAATTAAAATTTAAATTGGCAACACTCGCCTATATAGCGGGCGGATTTCTATGTGCTACATTCGCTCAAGAAAAAGTCGAGACGCTTGAAGAAATTGTAGTAACTGGTACGGGTACCGAGCATTTGCTAAAAAATGCGCCCGTACAAACTGAAATCATCTCACGTAAAACGCTCGACAGCTACGGAGGTAAATCCATCGAGGAAATTCTTGGTGGACTGACTGCTTCTTTTTCTTTTGAAGAAGGCGATATGGGTAGCCAAGCACAGCTTAACGGATTGGGCAACAGCTATATATTGATTCTTGTTGACGGGAAAAGACTGCATGGCGACGTAGGTGGCGAGAACGACCTTAGCCAAATTGACCCCTTGAACATCGACCATATAGAAATCGTAAAAGGGGCACAATCGGCACTATATGGTAGCGATGCCATGGCTGGTGTCATCAACATTATTACAAAAAAACACCACGACGAAGGTATCTATCTTGAAAATACAACTCGTTACGGATGTTATAACGACATACGGCAACATAATGGTGTTGGACTGACCTACGGGAAACTCAACAGTTTCACAAACTTCCAGCTACAACATAACGACGGTTGGAGAAATACGACTCAAGAATACACCGAAGGGAAAGTGGTTAACGACTCCCGAAAAAAGACTTCGAACGAACGGACGAACTGGCAACTCGCTGAAAGACTCACCTACTCTTTTAATAAGAATTTTGAAGTCTATGCCGATGGTTCGTACCACAAAAAGAACATCTACCGACCCCAAGATGGTCATTACGCCAGCTGCGACGTATATACCTACGACCTGATGTATAAAAACATGTCGGCATCGGTCGGTTCGAAATGGAAACTGAACAAAAACGACCTGCTTTCCGCTGATGTCGACTGGAACAAACACGCCTATTTCTACAACTACACAGCCACTACGCTTACAGACGGTTACGACCCCTTGGGCCGTTTTACCAACTACTTCCCTTACTTCAGAGGGCAGAAAAGCCTGCAAAGCGACCAACAGCGCATTATTGCCAACGTGAAGGGCGTATTCAACCTGTCTAAAGAGAATAAGCTCTCGACGGGGATAGAATACCGTTACGACTATCTTAAAGCGCCTATGAGGACCGAGGGGGGGACAGCCGGAGACTGGACTGGCTCCTTCTACCTTCAAGACGAGTTCAACCCGTTTGCATGGCTGAATCTGACAGGGGGCTTACGGTTGAACGAAAATGGCAACTTCGGTTTTAGAGCGACGCCAAAAATAAATGCCATGTTTTCCGTTAAAGACTTCAGGTTCCGCATGGGATGGAGTCAGGGATTCAAAACACCTACCACTAAAGAACTTTATTACAGGTACCTGCACGTTATGGGTTCAAGCACCTATTTCAATATGGGTAATACAGACTTGAAGCCACAAACAAGCAATTACTACAGCGTTGGTGCAGAATACAGAGGTGACAAGTTTACAGTGTCAACCACTGTGTACCTGAACAAACTCGACAATATGATTACGCTGGTAAACGTACCTGTCGACGAGATTCCGGTTGATGCTACTTCGGCCTATATTGGCGATGGAAGTGGTGAGGTTATAGCCCGTAAATATAAAAATATGGAAGATGCGCAAACCCAGGGGGCAGACCTGAACATCACCTATAAAATCTGTAAAAATTTAAGTGTGGGGGGCAACTACAGTTACCTCGACACCAAGGCGCACGAATACAATGCAAGCAAGAAGAAACTGATAGAGGTCACCATCGACGGTATGGCACACCACAAGTGGAACGGATATGTGAACTGGAACCAAGCCCTAACCTCTGTCTACAAACTTGGCGTAAACCTCAGCACAAGGGGCAGCAGCAAACGCTACTACCAGAACAACGGCGACGGGGCACCTTTCCAGTTGTGGAGGTTAAATACCACACACGATTTTTCGAAAAAGGGGAAGCTGATGTCGTACCGCGCAGAGGCCGGTGTCGACAACCTATTCAACTACATCGACAAAACGATGCACCCTTACCACTTGGGCACCAACAATCCGGGCAGGACCTTTTACATAGGCTTCAGCATAAAGTTCAATCAAGGAAAAAATATAAAACCAACAAAAATATCTAACTCAAAAACATTTAGTGATGAAGATTAAATCATTAACAGCCGCTGTGCTAGCCTCGTTAGCACTGGCTATGGGTTTCAGTAGTTGCTCTGACGACGAAGAAGAGGCGAGCGTTACAAACAACTACTCTATTTACCAGAAAGCGGTCGACAACCAGGTTATTCTTGGTAAGAAAAACAACAAGGCTATTTTGCTAGTTGCCTTCGGCAGTACTTGGCAGAACGCATTCAAGGCCTTCGACAACACAGTTGAAGCCTACAAAAAGCAGTTCCCCGACTGCGACGTCTATATGTCGTTCAGCAGCGCAATCTGCATCAACCGTGCAGCCGCTGGCGAACACGCCAACGACAGTGGAGACGACAAGGCTGAACGTCGTAACTACTATGCGCCAAACTTCTGGTTGCACGCTTTCGGCTCGGCTAAGTATGAAGAAATCACTGTTCAGTCGTTGCAGGTTATTCCAGGTGAGGAATACAGCCGTGTCATCAACTATATTAAGGACTTTGCCAACAACAGTCTGGGCGATCTAGACGACAAATACTTGTCAAAAGTATCACTCAAATTGGGTACTCCGCTGTTGAACAATACCGACGACGTAGACAATGTGGCAAAAATCATCAACAAACTCTACTCGTCTGAGGCAAAGAAGGCTGCAGTTGCCTTTATGGGTCACGGCAACCCCGACAGTTACGACACCTACAAGGCCAACATCCGTTATACACAGTTGGAAGAGGCTTTGCAGAAATACAGCAAAAACTACTTTGTAGGTACTGTTGATATGCCAGACAACTACAAGCAGGATGTGTATGCCCGTATGAAGAGCGCAGGCCTCGAGAGCGGCAAGGTTATTCTTTATCCGCTTATGTCTATTGCTGGTGACCACGCTCACAACGACATGGCCGGTGAGGGTGACGAATACTGGGATGAGAGTGATGAAGAGTCGGAAGACAACAGCTGGAACGAGTACTTCTCTCACAAGGGTTACACTACAAAATGCAATATTAAGGGTCTGCTCGAAATTGAAGACATCCGCAAGGTGTGGATCGAGCACACCAAGAATCCTGTTGAGTTGGAAGACTACTACCACTCAATGTATCCTGAGGATTAAAGAATTAATTTTTGTTTAGTTATTTCCTAATAAAAAAGAATGGGACCAGTGCTAAATGCTTCTGGTCCTATTCTTGGTTTTTTAATATGAAGCATTTTTTTCTTTCTGTCTCACTACCCCTTATCTTTTCATCGTGTGCCTCTATGATGGCCGATGGTGGAGAGACGGCTTCCGACCTTTTATACCAATATCAGGATTCTATCCTTTGTCATACCGATGAATATGGAGACTCTATTTCCATTAAATATGCCAAAGGACTGAAAGTTGATTATAAGGGCGATGGCATACATGTTGCCATCAGCAATCCGGACCCGTCGGCAAAAAGTTCGAAAACCGAAACATTTGTCATCACAAAACCGTCGAGGCGTTTTGTCTGTACCACTGCGCTGCAACTTGGCAATTTTGAGGTTCTGGGCCTGGAAGACCTGATTGTCGGCACGAACTCGTTGAAAAACCTGTTTTCCGACCGTATTAAAGAACAAATTAAAGAGGGGAAAACCGTCAGAATCGGGAAAGAAGGAAACTTCGATATGGAAACAGTAATTGCGGCAAAACCCGATTTTATCTTTGTTTCCGCGTCGAAACATGGCGGGTTCGAATCGCTTAAAGACTGTGGCATACCTTTAATCCATCATCATGGCTATAAGGAAACCAATCCACTTGGACAAGCAGAATGGATAAAGCTGGTTGGATTACTAACAGGCGAGACAAAAAGGGCAAACGCCGTTTTCGCCGACATAGAGAAAAAATACAATACGCTGAAAAAGGAAATTGCGAAGAAGAAAGGCGGCAAAAAACTGCCTACCATTGTTAGCGGACGACAAATTAGGGACGGCTGGTACTTTGTGGGCGGCAAAAGCTATATGGCGCAACTCTTTAAAGACGCTGGTACCAACTACGTCATGGGCGACAATCAAGAGTCGGGCGGTGTTACCCACGATTTCGAAAGCGTATACGCTAAAGGCATCCATGCCGACTTCTGGCAGACCGACGGTTCATTTGACGGCGAATACACATTAAAAACGCTCGCGGCTGAAGATGAGCGCTACACAACTATGGATGCCTACAAGAATGGTAAAGTGCTGTTCTGCAACTTGGCAAAAACGCCTTACCGTGAGCTAGCCGGTGTGCAACCCCACTTCCTGCTGGCCGACTTTGTGAAAGCATTTCACCCCGACATGCTTCCACACTATACTCCACACTATTATAAACTGATAAAATAAGCATTGGCCAGACAAATGAAGAGGAATATTCACCACATACTTTCAGGCTGTCTTCTCTGCACTCTGAACACGTATGCGCAACCAACTACTGAAGGAGAAGCCCAACTACTGAACCAAGTTGTTGTTACTGGTACAGGTACGAGCCATTACGCCGAAAACTCACCTGTCGCCGTCAGCGTGCTTGATGCCGACGAACTGAAGAGTATTGGTGCCACCAGTTTGCAAGACGCTTTGGCTCAACTTACAACCAGCATCACCACCCAAACCAACGGAATGGGAACTTTTATCAATTTCAACGGTATCAGCGACAGCTACATCCTTATTCTTGAGAACGGACAGCGCGTCAGTGGCGACGACCGTTGGAATAGAATCAGCATCGACAACATAAAACGCATCGAGGTGTTCAGCGGTGCCGCCAGCGCGCTTTATGGCAGCGATGCTATTGCCGGTGTCATCAACATCATCACCAACGATAAAAGTAGCAAGGTAGAAGCTACTTCCTTCACCAAAATGCTCAACAACGGCCGTTTGAACCAAGATGTGAATGTCGACTATAATGTTGGAAAATTTTCTGGAAACACTTCGTTCAACCACCGACAGGCCAACAACTGGCAGAACAACCACTACCAAGAGTTCGACGAGGGGGATAGGAAGACTATTAAACTGACCGGACGCCCCATGTCGGTCGGCTATAAAAGCGAGAACATCAGCCAAAAACTCAAATGGAAGTTCAACGACAAGTGGAATATACATGTGCGGGGCAACTATTACGACTATGTGACCAACCGGCCACAAGATGCTACCTATTTTACCCAAAAGTCGTCAAAAGACTCTACGGAGAAGAAAGTGTACAGTTATACGTCGAAAAAAGCCTATACCTACGACCTTCACCACAAATCGTATGACTATGGAGGCGGATTGGAGTGGAAACCGACCAACAAAATGCAATGGTTTTTCGATGCGCACTGCGACAATTTCACGTCTCTATACGACTATTGGCAAACCGATAAAGAAGAAGCTAAAGACGAAATAAGGAAACGTACGCGCTACGTGAACGAAAATTTGAAAGGTATCTTCCAACTTACCAAACGCAACCAATTGTCGGCTGGTTTAGACTTTGTTCAGGAACACCTGGAGAGCGAGACCGACAATATAACTTCTGAAAACTCCTACTCCGAAAATATCTACCTCCAAGACGAGGTACAGGTCACAAAATGGTTGGGGGCGCTTGCCGGCATCAGATACACCTACAACAACAGTTTTGGCAGCCATTTCACACCCAATATTGGCTGTTTTCTCCACCACAAAGGACTTCAGTTCAGGGCCAGCTATGCCGGTGGATACAAAACACCAACCCTGTCACAGCTATATGCTACCGACCAGGCGAAAACATCTTCGAGGTACACCATCAGCAACCGCGACTTGAAGCCAGAAAAAAACACCTTCTGGAATCTTAACCTCGCCTACGGTAACAAGTGGATAAAGTCGGGGGTCAGTGCTTTTATCAACCAGATTGAAGATATGATTAACTACCGTACACTGACACAGTATGAGATCGATTCAAACGCAGAGCTTACCAGCCTCTATAACGAGGGGTGGACTACCATCAGGCAACGCAGCAATATCGATAAAGCAGAAATCAGAGGCATTAATTTCAGTCTGAAACTCTATCTGCCTGCCGGTTTCTCTTTGGGTGGCAGCTATACGTTTATCGATACCGAGGCTGAAACCAAGACGCTGAACACGGAGTCGCAAAGCTACGAGGTTACCAAGACTCCTGTTGACAAGAGTGTAAGGAATAGCGGTCAGATTAACGCTACATGGGATAAGAAATGGGGTCGATACGGCTTGAACATCTGTTTGAACGGATATGCGCAAGACAAGCGCTACAGTAGCACCTATGGTTACGCACCGGGCTACGGACAGTGGGACCTCACTACCCGCCACAGCTTCCATTTCGACCAGTTCATCCTCGAACCGGGTATAGGTATTGAGAACCTGTTCGACAAAATTGACGACAGTTACTGGAGTTCAAATTACTCGACAATCAGCCCTGGTCGTTCGTTATGCGTAAGTCTCGCCCTTAAATTCAAAGAATAAGTATGAAGATATACGTTGCAGGAATCGGACCCGGATCAGCTGATGATATAACTCCCGCTGTGCTTACCGCCATTAAAAACAGCGAGGTTATTGTGGGCTATAAATACTATTTCCAGTTTATAGAGCCCTACCTGCATACCGATGCCGTCTGCATCGACACCGGCATGAAGAAAGAACAGGAACGGGCCCAGATGGCTATCGACTATGCCATACAGGGAAAGACGGTCTGTGTAATTTCGAGCGGTGACGCCGGCATTTATGGTATGGCTCCACTTATCTGCGAAATGAAATGTAAGTCGGGGGCCGATATTGAAGTAGAGGTACTGCCCGGCATTAGTGCGTTTCAAAAAGCGGCTGCACTGTTGGGTGCGCCTATCGGTCACGATTTCTGCGTCATATCGCTTAGCGACCTGATGACACCTTGGAAACTGATTGAGAAAAGAATATGTGCGGCCGCCCAAGCCGACTTTGTAACGGCCGTCTATAATCCGAAAAGTGTCGGCCGCTATTGGCAACTTTTCCGTCTAAAAGAACTTTTTCTAAAAGAACGGAAGGGCAACACTCCAATGGGGTATGTCAGACAAGCCGGTCGTGACGAACAGAAAGTTGTTGTCACGACTCTCGAAAATTTTGATCCGAACGATGTTGACATGTTTACCGTTGTTATTATCGGTAACAGCCAATCGTTCTGTTTTGGCAGTATGTTTGTCACCCCCCGCGGCTATTATGGCAGCCTGAAAGACGATAATGGAGGGAAAAAGTATGGAGTTGGTCAGTCGATTATGATTGAATCGTTCCGGACTATAAAAAAGGAACTGAAAAATCCGGATGTTCCCCTCTACCGCCTGTGGCCTTTGCTCCACGCCATTCACACTACAGCCGATTTCGACATGGAAAACCTGCTGTGGATGGACGATAACGCAACTGGCAGAATGTACCAGAAAGTTGTCAATGGCGAAATAAAGACTATTGTTACCGACGTTACCATGGTGGCCAGCGGTATACGCAAAGGGGCGCTCCAACGCTTGGGTATTGAGGTGGTCTGCTACATCAACGACCCTCGGGTTATGACCATGTCGGAAGAGCTGGATATTACACGGGCACAAGCGGGTATGCGAATTGCTGCCGAGGAGCACCCCACGGCCCTCTATGCCTTCGGTAACGCTCCGACTGCCCTGCTCGAACTCTGTGACCTGATTCGGAAACAGAAAGTAAGCCCTGCCGGAGTTATCGGTGCTCCAGTCGGATTTGTCCATGTAGAAGAGAGCAAACACGCAATCAAGCCGTTTGTCCAAATACCCAAAATACTGATCGACGGCCGTAAAGGCGGCAGCAATCTGGCGGCTACACTGGTTAACAGTGTACTGACCTTTCCCGATGCCGAACAGTTAGAACCAGGAAGAGATGTGTAGCCTATGCAGAAATGTATCATAATAGGAATCAGCGACAAACACGGGCAATGGTTTCCGCCTGAAGTTGAGGCTGCAATACGTTGCCACCGTGTTTTTTCCGGCGGTAGGCGCCACTACGAGATTGTCAGGCCGCTACTACCCGAAAATGCGGAGTGGATTACTATTACCGTGCCTCTCTCGAAGGTGTTCGACCAATATGCCCAACATACCGAGGTGGTTATATTTGCCTCGGGCGATCCGCTGTTCTACGGGTTTGCCGCCACTGTACAACGCGAGTGTAAAGACTGCGACATAACCGTTATTCCTTCGTTCAACTCCATCCAACTGCTTGCGCACAGACTGAACATGCCCTACAACCATCTGGTTACAGTTTCGCTCACCGGCAGACCATGGGACGAACTAGACAAAGCCTTGATTGAGGGACAAAGTTTGATTGGTTGCCTAACCGACCACAACAAGACACCGCACCAAATATGGCAACGGATGACCGACTACGGCTACACTAACTACAATATGTATGTGGGTGAAAAGTTGGGCAACGAACTAGAGGAACGGGTATGTGTTTACAACCAAACGTACACTTACTCCACTCCAAATTGCGTGTTGTTGGAGAAGACCAGCGACAGAAACATACCTTTCGGTTTGCCCGACAGCGAGTTCTGCTTACTGAACGGTCGGAAAAAAATGATTACCAAAATGCCTATCCGGCTGTGTTCGTTGGCGGCGCTCGACCTGGTAGGTAAAAAAACATTTTGGGATGTCGGGTTCTGTACGGGCAGCATCAGCATTGAGGCCAAGCTACGTTTCCCACATCTGCACATCACAGCTTTTGAGGTCAGAACGGAAGGCGAACTACTTATACAACAGAATGCCAGACATTTTGGCGCTCTGGGCATAACCCCCGTTATTGCCGATTTTATGTCAACCGACCTTTCGGCATACCCTCAGCCCGATGCTGTCTTTATTGGCGGACACGGAGGGCAATTGCTACCTATGGTTGCGAAAATTAAAAGCGTTATGGCGACTGACGGATGCATTGTTTTCAATTCTGTTAGCGAAGAAAGCCTAGAACTCTTCAAAGAAGGAGTAACTAGTGTGGGAATGACCTGGTCTGAAGTCTACAAACTGACCGTCGACGACAACAACACCATTACAATACTGAAAGCGCAATGATCAAATACGAGCACATCAACGAAACTGGCAGACTCCTTGCTGAAAAAATAGCGGCGGAGTTGGGCGATGCCGATACCGACGCTGTCGTTTTTATTGGGGCCCTCGGCATCTGTGTACGCAAATTGCAGTGTCTTGTTTCCGACAAGTACACCGACCCGGCTGTGGTGTGTGTTGACACAACGGGCAAATGGGTCATACCAGTAATTGGCGGACATGTTGGCGGCGCTAACGACCTTGCACGGAAAATTGCCGCAATTATAGGCGCACAAGCTGTTATAACAACCCAAAGCGACAATACCGGTCTCTGGCCGCTCGACACTTTGGCAAAAACGTACGGCTGGCAGATGACGCGATTATCACGCAACAAAATGAATGAGGTTATTGCCAACTTCGTTAATAAAAAGCCTACCGCACTAGTGCTAGAGTGGGACGACGAGGGGACACGACACCTTCAGTCTTCGTGTCCGCCACACGTCCACTTATTCAGTTCGTTCCAGTCGTATACCCAGAGCAGTGCATCCTTCGATGTTGTAATTGCAGTTAG
This sequence comes from Bacteroidales bacterium UBA3297, assembly GCA_002362105.1. Lineage (GTDB taxonomy): Bacteria > Bacteroidota > Bacteroidia > Bacteroidales > Paludibacteraceae > Physcocola. Next base: position 27,980 of record DETD01000024.1, read on the forward strand.
TCCGTATTGCCACGAAGGCCTACATTTACAATACTTTCCACAATGTATTCACCTGGGGGTGGGCTGCCAGAAAAACGTGCCTGCCCATTTGGCCACATCGCTAGTCGGAAAAATTACGGAAACCGGATTGGCCGTTCAGTCTATTGCATCGATAGCGACAATAGAACTGAAAAAAGACGAACCGATGCTGGCAGAGTTGTGTAAACTGCTGCCAAATGCCAAACAGCATATATATACGGCCAAGGAACTAGCAGAAATAGAGGTCCCTAACCCAAGCGAAAAGGTTTACGAAGTGACGGGCTGTTACGGTGTTGCCGAGGCAGCCGCCCTGGCCGAAGGTGGCCAGCTGGTAGTTCCCAAACAAAAAGTGAATACCGATGGTTACAACTACACTTTTGCTCTAACCCTTCAGAAACCGGAAGGACACATAGAAATTGTGGGTGCAGGACCTGGCGACCCTGAACTGGTCAGTGTACGGGGACAACGTTTCATCAGTCAGGCCGACTTAATCCTATATGCTGGCAGTCTAGTCCCTAAAGAGCTGACCCGAGGGGCGAAACCCGGTGCTGTAATACGCAGCAGTGCCGAACTAGACCTTGAAGAGCAGTTCGCCCTTATGAAGGAATTTTACGACAACCATAAATTGGTGGTGCGTCTGCATACTGGCGACCCCTGCATCTATGGCGCCATACAGGAACAAATGGCCTTTTTCGACAAATACCATATGGACTACCATATAACGCCAGGCATTTCCTCATTTCAGGCTGCCGCTGCCGAATTACGAAGCCAGTTCACTATTCCAGAACGCTGCCAGACGATTATCTTAACCCGTGGCGAGGGGCGCACCCCTATGCCCGAAAAAGAAAAACTGCGACTGTTGGCCCAACACCAGTCCACTATTTGCATCTTTCTATCGGCTGGAATTGCCGAACAAGTACAAACCGAACTGCTTGAGGGCGGTTACCCACCCGAAACACCTGTTGCAGCCTGCTACAAACTCACTTGGAAGGAACAGCGCATCTACCGCGGGCAACTGAAAGATTTGGCCCACCTACTTACCAGCAACAATTTGAAACTCACCACTATGATTGTTGTCGGTGAGGCTATCGATAACCGCGAAGGGTTGAGTAAACTTTACGATAAACATTTCGCACATCTATACAGAAAGGCTAAAGAATGATCTTGATTTTCGGAGGTACCACAGAAGGCAGAATGGCCGTTGAAGTGTGCGAACAAGCTGAAGGCACCTTCTACTACTCTACTAAAAGCAGTATGCAGCAAGTAGAGTTGCAGCATGGGGTGCGCCTTGCTGGAGCCATGACCGAAGCTGAAATGACGGATTTCTGCAAAACGCACGCAATACGCTGTATTGTTGATGCCGCACACCCTTTTGCAGAAAATCTGCATCGGACCATTGCTGGATTGGGACTTCCAACTATCAGATTACAAAGAAATTTCGATACAAAAATCAGCGGTGTCACCTACTGCAAAGACTATCGGGAAGCCATCGAAAAAATGCGGGAAGACGGTGTGGAGAAACTACTAGCCCTGACTGGCACAAACACCATCAGCAAACTAAAAGATTTCTGGCAACACATTCCCTCGTTCTTCCGCATCCTCAACCGTAAGGAAAGCATCGATTCGGCCGTTTCAGCCGGTTTCCCCACCAGCAGACTGCTCTTCTACAACGAACAGCACACCCTGCCTACACTGGAAGAAGAGGCGCTTTTAATGCGGAACATTGGTTGCGACGCCATTATTACAAAAGAAAGCGGAGAAAGCGGTGGTTTTGAACAGAAAGTAAAGGCCGCCTTGCAGTTGGGCATTCGCGTCTACGTGGTAAAGCGTCCGCCTCTACCTCAGAGTTGGACCTACGTGACAGGAAAGATTGGTTTGCGAAAAGCACTGGAGACTATGGTACCCGGATTTTTTCAACTGAAAACCGGATTCACTACTGGTGCTTGCGCCACTGCGGCAACTAAGGCCGCGCTTCTATCGCTCTTATACGACGAGACGCCTGAAACTATCGATTTCTCACTTCCCGATGGTGAGATTATGTCTATTCCTGTGCAAATAGAGGCGAAAGGTTCCGCTTCGGTGGTCAAAGATTTCAGCGACGACCCCGACGTCACCAGAGGATGCAGAATCACTTCTACGGTTGTATTGACTACGAATAACGACATTGTGTTCAAACAAGGTCGGGGAGTTGGCGTTGTCACATTACCCGGTCTCGGTATTCCTGTTAACGGACCTGCTGTCAACCCTACTCCTAGGGCTATGATGGAGGCCGAAGTCAGACAACTTACCAACCAGGGATGCGAAATCACCATTGCGGTTGAAAACGGAGAGGAACTGGCAAAACGCACCCTCAACCACAAAGTAGGGGTTGTTGGCGGCATCAGCATTATCGGCACTTCTGGAATTGTTTATCCTCTTAGCAATGAAGCTTTTGTACGAAGCCTTAAACGAGAGTTTGAAGTAGCAAAAGCCATTGGCTGCACCGAAATCGGACTAGTTTCTGGTAAAAAGGGAGAAACGGCCATACGCCAGCAAGACGACATCCGCTGCATCCATTATGGCAACTTTGTGGGTGAGGCCCTTGAACTGGCTCAAGACTTGGGTTTTCACAAGGTGGTGATGGGAATAATGATTGGTAAAGCCGTTAAACTGGCCGAAGGACACATGAACACGCACTCGCACAAAGTGCAGATGAACAAGGCGTTCTTGAAATCGATAGCCGGACCCGATGCCGACAAAATAGACGGAATTAATATGGCCAGAGACCTGTGGAACTGTATGCCAGACTCGTTCTTCAACAAAATTAAGGAGTTATGCTACTACCACTGCGCCAAAATTTTTACAAATGGTGAATTAATAGTTAAACTGATATGCGACGACCAAGTATAATGACACTGCTTTTGTTGAGCATTCCGCTTCTGGTAGTGCTCAACCTGATTATCGGCACAGTCAGCATTCCCGTTAGCGACGTTTTTAACATCTTGATTGGCAACGAGAGCGACGACCTAGCGTGGAACAACATCGTGCTGAAAACGCGGCTGCCGCAAACACTTACAGCACTAACTTGCGGAGCAGCCCTTTCGGTTGCCGGTCTGCAAATGCAAACATTGTTCCACAACCCGCTTGCAGGTCCTTCGGTATTGGGTGTTTCCAGTGCGGCCAGTTTGGGTGTGGCGTTCGTAGTGCTGGTAAACGGAACAATTGGCGGTAGCGTCATCAGCCAGTTCGGCCTCGTCGGAAATTCGGCTATCATAGTTGCCGCCATTGCAGGCGCTGTTTCTGTTATGGTTCTTATTGTTTATCTCTCGCAGCGTTTCGAGGGATACGTCACATTGCTGATTGTGGGTGTACTCATCGGCTACATAGCCAGTGCCATAACAGGCATACTGAAATACTTTTCTTCGGAAGAAGACGTAAGAGCCTATGTTATATGGGGATTAGGGTCTTTCTCGAAAATAACTGGCGGACAAATCACCGTATTTCTGTCACTGATGGGCGTTATGCTACCCATTAGCATGCTTCTGGCCAAGCCGCTGAACCAACTGCTTTTAGGCGAACAATATGCCGTAAATCTGGGTTTGGATATACGTAAAGCCAGACTCTGCATTATTGTAGTTTCTGGTATTCTAGTGGCACTGGTGACAGCCTATTGCGGCCCCATTATGTTTATCGGTCTGGCAGTACCGCATCTATGCAGGGCATTGCTATGCACAGCCGACCACCGTATTCTGTTGCCAGCAACGCTGCTCTGTGGTGCATCTATTGCCCTATTGTGCAACCTTATTGCCCGTATGCCCGGCTACGAGGGGGCGCTTCCAATCAACTCGGTTACCGCACTGATTGGCGCTCCGGTTGCCCTAAAAGTTATACTGAAACGGAACAGAAAATGAAAGACTTTTTGATAGGTGCCGCCACTTCGAACAGTGGCAAGACGACGTGCTGTATGGGACTTCTGCGTGCTTTGAGCAACATGGGGCTTAAAGTACAGCCCTACAAATGCGGACCCGACTACATTGACCCAGTTTTCCACAAATTGGCCGCTCGGCGCGACTCGGTCAACCTCGATGCCTTTATGGCTTCCGAGGAACACATTAAGAACTGTTTCGACTATTACGGTTCCGACGCCGACATTAGAGTTGTGGAAGGCGTGATGGGACTTTTCGACGGGTATAACAAACAGAAAGGCAGTAGCGCCGAACTGGCTATTGGGCTAGACATCCCTGTTATACTCATTGTCAACGCGCAATCGGTCGCGTATAGCGTTAGTCCGCTTATATACGGCTTCAAGCACTTCGACCACCGGCTGAAACTGGCCGGGGTCATCTTCAACAAGGTTGCGTCGGAAAGACACTACAACTTTCTGAAGGAGGCTTGTCTAGATGCCGGAACCGAATGTCTGGGATATGTGCCGCGTAACACCGCATTGCGGATTCCAAACCGGCATTTGGGGCTGACCATCTCAGAACAAGAAAAAATGGAACAACTGATTCAACTGGCGGCCAACGAGGTTGAGGCACATGTCAACTTAAAAAAATTACTGGATTTATGAACATAGCAGTTGCAAAAGACGAAGCGTTCAATTTTACCTACAAGGCGAACACCGACGCATTGGCACGTCTGGGAGATTTACGTTTTTTCTCTCCCATCGGCGACAGCCAGCTACCTCTGTGCGACCTGCTATACCTTCCTGGCGGTTACCCCGAGCTCTATGCTCCTGCCCTGTCGGCTAACAGCGGTATGCGACAAAGCATTCGGACGTATGTAGAGCAAGGTGGACTGACTTTTGCCGAATGTGGCGGATTTATGTACCTCTGCAACGAGATAGACGGTAACGAGATGTGTGGAGTCTTCAACATGAATGCCTCTATGCAGAACGCACACCTGCACTTAGGCTACCGCTCGATGCTGGTAAACGGAATAGAGCTGCACGGGCACGAGTTCCACTATTCCGACATCGACACCACCAATTTGAGTGGTGATGTCGTTGTCAAACAGTGCCAGACTTCTGCCAATGGCGAACCTGTTACTACTGCCATCTACCAGTTTAAACGTACCATAGCAGGCTACACGCACTGGTATTGGGCAGAGAAGGGATTTGAAAATACCTGGTTGAAAGAACTGATGAAATTATGAGCAAGAAACCCCTACACCCTATAATGCTGGTCGGTACAGGCAGCGATGTCGGGAAAAGCGTTTTGGCGACGGCCCTATGCCGTATTTTCCTACAAGACGGCTACCAACCAGCCCCTTTCAAGGCGCAGAACATGGCCCTCAACTCTTTCGTTACCCCCGACGGCAAAGAAATTGGCCGGGCACAGGCTGTACAGGCCGAAGCCTGCAAACTGCCGCCACATACCGATATGAACCCGCTGCTGCTGAAACCGAATTCTGAACATACCACACAAGTGGTGTTAAACGGTAAACCCATTGGCAACCGTTCCGCTTACGAGTATTTCAGAAAAGAGGGGCGGGGCGAGCTACGCCAAGCCGTACAAACCGCTTTCGACAGAATATCGGGTAACTACAACCCGATTGTTCTAGAAGGTGCCGGAAGTATCTCTGAAATCAACCTTCGAGATTCTGACCTGGTAAACATGCCGATGGCCCGGTATGCTAATGCCGATGTTATTCTGGTGGCCGATATTGACCGGGGTGGTGTTTTTGCGTCTTGTTACGGTAGCATCATGCTGCAAACCGAAGAAGACCGGAAACGTATTAAGGGCATTATTGTCAACAAATTCAGGGGCGACATCAAGTTGTTCGAAGAAGGACGGAAATTGTTGGAAGACATCTGCAAGGTGCCTGTATTAGGAGTTGTACCCATGTACACCAACATTGCTATTGATGCGGAAGACAGTGTACAACTCGAACATAAACACCGCACGGCTACCAGTCAGAAAATCAACGTAGCGGTCGTCCTTTTAAGGCATATCAGCAATTTTACCGATTTCGACGTATTGGAGCGCGACGACAGATTCAACCTTTTCTACACAAACAATGCCGACGACATAGCGGCAGCCGACATCATCATCCTTCCCGGAACGAAGTCGACCATCGACGACCTCTACTGGCTACGCCGTCAGGGAATGGCAAACGCCATTATCCGCGCACATAGGGACGGTAAGAAGATTATAGGCATTTGTGGGGGCTTCCAGATGTTGGGCCAGACTGTGAACGACCCCGATGGTATTGAGGGTAGCCTGAAGAGCCTGCCAGGACTTGGCCTTCTCTCTTTCGATACGACAATGACCGCCGAAAAAATAACCCGTCAGGTGGAATTCGAGTTCAATGGCTGCAAGTGCAAAGGGTACGAGATTCACCAAGGCCGAAGTACAACCGACCAGTTGGTTGTGAACGAGGGAAACTGCTGGGGAACCTACGTACACGGATTCCTCGACAACATGGCGGTTATAAACCAAATTGCCGATGGTATCGACTTACAGCAACAGCCAACAATCGACCTCGACACTTTCAAAGACCAACAATACGAATTGCTGGCACAGCATGTCCGCAATTACGTTGACATACCACAAATTTACCGCATTATTTCAGATGAGAGCTTATGATAAAGGGACATGGTGACGACATATACGATTACAGCAACATCAGCAGTAATTTCAGTGCTAATACATACAACCACTTCTGCCACGACGGACTCTACAAGTTTCTGTCTGAACAGTTGCCGACAATTGCGAACTACCCCGAAGCCGATGCTTCGAGTCTGGAACAAGACCTCTCCCTTCAACTAGGAATCAACAGGGACGAACTAATGGTCACAAACGGTGCTACCGAGGCCATCTACCTTATTGCACAAGCATTCAGCCACTCAAACTCGGCCATCGTAGGGCCTACGTTTTCGGAATATGGCGATGCCTGCCAAATGCACCACCACAATGTCAGATATTTGACCGACTTGCAACAGGTAACAAACGACCTGCAAATGGTATGGCTGTGCAACCCGAACAATCCGACCGGCCGTGTCACCCCCCTTGAACAACTAGAGCAGGTCATACTCGCCAACTCCCAAACGTTTTTTATCATCGACAGCAGTTACGCCCCCTTCACCAATCTTCCTTTACCAAGTTGCAGAGAGGCGGCAAAATACAAGAACGTGCTTCTCCTACACTCCATGACGAAAAGGTTCGCTATACCCGGACTCCGTTTGGGCTTCATCACCGGCAACCGGGTCTTGCTTTCAAAAATCAAGTCACAGCGTATGCCCTGGTCGGTCAACCAAATGGCCATCTGTGCAGGCAAATACCTGCTGAAGAACCAGCACCAGTACAACATCAACCTACTAGAGCTGTTCAACGAGGTGAAATACTTGTCGAAAGCACTAGCTGACACCCGTTTTCTAGAGGTGCAACCTACCGACTGCCATTTTATGCTGGTTGCGTGCCGATGTGGAAGCGCTAAAGAATTAAAGGAATTTTTGGCAACCCGACACGGAATCTTGATTCGCGACGCGTCCAACTTTTGGGGACTAGACGACTCCTTCTTCCGTGTTGCTGTACAGTCACACAGCGAAAACGTGAATCTTGTAAAGGGTATTGAACAATGGAAAAACTCTTTATAGACTACCTTTTACCACTATTCGCTGGCTGGTTGCTCGACTTGAAATTCGGCGACCCGGAAAAACTGCCCCATCCGGTGGTCTACATGGGCAAATGGATCGCTTTTTTCGAGAAAAAGCTCAACCGTAACCGGTATCGTATGACCAAAGGTGCCACATTTGCCCTAGTTAGTGTTGTGCTGACCTTCACCTTCGGTTGGTTGTTGCAGAAAATGACTGTCTCGATTGCAGGTGAAAACCTCCTGACCACCATTGTAACCGTACTGCTGAAAACTGTGCTGGTCTTCTTCTGTCTGGCGGGCCATACCCTTCGGAAAGAGGTAGAGATGGTTTTCGGTGCGCTTGGAAGAGGTTTGTTGGAAGGGCGCAGACAGGTTGCACGCATTGTAGGCAGAGACACTAGCGAACTATCTGCAAACGAGGTTAAGACAGCCGCGCTCGAGACCCTTGCTGAAAATTTGAGCGATGGTGTCGTCGCTCCCATCTTCTGGTTCCTTTTGTTGGGAGTACCCGGAATGCTGACCTACAAAATGATTAACACAATGGATTCTATGATTGGCTACCAAAATGCCAGATATAAAGACTTCGGCTGTTGGGCCGCCCATATCGACGACATCGCCAACTACCTGCCTGCCAGACTTACCGCTCTGCTTATGCTGGTTGCCAACAGCCTGCGCAAACGCAGCATCACTGCTTTCTTCCCGCTTTGGAAGTTTGTCCGTACATTCGGACCTGAACACGCCTCGCCAAACAGCGGATGGCCAGAAGCGGCACTTGCCGGCATCTTAGATTGTCAGTTCGGTGGTCCACACAACTATTTTGGTGAAAAATTCAACAAGCCCTATATCGGCACACATTATAGGGATTTAGACGATACCGACTTGCATACTAGCATTTCGGTATGTTTGGGTGCTGAAATTGCCTGTATACTACTAACAACGGTTATTCTCTGCCTATGCACAACACTATTCTAGAAACAAGGAATCTTTCCATCGGTTACAAAAGCACCCGAAACGAAACCGTACTCTATAGAGACTTGAATGCACAGCTCAAAAAGGGGGAACTTACCTGCCTGCTTGGTAAAAACGGCTCGGGGAAGTCGACCTTGTTGCGCTCGCTATGCTCCCTCTTACCCACATTGTCGGGTGAAGTGATTATTGCAGGAAAGGAAAAGGGAACGTACAGCATCAGAGAAATTTCAAAACTGGTGAGCATTGTACTAACCGATACAGTCCGCACGGAAGATATGACCGCCTATGAGGTGATTGCCCTCGGTCGCACCCCCTATACGGGTTTCTGGGGTAAACTTGACGATGCCGACACTGAAAAAATAGACCAGAGTATTGCCCTGATTGGCATTGCCGACCTTGTCGACCGCAAGATGCAGACTCTCTCTGACGGTGAACGCCAAAAAGTGATGATTGCCAAGGCGGTTGTGCAGGAAACTCCCATCATTCTTATGGACGAGCCTTCGGCCTTCCTCGACTACGCCAGTAAGATAAAGCTGCTGCAACTGCTGCGTACACTAACCCGAAAACTCGGGAAAACCGTATTGATTTCCAGTCACGACATGGAACACATGCTACAAGTTGCAGACCAGGCATGGCTGCTCGACAAAGAACTCGGATTTGCCCACGGCCCCACACACGAACTATGCCATAACGGTACCATTGGCAAATATTTTAACTTAGAGGGTATCTGCTTTGACCAGAAAAACTGTAGATTTGATATCGATTTAGAAAAATTATGACCGTTTCATGAAACAATACACCGACCTATTTATCGATTTCGACGATACGCTATACGACACACGCGGCAGTGCACAGAGAGCGCTTAAGGAACTCTACAGCGTGTGCCACCTCGACGAGCATTTCACATCTCCCGATGTGTTCTTTAACGAGTATTGGAAAACAAATGTACAACTGTGGGGGGAATACTCAAAAGGGCTCATCAGTCGCGATTACCTGATTGTTGAACGTTTTAAACGCCCTCTAAGTGTTGGTAATTTCGACCATATTGACGATGAGATGTGCCTTTCTATGAGCGACAAGTTTCTCGACCTCTGCACCTCTTTTACTATTGTGGTGGAAGGCGCCCACGACCTACTCGACTACCTGACCGACAAGGGCTACCGCCTACACCTGTGTAGTAACGGTTTCCACGAAGTCCAATTCAAGAAACTGCGCAACGCACACATGGAAAAATACTTCGATACGGTCATCCTTAGCGAAGATGCAGGTGCAAACAAACCTTCAAAACAGTTTTTCGACTTTGCCCTACTAAAAAGCAAAGCCTGTAAAGCCAACACCCTTATGATTGGCGACAACTTCGACACTGATATGCTGGGAGCTATGAATGCAGGTATCGATACCCTGTTGTTCAACCGCTGGGACCAGAATTTTGTACCTCCGAAAAAGGTGGACTTTATTGTTAACGCGTTGAACGAAATTAAAAAGATTTTATGATGCAGTTGGAAAAAAGAATTGTTCTGATTACGGGTGGACAGCGTTCGGGGAAGAGTGCGTTTGCGGAGAATATGGCCTTGTCGCTCTCCAGCCAGCCTGTTTATATGGCTACCTCACGCATTTGGGACGATGATTTTGCACAGCGGGTGAAGGTTCACCAAGAAAGACGCGGCCCTCAATGGACTAATATTGAGGAGGAGAAAGAACTGAGTCGGCACCAGGTGGAAGGGCGTGTTGTGCTTATTGACTGCTGCACTCTCTGGGCCACCAACTACTTTTTCGACTTGAAAGAAATTGAACAATGTAAAACTGCTCTAAAGGCGGAATTTGACAAACTGACTGAACAGTCGGCTTATTTTATTTTCGTTACAAACGAAATTGGGCTTGGAGGCGTCAGCGAAAACGAACTCCAACGCAAATTCACCGACCTGCAAGGCTGGTTAAACCAGTATGTGGCAAGCAAGGCCAACGATGTGTATTTTTTAATCTCTGGTATCTCGCTAAAAATAAAATGATTAAGCCCATCGACCTATCATTATCCCCAATGTTGCAAAACAAGATTGACAACCTGAACAAACCCAAGGGTTCGTTGGGTAGGTTAGAGTCGCTTGCGCTGCAAATTGCGCTCATTCAACATTCAGCAAGTCCCGTTCTGCAACACCCCTGCCACCTGCTATTCGGCGGAGACCATGGTATTGAACGGGAAGGGGTGTCAGCCTCTCCACGCGAAGTTACGTGGCAGCAACTCATTAATTATGGGAAAGGGGGCGGCGGCATTAATATGTTTTGCCGGCAACACCATTTTTCGCTGCGTGTGATAGACGTCGGCGTTGACCACCAGTTCGACCTTACAGAAAACAGCCACATCACAGACCGGAAAATTGCTTATGGCACCAAAAACTTCTGCTATGAGGCTGCAATGTCGGCAGAAGAATACCAACGGGCGCTAGATATTGGTGCCGAACAGGCCGAAATATGCTTTAACGAGGGATGCAACGTCCTATCCGTTGGCGAAATGGGCATTGCCAACACTTCCCCTTCAAGCATCCTGATGCACCTGCTACTCAAACTTCCTCTCGAAAAATGTGTCGGAGCGGGCTCAGGACTTACTAAATCGGGCATCAGACACAAGTATGAGGTGTTAAGCAAGGCCGTCGAAAAATTTAATCGGTGTAGCAATAAAGACGATATAAACTTCATTATCCGCTATTTTTCCGGTTTCGAAATGGTCGCTGCTATAGGAGCCATGTTGAAAGCCGCAGAAAAAGGTATGATTGTCTTAATTGACGGGTTCATTATGACGGCGTGCGCATTGGCAGCCTCAAAACTAGACCCTAATATCACCGGTTATACCGTTTTTTGCCACCAAGGCGACGAGGGAGGACACAAACTAATGCTTGAAAAAATGAACGCATCGCCACTACTCCACCTCGGTCTGCGTCTGGGTGAAGGTACGGGTGCGGTCTGTGCCTATCCGTTACTGCAATCGGCCGTAAACATGCTGAATGAAATGGACAATTTTGCCCATGCCAACATAACAAAATACTTTTAAATGAAAAAAGCCATCTATCAACTGACAGCAACACTCTGCTTCTTTACCCGCCTACCTTTTTGGCGTTTAGTGCAAGTGCCTAAAGAGTACTACAAACGTGTTGTTCCCTATTGGCCTTTTGCCGGATGGGTAACCGGCAGCCTTATGGCCCTCACGTGCATAGCTACCAGTTGTTTTCCCATCCATATATCGGTCATTCTGGCTTTGGCCGTCCGCTGTTTGGCAACAGGCGCCCTGCACGAAGACGGCTACGCCGACTTTTGCGATGGGTTCGGAGGTGGCTACAACCGTCAAAAAATACTCAGTATAATGAAGGACTCCCACATTGGCACCTATGGTGTACTGGGCCTAATTCTTTATTTTGCATTACAAATCAGCACCATGAGCCACGTTTTAGGCTCGGTGAACAACCGGCTAACCTTGTTTTTACTGATTGTAGTAGCCGACTCTACCTGTAAATTCATATCGTCGACCATTGTCCATGTTCTTCCGTATGCCCGAACAGAAGAGACCTCCAAAAACAAGCTGGTTTACGCAACATCGACTATTGGAGAAATCGTTACCGGACTTATTACCGCAGCACTTCCAATTGCGCTTATTGGAATCTGTTTCCCAGATTCTGGCTGGTTGTACCCAATCGGTATAGCCGTACTAGCGGCTTCCATCAGCGCCGCATTGTTGTTCTACTATATGAAAAAGAAGATACAAGGCTACACTGGCGATTGTTGCGGAGCTACATTTATCATTACCGAAGCGGTTTTCTATCTGGCATTACTGTCAGACCTCAGCAATCTTCCCCTTTTTAGCCGATGACAACAAACTAGAGACAAGAAGGAGTATACTACGAATTTAATAAAGAATGCATTGAGACCTGAAGACGGAGTACTACAACGTGTGTATCCCTTCCCGAAACGTTGGATACTTCAAGGTTGGAAGCAGTTCTTTCCGCATCCGGCTTGTATCACCATAATAAGGTACTTTCCCTATAGTTATGAAATCCTGCGTCAGAGGAGCACGACATCCGGTAAGCAGAGAAAACTTCTCGAAAAACCACGCGGCAGTACGGATCATCCACATGGGCATTACCCAAGGACGATGAGTCCGCCACTCCTTCGTTGCCTCGTCTAAAAACTCCTTGAGGGTTTGAACACCATCATCACCAAGATGATAGATGCCAGATGCCGTCGGTGAAAGAATAGCGGCTTTCGTTGCTGCCACATAATCCTCCGTAGAAATCAAATGGATGTAATTAGGTTCTTTCCAGATACCCAGCAAATAGTGACGAGAAAACCAATGTGCAGCATCAATCATCAAGATTCCTTTCCCATAAACCATACCGCAACGTAAAATCACTTTTTCCAATCCAGTTTCCGCCATCAACAATTTCTCCTCCTCTAAGCGAGTTCTCGCATGGGCTGAATTGGGTTTCCCATCTAACCGACCCGTCGCAGGATGCTCTGGTGTCGTGTTCCCTTCCACATGCGGGAAACTGAACAGAATCACCCTCCTCACACCCGCAGATTTTGCAGCTTGTAGAAGATTGGAAAAATACTGGACGTTGGTAGTCGGAAGAAACTTCTCGGGATTTCCCATAAAAAGTATCCCGGCAAAATGGATAACGGTATCGACGCCTTTTAGAGAAGATTCAAGAGTACTCGCATCCCTCAAATCCACCTGATAAGGTCTAACCTTTTCGCTTTTTAACAAAGAATCGGGTAAGGGTTTCCTATGCCAAAGAAGGTGCAGTTCCACCTCATCGGAGAGAAGCCCCTTCGCCAAAATACTTCCTAAATTTCCTGCAGCACCCGTTATCGCTACTACTTGCTTTCCCATACGCCTAATATGTGTTTAAGAAATTCTTTATGTTTATGGTTTTCAGACTATAACAAATAGAAATACAGTTTGTTACATACTATAACAAAAATAGAAAAATTTTCGGAGCATTCCAAGCAGTTCAGAAAAGGGGGTGGTAAAAACGACTTCGTACAGAATTGCATTTGCTCTGTTCTCATTCTTCTGAAGATTCACAACAAAAGAGCAGTAGTATTCATCTGATTTTGAAAAAGAATCTGAATCTATTTCGTAATGCAACCAGCGCACCTTCGGAAACAGCATTTCCCGTCTGGCAGACGGTATTTCCATAACCGGGTACTGAGGAAATGGCTGTGCCATTTCGCTGTGCCCGGACTTTCATGCGGCGTCTGTGCGTTTGGAAAACGCTACGTGCCAACCAATTTTTGTTTGGTAAAGCCAACTGTAACGAAAGTACTAGTCTTCAGTGCAGAAATCAGAGTAATCGACTAAATTATAATCTATCACCCGTATTTTATTCCATAGAGTTTGCTTTTTTTTCTTCTTAATGATGAATGTTATTTTGTAATAAAACAAACATCCAAAGCAATTTTTCCTTCTACTAGGCTTTAAGTATGGGTAACTAATCAACTGCAACTCGTTTCTCTCTTTTACATAATTTATATCAAAAAGAAAATGACTTTCCAACTCATAATTTGGAGCATAATAAGAGACAACTAAATTACTGTCTGTTTCACTTATACCTATCACAGAATCTGCTGGTAAGAAGTGGCCATCGTCGTTTATAACATTATTTATCAGTACAGTATCCAATAAAAAATTCTCATTGGCAGCATTCGTTTGCCCTATTGTATTATATAACAAATCGTTACAGTACAATGAATCTTTTTTTATGTGACCATTCGGAGAACAATTGAATTTTGTTTTCGTCTTTTCTATTTCTGTCAAATTGATGACTTTTACGTTTTGAGGAAATTTCTCCCACTCTTCTACTTTAATAATTCTATAAGTATGTTTATATATTGTTAGAGAATCTGTATTAGCACTAAAGCATACTAAATTATATGGATAATAGAATAACTGAAGTTCTTTTTTTGTCCAACAATAGTTAATATCATATAAAAATTTAGCTGACCTATATTGGTTCGATTTTGTATAGAAACTTATTTCTATATTCTTGTCAGACTCCTTCACTTGTATACTGTCCGAAAACTGTTCTATACTTTCATCTTTACAAGTTACAGACTCTATCCAATAACCATGTGCATTATGTTGTCCTGAAGTATATCTGAGTATAGCGTTCCCTACTATTGCTTTGCAATAGGAATCTGCTATTTCACTATACTTAACGCCACAACATGGCATTAATGCACCTATAACCAAGAAAATTGTTAATATACTTTTCTTCATTTCTTTCCCTGCATACTACTATTTACATCTCTTTTCTTATTTACATGTCATACCCGTTACATATAGGTACAACAATTGAGCTGGATATAATTTGATTATTGAAAATATAGTTAATGGATGTGGAACAAATCTTACAGTAGTTAGAAAATACATGGAAAAGTGTATTCTATATATTTATCGTAACCTGCGCCACAACCATTATTGAAAAACAGTAATAGAACGAATGTGACCAATCTAATTATAACCCTACCAATACTACTATGAGTTATCTTCTCATTCATTTTCAATAAATTGTAAATATGTTTTATAAGACTAATATTGAAAGAGACATAATATGGAATCTACCACCATTGATTTTCTCATATTCCTTATTGTTCTGTACGGAACATGATATAATTAAGAATATAAATATTAAAAGAAATACATTATTTTTATTGCCATTTTTCTAAAATAAGCCCGTCTGGTTGATTTAAATTTGAATGTATCATAAAAGCCAGGAGCGCCTAGATGATTAATAGAAATGCCATTCTCACCCATTTTCTTGCAGATACAGCTATTTCGTATCCAATTGTACCTAAGCCCAATCTACCGAAATAACTAATGTATTACATTAACAGGAATGCGGCGCAGCTAGCCTTGTCGTTATACGATACTTTCACGTCTACCACATCGCCGGCTGTAGAGGTGTAGGCCACTACGTTACCAATTTCGTCGTAGGTGTAGTCTTCGGTCACCGTCATGGCGTTGCCGCCGGTAAACTGTTCTTTTTGTGTCTTCATCAGCGCCAGGAATTCCGAACCGTCGTTTACTACCAGCAGGTAGGCGTTGGTGCGATAATTAATTATCATCTGAACATCGGTGAAACAGACTTTTCTTCATCGATAATTTTACCATCATCTGAATATAAAGTATATAATCTCGTCAATTCCGAAATTAACATATCATCAAAACTATTCCATGAGAATAGAGATGTAGCATCATTTTCAGAACATAAATGAACTTTATTTGTTAAAACATCTATATATAATTGAGACCCGTCATCTGCATATCCACCTATAAAGAAATAGGTTTTTTGTACATTGTTAAACAAGTCTCTTTCTTCAACATTTGGTAATAATAAATCGTATGGCTGACGAGCGTTAATATCTCTATTGTTCGAAGAAACATATCCATATAAATAAAAAGCCCCAAATTGGTAAATAATTCCATTTGAAACATTTTTTAAGAAATTTTCATATGCTTTAGGTATAGTGGGCATATAATTCATTTTTATGTACATTATATCTTCATCTTTTAATAAAGGGAACATCTCTACTAGCCACCAATCTTCTTTCAAGTAATTTGGATGACCTATCAATAAGGTGCCTTCCTCATTTTTTTTTATCCCGTATTTACTATATTTATACAGCAATTCGATTATTTTTTGTTTATTAGTCATATTTATTCTGTTTTTCTGTTAATAAAATCTCCATCAGTTGGATTTCTAAAATAACCATTATGTTCTCTTATATGGCCTTTCCTTCCTTTGATAAATCTTATATTATTCTGATTACCAGCGTCTTGATGATATGGCTTTAAAGTATATGCTCCTCCACTTTCTTTTTCGCCTACTTTGCCATCTCCTATTATAGAGATGTCGTAGTTTGAATTATTACAAACAGCAAATCCACCATTAAAACCTCTTCCATCCGGGTCCACCAGTTTCACCGGATTCCCCGCACAATAAACATATGACCCCATTTCTAGATATTTTTCAAACAGTTTGTCACCCCATACCACAGCGTGGTTACAGGGTTTCTTGAACGTGCCCCGTGGTCATACAAACCCGTGATGTCATCGAGCTCTTTGCGAGAGAACTTAAACGGATTCTCGTAGGTGGTCGAATGCTCGTCGACAAGCGATTCACCGTATGGCGCATACCATACAAACTGGCTGACGTTACCCGCTGTGTCGGTCAGGTAGCTGGTGCTGCCGAGGTGTATAGTAATGTTTGCAATTGCGGTGTATATACCCCCTTAGTTCCCCTCTTTATATAGAAATGTCTGGTTTTTAATTTGTTACGAAGTCGTTTGCATGATTGGCGCAAAATAAATTTGATAGAAAGCTTTGATTTGAACACTGGTACAGTTTATTACAGTGGAGAGCACTACTGATGCAATGAGGCTTCTAATTATACAGTTGCTCATCCGATTTCTTTTTTTCTTTACAAATAGACCAGTCTTTCATTACACATGTAGAGTCTGAATTTATCCGGACCACTTCTGTTGTTGAATAATGCATTTCAATGGTAGAGTCTCCCCTCTCAAAAAAGTTAACCCATAAAGTCCCTTTCTCATGCCCCACTCTTACGTGCTCTATTCTATAATCTTTCATTAGTTTTACTATGTCTACTGCTTTATAAAGGTCATAGACAAATTCATACCCTTCATTTTGATATTTTCTGTAAAAAGAATCTATCGGTAAGTTTATTATGTATGCCTTCCCTTTTCTATTAAAAATCGGGAGTCTCTTTCCTTTACATCCCTTACAATATGGTTGACTGTATTCGAAGAGACATCCATCTTTATATCTATAACAAGCGGAATTAACACCATAAAAAAGTGTGTCGATTAACCAGTTTTCTCTGCCTTTTGCAAATGTATAAAATTCTCTATAACCTGGTGTGAATTCTTCTTCTGACACTTGCTGTGCAGAATTACATGCACAAACACAGAATATAACACAAATCAGTATTAATTTAGTATAAACTCTCATAATAATTAAAGATTTATTTTTTCTCATTGATTTCCTTTTGAGGAACTACATTTCCATCTTCGTTAAATATATATTTGTCTCTTCCATCCGGACCAAAATACTTCACCGGATTTCCCCCACAATAGCTATACGGACCATTCTCAGTGTACTTTTCAAACAACTCATCGATGCCGTACCAAACCGCTGTAATCGGATTGCAGTTACGTTCCCCGTGGTCGTACAACCCTGTGATGTCATCGAGCTCTTTGCCAGAGAACTTGAACGGATTCTCGTAGGTAGTCAGGTGTTCGTCCACAATGGCCTCGCCATACGGAGTGTAGCACACAAACTGGCTAACATTGCCGGCCGTATCTGTCAGGTAGCTGGTGCTACCCAGGTGGTCGGTATGAAAGAAGAACCAGTCGCCCTCGTAGGTGTGGTCGCTCTCAAAGCCATAGCCGGCACCAGGGTCGCCCATCTCCTCGCTCTCGAACTGGACTGGCGGACCGGGTACGTCGCCTGGCTCGTTGAACTTCACGTCGGTCGGCCAACCGCTTGGCACGTCGTAGTTGCCCAGCGGTACGTTCGGCAGGGCCACACCCGTCTGGTAAGGGTCGGCGTTGCTGCCTTTCTGCGTTGGCACACCCGGCGGTATACGGTTCTCGCGGTAGTACTGCTTCACACCCTGTTCCATCTGCACGAGGCGTTCCTCGTAGTCTTTCTGGCCGGCCGTCAGGTGGAAGCCGTTCACGCCATAGACGTTGTAGAAGTCACCGCTGCCCACCTTGCTGGCTATGCGCTGCGTGCCGGCATAGTAATGCTTGGTGAAGCGGTCGTTGGTGACAACCAGGTATGGCGAAACGTACAAAGTGTAGTTGTCGGCGTCGTGTGCCGGTGGCAACGGCAGAGCCCTTAACGGTCTGTTTCTTGTGCAGCGGTATCACCTTTATGAGAACAACGTATCACTAATTCTAATGAGAAGCATTATACAAATCAACATATAACAATATACTAAAAGTTATAGGAATTGATGTTTGTCCTTGTTTTGCTGGAGTAAATTTCGCTTGATAAATTGCTTCAATTATGCATTTCTCAATTTCTTCAATATAGGGATTATAATCTGTTAGAGATACATTATTAACCATACCAGAACTATCTAAATCAATGGTCGCCAAGCATCTTACATATCCTTCAAATTGCTTACTGCAATTAATTGATTTATCTGATACATATAAACTCAATAATGGATCCTTCCCCCTATTTTTTTCTACAGAGAAGACTTCTTCCTCCTTCCCATTATAAGAGAATTTCGGATTTGTAAATTCTTTTTCGACGACTCTGTTAGTTATACACGAGTTTAATAGTATACTAATAATTACAATTTTTATCTGCTTCATCTACACTTTCCCTTATATGATTTTCTAATTCGACATTTGATGCTTCCCCGCTTCTTGCTTCTGGATAATGAAGTGCACTTTTCCCATTAAGCATGAATTTAATATGTCCAAACAATTCGTGTGCAAGAATAACTACATACGTACGATATACAGAACGAAACTGCTTTCCCCTTCCATTTAATTGTACTGAATAAAAATTTCCTTTTGTGTATAACTGTATTTCCCTTTCATTAAAGAGCTTTTCACCTTTTTCTTCCCACTGATGGTTTTTAGGTGAATAGGAAACTCCTACATATCCAACTATTTCAGGGGTATAGTTGTTATACTCATCGCTAATAGGAACTCTAAAGTTATAGGGGAGTTTGTCTTTAGGTACTCTTTCTCCATTTTTATAATATACCTCAATATCGTCATTTAATGAGACAACTACCCTTCGAGAATCGGCAGATATATCACATAAGCTTTGGTAATTTATACCATAATTTTTTTCAAGTAATAAGCCTTTTTGTAACAAGTCATTGTCAACAAGTCCATCATCATCAATGGAAACATATTTACGCATATGTTCTGGAATACTTTGCTTAAGAAGATCAAGTAACAAAACTTCACTAAGTTCTAATTTCCTTCAATCCGGATCAATAAACCTCACCGGATTCCCCGCACAATATACATACGTCCCGAATTCAGGGTATTTCTCCCACAGTGGATCCACCCCATACCACAGCGTTGATATAGGATTGCGGCTTCTAGCCCCATGATCATACAGTCCTGTGATGTCATCGAGCTCCTTGCCACTGAACTTAAACGGATTTTCGTAAGTGGTGGTGTGCTCGTCGACCAGCGATTCACCATATGGCGCATACCATACAAACTGGCTCACGTTGCCGGACGTGTCGGTCAGATACGATGTTGAACCGAGGTGGTCGGTATGGAAGTAGAAGAGAGCGTCCTCACGCTGGTGGTCGGACTTAAAGCCGACACCGGCCTTCGCCTCTTGTGGAGCTTCCCTTAAGAAACTGACCGGAGGACCGAACACCTGTCCCTGCTGCCTGCGTGCCACCGGCCCAGGCCAACCTGTCGGTACATCGTAATTGCCCAGCGGAACACTCGGATACGCCACGCCCGATATATACGGGTTGGCATGCTGCCCTTGCTGGTTCGGCACACCCGGAGTGACGCCCGCCTGCCTGTAATAGTCTTGTACTCCCTTTACCATTTGTACTGATCGTTCTGCATAGTCTTTTCCGCCAGCGGTCAGGTGGAAGCCGTTCACACCATACACGTTGTCGAACTTGCCACTGCCCAGCTTGCTGGCTATGCGCTGGGTGCCGGCATAGTAGTATTTGGTGAAGCGGTCGGCGTTGACCGTCATATACGGCGACACATAGAAGGTACTTGCTAGCGCCGAAGGTGCGGAAGTCAACAGCGTAGTGCATGAGCGCTACGCTGTTATTACACGCATTGAGGAGCGCTGAAAGTGCGACAGAATCGTGCATCTTGATATACAGCCCTAGCTCCCTTCATCATATAGAAGTGCCTGGTTTTTATTATATTGTACATAATTTTTGCGATATAATACTGTTTTCAAGAACGGATTACTGCTCTTTTATACTTTTTGTATGGTGAAGGGCACTACTAACACAATGAGGCCTCTAATTGTACAGTTGCTCATCCGATTTCTTTTTTTCTTTATAAATAGACCAGCCTTTCATTACGCATGAAGAATCTGAATTTATCCTATGGACTTCTTCTGTTGCTGAATAGTGCATTTTAATGATAGAGTCTCCCCGTTCAAAAAAATCAACCTCTATACTTTTACTTTCATGGTTCACGGATATGTCACCTATTCTATAGTCTTCTAATAACTTGATTATTTTTATAGCGTTAGAAAAATCGCAATTGATGTCACATCCTCTTATCTTTGCCTTTAAGAAAAAAGTATCCAAAGGAATATTACCAATATACAATTTTTCATCTCTTATGATAATAGGTAGCAGTGTCCTTTCTCCTCCCTTACAAATAGATTGATTAAAATAAAAGACACCTCCGTGCTCATACCTTAAATTAACAGAACTAACTCCTAGAAAAATTGTGTCTATCAACCACGTTTCCCTTCCCTGTGCATAGTCATAAAACTCCCTATATCTTGGTGTGAATTCTTCTTCTGACACTTGCTGTGCAGAACTACATGCGCAAATACAGAAGACAACAAAAATCAGTATTAATTTAGTATAAACTTTCATTATAATTAAAGATTTATTTACCCCACAACTTTTTTGATATTTTTTGTCCCATGTTGAATTGCATTTCGGCGTTTGAACCAGTAAAGAAATACTTTATCCAGCTACAGCTACTATGGTCATCGACCCACTTGTAACCACACTTTATTGAAAATTGGTCATCGGGAGAGTCAAGATATCCTCTCGTATATGTATCATTATAATAATTATTACAGTGTGCTGCTTCCACTGTAGCTTCCATGTTAAAGCCAAGGTAGTTCATCCCAGCACCCCATAAAAAATTACCAAAATTATAATTATTATGACCAACGTATCCTTCACTATTTGAATAAGTTAAATATAATTTACTATTGTCTATTCCTCCAGTCCACTTGTCACACATTTGTTCCTTTCCCCGTTCAAAGTTAGCTGTACATACATAATCCATTTTTCCTTCCACATCGGTCTTGGAAGCATTTGATTGTTTATATGCGTAATAAGTTGAACACAGATGAAAGTCTTGTACTCCAGAATTCCATAATGCATTATCTATTTTTTCATCTGAAATAAATTCTAAGCCATGGAATTTATTACTTTCCACAAAAGTAGGGTCATTCACAGGGTCTGCAAATTTAAACTTTATATTTTTCCCCTCAATATAACCATAATGTTCTCCCTCTTCTTTGTATATAACACGAGCGAAAGTCCCATCTTCATTAAAAATATACCTATCTCTTCCATCCGGGTCAAAGTACTTAACCGGATTCCCTCCACAATAGCCATAAGGCCCATTCTCAGGGTACTTCTCAAACAACTCGTCAATGCCATACCACACCGCCGTAATCGGGTTACGGTTGCGGGCCCCGTGGTCATATAACCCCGTAATGTCGTCCAACTCTTTGCCGCTGAACTTGAACGGATTCTCGTAAGTAGTGGTATGCTCGTCGACCAATGCCTCGCCGTATGGCGCATACCATACGAACTGGCTGACATTACCGGCCGTGTCGGTCAGATACGATGTTGAACCGAGGTGTGTAGTCGCGCTTGGTAAAGCGGTATATGCACACCCTTAGTTCCCTTCTTTGTATAAAAAGGTTTGGTTTTTAGTGTGTTGCGGTGTCTTATGCATAATTGGTTCAAAATAACTCTGTTAGGGAGTCTTTTTATTCGAGAACGATGCATAAATCCTTAATATGTTTAGTGTAGTAAAAGATAGTTACGCTGGAATAGGACATCTTTGTTGCGACGATGTTCTATTTTCAACGATAAATTATTCTGACGTCTGAGTCAAAAGTATTATCTAAGAATGTATTACTTATAAATATTGATCCTTTTTTTAATGTAACCTCCTTTAAAGAATCACATAAAAAGAAACTATTTTTACCTATAGTGGATTCTCTATCGGGGAAACGGACTTTATAGAGCTTTTTACAAGACCTAAAGGCATTATCTTCAATTAGCGTGGTGTTATTTGATAGATAAACAATCTCAAGGTATTTAGAACCTGCAAAAGCACCATAGCCTATTACCTTTGTCTCTTTTTGTACCTTATATTCTTTGTTCTTGAGAGAAGGAAGGTATAAAAAAAGTTTTTCAAAATTCTTTGAATATATCACCCCATCTTTCTCTTTAAGATAATTATTAGAACTAGGAATAATAAATGCCTGTAACTGCTCTACTTCACAAATTCCTTCGACCTCCCTTAATGAATCGCCTGCGACTATAGTTTTAAGATTCGAACAAAGCCAAAAAGAATTGAGATCAAGCGACTTAAGTTTATGCGGAAGATTAAGTGATTCTAAATTTTCGCATTGTGCAAAGGCTCCTCCCTCAATTTTTTCGGTATTATCTGAGAATATAATTTCCTTTAGTGAAATACAATTAGAGAATGCGTTCTGTTGAATAATTTTTACACTATCTGAAATAATAACTTTACGAAGTTTTTTACAATTATAAAATGTGCCACTTTGAATTCTTTTTGTAGCAGCATCAATTATTACCTCTTCTACACCACAATCATTAAAAGCAATACTACTTATTTTTTCAACAGTTTTCGGTATGTATATGCGTTTTATAAAACTACATGGTGTTATTCTATGTATTTTTTTTACTTGAAATTCAGTGCCTTTGCTTATTACTGAGGGTGGTATGACACAGTTGCTTATATTGTTCTCATAAAAATAAAGAGTATCTAACTTTTTAATAACAGCATTATTATTAATAGTGTCGAAAACAAAACCCTTGAAATACAAAGATTCAGCATCACAACTTATTGTTAATAGAAGGGAAAAAAGAAATATAATTGTTTTCATATTAATACATTTCTATAGGAAGATCAGAACGTTGCTTTACTTTCGATGGCCTAGTTGGACGATAAAATTGTATGTTATGACCTTTATAGTATCTCAAACCAGCTGCTTTTAATACAGTACCCATAACAAAGGATAGATTATTACCAATAGAGACAGATAAAGAAGCTGGACCTTGCTTGTCTTTGGTTGTCATACCAACCATTATTGTACTATTTTCACGATTGGGATAAAATAATGAAATTCTTGAAAAATGATCATCAATCTTGGTCTCAATATTTTGATACACAACCACAATATTTTGATTCTCCAAAAGCCCCATTTGACTAAAATCCTCAGGGTGATATAGTTCATATTCGTTTTTCAAAACAATATCAGCCTCATATGGTGTATAAAATAAGTATTGACCTCCTAACATTGCTAAACCGGAACAATTTGAATTATCGTCAGGACCTGTACTATTCAATGGATCTAGAACTAGAAATGTCTTATCATTGTCGGTTAATCCGACACCAATCCTGTATTTTTCGTCAAAAGTCACCATATCACCAACATCTACTATGCCAGTTCGATAATATGTATCAATATCATCGTCGCTAATATTGGTTTTTGCATTCAATCTTTTATTTATTTCTTCATGAACCTTTTTAGAATCAAATGAAATACTTACTCTTCCATCATCATCACATTTTACCCTTCCATCTGGGTCAAAATACTTCACCGGATTTCCCCCGCAATAGCCATAAGGTCCATTCTCAGGGTATTTCTCAAACAACTCGTCAATGCCGTACCAAACCGCCGTAATCGGATTGCGGTTGCGAGCACCGTAGTCGTACAACCCCATGATGTCATCGAGCTCTTTGCCAGAGAACTTAAACGGATTTTCGTAAGTGGTAGTATGCTCGTCGACAAGCGATTCGCCGTATGACGCATACCATACGAACTGACTGACGTTGCCGGCCGTGTCGGTCAAATAAGAGGTTGAGCCGAACTACGAAGTAGTGCTTGACAAAAGCGGTATATACACCCGAAAAACTAATATATCGAAAGTGACGAATCTTTAAAATCTGGTGCCAGTTTAAAGTAATAACACGCACTATCCAGATTTAATTTCACATATTCTCCATCCCGGTACATTCTTCCTAATTTGTATGCAGCATATTGATTCCCAGCTTTAGCACTCTTTTTCAAATAAATTAATGCTGTATCCAAATGTAGAGGCTTTGAAAGCAAACCAGACATTTCATATAATTCAAACACATTTTCACCATACATTGGATCTTTTTTTTCTGTGATTATTTTAGCATATCTTATTACATCTCTATATTCTTCTTTTGAATCGTCATAATATACATTCAACTCCAATTCGTCAAATGCAGAAACATCTAAATCCTGCTCTATTTTATTTTTCAAATCACAATAATACTTATTGTGATAATAGTCATTTCGATTGCCACACGAACAAAAGATTTTACAAAAAACAGCAATCAAAATAAGTATAAAGTATTTATTTATCATATTCTTTCAAAATTTGTTCTATGCTTGCAAATAAAACAATTTCCTATCTGGTAACTAGGTAAATATATACCTATGATTGAATATAGAAGTAACTATTAATATCTTTCATACGCTCCTGTTAGTAAACTACGTATTTTTCGTTGTCTTCTGTTTTTTGTATATCCGAACATCTTTTTCAATGTTTTTTTACCATACAAATTCTTGTAATGCTCTTCTGTCAAGCGGATTTTGTCTTCAAAAGTATAATCGTGATCTATTTTTTCAAACACAAATCCCTTTAAGACTATATGATTATAATCTACAATTTGCAAACTATCATTTTTTACAGAAGAAAACAATTGATTATCCATATATAAGTATTTGCTATTATACTCATAAACATTATATTTTTTTCTGTCGGTTAACATTTCTCTCTCTCTGATCAGAGTCGTGTCAATAAGTAGTAGTGTTTTTTTGTCCAATCTATGATACGTACCTTCTTGTCTCATCTGTTGACTTCCAAATAAATCCCTAAGTTCAAATGTCCCGTTCTTGTTTATAACGAGCTCTAAGTCTAGGTCTTTCTGAAAGTCGAAATAGATTAATCTAATAGTAGAATCTTTGAAAAAATCTCGTTCATATATCTTATCTCCTGCGTTTAAATAAGAGGGGAAAAGAGATAGAAGGAATAAAAGTGCCTTTTTAGTCATAATTCTTATTACAATTTCTATGCGTAATTGCTTCTGTCTTTCAACTATATATTTGTAGTTTCTTGAGATCCCATTTCCAAACGAGATAACGAATTTAAGCAAGTATAACCCTACCAATACTACTATTAGAAATATCTTCTTAGTCATTTTCAATAAATTGTAAATATATTTTATAAGACTAAAATTCTGTATATACGTGACAGATATAGACAATGAATTGTCATTTTACACGATTGAGACTTTTTAAATCTTCGATTGCAATCTGTTTCTCTTTTTCAAAGAAAAAATGTAAATAAAGATTTGTTAGTAAAAAATATAAGAAAAGAACAAAGGAAGATAATGGTAATGCAGGGTAAAAGCGGTGCATATACAACATTAGTTCCCTTCTTTACACAGAAAGGTTTGGTTTTTAGTGTGTTGTAATAATATTTGTATAATTACTGCAATCAAAAACAATCCCAACACTAAGAAGGTTTTCTTTTGCATTTCCTCGTCTCTTTATATTGGCTTACTTTGTAACAGTAGTTGTTTGTAAAAAAATCATTTTTTCAACTTGTCCATGGCAAGTCTTTAGGTTCACTACTCTATTTACGATAACATGGAGACTAACCCAAAAACAAGACGCTCTCACCGCCTTTTGCAGTCTGGTGCTACCTTTTCATAGCTAAAAGCAAAGATATAAAATGTTATTTTGCGAACAATACACTATTAAACAATAGTTATCAACATTTTTTATCCGCTCTTCCACCACTACCACAATATAGGTATATTAAAATGACATATAAAAGCGATTGAATGAGGTGAATTTGCAAACTAATTTTGCATTGTCAAAAAGAAAAAATTGAAAACAAGGAGGTTTATATGACACAAGTAGTTACTAAACAAAACGCTAAGGAGGCTATAAACGGCAACCACATCGCAGTTTTAGATTTCTGGGCAACATGGTGTGCTCCTTGCCGCCAACTATTGCCTGTTATTAACGATTTGGCTACAGAATTTGAGGGGAGGGTTTTTGTAGGCAAAGTGGATGCTGGAACTGAGGAGGACTTGGTTGATGAATTTAATGTTCAATCCGTTCCTACTGTCATCTTCTTTAAAGATGGTGTTGAAGTGGAGCGCTTAAACGGTGCAAAACCTAAAAACATCTATAAAGAAAAAATTGATAGCCTTCTAGGGTGACACTTTAAGAACTGAGAATATGAAGATAAATAGAGAGAGATTGAGAATGGACTGATAAAAAACTGAGGTTGAAATTGTTGGCTAATTGTTCTGGAAGTATCTAATACTTCATATAACCTCCAACTACTCGAAAGAGTGACTCCGCACCTGCTCCCCATAATAAGGTGCGGAGTTTTTGGGGAGGTGGCCCACTAGGGCACATATTATCGACCAATGTCGATAACACAACATTTATCTGTTTTTTGATGGGATTGGATACTACACCCAATCCTTTTATGGTTTGGACTCAAACAATTCTTACGGTGGCCCAAATCGGTTACACCAGCATCGATCAGTAGTAGCAAGACGATGTCGCGTCCTTGACCGGGACCATAGCTGCAACACTCTGAGAACGAACCGCCCACACATTTTTTCCGTTTATGGCCAATATATCCCGAGCTTCCACTCTCAACTGCGAAACATTTGGCAAAATCGTATAGCTCTTTGCTAAACTGGTAAGCCGGCAGTGGTTTCATGGATTTAAGGGTGGAAACCAACGAATTGACACTTTCTGTTTTACTGACGGCATCCCTTATATAAACAGAAGTCGACTTCTGACGAGCTAACACTTCTTTTTCGGCGTACTTTTTCGGGTAAAGCCTCGCCAAGTTCACATACATAATCACCTTCTTTTCTTCGGCAGTAAGGTACGACACATTGGCTGCGGTGTTGGCAGACTTCATTTCCTCGTCGGTCCACACTTTTTCTTCCGCACTGCTTCCAGACTGTTCAACGCCACCCGCTGTGTCTGTATCCTTCTCATAACCGACAGTAGTCTTAACGACAGGTTTGGTTGAATCGGACCGTTTAGTAGTGGTAGTCGTATAGACTTTACCATCGGCCGTATACTTCTTTACAACGGTAACCGTGGTGGTAACACCGTTCTTTGTGGAATTCTGGGTCGATGTTGTCGTCTTTATAAAATCTTCGCCATGCGCCACCAAAGCTAGAGCCAGCATTGTAGCAGCCGTTAAAAGTCTGTGTCTCATAACTAATCCAGTGTTAACATTAATTCAGGCTTGCACAATATACAACAAAAATCCTAACCAGACGGTTGCATTAGTCCTTATTTCTCCGCCACCATCTTTTTTTTCCGCTCTCTTTTTCCTTCTCGGCTTTTTCAGCCTTCTCTTGTTCTTTTTTAGCCTTTTTCAATGCGCGTTCTTCCCTCCGTTGTCTTCGGCGAAGCTCACGCTTGCTGACAATAGTGTCGCCATTGGCGTCAATCTTTTCCTTTTTGCCGAATAGGCGTTTAAAGAATCCACCGCTGCTCTCCTTCTCCTCAACGGGTTTTTCTTCAACTTTAACACACTTGTATTGCTTTGTGATTTCTTTTTTCGGACCATCGAAACGGCACCTGTATTTTTTCAGCCGGCTGTCGTTCAAGGTCTTTTCCATAAAGCGGCCGAAAATTGGAAGTGCCGCTCTGCCGCCCTGGCCTTCCGTACCATTACGGAAGTGAATGCAGCGGTATTCACCACCCACCCATACACCAGCAACCAGTTTAGGCGTAACGCCCACGTACCAGGCATCGGAATAGTTGGAAGTTGAACCGGTTTTCCCGCCAAAATCTGTTCCATGGAAGATATTGAAACTGCGCAAACCCTGCGAGGTTCCACGCTCGTCGGCCAACCCCTCACGCAACATTTCACGCATAAGAAAAGCTGTTTCGTAGTCAAGCACCGTTTCAGTAGTCACATCTTTCATATACAGTGTCTTACCACGACGATCTTCTATACGTGTCACAAACACAGGTTCATGTCTGCGTCCCTCGTCAATCACCACCGTATAGGCATTCACCAACTCGAGCAGCGATACGTCTTCTGAGCCAAGACAGACCGACGGATTAGGTTCAACAGGCGATTCAATGCCCATCTTATGCGCTAGCGATACAATATTCGCAGCCCCCATCTCACGTGTCAGCTGGGCGGCAACGGTATTGACCGAACGTGCAAAAGCGGTTTTGAGCGACATATTCTCGTTCGTATAAACGCCATTGGCATTACGTGGCTGCCATGTGGTCCACTTGCCGTCAACAAGGTCACGGTAGGTCCAACTGATTGACGAGTCGACACGCACATCGCACGGACAGGCTCCACGGCGTATGGCTTCGGCATAGACAAACAATTTAAACGTGGAACCCGGTTGACGCTTGGCTACAACTTTGTCGTACTGCCAATAGTTATAGTCGACATCGCCAACCCACGCCTTCACATAACCCGTCTGCGGCTCCATGGCCAAGAAACCACAATGGAGGAACTTTAAGGTATACATGAGCGAGTCGATGCTGCTCATAAGTGTGTCCTTCGTCCCGTAGTTGTAATCGAAAATCTTCAATTTATGCGGTTTGCGCATACAGCGCATAATGGAGTCCTTGTTACCGTCGTATTTGATAGACAACATTTTGTAGACATCGGTTTGGACAATTCGCTCACCGATAAACGTCTTCAGTTCTTTGTTGTTCCGGTCGCGCCACGGATTGTCGGTGCCCCAGTCCTGATTGAACTTATTCTGTAACTCGCTCATCTGCCTTTTAACGGCAGCCTCGGCATAGTCCTGCATCCGCGAATCAATTGTAGTATATATCTTTAAACCGTCTTGATACAGGTTCACACCATTTTCGTCGCACCAGTCTTGTAGTTCGCCCGCTATAA
Organism: Bacteroidales bacterium UBA3297; assembly: GCA_002362105.1. Taxonomy (GTDB): domain Bacteria; phylum Bacteroidota; class Bacteroidia; order Bacteroidales; family Paludibacteraceae; genus Physcocola. The sequence continues at coordinate 57,547 of DETD01000024.1, forward strand.
AGTCGCGGAAATGCAACGCCTTTCCATTCAAATTCGACTCGGGACGGAAAATCAGTGCTAACGGAATGTTGCACAACGAATCACAAACCGCCTTTGTGAAAACACCGTGTTCCTGCATTGTACGGAGGATGACGTTACGTCGGTTAAGGTTATTCTCTGGATTCTTCTTCGGGTTGTAATAGGTATTGGCCTTCAGAATACCCACCAGACTAGCCGACTGCTCGTAGGTCAACTTAGCCGGTGTAGTGTTGAAATAAGTTTTTGCAGCGGCCTTAATGCCGTAGGCGTTACTACCAAAATAGACAGTATTGAGGTACATCTGCAAAATCTGCTCTTTCGAATAGCGGTCTTCAATACGGCGGGCGCCCAGCATTTCCTTCACCTTGATGATTAATGTTCTAAGTCCGGGCTTTTTGCACATCTTACCGTCCATATAGTCGGTTCTAACCTTAAAGAGGTTCTTCACCAATTGCTGGGTGATGGTGCTGGCGCCTCGGGCATTGCCCGACAAAGCATCTTTAAAGGCTCCTGCCATACCCATATAATCGACACCATGGTGGTCGTAGAAACGCTCGTCTTCTGTATGGATTAATGTTTCGATAAGAATCGGAGATATGTCTTTAAATTCGACAGAACTACGGTTTTCGGTAAAAAATTTGCCAATCATAACCCCATCGGCACTATATATTTCCGACGCTTCCACCTGTACAGGCTTGTCGAGCAACTCACTCTTTGGCGAATCGCCAAACCACCCGAACCAGTTTCCATCTACAGCCTTAATAAACACAACCGTCAGAACAACGAAAAGAACGATTGGCGTCAGCACAACCGCAAGTTTTATTTTCCAACTGCATTTGAAAAACGACATGAAGATTCGCCCTATCTTTTTCAGCCCCTTTAAAAGCCACTGTCCTAACGGACGCAGTTTTGGCGTAACCGTTTTAAGCAAGATGGAAAACTTTGCCAAACAACTGTATATAAATGTTTTAAATTTTAGTAAGTAAGTTTTAATCTTGTCTGTCATGGTATTTTTGCTATCATCGAATCATACGATACCTCATGTTATACAAAAATAATACCGAAATGTAGGGGGGATTAGGTAATTGGTGTATGAAGTTTGTATATTATTCGCTTTTATCCAATCAGCCAGAGGGTCAATTGTTATTCACCAACAATTTGCATACATTTGTATTCAAGTACTGACTACAGATATATTAGTTATTTTTTCTTAATCTCTCACCTTTCAGTTCAAAACAGATAGCCGTATGAACCAACCGGTCTAAAATCGCATCAGCAGCGGTGGTGTTGCCCTGTAACACGTCATACCAGTTGGAGACGGGCAGCTGACTTATGATTACCGTGACGGTCCTCTAGCGACTAATTTTTCAACCATATCTGATTGAATATAATCATCTGAGTCTACAAAAAGAAGGTATTCTCCCTTAGCCATATTTATGGCGTTATTACGTGACTTGCCATTGCCAAGATTAACTATATTTCTAGAGAAAATGATCCTATGGTCTTTTTCTGCGTATAATTTAATAATTGTATCCACTCCATCTTGAGAGCAGTCATCAATAACAATTATTTCCAAATTTTCTACGACTGGGAGCAAACACTATCTAAACATCTTGCTATATATTTGGCAGTGTTATAAACAGGTATGATTATGGAAACTAAAACACTATTCATAATTATTCTGATTCATTAATCCATATTTTTTTCCACTAAATGCTGTGCGTATTTCAGAGTCTAAAGTAACTTCATCATAATTGGTATTCCAAAACTCTTCAAATGGAACATTTTTATAGGTAAGTAGATAATCAGAGCGCAAACGCCCTACAAAATAATTCGTAAAGAAATCCTTTTGTATATCCATGTTTAAATCCTCATAAACAGCATTTTCAAACATTTGCATTCCAATATCAACCTTAAGAGAGGACGAGTTTGCTACATATTCAGCCATGCCCTCCATCTTCCAATTTTCACCTTTGATTCTTTTTAATAAAAAATCCGAGAAACCATATTTTTCAAACGCATAGGCGTGAAACAATTCGTGAGCCAAAACTTCAGACAAATTGCGACTCAAAAAGATCTCTGAACGGTCTATAGGTTCAGTTGTATGTTGTTTTTCAACAGAGAAGACAGGAGCAACTACAATAGTTTTTAAGAAAGGGGAAAACGTTGCCAACGCTTCACTATCTAGGAAAAAAGACCTCAATTTATGATCTTTTTCGGTAGCATTGAAAATTATATTAATACCACAAGACACCTTAAATCCTTTTTGTTCTAAGTAGTCTACACCTTTTTCTACAATTTTCAAGGTAGAATCCTGATTGAAAGTGTATTCATTGTCAACGTACAAAGCCATTCCCCCTACTTCGCCAATACGATGTGTACCAAACAGGATTAGATACGACAAAATCACGAATATAAGTTTAACAACAATAAGTGAGTAAACGCAATTCTTCAAAATGAATTTTAAATATACATTTTTAGGGTAAGGTAATACTTCACGCATAATTTGATTGAATAATATACAAATATAGTTATAGTAATGAAATTGCAAGAAAATGTTAAACTGTATTTATATAAAAGTGTTTATTGGAAATATGGCAATAATTCAGATAATTAGTGACTGCCATTCCAAATGCAGGTTACATCTTCACTTCGTGGAGCGACGGAGATTCTAGCAATCCAAAAGCTATAGACTTAACTGAAGATATTTTAATAAAAGCGTTCTTTACCGAAGACGATTATAGTGGAATTAACCTACTAACTAACAAAGATAAGGTCCGCATAGAGAATAACGTTATACATATTTGCAGCGATTACGATAACGCCGTGCTGTTCGACACGTCTGGACGCAAGATTGCTATATGGTCTAACCAACAGGAATTTGATGCCAACCAATTTACCAATGGCTGTTATTTTTTCATTATCACCTATGGCTCCGGAGCGACAACAAAACATATACTCATAAAAAAGTGAAGGTGCTGACAGGCAATTCCATTAATGGTTAATAAAATAATCGCGCCCTTGAAATGATGTTTCAAGGGCGCGATTGTATTCATCAGAAGAAAGTTATTCGGCCGGATTATTAATCACACCTACAAAAAGCAATTCGTGGTTTCTTGGATTATTAATCGTTACTATAAACGGACGGTTAACGTCTACAACAACATCCTTGTATTTAACCGGACCTGGAGAAATGAACTCTTTAGTTAATGAGAGAGCTGTAACAGCTGCAGCCTTGGCCCCCTCCTCATCGATTTCAAGGTGAGTTAGTTGTCTAACATCTGACAATATAGCCATTGGGTATGGGATAGTAGAGATATAATTATAGAATCTCTTAAAACAGTTTTTAAAGTGTGTATTCTCCATCACTTTTCGCATCCCCAATTTTGAGTCTACATCAAATTTCGGAAGGTAGAGTTCCACACGATATACAGAATCTTTATCAGTTTTGTATTCAATTTGGTCGAAGTTTATAGAAGAGAGCACTTCAAGTGGCGCATACCCTTCTTTTGGCAGCACCACATTCATCTCATAACCTTCTAAAAAAGGCGAAGTCACCAACTGGTAATTGACGCCTTCGACATAATTTCCTTCAAACATTTTGGTCATTTTGTCTACCGTCACCTCAGTCCCGTCCGACTTTATAAATTGGCCTTCCTTTGCAGATCCAAAAGTATTTTGCCAAGGCGACTGGAAACTGATAGCATTGGTCAACACAAGTAATAAATCAGCGCTCTTCTCAATTCCTATTTTTTTAATCATGCCGTTAGTCGACCTACTAGCCCATTTGTCCATAATGGTATAAGTAGTGTCTTCATTAAAGTCAACATTGTTGGTGGCCGCATAATAATAAGTGTTTAAATTCTGCAGGAAGTTTTTCCCGAACATATTACCCTCTTGCAGAAAAACCGCATTGGCTACACCAACGTTAACTCTTTCGGGAACCAGCGTCTTCAGCAAAGTTAACCTTTTTTGGTACAAAGTGTTCAAAGTGTCTAGCGGCATATTCTCATTACCTAACGCACTGGTCAGTTCGGCATAAACTTCATCGTCGTCAGCACCATTAGTCAGCATCGCCATCGCAAACTGGAAACTAGTTGGCGAGAAAACCAGATTCATGTTCTTGTAATCATCATCCTGTGCCAGATTGATAAATAAGTCGGTAGCGAACTGGTTAGCAGAACGCAGGGTTGCGACTTCACCACCGTTATAAGCGACTATGTTTTCAGATTTCACTTTATCAACACATTGCTCATATTTACTCTTTGCTGCATTCAACTCACTCTTCACTTCTCCTGGTGTGCTGTAAGCCCGCATCTCATGTGCCTTGGTGGTGTCGTATACACAACCGCCAAGCATTGCGTCTACTACATGCCAGTTCAACACATTCGTGTCTACACTAGCAATCGATTCGTCGAAAGTAACTTCCGAGCCCGCCAACGGGTAAAGGGAATAAGAGTTGTCGGTCTTCGTAACCTTGATGAAGACGCCGTCTTCTCCCTTCACATGGCTCACACGGTCGGTTTTTTCAATCTTCACGTCATATTCCTTACCATCGGGCTGGTTAATATGCATATACTGGGTAGCAGACAACGAGCCTGCCATAATAAGGCCAAATACTGATAGTAAATTTTTCTTCATATCACTTATTCTTTTACAAGTTTAACAGATTGTGTGTTGGTTTTGAGGATGTAGATGCCTGCTGTTGGCGGAAGTAACAAATCGGCGCTTCCTGATTCAGATGCCACCAACTGGCTGACAACAGCTCCGGTTGTACTGAAAAGGGTCACCAACGTTCCTGGCTGGAGTCCTTCAGCTCTAACATGGCTGTTGTCGTAATAAGAGATGCGCACCTCGTTATTGTTTACAACAGGCACTGCACTCACATCACTATCCGTAAAATTGTAGAAATCCACCTTACTTAGCGCGAAACTTTCGTTTACAGTTCCACTTACTATAAGGCTGTCGGCCGTGTAAGAGATTTTTGGAGCATCGGCAAGCAAATACGATTTTTTCACTCCATCTGTCATTTCGATGGTCACAAACGAACACACCGCAAACGACGGGGTCGTTGCCGCTAGCAACAATATTCCCCCAATTAAATTGGTTTTCTTCATTTTAATAAAAATTTGTAATACCCTATAATATAAACCGAATAAACAAATTCCCTTAATTAGGCTATAAAAGGCAGTTGTATTAGGTTTCGTCTGCAATTTTAGAGTAAAAAAAATAAAAATCCAAACAGATTTCCTAAATTTTAAAATCAATACTTTTTTGGGGTGTAATGGTTGCAAGCTCGATTCCCTTTACCTATATTTGTAACACAACTGGGTAATAGGGTCCAGTTTCATCTAGTTTTGTTATATTAAATATAGTATTTATGAAAAGAAACTTTTTATTTTGGAGTTTGCTCCTAACCGCTTCATCTGCAATGTTTAGTGCTTGTACAAACGACGATGATGATCAAACAAATAAAGAAGATCTAATTGAAGTTCCAAACGGCGATGGATCAGAAGCATCACCTTTCAAGATTTCGAATGCTGAGGAACTGCTCTATTTTGCAGCTATTGTAAACGGAAATGTAGACACTATTCCACAAAACAAAAATGCCTACGGTATTGTGATAGCCGACATCGATATGTCGAGCGTCTGTGGTAGTACACTTGGCTCTTGGGTGCCAATCGGCCTTGATACCTGTAGGTATACGGGTGTGTTCGATGGCGGCAACCATACCATCAGCAACATCTATATTTCAGGCAGCAGCGTCGAAGGCCAGGGTTTATTTGGCATTGTAAAGGATGCTAACATCAAAAATGTCATTATCGGTTCGGGCAACATTATTTCAAAAGCTAACTGTACCGCGGCCATCGCTGGCTTTGCTACTGGTACTATTAGCAACTGCCACAACTTCGCACACGTTGAAAGCAACAAGAAATTCGCTGGCGGTATCATTGGCTACCTTGGTGCAAACAGCAAAATTGAGTTGTGCCACAACGAAGGAGAAATTAAGGGAACCAACTCTGACAAGACACAATTTGGTGTTGGTGGTATTGGAGGTGCAGTATCGACCAACAGCGTTGTTAACGACTGCTACAACCTTGGAAAAGTTACAGGTCAGTCATCTCGTGTAGGTGGTATTGTAGGAAGTGCTGAAAACTGCAGCATCTCTAACTGCTACTCATACGCCGATGTAGCAAGTTTATCTAAAGACTACGGAGGTGGAATCTGCGCTATTGCCTCCGACTATCCTAAAACCTCTGTTAAAGACTGTTACTTCTACAATGCTTTGGGTCAGACAGGCCAGCAGCAATCAATGGAACGTCCTGAATCTGATTTCAACGACGGTACCATTTTCGAACTGCTCAACCAAAAGCACGCTAACGTATGGGAACAAGACGGAAATAATTATCCTGTCTTCAAGTAAAAACAAAAAATTTATAGCGGCGGTTGTTTACAATCGCCGCTTTTCTTTTCCCATAAAACCCCGTGGTTGAATACTTCCGACCACGGGGTTTATTTTGCTTTTCCATTCCTATTGTCGATAATATAGGCACCTACCAAACACCGCATTGGGCTGTTATACCAGAACCGATATACACTTATTTCACACCAAACTACACACTTAATAGACTGCCAAATACAGCGAGAACGTACATGAGGTTTCGAGTAAAAATACTCATACGTAACAAAGCTCCACGCTAAAAATTCTTGTACCATAAGTTCTAGTGCATTGGGCATAGAAGAGTACCATACATTGGATTTAGGAACACTGTTTAGATACTACAAAAAAGGGGTAACAGCAATCGGATGATTGTAGCTGTTACCCCTCGTTATAATGAAAGAAATGAGACTATTTTAAGTCCTTCTGCATCCACAGAAGTCTGTCACGAATGAAATCCTTAATTACTTGCATTTCCTCGGCATAGGTCTTTTTTTGCGTGTTATTGTTTTGCTGCGGCCCCCACATACTGAAGCCGCCGCCACCATTCGAGAAACCTACCTTGTTCGCCGAAGCAGAAAGTGTAAGCAAACGTGTATGGAAGTCGATGTATTCGTTTATATCATCCAAGTCTGCTATCATAGCGTCGACACGTTTTTTAAGCAGTGCTTTGAACTCTGGGTCCTTCCACATCTGCACAAACCAGTCAGCATCGGCAATATGGTAACCTTCTGGCTGGTTATACCAGGCGTAGTCGGTGCTACCACCTCCACCGCCGCCCCACATGAAGCCGCCACCTCCGCCGAACATCTTCTCGAACGGATTACCGCCAAAAGCCAAGTCGAAATCCCAAATAGGGCCCATCTTGATGATGCCGTCCTCCATAATGTGGCAGTAGCAACTGGTGAACATGTTGCCGTCGTAGTCTTTACTGAGCTCCTTAATCAGATACCAGTCTACAAAACTCTCCATATCGGCCAATTTCTTGTATCCCTTTTCCGAATCGAGGAAGTTAGAGCCATAAAGTGTGTTTTCGAAATTGTCGAGAATGCCTTTCACATATTGCAGTTGCTGGCTGTTATTCTCCACATCAGGATCTTTCACATTGAAGTAGTTGCCCGATTTCACACCCTTTATCTGGCCCGCATTGGCCTTTCGGTCCGCCTCGACAAGGTATTCTCCTTCTTCACGAACCCCCGAAATTCTAACCTGCTCGCAGAAATAGTAGTTACCCTTGTGTGAGCCGTTCAACACCAGTTCTACATTGTAGCCGCTCGGACTCCAATGGGCATTAGTACACTTTTTCGCCAAGAAGTTGGCCAAATCGTTACGGAAGAAAGTGGCGTCGTAGTAATTGGCCATCAGCACCCAGCGCTTGTGTTCAAGCATACCTAAAATAGAGGCTTTCTCGTTCAGTTTCACAGCATAAGGGCGTTTTTCTGTGGTAGCGTCCCAAGTTGAGTTACCACGTCCCTTTATATTCGCCATGCCCTGACCAGCCTTGAAATTAAGGCGTCCGTCCTTCAAATAAACACTCATCTCGGTGTTCTCAATCCAAGTTTCCTTGCTGTTGATCGATTTACCGCCTGGAGTGTTGATGTAGATAACCGGAATACCGCTATTGTAAACGCAGACCTTGTAGTTCCTTACATCCCCATTCTGGGCCACCACTTTGTAGGTCTGAACATTTAGGAAGTTGACAGACGTTTTTCCGCTAGCCTGCTCCGCATTGTCGACATAAACCGTAGCTCCGTTCGACACTTCAAAGTCTGGCACCAAGTCGAAATGTACAAGATAAGGTACGAATACTTTAATGCTGTCGTCCTTTATTGTAGCAGAGTAGTCCTCCAACAACGCCCCGCTATTACGCGACTTTGACAATTTGAAAGACCTTATCTCGTTCTGCGAAGTCGATACAGGTGTTTTAGCCGTTTTGGCCTCAGTAGCAAAAGCAAGGTCAAGCCATTTGAAACGGGCCTCTATCCATTCCGAGAGTTCACCAATGCACTTGTCGTAAGCGGCTTCCTTCTGTGTAGCAGACTGTCCCTCTGTTCCGAGAACATTCCAGAGATCCTCATTACTATTCTGCGACAATTTCAGGGTTGCGCGCATACTCTCGATAGACGCTTTAGCCGCACTCATCATTTCAGCTTTCACTGCGTCGTACCTTTTTGCCACCAAAGCGGCAAAATTGTAGTCCTGCATCATGCGCTCGAACCATCCAGAGTTACAAACCGCATAGCCCGTTGCCGGTTGGTTGTTATTACCAACAAATTCGGCCGATGTTCCAACTGGTCCCATCGCAAGTTTGCCCTCTGCATTAATGTAGAAATATGCTTCGCCCACAGCATCGGTGTTTTTCAGCACTTCGTTAGCAATAAGCCAGTCGGCAAAACTATTCAAATCGACAACATCCTTGTAGTTGGTTTTGACATTGACAAAATCAGACGAATACAACCTTTCTTCGAACACACGCACAACATTCAGTTCGTTTTCCGCCTGTTCTTTTGTCAGTTCCTCTGCGGCATCTTCCAACACGTAAACCTGCTTGTTGTAGTTTGATTTAAAGGCAATTTCGTCGGAACCCGCTGAAGAGGCAATCTGCCAGAGGCTGCTTCCGTTTACCTTGTCTTTCTCAACACGCACCTGTTCGCAAAGGTAATAGGTACCCATGTACTTGTCTCCAAGCACCAGTTCTACAGGCTCTTCAGCCGTATTCCAAGTTAGACCGTCAAGCACCGAGGCAACTGCCAATCCGGTTTGTGTGCGAAGCATAGATGCATCCTGACTGTTCGACAACAACACCCAGCGCTTGCTCTTACCCATACCTAAAAAGTCGGACTTGTTTTCCAGCTTCAAACTCAACGACCTTTTCTTCTCCATCGAGTAGCGGCTTCCTTTACCCTTCACACGGGTGCTGAAATCTACTACCTGCGCATTGTCGGCAGTAACAAGCGAGGCATTTACAGCATCGCTCCAGCGCTTAAGCGGCACTTCGCTGCTTGCACCTACTCTAACCACCGGCAACTGGCTGTTATAGACCTTCACTTGGTAAGTCTGTACATCTCCGCTCTCAGAAACGACCTTATAGGTGACTGTGTTGTTAAACGAGTTCGCAGAAATACCGCTCTTCTGAAGCGCACCGTCGACCCAAACATCGCCCGTTGCCACGAACGAGGCCCTCAACTGGCTGAAGTCGGTAAGGTAAGGAATAAAGACTGAAAAAACATTACCCTCTTTCACCCCTTCTACAGCAGCCAGCACCTTGCCGTTGTTGGCCTGTGGGGTAAAAAACAAACGTTTCAGTACATTTCCCTCCGTCGCATTGTCAGCCTTGTCGAGATTCGGAGTATTGCCTTGTGTAAAAGTGATACGTTTAACACTACCAATAGGGAAAGCCGTGTTCAGAATGTGGTTCTCTCCATCGTTATAAGCCGTATCTATTTTGTCAAGACCGAAGGTGTCTCCTTTTCCAACACCTACAGTTTGTGCGTTACTGGTAGCAGAGGCCAGCAACATTATAAATAAAAATTCAGTTCTTTTCATACTTCCTAAATTTGGATGATTACCACTGGGTGTCGAGCCACTTCAAGCGGCCCTCCATCCAACTTTTCAATCGCTCGGTTTCCACATCGTATGCTGTGGTAGCTGCATTACCATAGGCCTCGCTACTGAGGTTTTTCCAAACAGTATTGTCGCCGGTAGCTGCTTCCCTCATTGTTTTTGCCTGCAGGTCAATAAAGGCTTTCAACTCGCTGTCTAACGCTCTCACGGCAGCATATTGTTTTTTTACCAGCGATACAAAATTGCTGTTTTTCAGCAACTGGGTCATCCAAGGAGTTTCACTCGCAACCCAGCCTTCATAACTGTCGGTTTCGCAACCGAATGCCTTTTTAAGTTCCCAGGCTGGCAACAAACTTATTTTTCCACTGCCGTCAACATAAACCATGGTATTATCGGTAAAGGCTTCGGTATTATATGCAATTTCATTAATTACCAACCACATAGCCAACGACTCGAGGTCGGCCACCTGTTCCACTGTATTCCAGTCGCCTTTTTCTAGCGCCTTTTCAAACTTGTCTATTTTGTCTTTTGTGCGAACCAGCCCGGTGCCCTTGCTACCTGTTTCCGGATCTTCAAATACCAAAATAGTTTTGCTGTACTTAGCGCGGAAAGCCTCTTCAAACGCGTCAGCACCCTCTTCCACAGACATCAGGAAACCGTCTTCCAGACGTCCCTTGCATATACGCGGCTGTTCCACCAGATTGTAGCAACCGACGTACTTGTCGTCGATGCCCACGTTAACGGGTATTGCGGCAGGGACCCACTGTCCGGGTGCAAGACGTTGCCACAGCCAATAACCCAATTTCGAACGCAACAGCAACTTGTCGGACTCGTTGGCGACTAATAGCCAGCGTTTGTTTTTTGTAATACCAAACAAACTTTTCTTGTTTTCGAACTTCAGCGCATAGTTGTTTTTCTGTCCCACAGAGAAGTGACTGCCCTTGCCCTTTATATTCAGTGTACCCTCGTCGTTACCGTCGATGGTCAGTTTGGCCTCTCCCCATTCTTTATCAATTCCTTTGCCCCCAGTGCTCAATACCACATAAGGCAGGCCAGACTTGCTGACTGTAATTGAATAGGTACGTACGTCGCCGTTGAAAGCCACCACTTTCACCTGCACAGGCGATGAGAAATCGACACTGTTGCCTACTTGCCACAGTTTTCCGTCAATAAAAATATGGGAGCCTGTGGTTTTGAACGTCGGAACAAACGAGTTACTTCCCGACAGATACGGCAAAACGATTGTCACCGACTGCTGTGCGCCCAACTCTACCGAAATGTCTTCTTTAAGACCCTGGTTGGCACTTTTCTCCAAGCTGAACGTGTTCAGCACGTTGAAACTCTGCGGCTTCTCGTTTGCTAAATCTACCACCGAAGGTGATATAGTATCGGATGTGACAATGCTGTTGCCAGAAGCCCCATAAGATAGGCTAACGCGCTGCAGCACCGTATCAGACTGCATCAGGTCGACTGCACTGGCAGGAAGCACCAAAGTGGAGTTGTTGAATTCGATGGTGACTTCTCCCTGGGCCTGCAACTGTGCGGCTGTACTTAATGCAAGAAAGGTATATGCGTATAATCTCTTCATAACATAAATTCCTTTTTGTGTTTATAAGACGGGACACGGTTATCGCACCACCTGCCCCTTTATGAACTTGAATGTTTTACCGCCATACGTCAGATAATAAACCCCGGCAGGATAGTCAGAGACGTTTAGTCGAGCGCCATTCTCGACCCTTTCAGCACGTAAAACCATTGTTTTGCCATCGACAGCAACTATTCGGATATTATCGGTTTCAGCGCCTGATACATTGACATAATCGGTGGTCAGAGTTGGATATACAGCCAATCCATCGGAATTTTGAGATGACACTCCCGAATAAAAACCGTCTTGGAAAACGATTTCCTGCACTTTTCCGACCTCGAATTGCTGAACTTCCTCCGGTGTTTTAAGGAACAAGAAATCACCTTTCACCCAATATTGAGGTGTCTTCTTTAAATTAACGGATACCGTTTCAGCTCCGTTTAGTTTTAGCAACAGGCATTTCCCTTCGTCGGCAGACACCGACGATAGGGAAAATAATAGGCCAAAACATAACAATAGCGTTCGTGTTTTACTCATTGGAATTAAATTTACTTTATTAAGCAACTAAAAAACTACATTCAAAATAAACTATGAAGTATGTGAAATATAATATACTATTCCCAAATATGCAAGCGCAAGTTAGTTATTATTTTAATTAACAACTATCATTTTTTCGGAAAGTAAATAGGACTTTTTTGTATGACAGATTTATGCAGAATTGTAATAAAAATGATATTCTACCAGCTATTTTTCCAGTTTTTAACGATAATCGCACTCTTTTTAAATTAAATTCGGCCGATTTGACGAATCGTAAAGTAATACATTTACAAAAAAAGAACGCCATTTTTATAAAAAAACGGTCCGTTTGACTGTCCCTTTCTCCTTCCTATAACCCACAAAACAGTCGATGTAATAAAACAGAAAAGGAGGAACTTCATCGGCTGAGTTCCTCCTTACTATACTAACTAGCAGTAGCGCTTACTCTATACTTTGCGCTATGCTTTCTAATACGTAGTCGAGAATTTCTGGTGTATGGGTAGCAGATATGAAATTACCCTCGAACTGCGATGGGCTTACGTAGATGCCACGACTCAACATGTTGCGGAAATAGCGGGCGAACCGCTCCTGATTGCTGTTCTTGGTGTCTTGGAAGTTGCGGACCGGAGCATCGTTAAAGAACAATGTAAACATTGAGCCACAATGGTTCAACTGGATGCCTTTCCCGGCAATAATCTGTTCAAGACGGCTGATAAACCGGTTGCTCTTTTCCTCTAGCTCTTCATAAAAACCGGGAGCCGACAACTGTGTCAGTGTTTCTATACCTGCAGCCATCGCAACCGGATTTCCGCTAAGCGTACCCGCCTGGTAGACCGGACCTTCTGGTGCCAAACAACGCATAATATCTTCACGACCACCAAATGCGGCAGCTGGGAAGCCACCACCTGCAATCTTGCCTACGGTTGTCATATCGGGCTTGATACCGAAACGCTGCTGTGCGCCACCCCTCGACAAACGGAAGCCGGTAATCACCTCGTCGAAGATTAAGACCGCACCATGCTGCGACGTTACCTCACGGGTTGCTTTCAAAAATTCGGCACTTGGCACAACCACACCCATATTGCATGCCACTGGCTCTATGATAAGCGCAGCCACCTTGTCTCCATTCTGGTCGAAATAGTTGCGCAAAGCCTCTACATCGTTATACGGCAACACCACGGTGTGTTTTACAAAATCAGATGGCACACCTGCCGACGAGGCGTTCGAAATATTGGCAACACCAGAACCGGCTGCCACCAGCAAATGATCGGCATGGCCATGGTAGTTTCCTTCGAACTTCACCAACACGTCGCGACCGGTATAGCCACGGGCCACACGTATTGCCGACATAGTGGCCTCGGTGCCGCTATTAACGAAACGCAGACGCTCCATACTCGGAATAGCCTCCCTCACTTTCTGCGCCAACACTGTTTCGCTTAGGGTAGGAATACCGTAACTGCTACCCCGCATTACGGCTTCGGCTGCTGCCTGGCTGACACGCTGCTGGTTATGTCCCAAAATGAAGACGCCCCACGACATACAGAAGTCGATAAACTTGTTATCGTCGATGTCGGTCAGGTAGGCGCCATTGGCCTCTTTTATAAATAAAGGAGTAGTGCCCACACTGCGCAATGCCCTAACGGGGCTGTTCACACCTCCAGGTATAACTTTCTGAGCCTCCGCAAAAGCAGCGGCCGATTTTTCACGATTGTTTATGCCCATTTTTGCATGTATTCTTTAGCGTAATAAGAAATAATGTATTTTGCCCCCGCCCTCTTAATGGCGATAAGGCTTTCGAATACAATTCGTTTTTCATCGAGGTAGCCCATTTTGGCTGCCGACTTTATCATTGAGTATTCTCCACTCACCTGGTAAGCTACCATTGGTGTGTCGGGAAACTTTTCCACACCACGCGCTATAATGTCAAGATACGGCATTGCAGGTTTGACCATTGTCCAGTCGGCTCCCTCTGCAATATCGGCGGCAATCTCTCCAAGTCCCTGGTCGTGTGTGCGGTAGTCCATTTGGTAGGTCCGTCTGTCACCAAAAGAAGGGGCCGAGTCAGCGGCATCACGGAACGGACCATAATAAGCCGAAGCGTATTTTGCCGAATAAGCCATAATCTTGCACTTGTCACGCAAACCGGCTTCCCTCAGTTTCTTGTCTAGCGCCTCTATTTGTCCATCCATCATAGCCGACGGAGCCACAAAATCGGCACCCGCCTTGGCGTGCACATAGGCCATTTCAGCCAACAGTGGCAGGGTGGCATCGTTGTCGACATCGTTGTCCTTCAATAACCCACAATGGCCATGACTGGTGTACTCGCAAAGGCAGACATCAGTAAAGACCAACACCTGTGGCACAGCTTTTTTGAGCGCCTTAACGGCACGGCACACCAGAGCGTCTTCCGCATAGGCCAAAGTACCCCGCTCATCTTTCAATTCATCGCTAATGACACCGAACAGCAATACCTTGTCAACACCCAATTTATAAACCTCTTTCACATCTTCTACCAACGTGTCGATAGAGAAACGGCAGATGCCCGGCATACTCGAAATTTCGGACTTTACACCAGTGCCCTCTACCACAAAGTATGGATAAATGAAATCAGACGAATGTAATTCTACATCGGCATACTTGTCGCGCGTCGCCTGGTCTTTACGGTAATCTCTATATCTAATCATTTCGGTCGTATTTTTTGTTTGTTTAGTATTTCTTTCAAATGTTGTTCAGTAACGGCTCCACGGGTTACAAACTGCTTATGCGCTGGTAGGGAACCATACAAAAACATAAAATTATCGATTGTACTGGGCGATGTGAATACAATGCGCTCCACCTCGTCCAAGTTTACTTTTACCGGATTCTCCGGCATTCGGTTATGATAGGCGGTTACCGTCAATACATCGAATCCCAGTTCCTTGAGTCCGTTGGGAATAAGCGGGAGTCCCAAATCAGATCTTGGGACCAGGACCCGCCCTCTGGGCTGTCGGCTGAACCAGTCTACCACGCCATACGAATCGTCTTTCTCCACCTGCTCTACACCCGAGAAACCGGCCTCTTCCAGTTTCTTCGTCGTTGTCGGGCCTATCGATACGACCCGTCCACCGGTAACTGGCCGATGTGGAAACAGTTCGTCAGCAAGACGGCTCCAGTATTTAACCGCGTAACGGCTGGTGAACAGCAAGTAGCTGACTCCACCCTCTGCCGTGTACCACTGCCGTACAGCCGCACGAAGGAGCGAATCGTCGGCCAACGGCTTAATTTCAATAAGCGGTGTATGTATATAATCAGGATTGTTACATACCAATCCCGTATACAGGGTCTTCATATGAGGCTGTCTTTCTTAAATATCTTTTTAAGGTCGTCTCTACCTTTCCGCGCCGTAATAGCCAGCCTTCCCTGCATAGGGTGTGTTTCAAACGGCAGCACCTCGGCAATTTCGTTAGCCATACCCAACCTTTTCAGGGCACAAGTGGCAACAATAACAGCATCGACGTCGCCACGCTTTACCTGTTCCACCCTTTCTTCTATACAGCCCCTGATGCCTACGACTTTCAAGTCGGAACGTAGAGCAAGCAACTCCGCACGTCGGAGGGGCGAACTAGTCCCTATCCTTGCACCAGCTGGCAGTTGCGCCAAAGTGAGATGATTGCGGCTGACAAGCGAATCGGTTTTGTCGAAGGCTTCGTATATGGCTATCACCTCCAATTCATCGTTCAGTTTCACCGGCAAGTCTTTCGCCGAATGAATGGCAATATCGGCATCGCCATTCAGCAACGCATAGTCGAGTTCGCGAGTGAACATATCGTCAGGCGCTTCACCGTTAAGTAGCGATATATTCAGGTGCTTATCTCCGAACGACTCCGAAAAGACCACGGTGTGCGGCACTCCGGGTATACGCCTGAACACTTCTTGAACCTGTATTTGAGACAGCTTGCTACTACGTGCTACCACACGGATAACCTGCTGGTTTTTCCGCCGGCTCATTATTTCATTCAGTTTGTGAATCTCTATTTCAATAAGCAGTTCGGCCTTTGCCACTTCGTCTTCACGGATATGGACATTCTGTTGCACCAAGTGCTCAATATCGCCAATATTGTAGAGCTTTATATTCGGCAACTTGCCAACAGCAGGGTCTACATCGCGCGGAAACGCCAAGTCGATATACAGGGCCCGTTGCGAGGCCGGAACATTTTCGGGCTTGATGATATGGTCGAGCGACGATGTTGCACTAATCACCACATCGGCCGTGGCCAGCACTTCATCTAACTTGTCGAGGCTGTACACCTCGGCACCATAAACAGCCGCCAATTCTTCCGCCTTGCTTAACGTCCGGTTCAGCAGTGTTACACGCTGTGCGCCCTTGTTCTTAAGGAATTTAAGTATATCGGCAGTCAGTTTGTTGACACCAATCAGGACAATACGGGCCGACTTCACCTCAATTTGTTCCCGCTCCATCAGCTCTATAGCTGCCAGGCTGTGGCTTACCGCACCATGCGAAATTTGGGTTTCCAGACGTACCTGCTTACCAATCTGCAAAGCACACTCAAACAGTTTATGGATGCCCACCGACAGTTTTTGCTTGCCGTTGCAGGCCTTTATATAGGCATCTTTCACCTGACCCTGTACGGCTCTTTCGCCAACAATAGCAGACTCTAAGCCACACACCACTCTGAAGAGGTGGCGGGCTACCTGTTCGGGAACTTCGCCATCTCCATAGTAAACCTCCACACGGTTGCAGGTCTGCAACAATACGGAAGGTCCTTTGGCGTCAACCTCTAACTTCTGCAAATAGTCCTCGCGGTCGGTAAGAGAGGTGTTTTGGTGGTTTATTGACAAATATTGAATCATTACCAGTTCGTTTCTTTAATCCAGTCGGCCAAAAATTTAAGATTTTCAAACGGCGTATCGGCCAAAACGCCATGGCCCAGATTGACAATCCAGTCGTTGTGCTCTGCAAAATAAGGTTTATAGTACTTTTCCATATGGGCGGCTATGACGTCCTTGGAACAGAAAAGCAGCATTGGGTCGATATTTCCCTGCAAGCCCACTTCTGAATGCACCATTTGGCGGGCCTTCGAAAGCGGAGTCTGCCAGTCGACACTGACAAAGTCACAAACATCTGGTGTAATACTCTCTAAACCACATCCAATTCCCTTAGGGAAGTATATAAACGGCACGCCTTTTCCACGCACAGCATCGGAAATACGCTTTACAGCCGGCATAAACAGTTCGTTATACACTTCGAACGGCACTAAACCGGCATGGGTGTCGAACAACTGGAAGGCCTGCACCCCGTGTGCTACCTGCTTCAGCGCATAGTCTATGCTGAACGAGGTTACCGCATCAACCAGCTGTTTCGTCTCCTTTTTATTGCGGAAGATATACTTTTTCGCCTCCGGAAAGTCGTGTTTGGCACTAGTTCCCTGCAACATATAGAGCAATGTGGTCAGGGGCGCGCCACAAAATCCGATTAATGGTGCGCGTTGCTGCTTCACAACAAAGTCAATCGCACTATAGACGTGCGACAGTTTTTCTCCATCGCAGTGGAGCTTCGCGAGCGGATTCTCCATCGCAGCCAACGGATTGCAAAAACGAGGGCCCTTGTCCGTCCATTCTATCTCCATCCCCATAGCAACTGGTATGGTTAGAATATCGCTGAAAAGAATCGCAGCATCAACCCCCAAGTCGTCAACCGGCAACATGGTCACTTTTGCGGCCAAACTAGGAGTAGACATCAGTTCCCTGAAAGAATACTGCCCCCGCAACTTATTATAATTCGGCAAAACACGGCCAGCCTGCCGCATAAACCAAAACGGAGGTCTGTTGCCATATCGGCCTTTCAGTGTATCTAAAAAAGGATTCTTCATCTCTGTGTAAAAGCATAAAAAACGGAGGGGAAACTGCTGCCAGAAAGTATTATTCGACAGGCAGATTAACCAAGTAGCTGGCTTCGTCGAATGCCTGCTTTATACGGTCGCCCATGCCAATACCTCCACGCAGGTTTCCTGCAATACGGAGGGTCGGATACTGGCGCTGCACGTCGTCGATGGCCTTGAAACGCGCATCGGTCGATACCTCATATTGCGGAATGGCATGCTTATGTCTGAAAATACGGATGGCGTCGGGCTTCTTGCCGGCAGGGTAACCCAACATATCGGCAAGGTGTCCGCTCACAATGCGGGTCAGCTCTTCATCGCTGTACTGCAACATATCTTGGTGCCTGACTCCACCCATGAAGAAAGACATAGAGGCTCCCGCCTCAGGGCTACGGCCAACGAAGCAGGCCGACGGGAACAGAATGCCCAACACGTCCTTCTTTTCCTTCGATGGCACAAGGGCTCCGAAGGCCTTCCACACGTTACCGCCACAATCGGCCAAACCAACGCCTACCTGAACCACTGGTGCATAGAAAAGGTTGCTGATATCGGCCATTTTATCGCTATCGATAAAAGGCAGTACTTCGGGCAGCGCATAAGCGCCACAAGTGGTAACCACCTGGCCAGCCTCAATGGTGTGTTGCTCTCCGTTTACGCTGTAAGCTATGCTCCAATCCTTTCCCGAAGGCATTACTCTGACACCAGACGCCGAAGTTATAATATGTTCAGAGCCAATGGCTTTCTCTAAAGCCGATATCAGTTGCACAAATCCGCCTTTAACCGAGAAGAGTTTCTTACTCGCCTTTTTGTCGCGTTCGGTTTTGGGTAACTTGGCCTTTGCTATGCTACCTCTGATAAACGAACCGTATTCCTGCTCTAAATTGTAGAGTTTTGGCAATGCCAAACGGGTAGGCAGTTTGTAGGGGTCACCCGCATACACACCCGACATGAACGGATCGACCGCATAGTCGACATACGACTTGCCCAAACGGCGCTGTGCCAGTTCGCCCACGCTCTCGTTCGGATTATTACCTTTTTTCCGCCAAGGTTCCATCAAGATGCGTATTTTGTCGCACCAGCTGAACAATGGGGTCCTTATGGCACTAACCAGGCCTGAAGGTAGTTCATGGAAACGGTCGCCTTTCCAGATAAGCCGGCGCTTGCTCGATTCGCAGGCCACCTCTAACTGGCAGCTGTCGCCAAGCTGTTCGAAAAGTTCCGCCACTTCTGGATATTTCACAACGCTGGTGCTGGGGCCTTCTTCAAAAGTGAAATCCCCCACTTTCACAGTGTGCATTTGTCCTCCCACGCGGTCTCTGCTTTCCAAGACCAATATATTCTTTTTTGCACGCGTAAGCTGGTAGGCACAAGTCATTCCAGTAATACCGGCACCTATTACAACCGTATCGTATTTCATTTATAAAAAACCAAAATTAGATGGGTTTTGAAAACATTTTGTTAGTGTTCCTCATCAGAGGATCAAGCGCGGCAGCCACATTGCGCACAAACGGATGCCCTACAGCCGACATCACAATGCCGTCGTCTGTCCATTCGATAAGTCCGTCTTCCGCCATTTGGCCAAGAAGCTCCTCGTTGTAATTTACAGCCGACTTCACATCACCGACACTACAACTAAGTGTAGCGGCCAGTTCAGACCACGACAAACGGTAATTGCACATTAAACGCTCAATAACTTCTTTCACAATCACTTCCTGCCGGGTCAACTTATAGCCTTTAAACGTTGAAAGACGCCCAGAAAGTGTGGTTGCCACATATTCGCCAATGTCCTTGGTATTTTGGGCGTAGGAGTCGTAAAGCTGACTAATACCGGTTGCGCCAAAGGCGTAAACCTGTCCTGTTGTCCTGCGTGTGCAGTATCCCTGAAAGTTGCGGGCAAGCAGCCCTTCCTTCAAAGCCAAATACAATTCGTCGCCAGGCAAGACAAAATGGTCGAGTCCAATGCTCTTGTAGCCCGCCTGTAGCAGCAACTCCGAAGCTCTCTCATACATTTGCTGTTTGACGGTTGCCTCTGGCAATCCAGCCTTTTCAAGTAGCTGCTGTCGTTTGAAGACCCAAGGTACATGGCCGTAACTGAAAGTTACCAGCCGGTCGGGCTGCAGCGCAATAGCAGCCTCAATGTTGCGGGCAAAAGAATCGGGGGTCTGTAAAGGCAGACCAAACAGGAAGTCCATATTAACCGAAGCTCCAGCCGACCTGAGGATTTCCATTATCTGTTTAAGCGGTACCTTTGCGGGTACACGCCCCACCGTTTCCAAGACCTTTAGGTCGGTGTCTTGTACACCAAGGCTGAAACGGTTAAAATGACTGTTCGTCAAATCCACCCAGTCTTTTTCATCTAAATAACCCGGATGGCATTCGACTGCAATTTCTGGCCTTTCGATGGTCGGGAACAACGACAGCAAATGCTCGTTGATTTCCTTCAACACCGATGCAGGCAAAGCGGTTGGACTACCCCCACCAAAATGAATTTGGCTGATAGGCCTGTTTTTTCCTAAGTGTGCGGCCACTATGTCGATCTCACGATGTATGGCCTTAATGTAGTTGTCTAGTTCCTCCCTTGAACGGGGCATGATATAGGAGTTACACCCGCAATAATGGCAAAGACGCTTACAGAAGGGCATATGCAGGTAGAAGGAAAGGAGTTTTGTCCCCTCCGTGTTCGACCTGTCAACCGCCTGCATATAGTCGTCTGCTCCCAGCGTCACAAAATAGTTGGCTGGCGGGTAACTGGTATATCTTGGTACTGCCACATTGTATTTCCCGACAAGTTCCTTTTCGTCGTATTTCATACCAATAAAGCGAAACACCAGCTGTTTATCTTCTGTTGTGAATTGTGCGTACGCTGCTAATGTTTCTAAATTATTTGCAAAATTAATATAAAGGTGCTCTTAGAAACAATCCCTACTTATAGGGATATTTTACACCTGTTTTACCTCCCAAATATACGGCTAAACACTAGAAAAAACAAAGCGAATTCCAGCTAATTAACAAAACAATAATTTCAGCATTCCTTATAGAACAAAAGATTTCATTTGGTATCTTTTTGATTTTCATAGAATTTATTACATTTTTTCTAATTTTCTTGAGCAACAAATAATTGGAATGGTATTTCCGACTAACAACATTATTTGAACTACAGTATGTTCTTTCGCCAGGAAAACGTTAACTATGGAAGTTCATGACGGAGAAAAAGGGTCTATATTACATTACAAATAAAATAGCAATCTACTTATAAAGTAATTTGAGAAACACTTTTGTTTTTTACAAATTTTCTATATTTTTATGATATATGATTGGATCTGATAATAGCATTGAATGAACAACATAAAAACATTAATA
Source organism: Bacteroidales bacterium UBA3297 (assembly GCA_002362105.1). Lineage (GTDB taxonomy): Bacteria > Bacteroidota > Bacteroidia > Bacteroidales > Paludibacteraceae > Physcocola. The sequence goes on from DETD01000024.1 coordinate 78,929, forward strand.
GTCAGTTTTGGCAATGAAATTTCGCTGTGGGAAATTCCTCTTTTCCGAGGAGCTGTAATTCATGCGATGGAGAACGCCAATGTATTATTCCATAATCATTTAGACGACAACTCGTTTCGTTACCGCTATCCTTTGATTCAGTATAAGCGTATACAGAAAAAGGCGGCTTTAGTCTGTGTCGGGGAAGGAACGGAAGTAATAGGCGAGTTTTATAACAATGCCAATTTTGATTTGGCATTAGGAGGTAGAACGTCGACAATGGAAGTGGAACGGATAGATGCTCACCGTACATTGGTGCAGACCTGGGACACAGAATTCCGATATACGCTTCGCAAATGGCTGCCGTTGAGTTCGGATAATTACAAGACGTATCAGTCATTGGAAGGAATTATGGAACAGTGCGCTTTCCTGCAGAACATTCTGATAGGCAACATTCTATCCTTCTGCAAAGGCGTAGACATCACAATAGAGCATGAAATAAGTTGCGTCATCACCAAACTCATAGACTGCCACACCTACACCTACAAGGGCGTCAAGATGAAAGGGTTCGACGTGGAGTTCAAGACCAACGTCAGCTTGCCCGACTATATCGGCCTGGGAAAAGGCGTTAGTTTAGGGTTCGGCATGGTGGTTAGGAAATATGACAGAAAAGAAAATAGTAAAGAATAAGAATATGGATAATATAAGAGAAAAGATTTATTTAGCAGCTCTGTTGCATGATATTGGTAAATTTTATCAGAGGGCGGATAAGCTGCTGGCTGAAAAGCAAAACAATATATCAGAAGCGACAAAGAAGATTATTGATTATCTATGCCCATTGAATGATAAAGGAGGTTTTGGCTATCAACATACTATTTGGACATACCAATTTTTGCAAGACAAAGAAGACGTTCTAAAAAAAACGCCTGGACTTGCGGAGAATGTTTTTGATAAAACAAATTCAGACTCTCTGTATCAACTGGCTGCATATCATCACAAACCATCCACAGAATTACAGGCTCTGATTTCGATGGCCGATTGGTGGAGTGCAGGATTGGATAGACGAGAAAAAGTAGAAGAACAAGATGGAGATGCACATCATGTATCATGGGGTAGCCAGAGATACAAAAAAATTCCTTTGTATTCAGTGTTCAATAAAATTTTTGAAGCAAATCATCAATACGCCTTTGGCCTTCACCCATTGTCAACAAATGAAAAAGAATTCTTTCCAACCAATATTCTAAAAGCGGAAGATGGTATAAATGAAGAAAAATACGAGGAACAGTGGAATGCATTCTGCAAAGAATTCTCCAAGTTGCCAACAGATAGTTTTGACGGATTCTCAGAAAGTTTGATGTTCTTGTTGAAGAAATACACATGGTGTGTTCCATCCAACACAACGGATATGGCAAATGTGAGTCTGTTTGACCATCTGAAGACCACTGCTGCCTTTGCCGACAGTTTGTATCTCTATAAGACTGAGCATCCTGAGAATTTTTCTTTTGATAAAAATCGTTTGTCGTTAAAAGAAGGCGTTTGTCCTGTGATTTTATTGGGTGGTGATTTATCTGGCATTCAAAAATTTATATATAATATAGCTTCAAGAAAAGCGGCAGTTAGTTTAAAAGGCAGATCGTTCTATTTACAGTTGTTGATTGATTCTGTTATCCAACGCGTGATTTCTCACCCTGACATCCATGCAACGCTTGCTCATGTCGTGTATTCTTCAGGAGGAAAATTTTACATGATTTTGCCTAACACAGAAAAAGTCATTAAGGCTTTCCATACACTCAAATCCGAGTTTGAAAAAGAACTTTGGAAACAACATCATGGGCAACTAATAGTAAACCTTGATTATGTTCCGTTTGCATATAGTGTAAAGAGTAATGGATTGTTTTTTGAAGGAAAATCCAATCAATCCATAGGAGAACTTTGGAGGACTCTTGCAGAAAAGCTAACAAATCAGAAAAATCAGAAATTCAAGAACTTACTTTTGACTGATTTTGACAAGTTCTTTAATGAAAACGAGAACAAAGTAGGAGGTGACACCAAAGTATGCGCCGTGACAGGAATCGAAAGTTCTGATTGTGTGGCCATAGACCCTAAAGAAAAGGAAGGGAAGACATATGTTTTAAAGACGGTAAAGGATCAGGCTGATTTGGGTAATACACTGAAAGATGCAGATTATATCTTAACGCATAAGTCAAACGAAGAACAACGATACATTAAAAATAGGATTAAGTTTGATATGCCTTGCGTAGGTGTTCATAGTTATCTTTTTGACAAATTGGAACTTACAGATGACGACGCAGAGTTCAGAAGAATAACCTCTGCCGATGTCTGTCGTGTTAAAATGATAAACCAAACAAATTTCCTAATGGCACAAATAAAGGGAAATAAGTGTAGTTATGGATTCCAGTTTTATGGAGGAAACAAGCAGGCAAAAAATGTAGATGGTGAGAACAAAACATTCGAACAACTTGCCGATAAATCGTATCTTGGAGTGCTACGGATGGATGTTGACAATCTCGGTTCTATTTTTATTAAGGGATTACCCGATGAAGATAAGAGTTTTGCGGCATATTCCACTTTGTCGTTCATGCTAGATTTGTTTTTCAGTGGTTTCCTAAATACAATTAGAGAAAGAGATTGTTTTAAAAATGATGTCAACATTCTTTATTCGGGTGGTGATGATGTGTTTGCTGTTGGCAAATGGGACAAATTGATAGACTTTGCTGAAGCCATCAGAAAAAACTTCAAGAAATTTGTGGGGCGTGAAGACATTTCCATTTCAGGAGGCATAGCTATTGTCGGAGAAAAGTTTCCAATAGCCAAAGCGGCCGAATTGGCTGGTGATGCGGAAGATGCTGCAAAGAAGTATAATGGAGGGAAAAAGAATGCCTTCAATATGTTTGGAGACAGCATTTCTTGGAATGAGGAATTTGATTACGTAAAATCATATAAGGAACAATTTGTTTCATTGATTGAAACGTGTGGCCTTTCACGAAGTATACTTCATAAAATAATGACGTACGCCGCCATTGTAAAAGAGAATCAAACGATAGAATCGGAGAATAAGAATGGTAGTTACAAACGCAAGCCTAATATGAGCTATTTATGGCATGCAGCATATTATCTGACTCGGTTTATGGGCAAAGAGAAAGATAATAAAGCAGTGTATGACTTCTGTAAGGATTTGCGGGATAAACAACTGATAAAAACTAATAATTATAGACTCATATCTCTTGCTGCTCGTTGGGCGGAATTGGAACTGAAATTTCAATATTGAAAAGGAAATGAATAATAACAATAAAAACGAATAAATATGGCTTGGAATAAAAATGATTTAATTCCGCAGAGCGAAATCACCGATAAGGTGACGGATGCCACAGTAAAGTTCGCTCAACGATTTGGTTCATACTTGGGAACTGATGATAGTTTTACCAATAATGGTAGAACAAAATCTGCACAGAACAAGTTGACAACAAATCAACTTCGCAAGTTTTTTGGAGAAGTGAAACGTCAACAAATGAGTGGCTATGATGTGACTGACTTTGTTTTGCTTAAACCCAAATTAGCTTACGCTGTTGGTAGGGCAAAGCAGAAAGATTCAAAAATTAGAGATTTCTATATGGTGATTTCTGATGCTATTGACAAAGTGAAAAATGAACAGCAATTCAAAAACTTTATCAAAGTTTTCGAAGCTATCGTTGCTTATCATAAAGCGGCAGAAGAAAACAGAATGAGTTTTAACGATTAAATTTTATAACAATGAAAAAGTTAGCAAAGAAAATCAAGTTAAATACCTCGATAACTCTAATTACAGGTCTTCACATTGGTGGTAGCGGTGATAATGTAGAAATTGGTGGCATTGATAATCCTGTTATTAAGTTGGGCACAAGGGATAATCAACCATATATTCCTGGCAGTTCACTGAAAGGTAAGATTCGTTGTTTGTTGGAACAAATTGAGGGTTCTGCGAAGGTTGGAGGAAATGACAACATAAATAACTTGTTCGGCTATTCACAAACCAATCAACCCTCCAAACTCATTGTCCGCGATGCCATGCTTACACCAGAATCTGCAGAAAGACTTCGGAATTGCGAGAACCTTGATATGCCATACACTGAAGGCAAATGGGAGAATGTCATTGATCGCGTGAAGGGCACAGCCGAGCATCCTCGACAGACGGAGCGCATTCCGGCTGGTGTCTCGTTTGATGTCGAGTTTGTCATCAACGTGTGGGACGATGACAAAGAAGACGAGTTGCTTAATCTATTGAAGAAAGGCATAAACGCACTCGAAAACGATTATTTGGGCGGTAGCGGTTCGCGTGGTTATGGTCAAATCAAGTTTGAGAATTGGACATCTTTTGAAGCATCGGAAGAGACAAATTGGACAATGAGCTCGAAATAGGCCCTTATAGAATGGTAACATATGGCAACAAAGACCTTAAATATCTATAAATTACACTTCACCTCGCCAGTCCACTTGGGCGATATGCGTGATGACTATGGTATCAGTTTGAAGACCATAACATCCGACACCCTATATGCAGCTTTGATTTCTTGCTTGGCAAAAATGGGGAAATTAATTCCTGAGAAAGGCGACTTGGGGTGTACAATCAGCAGTCTGTTCCCTTTCTACCAAAAAGATAAGGGAACAAATGCCGTATTGTTCTTTCCGAAACCGTTGAAACAAACCTTACCAACATCAGAAGCTGCTGTTGAAGAGCGAAAGAAAATCAAGAAGGTGGCATGGCTTGATGCCAACTACTTTTCGAAAATTTTGAGCGGAAATCAATTATTCGGAGAAGAAACAATTAAAAAATTGGATGGCGAATATCTTACCGATGAAGAGATTGATAAACATTTTGTCAGTTCGCAAGTGTCTGCTCGTGTGACTGTGTCAAGAACTGGAGAAGAAGATGCTAAACCATTCTATATGGACAGAGTGATTTTCAAGGATTATTCAGGCTTGTTTTTCATTGCTGAAGGCGATATAACATTACTGGAGTCAGCATTGAAACTTTTGCAATCTGAAGGCATAGGCACCGACCGCAATGTAGGCAACGGATATTTTGAATATGAACCAGCGACATTGGAATTGGAGATTCCTGAGCGTGCGAATTACGTAATGGCATTGTCTTCATTTGTACCTGAATCCAAGGAACAATTGCAAAATATGCTAGATTCCGATGAAATCGCTTACGATTTTCAACGTCGCGGTGGCTGGATTACCACACCGCCATACAACACTTTGCGTAAGAATGTAATACACGCATTTACGGCCGCATCGGTTTTCAAATCATCTTGTAAGGGTTTGGAAATAAAAGGAAGAGTTGATATTAATTTGAGACCTGACATCTTGTCGGACAAACATCCAATTTGGCGATGTGGTAGAGCATTGTTTATTCCCATAAAACTGAATTAGTTATGGAAGGAATCAATAGAAAGTACAATATAGAAGTTGAAGTTTTGACACCATTGTCCATTGGTGCAGGTGCAGAGAAAGATTGTGTGCGTGGCATTGACTTTGTGGTTGACAAAGGTAATCTCTACAAACTCAACCTGAAAAAGATTGTCGCAACAGGCATTCAGCCCGAAGAATTGTCTTCGTTCTTTGCCACTAAGAACGAGATTGGGTTGAAACAGAAACTTGCAGGAAAATTGGCATCGGTATCAGATATTTGCATACCTATGCCAGCACAAAGTGACAATGATATCAAATCATTTGTAAAAAACCAATTAAGTGGAAATCCAGTATTGACAGGCAGTTCACTGAAAGGTTCTATACGTTCTATCCTGTTTCAATACTTGGGCGGCAATAGTAATACTGGGAAAGAAGTGTTCGGCTCGTCAACCGATGGGGATGAATTTATGCGGTTCATAAAAATTTCGGACGCGGAGTTTGATGAAACATCGCTGGTGAATACGAAGATTTTCAATCTACAAAATCAAGAAGGATGGATAGGCGGTTGGAAACATGGAGCCAACCAAACAAATTCGCATTTCGAACAGACTGGTTTCAATACTATTTATGAATGCTTGATGCCAAGGCAAAAGTCAAATGCCACATTGATGATGGCAGCAAGTATATACGACAAATTTGAAAAGGATAAACGACAGCATTTAAAGACAGAAAAGAAGCATCCGATTCTGCATGATAACATTTCCACCTTATTCGGGATCATTAATAAACATACTAAATATTATTTGCAAAAAGAAAAGTTATTTTTTCAAAAATACTCGACCGACAGAACCATTGATATTGTTAATTCAATTGATTCATTACTGGCTCAAATTCCGACAGATAATTCATCATGCATTTTGAAGATGTCGGCAGGTTCTGGATTCCATTCAATAACAGGAGATTGGCAGTTCCCTAATGACTATACAAGTGGAAAATTGGACAGAAAACGCGCAGACAAAGCAGATCTAAAAAAAGCAGGAACAATACTTCCAAAATCCCGTAAAATTGCCATTTGGAATGATAAATTCTCACTTATGGGATTTGTGAAGCTACGTGCCATGAGCAATGAAGAAGTGAAACTTCTGGAAGAAACCCGTAAGGCTGAAATGCTTCGCAAAGAGCAAGAAAGACAAGCAGCTGCAGAAGCAAAACGCATCAAAGCAGAGACAGAAGCAAAAGAACAGAGAGAAAAGGAAGAACGCAAAAGACTATATGATGCACGAATTGCTGAAGTGAAGCAATTAATTGATGAAGAACTGTATGAAAAGGCGTGGATAATGTTTCAAAATGCTTGTGGTGAATTTCCAAATGCCACACAAAACAGCATTGATGCGAATTGGTTGGAGACAAAGGTGAAGTCGATACAATTGGAAAAAAACATTGTGCAATCAAAACAAGCAGAGGAAGAACAACGTCGTCAAGCAAATGCTATACCTTTAGCTGAAAAAATTGCAAATGCACAAAAGATACCAACACTTTGCGGCAATGTGAAAACTTGGATGAATTTAAATACGGTTGAATCATTGAGTGAAGACCATTTGGATTCGATTTTCGAAAAAATAAAAGATATTGTATCTCAGATGAAACCGAAAGAGCGTAGCAGACTCAAAAATTTTGGGAATGAGTTGGAATCACTTGTTGGTTCTGACACCTCCACTCGCTGGTTCAACGAGATTATTCATCCTTAAAGATTCATTTTGTTCTATACTCCGAACAAAATTACCTATATTTTGTTTTGCAATCAAAACAAAATGATTCAATTGTCCTATTTGTAGTCTTTCTTTCTACAAGTAGGACAAATTGTTATAAATTGATATTTTTTACGGATTTAAAGGACATTCTTAATGATATATTAGTTAGAAAAATTAATAAATAGTTAATTTTGTCTTATCTATTGAACAAAATTTGATTAATTTTGTCTTGTATACAAAACAAAATTACATGTTGGACGTAAATCAGATTAAAACAGTCCTTCGCTCCAACGAGGTCATGGTGGAGAATGTGAAGGTTGTACATCGGGATTTTAAATTCTACGATGGGGCTAATTTTGTGCTTGTTGGAGTGAGGCGTGCAGGTAAGTCCTTCCTTTTGTTTCAACAGATGCAACATCTGTTAAACAATGGGAAGACTTGGAAGGATATGCTATACGTCAATTTTGAAGATGATCGACTTTTAGGATTTGAAACATCTGATTTCGAGCGGCTTTTAGAGGCCCACGCTTCTATGAGCGGTAGCGATGAACCTCCAATACTGTTCCTTGACGAGATTCAAAACATTGAAGGGTGGCATAAGTTCGCACGACGGCTGGCGGACCACAAATACCGGGTCTACATCACAGGTTCAAACGCAAAGATGCTGGGTTCTGATGCGCAGACAACTTTGGGCGGTCGCTATGTGGTGAAAACTATTTTCCCTTATAGCTATCACGAATTTTTGAATGCCAATGGTGCCAGTTTGTCTGAGGAACAGTTACTTCTGACAAATGAAAAGGCAAAAATGAATCGGTTTCTTGAAGAATACTTGTGTTATGGTGGTTTCCCCGAATGTGCAACTTCTCCAGCCAAAACCGAATACCTGATGTCGGTATATCAAAAAATATATTTAGGTGATATTGCATCGCGTCATAAAATCGGGAACACATTCGCTTTGCGTTTGATGTTCAAGAAATTGGCGGAAAGTATAAAGCAACCCATTTCTTTTACACGCTTGACGTCTTTAATATCTTCAACAGGAACCAAATTCTCAAAAAGCACGGCCATAAACTATATGGAGTATTCCAAAGATGCTTTCTTAATCATGCCAATACAGAATATGGCTGACAATTTTACGGAGAGGGAGACAAATATGAAGTATTATTTTGTCGATAACGGCATAATTTCTCTTCTGACATTGGATAATCGTACTACGCTGCTTGAAAATATGGTTGCTTTAGCCTTGTGGCGAAAATATGAAGCATTTGAAAACACGGTTTTTTTCTATAATCACAATATAGAGGTCGATTTTGTCATTCCCGAGCATGGGCTTGCCATACAGGTTTGCTATGATCTGGGCGAAAAGGGTTCCGAAACTTATATTCGGGAAACACAGGCTTTATTGAAACTCGGGAAAAAATTCAGTGCATACGAGCGACTTATTATACTAACATATTCTGACAAAGAGTATCAAATAAATGCGGACGACAAAACGATTGAAGTGATGAATGTGGGGAAATGGCTGTTAAAAAATAATTGATTGGATCAAATTTGAACAAGATGAATATACTCATATCTGCCCTCGGTGCAACACCTGATATTATAGAAGAGACCATTGGCATTTTCAACTATAACGAAAATGTTGAATTTTATCAGGGAAATACTACTGTTAAGGCTCTACGAAATGACCTTGAGCGTGTGGACGAAGTGTGGCTTGTGGCAACCGACCAAAAGCATAAGGACTTGTCAAATGGCAAACAGATTCTCTCTTTACAGGAGAGTTTTGACTACATTTGTCGAAATTGTGCCCAATATAATGTTCACATCCGGATTTTCGTGCTGGATGGTGTCGACGACATAGTAAACGAGGACGATGCACGAGCCTTTCATGACTTGCTTCTCCGTGTAGTTGCCTATGCTCATCAACAAAATGTGGGCGGCAAGCTATATTTATCGTTGGCATGCGGAAGGAAAACAATGAGCACTGATATGCAAGATGCCGCCTATATTTTTGGATGTGACAACCTTTTGCATGTGTTGGGCGACAACAAAGAGGCTTCACACCCTATGTTGATGGGTAGCGTTACTCCTAACGAAGCTATTCGTGTACAAAATGTTGAGTTCGATTCTGATTTGGTGTTGCGCTGTAAGCCTTCTACCTCTTTTTTGAATGATGTTGAAGAACAAAAACAGCAGTCCCAGCATTTCTTTACATCGTATTATCTCAACGAGAAAGAAACGCGTTCTAACTTCCACATCCTTTACACACTGCCTCCTTCGGAAATAGCAAGACTGAAAAACAGCATTCTGGGTATCAACAAAGAGAAACAGGCCGAAGAAATAGAATGGTTGAGACAACTGCCCAAAACAGACCTGCACTGCCATCTGGGTGGCGTTCTTTACCCTATAGATATGATTGAGGTAGCAGAATGCTACATTCCAAAAATTGAAGAAGAATTGCAATACAACCGCGCATATAGCGACTGGGTGAATCAACTTAAACAAGGACCTACTGCCCTACTTAGAAAAGTGGAATCCTGGAAGGAATGGTTAAATAATAAAAGCAAAGAACTAGAAGTTGAGAAGGGACTGATTACCGCTTCTATTATTCTGACCTACAAAAACAATGCGGAGGAACTCGGCAAACTGATATTCAAAAACTATTGGGAAAGCGAATGCGACTATAAGCAAATTGGCATCAACACCTATGAAGGTTTGGGTGACCTGCAAGGATCGGCCCTACTCTGCAACGAGGCGGCCATTAGAAGAACAGTTAACAAGCTAACAGACAGGTGTCGGAAAGAGAATGTCAAATACTTGGAGGTCAGATGCTCACCCAACAATTACGAAAATAAGTCAACCGGACTTAGCCCCGATAAAATTCTGCTTGCTATTTGCGAGGAACTTAACAAGGCAGAGGAACTGACGTCGTCGCTACTCATCATAGCATCGCGCCATGGTGCAGAAGAAAAGATAAAACACAGCATTGAACTTGTACAACGCTTAAAAGGAAACGAACTCTTTAGAAAATACTTCCGTGGTTTCGATTTGGCAGGCGACGAAAGTGCAAAAGCTGCAAAAGATGTCCGCGTACAATTTCTGGAAATAATGAAAGAGTGCTACAACATCACCATACACGCTGGCGAAACTATGCCGAGCGAAAGCATTTGGGAGGCAGTCTACTACCTGAGTGCCGAACGCATCGGCCACGGACTGAAACTGTTAGAAAGCAAAGAACTTATGGACAAGTTGCTTGAACGTGGCATCGGCATTGAGATGTGCCCGTCGAGCAACTACCAAATTGTCGGTTACTGCGACAACTACTACCCCAATGAGACTTATTCACTCAACAAGTACCCGATAAAGTCCTACTTGGAAAAAGGACTGCGTGTCAGCATCAACACTGATGACCCTGGCATCTCGCTGACCGACTGCACACACGAGTTGCACAAGGCGGCCCGAATGACAAAGGGCGGACTTTCGAAATGGGACATTCTTCAACTGATTTGTAATGGTTTCCGCACTGCATTCTTCCCTTACGAAAAGAAGAAAAGTCTAATAAGGGAAACAGAAAAAGATCTCGGCGAACTCATTGCAAAAGGGAAGTTATAATGAAACGATAGCATGACATAAAAAGTTGTTGCAAAGAATTTCAATCCAATTAAAATTCATAAGACAACAACTAATGAAAACGCACAAAGAAAGAATTATATGAAAAAAGAAAATGTACTTTGTGTTCCTGTCAATTCTCTTACCGATACATTCGATATAAATACAGGATACTGGCCAACAAATAAAGACAGCATTAATAAACTTCCATTCACATTTAAAGCAAGGGAACTCGCCGAAAGTGATTTCTCACACAAGCAACTCATTGCCTATGCCCTTGTATTCAACGAGATAGGCGAGCTACTCCACTACCAGCGCTGTGGCAGTGAAAAACGACTGAAAGGCATTTGGTCGGCTGGAATTGGCGGACACACCAACGACAACGATAAAGGCGACTCCCTATACGACACTCTAACTAACGGTCTGATTAGGGAATTTGAAGAGGAGACCGGATTGAAAATCAAGTTAGAAGATATTGAACTGCTTGGTATGATTAACGAAGAACAAACCGAAGTGGGGCACTGCCATACGGGAGTAGTATTCAAAATTACCATCAACCCCGAAAAATTGGTTCTTGATACCGAAATAGGAAATCCGCACTGGGAAACCCCTGAATTATTAGATCTGACAAAATTCGAACTATGGTCGGGTTTAGCTATAAAACTGACCAGTCACAAATAACAAAGAACATGCGAATACTTTTATCAATACTTTCCGACTACCTGCAACCCAACTTCCTGCTCATAAAAGAAATGGAAGGTCAATACGACGAGCTGGTTTTCGTCACCACACCCGAAATGGAGAAAAAGGAGAAAGGCAGCCATCTGGAAAAGGCCTTGAACCTTGAACCAGGCTCGGTAAAAAGAATAACCACCACCGAAGACGATTTCAAAACGATAACTGACGCTCTTGCCACACAATTGACTGCAGATGAAGAAACAGCCTACATTGTAAACATAACAGGAGGCACAAAACTACTGTCGCTGGCGCTCTATGAATATCTGAAAGACAAGGACGCCACCTTCTATTATATCCCCATCGGGAAAAACACCATTAGGAATATAGACAACACAGAAATTGCGCAACTGGGTTACAGAATGAACCTTACAGAATACCTAACCCTAAGCGGACTGAGTTTCGAAAGCGACAACAGCCTGATACACACTGCCTCCGAAACGGAAGGACTGTTCGGGCTGTGCAAAGACACTGACTTCCATACATCAGAGGTAACTAGAATAAAAGATGCGCACGAACAAGCGACTGCCGAAGACAGAAGTTATTATAGCGGCACGTGGTTTGAGGAATACTGTTACAATCGCCTGAAGAAAGAGTTAAAACTCGATGACAAGTTCATCTGCAAAAGTGCTAAAATCTTCAGAAAAGGTTCAGAAACAAATGACAACGAAATTGATATTATGTTCATGAAAGAAAACATACTCTATATGGCGGAATGTAAAGTAACTACATTTGGGGAATCCAAATCACCTAAAGATGCCATCGAAAAATACTTATATAAACTGGCTGCCATTGCCAAAGATTTTGGATTGAGGGTTAACTCGTACCTGCTGACCCTACAAGACACTAAAAAAATGCCACTAAACTCTCAGAAAAATTTAAAGAAAAGAATGCAAATTCTTGGAATTAAAGACCTTATTGATTGCAACAAATTTAGAATGAGCACCCCTCTCATATCTGACAATACAGCGGCATACAAACCCACAATAGTAGATACTACCCCAAAAAACAAAGAAAAACAACATACGCCCACCCATATTGAGACAAAAATTCCACAACTGGGTGTAAAAATTATTGGTAAAATAGAACTTTAAAAACAGAAAGAAATGGCAAACAAAAAATTTATATCTTTTTTAGGTGGCAGTAATTATCAATACTGCGACTATTGGAAAGATGGAAAATCATACGGTGATGTACGTTTTATACAAGAAGCCACCATAAACTATCTTATAGAGAAAGAAAATTGGTGTAATAAAGATGAAGTGATAATTCTTCTGACAAAAGACGCGAATTCATTAAATTGGGTAAATGGGGGGCACAAAAACAAAGAAACAAAAGAGATTCTATGTGATAAGAGGACTGGATTACCATACGAAGGACTTCATACCAGACTTGAAAAATACGATTTAACAATAGCACCTGTGCCTGAAATTCCAAATGGCAACGACGAATTTGAAATAATGAAAATTTTTAAAACGATTTTCGATTTATTAGATGAAGGCGACGAACTGTATTTTGACATAACACACGGTTTTCGATATTTACCAATGCTTATAATTGTATTGGGTAACTATGCGAAATTCCTAAAAAATGTAAAAATAAAAAGCATAACATATGGAAACTTTGAGGTGAGTAAACAAATAGGTCATGGAATTATAGTTGATCTTTTACCTCTCTCAATACTACAAGATTGGACCTACGCCGCAGGTCAGTATTTAGATAGTGGAAATGCAAAACCACTAATAAAACTATCAGAGGACAACTACAAACCTATATTAAGAGACAGCAAAGGCAATGACGTCACAGCCCAAAATTTACGATACTTTACCACAAATTTGAATAATGTGATTGATGATTTTAAATTCTGCCGTGGCTTAAGCATTATTAACTCCGATAATATCGCCCCTCTAAAAGAAGCTATTAAACAATTAGGTGAAAATACAATAGAGCCTCTTATTCCTATACTCAAAAAAATTTCAGATTCATTTTTAAATTTTGACGCTGAAAAAGATATAAAGAACGCATACTATGCATCAAAATGGTGTTTTGACAACGGGCTTTACCAACAAGCTGCAACTATTTTACAAGAAGCTGTAGTTACATTAGTCTGTCAAAGGAATAACATTCCTATTGACAACAAAGAAGACCAAAGAGAAATTGTCAACAAAGCTTTTAAATTAAGCGTAAAAGGGAAAAAAGAAGAGGAAGGTAACAATTGGGAAAAAATAGAGGAATCAGAAAAACCTATATTACGCATATTACTTCATGACAACATAATTGATAATAATGAATTTGCAAAGACATTCGATGAACTAACTGGGGTCAGAAACGACTATAATCACTCGGGAATGCGAACTAATCCATCAGAATGCAAAAAGTTAAAGAAAAATATAGAGTCAATTATAAATAGATGCGAGGTACTATTTGAAAATTACGTCTCTAATAAAGAGAAACTTTTCATAAATTTCAGTAACCATCCTTCATGTGACTGGTCTGAGATTCAAAAGATGCATGCAATGGAACAATTTGGAACAATTAAAGATATGGAATTTCCAATTATTAGTCCAAACGCAACAGATTCAGAAATTATCAATTTAGCAGAAAAAAAACTTGAAGAAATAAAAGAAATGAGTTTTAACTACCAAACAACTATTCACATTATGGGTGAAATGACCCTCACCTACCACTTGGTAAACCTTCTAAAACAGAACGGGTTCACTTGTGTTGCTTCTACCACAGAAAGGAAGGTCAACTACTTGGAAGACGGAACAAAAAACGTTACCTTTAATTTTGTCAGATTTAGAGAGTACTAAACATACAAAAGAGGAAGACGTAAATTTTAGTAATTTCTTACCTTTACTGCTAGCACTTTCCAAATCGGCAGACCAGCATTAATTTTGCCCAAAAACAATTATCTTTGTAGAAAATGTAGACGATTATGGCAGACAAGAGAAGATTCCCCCTCGGCATACAGACCTTCAGCGAAATTATTGAGGGCAACTACCTGTATGTGGACAAGAGCGAGTACGTTTACAACCTGACCCACCAATACAAATACGTCTTCCTCTCACGTCCACGCCGTTTCGGCAAAAGCCTGCTGGCAAGTACCTTCCGCTCTTATTTCGAAGGACGTAAAGAACTTTTCGACGGGCTCAAAGCTGGAGAGATGGAAAAAGATTGGGAAAAATACCCAGTGTTCCACTTCAATATGAGTACTGCAAAATACACCGACATCGAGGACACGAAAAACAGACTTAATGCTATGATTTGTGACTATGAGGCGGTGTATGGTGAAGATGCCTATAACAAGGATATTAAAGGCCGACTACAAAGTCTGTTCAAAAGAGCCCACCAGCAAATGGGGAAGCCGGTCGTAATACTCATCGACGAGTACGACTCGCCTATGCTTGAAGTGATGCACGACCCGAAGAAGCTGGCCGATTTCCGCAACCTCTTCCGCTCGTTCTACAGCCCCATCAAGGATTGTGACGAGCACATCCGCTTCGCCTTCATCACAGGCATCAGCAAGTTCAGCCAGCTGAGCATTTTCAGTGAAATCAACAACTTGAAAAAAATCAGTATGCTCGATGCGTACGATGCTGTTTGCGGAATTGCCAAGGACGAGGCCCTGTCGCAATTACGTCCGCAAATCCAAGAGTTTGCAGATGCAAAAGAATGGACATTCGACGAGGCCGTAGAAAAGTTGACCCTGCAATATGACGGTTACCATTTCAGCGAAAATTCACGTGACATATTCAACCCGTTCAGCCTACTGAACGCCCTAAACGACAAAAAGTTGTACAGCTACTGGTTCGACAGCGGCACGCCAAGCTGGCTGATCAAACAGCTCAAAAAATTCGATTTCAAGATTGAGCAACTGGAAGGGGCCAAGACTGCCACCACCGACTTCGACGCGCCTACGGAGGGCATGACAACGGCCTTCCCCCTGCTCTACCAGAGCGGATACATCACCATCAAAGACTATAATAAAAAGCAAGAATTGTACACGCTTGCCGTTCCTAACAACGAAGTGCGTATCGGCTTGTACCGAAGCCTCATTCCCTTCTACCTCGCACCCGACACGCGAGAGTCGAACGTCTTTATTGCCAATTTCGGCGTCTGCCTGCAAGACGACCAGTTGGACGAGGCACTCCGCCTGATGCGCTCTTTCATAGGCGGCATTCCCTACGACTATATGCAGGAGAAAGAGAAGAGCTACCACCTGATTTTCTTCCTGATAGCCCGTCTGCTCTGCCAGTTTGTCGATTCCGAGGTGAGAAGTTCAGCCGGACGGAGCGATATGGTGCTAAAGACCCCGACCCACATCTACGTTTTCGAATTCAAGTTCCAGGGCAAGTTAGACAAGGCCCTGCTACAGATAGACGAAAAAGGCTACCTTATTCCTTACGAGTGCGACAGACGACAACTCGTAAAGGTGGCAGTCAACTTTTCTACTGAAGGACGCACCATCGACGGTTGGGCAATTGACCGGGGAAACGGGGCCGACTACACCGTGTTTGAATAGATTTTAATTTTTTGCAGGTTTTAGCCTTGAAAGGTAGACAGTGTCTACCTTTCAAGGCTATTTTTTTATATATGGTGGAGAAGATTGAACCTTGCAACGAAAAATCTCATAAACATTAATAGGGAAAATGCCACGCAATAGCTTTGCATACAGCCTTCAGAACATTTTCTGAACTTTGCATCCGTAATCGCTAACAACGGTTACCGACCCAGCCAGAAATCATCTGACTGAACAGGTTGTAATTGGTCCACAGCCCCAGTGGCTGACACAACCCAAACTCATATAGCACGTATGCAGTACAGTGCGGCATGGGTTTGTAACTATAATAAAGTACTGCTAATTAAAATTAAATAATAATGACACAAAAAATAGAACAACAAGCAGCCAACACAATTAAGTATTACGCCGGGGTGGCTGCCGGCATTGGTGCAATTCCAGTGCCGTGTTCCGACGCTGTGCTCCTTTCTGGTCTGCAGATCAAGATGGTGAAGGACATTTTCGAAAAGTTTGGTATAGTGGCCAGTTTCGTCGACTATGCCGCCGAACTTATCGCTTCACGCATCGCCACGCAGGTTGGTAAGTCTGTCGCAGGTAACCTGTTGAAGCTGATTCCAGGCGTGGGCTCGGCCATCGGAGGTGCCATCAATGCTAGTGTGGCTTCGGGCGTAACCTACGTGTTTGGGCGTGGAACAGTCAAGGCTGCAAAAGTCATTGTAGAGAATGGCTGGCAGCGCAACAGTAGTATGATTGTGAGCGTATTGAAGCAGTGCCTTTAACAAGAAGGGTTGCCAATTGCGCAATGGTTCATCCGGACTTGTTCCGGCTTCTCGTTCCATGGGTAATGTCTGGCAGACGTTGCCACATGAGACTGTTTTAAGTATTTTATTAATATAAAATTTAAATTCTAATGAATTTAATGATAAAGGCGTTTACGTCCGTAGTCCTACTTGTCGCAGGGTCAACACTGGGCAAGAAGACGCTGGACCAGGCCAAAAAGAAATTATAGGTGGTTGACATTTTCTCCAGCCCACAGTGGCTGATTCTACCCAACACCGCAAGGAGCGTATGCAGTACAGTCTGCCGAGCGGTGTCGCGAAACAACAAAATACCTGTACTGTTTCATATAATTCATATTTAAATGTTAAAAGAATTAATTAAGTTATTAGGCCCTTGGGGCGAAGTCGCTGAAACTGCTGGTGTTAAACTCGGCGAAGTGTTGAACGATATTATTGACGACATTTTTCCGGAAGATGACAACCATGCCAAGTAAGCCCTTATTTCGTACACCACCGCAAGGCGACTTTTTTCCTGTTGGTAAAGTGAATTACGCAGCAAGCCTGCTTTCCCAACAGCGGCTAACACAAACGGCTATGCTGCGACACCTGAAGTATGCGTTACAGCCTTAAAACTGTTCCGCATACTTTTTTCTTATTGGACAGTATCAGCAAAAACAATAAATTTGCGTTAATGGAGTGCTGAATTCTGCAACCACATAGTATTCTAGAAAAGAATCTTAATCATACACCAACACCATACATGTCCTCTATAAATATTTCAAGAATTGAAGCAGAGCGTTTCCGCATCATCGACTCACTGCTATCTGACCTGAAAATAGACACCACAACGGAGGTAATCTCTGAAAAATGCGAAGCTGAGCTAGAAAAAAAAGGATTTAAGCCTGATGCAAGTGAAAGAACCATCAATAACGATATTAATAAGATGAGGGCTTTCATTAAAGAAAAACTTGCCGGAAAACTAAACGAGGACGACGAGGTCATCTGCGAAGTTAAGGCACATTATACCATAGAAGGCGAAAAAACTGAAGTCGACGAACCTGATAGTGTTGCAAATTTCTGCCGAGAAACCATCATAAGCTGTTTAACCGATCGAAACAACTTCTATAATAAATCGGACCTGCTAAAAACCTGTAACGCACAGCTAGAAGAAAAAGGGCTTAAAAACATAGGACCTAAAAAGTTAAACAGCATCATGGATAAGATTAAAGGAATTAAAGAAGTTCCGAAATGCTGGCGGTATACCCAACCGAACTTCTCAATCAGCAGGTTCATTCCTGACACAGAAATGTTCGCCAATTTCCAACAACTGGTCCAATTCCTAGAAAGCCTGCCTTCCGACATGTACGACTGGGCAAACGAGGCAGCAGAACACATAAAGGAATCGTTCCATCTGCCAACCGTTACTGAAGACTTGTTGTCTTTTGACAAAAACGACAACGATAACCTGAAATCGTGCTTTCCGGAAATTCTTACGGCAATTACCGAGAAAAGAACCATTACCATCTACTACACTTCACGCAAATCGAGCATAGAGAAGGAAAAAGAAGAAGAGAAGACCGTGTCGCCCTACTTTTTGAAACAATACGGGAAAAGTTGGCAACTTTATGCGAAAGTGGTTGGTTCGAAACACAAATACGACCAATTCTCGCTCGAACGCATTGTTGACTACAAAGACAGCGAGGCCCCGTACGAACCGACTGACATTGACTTCTGCAAAGAGTTGAAAGACGTCATTGGCTTCACCATACCCAACCACAAGCACCGTGTTGAACACATAAAGCTACTTGTGTCGGAAGGCAAATATCGCTTCCTCCTCGACGCTCCTCTCCACCATACGCAACATTTGATTGAAAAGAGCGGGAAAGACTACATTGTAGGCATTGACGTTACACCCAACCTGGAACTTGAAAAACAACTGATCCTCCACCTCGACGGGGTTACGGTTTTGGAGCCGGCACCGCTCAAAGAACAGATAGAAGATTACCTGAAAACAGCCCTAAGGAGATACACCGGAAAGGACACTCTCTAACAGCGTACGCCCAGCAGACCGACTATCTGGTTGGCATAGGCAGCTATGGTTTCCGGCGGAAAATGTCCCGCACCTATTCCAAAAAATGCACAACCTTTCCCTCCATAATAGGCCACACCCTGCTCTACCAGTCCAGCCATAGCGTTCACCAGTTTAGCGGCATCATGTCCGTAATAGGTGAGTTCGTGGTTGTTGTAGAGCAGCAGGCGTCCGTAAGGGTAGAGTCGGTCAACCAGCGGTGAGAAGTGTGACAAGTCCGTTTTCAGCACTTTTATGCCCTGCCGCAGGGCCACCCGCAGCACTTCTTCTTCGGCCATAGCCTCTTCCTCGGCCGTAACGCCCTGCATTTGCCGGTCTTTAAGCCGGACGTCTGCTATTTCATTGTCAGAGGCTCCTATCTGCCTCATACCGTCAATATAGCCGGCATCGTTGGCAGCCACCAATTGTTGGAAACGGGTTAGGGCTACCCCTAGCACGGCAGCCACCTGCGCAATGGCGGCCGGTTTGCCACTGTTGTCGTTGTGGTGGTCAACCAGCACATAGTTTACCCCATTAGGGGGTAAACCCCTCAGTTCTATTCCATAATACAGGGCTCCCACATCCGACATATCGTTATAGTAAGCCGACAATTCTGCATTTTTCCACGACAAGTCCTTGTCAATATATTCTTCCCCCTTATCTTCCAACAACTGCCTAATGGTCTCCATCTCCAAATCGTGGCCACCCAATAAGAACACCCTGCGCATAACCTGAACCTGTTAGTCAATAAAGAAGTCCTTAACCACACTGAGCGATTTTTTAGCCCGCGTAATGGCCGTATAGAGCCACTGGTAGTTGCCTTTAACAGGATTCAACGTCAGGTTGCGCGGCATTTGCAGGTAGACGTTGTTCCACTCGCCACCTTGTGCCTTGTGGCAGGTAACTGCATAACCATACATACAGCGCAAAGCATTGAGGTATTCGTCTTTCATCAACTGTTCACGGAAGAGTTCGGAATCACGTTTCTGTTTGATGCCCTTTTGGTGCATACGTATAGCAAAATCGCGGAACAGCTCGGTCTGTTCTTCAGCCGACACATTCTGTGTAGGATTGTCGAGAAGGCTCTCCATCAGCAGCTGTTCAGAGACCGTCCCGTCGAACAGGTTCTTTACCTTGACGCGGCGGAAGTCCTGATTGGCACGCCTTTCCACCGTCCCGTCCAACTCCAGCACCTCGACCATATCGCCATTAACCAGCCCCGACAACAGGTTGTTCTGCACCACCATCAGCTGGTCGCCCACGCAGACGCGTCCCCTAAAGCCTAGTTGCGCACGCACGGTCAGCGACATTCTATGGCAGTCTTTATTGCTTCGGCAGATGTAGATGGCATTACCGAAACCATTGGTTTTGACGTCGTCGACGTAATTTTGCAACAAAACCTCGTTAGAGTTAAGGATATGGATATCGCGGCAATGTCTGAAGTGGAACTTCTCGCCCCACACATGTTGTTTGGTAGCGTCTACCACCTCGGGGCTTTGCGCATAGCGGCGCCGTATGTCTTGCGAAACGGTAATCAGACTGCTGTCTTTGCCCTGGCGCATGATTTCGGTGAGTTGCGCCTCTTGCGCCTGCAGGCGGAACACGTTCATAAAATACTTCTGGTCGAGGGCCGGCGAGGCGGTTTGCGAAACGGGAGGCAACTGGCACGGATCACCCACAAAAATAAACTTCGAGCCCTTGCGCTTGTCGTAATCCATCAGCTCCTTAAGCAGCCTTCCCGACCCAAACATGGCCTGGGTTACGTACACAGGCTCCATGTCGCCAATCATAGAGGCCTCGTCAACAATATAGACACATTCGCCCGCGTCGTTCCCTACAACATTGGGTTCGAAGACGAGAAACAACTGTCCGGAATCGTCGACACCAGTTCCCACCGCAGTCGGAACTTCCTTATTCAAGTCTTTAAACGAGTAAATCATTCCGTGAATAGTAGAAGCGCCATTTCCCGACAAGTCGCCCAGTATTTTTGCAGCGCGTCCCGTACTAGCCAGCAAACGGTATTCGCGCTCTTTCTTGTTAAGGTCATCAATCAGGAAGCGCATAAGCGTCGTTTTTCCTGTTCCAGCATAACCCTTAAGCAGGAAAACACGGTCGTCGGACTTATAAATAAAGTCTTTCATACTTTTGAACACCCGTTTTTGGCTTTCGGTTAGTGTAATCATAAAATGCAGATTGAGTTTAAAAGCACATATCTTGGAATAACCACCATATTGATATGAATCCTATAGTAATGCCACCATGTGGCTCATAAAATTCTGAACCACATTATTCTGAGCTTTTGAATTTAATGTTATTACACTGGATGTGAAATGCTTGGAATTGGTTCGTAATGATTGTTCGGATCGAAACAATCTTTTGCTGTGCCAGGAAATTCGTCTATAAGAGCCTTACGAACATCATCGTGACCATTAAAAACAGTAAACCAAATAGACCAGCAACCATATGCCTTAGCAAGATCAATAATTGTATCTTTGTCTACAACATTGTTTTGATACTTATTTAGGTATCTTTGGGCCACATTCCAAGTGAGAGAACGGATATTCCATCGCTTGTCACCATTACTTGACGTCGTTGGTGTCTTATCCAACCCAACCAATTTAAGCAGATTGTCAGCTTTTTTTTGAGAATTAGTGGGCAATTTATCATTAACTTTCACAACTCCACCAGCATCGTATATTAAACTTAAATAGGTATTGTTCAGATGAGGAAAGTGAAAATCATTGTAGTTAACATTCTTTGTATCCTTGTTGTCGGCACCATTACATGTAGCACAAGAGAGCAGAAAGTTGCTCCATTTTTTCTCTAAATGTTTATATATCAATTTACCATTAGATTTATAACCTTTGGGTTGAATATGTTCAACCTGCAAATCTCTGTCTTCAGAAAACGCTTTCTCACAATAGGAACAATACTTGCCCAAATTGGCAGTCAACACTGGTTTAGAGTCACTATAAGGGCTATAAGACGGTCTAACAGTCTCGTTTACTCCATTTAGTAGGAACTGGTGTTCTACAGCCCATTTATCTACTGGTCTCATAAGATTTTCTTTCAGCTCTAAGTAGTGCAACATAAGCAGGATCATCCGAGAAATCCGCTTCTATTTCATCAAGTTCCTCTTTTATTTTATTAGCATCCGCAGAATCTTTTTGTCCGTCTTTTACTAATTGGTAATACTTCTCAGCCATATCAACCATTTCATTATACTTCTTACTGCGAACTGTATCAACGTTCATCTCGTTAATGACGATTTCTTCAAGACTTCTCTTATTTGGGCTATTTTCCGCAATCCGCCCATCAAGCGTTATCACATTCCTACTCTCTACGCTCTGTACGATGAATGGAGAATGTGTAGTAACTATAAACTGGAATTCTGGGAAAGCTGCTTGCAGATCGCTTAGTACATGCTGCTGCCAATGTGGGTGCAAGTAGAGGTCGACCTCGTCAATCAATATGATGCCAGGGGTTTTTGTCACAGCATCAATGCCGAGAAATCCGTTAAGTTGTATACAACGATATGCTATTTCTGCAACAATGTTAATCATTGACTTGAAGCCTGCACTCATTGTATCGTATGTAAGCCAATGAGGTTCCGGATCCTTAGCCATCTGTATCTGTGCAGTGAACTCTGTGTTCTTTCTGTCAATCTCTATTTTTTTGAGTGATGGAATAGCTGTACGTAACGCATTGAGAAACGCTTCGTCAGTCTGTTCAAACTCTTTGTCCTTGGCCAATTCCTTATCAAAACGATATATCCAGTCGAAAGCACTCTTGAAATCGACCTTTTCGTCCAATGCACATTTGTAGGCTTTCTCTTCGCGTGATGCTCGTGTCTTCGTTTTTTCTGCCCCATTGTAGTTGTCAACAAGACGCGAAGCACCAAACGACAGAAACAGTGGCAAAACTGAATTGACACCTGTGTTGTCGGCACTTCGCCGCATCTTTTCCATTTGAGCAACCACGGTCATTAACTCACCCGTATTTGTCTTGGAATTTCTGGAATTGTTAGAACTTGTTCTTGCCCATTTGATAGTCTTTTCTGCTCCTGAGTATTCCTTAGTCCCTATACAGAAATTTCTTTCAACGACATTAGCATTTACTTCTATCCATGGCTTTTCTGCTATAGGTTGGAAACTCTTAGCACTATTGCTATAGACACTGACGTGATCGCTTTTACTAAAATTTCTTGCGCAACCATTTATGAGTGTCAGTTCTTGCAGATAGGCGCCGAGAGCTATTTGCACGGCATGAAGCAATGTTGTTTTGCCAGTGGTATTGTCGCCCAAAACGACGTTCATTTTAGAATCAAATGAGAAGTGTTTCTCTGCAAAGCCTCTAAAGTTCCTTATTATTATATCATTGATTCTCATCGTGGTATATTTTCAAAAGCTCTTCATTTATTCTGTAACAAGTATCGATACGACTATTCGTTATGCTTGCCACCGACAAAGATAACACTTACTTTAGAAATCCTGCACATTATCTTCTCAACTCTTTTTCTTTGTTTGAAGGATTTGTCTATAATCTGATTTTTCACTAACAAAATCAGATTATTGGGAACATAAAATCATAATATAAGACAAAGCTTTTCAATCTTGATTTTCTCACAATTTAGAAGTTCGTCTTCTCGTTTACGGACTTGTTTGGACCGTAGCTTTCTCCTCCAATACGCTGACGGCTCCTATCGTGATGGTCTTTTGCGTAGACATAGTCCTCACAATTTTCAACCGATAGAGATTAACTCCTTTCTATATCAACTTATAAAATGGCTTCTATCAAAGACTTTAAATCTAATCCTTATTGTGTTGGACTATGGTCACTGAGATGAAGGAACTCTAACAAAATCAGTAACTGAAAAGTGTCTTAATCCTTATTGTGTTGGACTATGGTCACTGAGAAAAGGTAAAACTAATGTTATCTTCTTGTCATTGTTCGTCTTAATCCTTATTGTGTTGGACTATGGTCACTGAGATTAAATCCATCTCTTCGTGGTTATATTGAAATTGAGTCTTAATCCTTATTGTGTTGGACTATGGTCACTGAGTTGTGCCGTTTTGAACGGTACAAAGCAAACGTTATTAAGTCTTAATCCTTATTGTGTTGGACTATGGTCACTGAGACAATGTTAGAAGTAGTTAATACAAGTAGAGAACCAAGTCTTAATCCTTATTGTGTTGGACTATGGTCACTGAGCTATTTCCTATAGATGTTTCAAATGAAATAAATAAAGGTCTTAATCCTTATTGTGTTGGAAGATGGTCTCTGAGCAGTATTTCCTATAAATTTAAAACCTTAGGCAAGAGTCTTAATCCTTATTGTGTTGGAAGATGGTCTCTGAGGTTATTCATGGACAGCTTCTGCAAAAACAGAAATTGGTCTTAATCCTTATTGTGTTGGAAGATGGTCTCTGAGCAATGCAAACTAGCAAATACTAGTCTTTGAAATGAACCGTCTTAATCCTTATTGTGTTGGAAGATGGTCTCTGAGAATGAAAAAGAGTACAATTGTTTCACTTATCGCTGGTGTAGGTCTTAATCCTTATTGTGTTGGAAGATGGTCTCTGAGCTTTGACTGATAAACGTAAACGATAATGTTTATACTAGTCTTAATCCTTATTGTGTTGGAAGATGGTCTCTGAGCGGGGCAAAGGTACAAACAAATACGTTTGGTATTCGTCTTAATCCTTATTGTGTTGGAAGATGGTCTCTGAGTTTTGCCGTCTGTTTTCGTACCAAATTCAACCGATAGGTCTTAATCCTTATTGTGTTGGAAGATGGTCTCTGAGCATTGGCCGCAGGTCGTTTAGCTTACGACGAATACGTCTTAATCCTTATTGTGTTGGAAGATGGTCTCTGAGAGGAATAATGTAAAATCAAATTAATTAAATTAAAAAGTCTTAATCCTTATTGTGTTGGAAGATGGTCTCTGAGAGGAATAATGTAAAATCAAATTAATTAAATTAAAAAGTCTTAATCCTTATTGTGTTGGAAGATGGTCTCTGAGATATTAGAAGATAGCGGTAAACTGTTGATAGGAGTCTTAATCCTTATTGTGTTGGAAGATGGTCTCTGAGTTGGTGGCTGCAATGGTAGTCACTAACATTTTGTGTCTTAATCCTTATTGTGTTGGAAGATGGTCTCTGAGGCCCACATAGACGACTATGATGGGCACGAATGGAAGTCTTAATCCTTATTGTGTTGGAAGATGGTCTCTGAGACAATGAAAACATTTAATTACAAATTCGGTGAGTACCGTCTTAATCCTTATTGTGTTGGAAGATGGTCTCTGAGTTCTGTATCTTCTCTAAGGCAAGTAGAGAAGAATTGTCTTAATCCTTATTGTGTTGGAAGATGGTCTCTGAGTACTACTCCTCCAAGAAGAAGGAGCAGTAGAGTATACTGTCTTAATCCTTATTGTGTTGGAAGATGGTCTCTGAGGTATAGGTATTGTAGGTAATCGAGTAACAGATGAAGGGTCTTAATCCTTATTGTGTTGGAAGATGGTCTCTGAGCTTGGATTTCCAAGTCTCTACAGGCAGAATGTAAAACGGTCTTAATCCTTATTGTGTTGGAAGATGGTCTCTGAGAAGTAGCAAGGGAGGCTACAAGTTAACCGCCAAAATTGTCTTAATCCTTATTGTGTTGGAAGATGGTCTCTGAGGATGATGAAACAGGAGAAGTATCTACCTGCTTCTGGTCTTAATCCTTATTGTGTTGGAAGATGGTCTCTGAGATAAGGAAAACGGAGAGAGGACTCTCTTCGGTCTTAATCCTTATTGTGTTGGAAGATGGTCTCTGAGCTGCAGCACGAGTTGTTGTAGCAAGTATTGGAATGGGTGTCTTAATCCTTATTGTGTTGGAAGATGGTCTCTGAGGGCCGCTACATTTGCGGCTGGTGCTTATGCAGAAAAGAGTCTTAATCCTTATTGTGTTGGAAGATGGTCTCTGAGCCCTTGGCGCTAAAGAGGCGAAAACCTATTATAACGTCTTAATCCTTATTGTGTTGGAAGATGGTCTCTGAGTCTCGTTCGTCTTTCCCTTCTGCTTCTTTTCTCTGCGGTCTTAATCCTTATTGTGTTGGAAGATGGTCTCTGAGAATAATATGGGACCAACTAACAGAAAGTGAAGTTGAGTCTTAATCCTTATTGTGTTGGAAGATGGTCTCTGAGTTGCTGATTTGACCAAGAAGAAAAAAGAAGAGCACGGTCTTAATCCTTATTGTGTTGGAAGATGGTCTCTGAGCTATGCAGGTTCTGTTGGGTCAAATCCAGGCTGGTCTTAATCCTTATTGTGTTGGAAGATGGTCTCTGAGGTGGCAAAGATTGTTGAATGCATTGCTGTAAATAACGGGTCTTAATCCTTATTGTGTTGGAAGATGGTCTCTGAGCCAGGCTGTACTGGAAAGAAACTTGGGAACTGCTGTCTTAATCCTTATTGTGTTGGAAGATGGTCTCTGAGATGTTCCAAGTAAACATACATTATGATTTTATATCTGGTCTTAATCCTTATTGTGTTGGAAGATGGTCTCTGAGAGAACTCTTTCAAATTAACGTCCACTATGACTTAGGTCTTAATCCTTATTGTGTTGGAAGATGGTCTCTGAGCTTATGAAGTTGTTGATGATTGTGATACTATTGCAAGTCTTAATCCTTATTGTGTTGGAAGATGGTCTCTGAGTTTTGATAGGGATGGATATCAAGGGAGAACCATCGACGTCTTAATCCTTATTGTGTTGGAAGATGGTCTCTGAGCTAGTAGTTGTTAAGGCTTTAAGTGTCGCTGAATTTGAGTCTTAATCCTTATTGTGTTGGAAGATGGTCTCTGAGTTAGTTTAAGTGGGACAAAACGCCATAATAAACCTCGTCTTAATCCTTATTGTGTTGGAAGATGGTCTCTGAGATTAAATTTAGAACCAGCAAACATATAACTGTCTTAATCCTTATTGTGTTGGAAGATGGTCTCTGAGTCAATACGAAAAGAGGTACAGAAAAGAAATCCTTGCGTCTTAATCCTTATTGTGTTGGAAGATGGTCTCTGAGGGTAAAAATTATAATTTACTATAAATCAGAGGACTGTTTAGACCATTTAAGACTTTTTTCCTTAATCTTGTCAAATTATTTGACCATTTTTTCGGACTGCAAAATTACATAAAATTTCAATACGTCAACGAGCCCTTGGTATATTTTTTTTACATCATACTGAATATCAATTCTTTAAATAGCAGAATTGACTACAGTCTGCAAAATATACCATCTTGTTCAAAGATATGAAAAATTACAACTTCCGATGCCGAAAAATAGGGATAAGTTTTTACTTCAAACCCGTGTAAACCGCCGCCTAAGTCTATGCTTCTTTTTGCGAATTATATGCTTTCTACAAATAACAACGTATTATAAATTTAGTATTTTTGCATAAACAACAGAACTAGAATGACAAAACGACTATTACCCGTAGGCATACAATCGTTCGAGACCATCCGCAAACAGGGCTACCTGTATGTGGACAAAACCACGCAGATGTACAAGCTGACCAGCACCTACACGCCGTTCTTCCTCAGCCGTCCGCGCCGTTTCGGGAAAAGTCTGCTTGTCAGCACTATGCAGGCCTTCTTCGAAGGTAGAAAAGACCTGTTTGAAGGTCTGGCGGTGGAGAAACTGGAAAAAGAATGGAAGAAACACCCCGTTTTAAAGTTTGATTTCAGCGGCGACAAGCACGAAGACGCAAAATCGGTAAAAATAATGCTGGGGGACATGCTTGGCAGTTATGAGCAGGAATATGGCATAACGGTCCCTAACAACAACACCTTCGCATCGAGACTAAGCTGCCTAATACAGACTGCCCATAAAACCACAGGAGAAAAAGTGGTAGTGCTGATCGACGAATACGACGCGCCAATACTCGACGCTGTCGGGAACAATACTGCCCAAGACGAGGCCAGAAAAATAATGCGCAGTTTCTTCAGTCCGCTGAAATCAGAATCAGAGCATCTGCGGTTTCTTTTCATCACCGGCATATCCAAATTCAGCCAACTTAGCATTTTCAGCGAGTTGAACAATTTGAACAACATCAGCCTCGACGACAACTTCTGCGACCTTTGCGGACTGACGGAGAAAGAAATTGCCGGTAACTTTGCACCCGAAATCAAAGAATTGGCCGAAGCCAACCACGAAAGCGAAGACGAAGCCAAACAACACCTGAAAAGGCTCTACGACGGCTACCACTTCAGTGCCAACGGCACAGACATTTACAATCCCTTCAGCATTGTTAAAGTTCTCTTTTCGAAAAAATACAGCGACTACTGGTTCGCATCGGGCACGCCAACCTTCCTTTTAAGCCTTATGCAGAAACAAGATGTTGAATTTTCAGATCTGCACGACCTGAACCTATACGAAAACGACTTCGACGCGCCAACGGAAACCAATCCCGATGTTCTTGCCGTACTTTACCAAAGCGGTTACCTTACCATAAAAGGCTACGACACACAGACCGGGCTCTACAAACTCGATTTCCCGAACAGCGAGGTAAAGAACGGATTCGCCGACTTCCTGCTTAAGCACTACGCTCCCAATAGCACACTAAACCGCCGCAATTTAGGCATCGCGTTCACCACCTTATTAGAGAAAAACGATGTTGACGGATTTATGTTAGAGCTTCAAAAATTTCTTCGCACATTTCCCTATAATTTAGGAAAAGACTGCGGAGAAAAACACTACCAGACCATACTCTACTCCATACTCGCCACACTGGGTGTGACTGTAGAGGCCGAGATTGCTACTGCAGACGGCCGGATAGACATGACAGCCAAATTCAAAAACCGCATTTTTCTATTCGAATTCAAACTCAATAAGTCAGCAAAAGAAGCTTTGACACAAATCAATGGGAAAAGCTATGCCGACAAATTCATGAACGACGGCAGACCTATTACTAAAATTGGCGTTAACTTCAGCACCAAAATACGAAATATAGAACAGTGGGTGACAGAAGAACAAACCTAGTTATCTTGTCATACCACCAACAAAAAAACAACACCTGCGCACAGAACGCCACACTGGAACGTTCTGAACATGAAACAATTAACCTAATTCACCATGGAACTCGTTTTAAACAGTTACGGGGCCTCGCTCAGCCGCGACAACGAAGGATTTATCATCGTCAACCAAGACGGCAAACAGCGTATTCCGACCGATGGCATCCGCAGCATACAAATCAGCCGCGGGGCACAAATCACCAGCGACGCGGTTATGCTGGCTGTTGAGAAGGAAATTGAAGTTATTTTTACCGACAAGGGGGGCAACGTCATCGGCCGCATCTGGAGTCCCAAATACGGTTCGGTTTCAACCATCCGCAAAGGCCAGCTCAACTTCACTTTCAGCCACGAAGCGGTAAACTGGATAAAAAGCACCATCACCAAAAAGATGGAAAACCAGCAAGCCCTGCTACTGATGATGAAGACCGACGACCCCGCTACCGACAAAATAATCGGCAAAAGCATTTCAAAAATCAACGACTACCGCAACAAGGTGAGCGCACTCGACGGTGAGGTTGTGAGCGACATTGCGGCCACTCTGCGCGGGTGGGAGGGGCAGGCCAGCAAAATCTACTTCAACGCCCTTAACACCTTCATTCCTCAAGAATACCGTTTCGAGCAACGTACCCAACGCCCCGCCATGGATGTGGCAAACGCCCTGCTGAACTACGGCTACGGCATCCTCTACGGGAAAATTGAGGGGGCGCTCATCAAGGTGGGCATCGACCCCTACATTGGTGTTCTGCACCGCGACGACTACAACCGTCCAGTCTTGGTCTACGACGTGATTGAACTATACCGTGTATGGATTGACTACGTGGTCTACACCCTTCTGGCCCAGAACGTGGTGAGCGACGCCTACTACGAGGTGCGTGAAGACGGCAGCTACTGGCTGGAGGGACTGGGACGAAGGGTCTTGATACAGAGTGTGAACGACTACCTTGAAGAAACCGTTACCATTAAGGGCGTTACACGCTCGCGCTACAACCAGATGTTCCTTTACGTGCAAGAATTGGCCCAAACCTTCAAAAAATTCGACATATGATAATGGTTGGTAAAAATATAGCCTCGGTGGCCGACAAAATGGTAAAGGTGAAGGAAGACTACCTCTACCAGCAACTGTGCCACCCGAAGCCTGAAATTGAAAATCTGGTGAACCAACTGCGCATCATCTACACCCTCGACCCGAAGATGTACGGCGCACAGAAAAGGTCGCTGCCCTATTTCGTTTGCGGTACGTTTACGCCAGAATTCAGGAAAAAGGAAAATTTTGCCTACACCGAAAGCTTCCTGGTTGACCTTGATCACCTGTCTGCAAAAAAAATGAGCCTGGAGGACCTCCGCCTCCAACTTTGCAAAGACAACAGGGTCTTTATGTGTTTCGCCTCGCCTAGCGAAGACGGGTTGAAAGTTATGTTCAAACTGAAAGACCGCTGTTTCGACGCTGGTTTGTACAGCCTATTCTATAAGCAGTTTATTGTAAAATTCGCCACACAATACGGCTTGGAACAAGTAGTGGACCAAGTGACCAGCGATGTAAGCCGGGCCTGTTTCGTCAGCATCGACAAGCATGCCTACTACAACCCGAACTGTGAGCCAGTAGACCTGAACGCCTATGTCGACACAAATGACCCCGCTTCCCTATTCGGTAACAAGAAGAAGGCTGAAGAAGACATGAAAGACTGGGCCACAGCACAGAAAAAGGATTCCACAAAGAAACCCGACCCCGAGAAGGAGGTGCTTGACCAGATAAAAGCCACCCTTAAACTGAAACAGGCAGAAAAGGTAAAGAAAGAGGTCTACGTACCGCAAGAGTTAAACGACATTGTGGGTGACCTAAAGGCATATATTGAAACAACCGGCATTACAACAACTGAAATAGTCAGCATCCAATACGGGAAAAAAATGCGCTTCAAACTGGGATTGAAACAAGCCGAAATCAACCTTTTTTACGGCAAACGCGGCTACTCGGTCGTTATTTCGCCACGTTGTGGCACCGACGAGGAGATGAACAAGCTACTGGCCGATATGGTGCAGAACTTTATAGATTCTTACGATGGGAACATCTAAAACAGCCACCAACTACATTGAAGCGCTGCGGAAGCTGAAAAACGCCGGCTTGTCGGGCAGTCCCCCTCCCAACCACTCAACAAACGAAGAGGAAGGACTGACTTCGCTGGAAGAACGCATCGACAAAATTATAGGGGTAATTAACCAAAACAAGCGGCCAAAAGGAAATATGCTGTTTTTTGTAATGTACGACATAGAAAGCAACAAGGTCAGATACAACATTGTGAAATACCTTGAGCGGCAAGGTTGCATCAGGGTCCAAAAATCTATTTTTCTGGCTGACCTCAGCAACGAAAAGTACGAAGAGATAAGGAACGACCTTACCGAAGTGCAAAGTCTTTACGACAACCACGACAGCATTCTAATCTGCCCGGTTTCTACCGAATTGCTCAAAAGCATGAAAGTTATCGGACAGAACATTAATTTCGACGTGATTGTCAGGAACAAAAACACCCTGTTTTTCTAAATCCCCCTACTTCTTTCTTGCCCTAAAACTGACCATAGCACCCATAACTTGAAATTCTAGCAGGTCGTAGTAAGGTAATAGCCGTTTTTTCAGAGAGGCTACCGTGTCGAAAGGCGGCGTAAACCACCCCATCCACGTCATGACGGTTCGGGCTAGCCAGTCCGATACCTTCTGCTCGCCGGCTATATAGAAACAGGCAAGCAGCTCGCCACCCGGTTTCAAGGTTCTGAGAATCTCGGCATAGGCTTTATCTTTGTCGGGGAAAACATGTAGTCCGTTCATACAGACAACAATGTCGAATGTCGCATCAGCAAACGGAAGCGCACCAACGTCGCCCTGCATGGTCTTAGCATTGGTTACACCTGCCTGTTGGAATCGGTGTTCGGCCAGTTCCAACATATCGGAACTATAGTCGAGACAAGTGATGTCTGCGTGCTTCATACGCGAATACTTTCCAACAGTAAACACAGCCGTTCCTACAGGAACGTCGAGTAACCTGCCCGCAAAGTCGTCTGAAATCCAGCTAAGCAGCCTGCCGGTAATTGCATTGTCGTCGACACCACCCCACAACAGCTTGAAGTAGAGTTTGCTCCACCATTTACCCTGGGTTAAAGCATCGTCGTAAAAAGACTTGCTAAACTTATACGAGTTCTTGATTTTGTCTGCCATATTCGTTTCCTTTTAAATTTCTAATGCAAAGGAACAACAAACCTGACGCAATTTGGTTGCAATATATCCTGCCCTTCCCTACCCAAATCTGAGGATTTTAGAGACAAAAATCACCGAATTTGGGGATTTCATGAGACGTCTTCCGCACCGTAACTTTGCACTGTGAAAAAAAAAAAGAAGTATAGAGATGAAATTAAGAAAACCAATGGCCTTTATGCTGGCCGCAACAGCCGCACTTTCCGTTGCCAGCTGTAGCGATGACGATGACGACGACGATGTAGTTCTACCAGAAAAAACAGAAAGAAACGACGATGTAAAGACCACATCGGCAGCCGACGCAATAGCCGGTTGTTACGTTGACTCGCTCAGTTACACAGTCGGCACCATGTCGAGCGGCACCATACAGAACGACACGCTGACCATCAGCAAGGTTGAAGGTAAAGACAATATGGTAGACCTGCACTTCTCGCAGTATATGGGTATGGGCGGCAAGAGCTCGTCACTCAACATCTACAACGTGGTTGTCACGGAGAAAGACGGCAAGTACACATTAAGCGTTAGCGATGACAGCAATGCCGCCACCAAAGCAAAAATGACCAGTTCGTCTTACGAGGTGAGCAAAATAGAGGCAACTGTAAGCGACAAAGACATCAGTCTTGACTTCGACTTTGTGATAGCGGCAATGAACGCCACTTTCTCCAATGAGTTCAAGAATGGAGTGAAAGTCAGCAAATAAGCCGTGTGACGGAAATACCATTAATAAATTAGACACTTTGACAGCCTCATTCATTCCAACAATGATTGAGGCTTTTCAATTAAAACAAGCGCAAATAAAAATTCCAGGGTTTAATCCCTGATTTTATAACGAGGGATTCCAATAAGCAACAGGAATTTCCCCGGCCCTTTCTGCGCCTATATTAATCAATAAAGCATCTGAAACTATGTATAAAAAAAACGTGTGCCGCCTGCTTCTGGCCCTACCGCTAAGTGCGGGTATGACCTCCTGCGACGGTATGTTCGACGGCATCTACGACGACGAGGTTCCGGCCGTTGAAACCGGCATGCAGTTCGGACAACTCACCGTCGATGCGACCAGTTACGGACAATGGGTCTACATCGACTTCCACAACAAGACGATACAGAACGTCGACATCACCACCGACAGCGTTAGCGGAACCGCCAATTTCATTGAGCCCGACGAATGGGATATCGCCATCCACCGCTTCCAGGTTAAAACCAACAACGGTTCGGCTATTGAAACGGTATACGCCTCGATAGACGATTTGAAAAAAGCCGGCCATCTGCCCGACAGCACTTTTCTGCCCGACACCTGGTACGACAAAAAAGTCATTACCGACCTGAGCGGTATGATGTCGGGTAACATCAAATACTGCCCTTCGTATGTGAACGACGTGGTAGGCCGCTGGATTACCTCAAGCGGCATGCCCCCTACCTACACCACATCGGACAAAGTATACGTCATACGTCTGAGCGATGACTCCTATGCCGCCATCCACTTCGACAGCTATATGGACAACGAGGGGACAAAGGGGTACATTACATGCAGCTACGAATACCCACTCAAATTTTGAAACAAGGAACAATGAGAAAAATAGCAACAATATTGGCTTTGGCCTCTCTGGCCTCGTTGGCAATGGCGCAAGCCGATAGAGATTCTGTCGTAGAAATAGACGAGGTTGTGGTAACCGCAACCCGCAC
Organism: Bacteroidales bacterium UBA3297; assembly: GCA_002362105.1. Lineage (GTDB taxonomy): Bacteria > Bacteroidota > Bacteroidia > Bacteroidales > Paludibacteraceae > Physcocola. The sequence continues at coordinate 112,752 of DETD01000024.1, forward strand.
CACCAAAACACTGAAAGACGTGCCCATCATCACCCGTGTGGTGGGTGCCGAGGAAATAAAAAGGACCGATGCCACCAACATTCAAGAACTGCTCCAACAAGAAATACCAGGAGCTGAATTTTCCTACACAATGGGAAGTCAACCTTCCTTGAGTTTCCAAGGATTCAGCGGTAAGGACGTGCTCTTTCTGATTGACGGTGAGCGACTGGCAGGAGAAACGCTAGACAATGTGGACTTCACCCGCATCAACATGGACGATGTGGAGAGAGTGGAGATTGTAAAAGGCGCATCGTCGTCGCTCTACGGTTCCAACGCTGTTGGCGGCGTGATCAACATCATCACCAAAAAGCCTCAACGGCCGTGGGACGTTATCTTCAACGCCAAATACGGTGCACACAACGAACAGCGATACGGCGGTACAGCCGCTTTCAAAATTGGGAACTTCTCGACTTCGACCAACCTGCAACACACATCGTGCGACGAGGTGGACTTCAAGAAAGAGAGTGCCTACAAGGCTTACGGCTACAACACCAGGAACTTTAAAGAGAAACTGGGTTACAAGTTCGGCAAGCACTTCAACCTGACGGGGCATGCCGGCTACTTCCTGCGTGAACGCAACTATTCGGAATCGCAGACCAACCGTTTCCGCGATTTCAGTGGCGGGTTGAAAGCCAACATCATGCTCAACTACAGCAACAATCTGGAGTTGAGCTACCTCTACGACCAGTACGACAAGAGCGACTTCTATTATGACGAGTATGACATTCTCGACTACAGAAACGTGCAGAACACGGTAAGGGCCCTGTACACGCACGACTTCAACAAAGACCTGAACCTGATTGTCGGGGGCGACGCTGTACGGGACTATCTGATGACCTACCAATTTGCCGACACGTGCGGCAAGCACCAATACACGGCCGACCTCTTCACACAGGCCGACTGGAACCTGACAAAAAGGTGGAACGCCGTGGGCGGTCTTCGTTTCGACCACTTTTCGGTGAACAACAACAACCATGTAACCGCAAAAATGGGACTGATGTACAAATGCAACAACGACCTGCGTTTCAGAGGCTCGTATGCAGGAGGTTTCAGAGCGCCAACGCTGAAAGAGACAGAACAGGAATTCCTAATGGGCGGTTTCATGTACATCTACGGCAACAAAGAACTGAAACCGGAGAACAGCAACAACTACCAACTCTCGGCAGAATACGCAAAGGGATTTCTCGACTTTTCGGTATCGGGCTTCTACAACACGTTCGACAACCGCATAAGCACCCGCTACGACTCGCTCTATTATAACGGACAACCCGTAACCAGCAAATTCAGGAGGGAACACGCCGACAAACTGAAAGAGTGCGAGAAAAGGGACGCTTACGCCATTTACGAGAATATGGAGGACCTGCAGGTCACCGGATTTAATGTCGATTTGAAGACCCACTTCAAATGCGGCATAAAGGCAGCTGTCAGCTATGTTTACACCCACGAGAGCAACTTGAGTTCCGGCTCTACCCGTCCGCACACCGCCAACTGCAAACTCGAGTACCGCCACGACTGGAAGAACTACGGTTTCAACATCGGTCTGTCGGGCCGATACCTGTCGGAACTCGACTACGGAGGTTCGTCTTCCTACGAAGATTACTCCATCTGGAAACTGTCGCTGATGCAGTACATCTGCAAAGGCATATCGGTGAACCTGACGGTAGACAACCTCTTTAACTATGTGCCTGCATCGTATAGCGCTGTTTCGCCAAGCACCACAGGAACATCGTTCTCGGTTAGCACAACCATTGACCTCTACAAACTGACCCACCGGAAAGAAAAGGATCAGAAGAACTAAAAAAACGAATTCAAAACAGCATAGAAAAATGAAGAAAAGGATTTTAAAAGTAGCATTGACCGTACTACTGGTAACAGGCGGTATCTTCTTGTGGAAGATGTGGCTGTCTCCTACCCGGATAGCATTTGTCAACTACCAGATTATCACCTTCGGAGAAATCAACAAGGCGAACACCAATTCCTTTATCAAACTAAAGGAAGTCAGCACCGACAACATTGCCGACCTGTCGGACTACGACATGGTCTTTATGAACGCCATGGGCATGCGTATAACCGAGGCACAACGCCAGCAACTGGCAGACATTTCAAAAAAAGTGCCCTTCCTTACGCTTTCAGCCACAAATCCGGCCAACAACATTTGCAGTTTGGAAGACGTTGACCAGGAGTTCCTGAAGCAGTACGCACAAAACGGAGGGCGTAAGAACTTCCGCAACATGCTGCTGTATGTTCGAAAATTTGTCGACGGCAAAAAATTCAGAGCCAACGAGCCCGATGTTGTGGCTCCGCGCGAGAACCACCTGCTCTACCACTACGACGTTACAGACGCAGACCAAGAGAACAAAGGGTTTGAGACCATATCGGAATACAACGCCTACCTGAAACAGAACGGTTTATGGAACGAGAAAGCACCACGCATCATCATCACCGGTGCTATGGGCGAACCTTCGGCCATGGCCAAGGCACTGGAAGAGACGGGTAACATGGTGTACTGTGTCAACAGCGTGCAACGCCTGATAACCACCAACCAGATTGACAGTATCAACCCGTCTGCCGTCATCAACATGGCGCACGGACGAATGGGAGACTATATGGTCGACTACCTGAAAAAACAGAACATTCCTCTATTCCTGACCCTGAACGTCAACCGCCTTAAAAGCGAATGGGAGGCCGACAAGATGGGTATGAACGGCGGCTTCCTCTCACAAAGTGTTGTAACGCCAGAAATTGACGGTGCCATACGTCCGTTTGTGCTGTTCGCCCATGAGGAAGATGCCGAGGGACTGCGACACGTAGTAACTATACCCGACCGGTTGAACACGTTTGTCAAGTCGGTGAACAACTTCATCGGACTGAAGAAGAAACCGAATGCAGAGAAAAAAGTAGCTGTCTACTACTACAAGGGGCCTGGACAGAGTGCCATGGCCGCTGCTGGTATGGAAGTTGCCCCATCTCTCTACAACCTGCTGCTTAATCTGAAAAAGGAAGGTTACAAGGTAGACGGACTGCCCCAATCGGCAAAAGAGTTGGAGAACCTGATTCAAAGCAAGGGTAAAGTTTTCGGCAATTACGCCCAAGGGGCCCAGCAAAAGTTTATAAAGGAAGCCGAACCCGCAATGGTCAGCCGCAAACAGTTTGAACAATGGACCCAGGGATGGCTTAGTCCAGAGGCACTGGACGAGATGAAGAAAGTTAACGGCGATTTTCCGGGAAGCCAGATGACCAACGGCGACCAGTTGGCTCTTGCCCGCCTGCAATTCGGCAACGTGTTGCTCATGCCACAAGGGGCGGCCGCCGCCGGTACCGACACTTTCAAGATTATACACGGTGCCAACGTTGCACCGCCCTATACCTATATTGCCTCGTACCTGTGGACGAAAAACGAGTTCAAGGCCGATGCTATCATCCACTTCGGCACACACGGCTCGCTCGAATTCACCCCACGCAAACAGGTAGCCCTCAGCAGCAACGACTGGCCCGACCGACTGGTGGGCGAAATGCCACACTTCTATATCTATACCATAGGCGACGTGGGTGAGGCCATGATTGCCAAACGCCGCTCGTATGCGGTTACACAGTCGCACCTGACAGCTCCATTTTTGGAGAGCAACCTCCGCACCACCTACAACAAACTGACCGATGCAATAGGCAGTTTTGAGAAAGCGATGGAGAATGACAACCAAGCCGATGCGCAACGCAGTGCCGCAAGGGTCCGTAACCTGTCGATTGAATTAGGCATCAGCCGTGAACTGCGACTCGACACCACCGCCAACGGGCCTGCCTATGGAGAGGAAGAGATAGAGCGCATTGAAAACTTTGCAGAAGAACTGGTCAACGAAAAGATTGTGGGACAACTCTATACATTGGGCGTTCCCTACGAGCCACAGCGCATAACCAGCAGTGTTTTTGCTATGGCAACCGACCCTATCGCCTACAGTGTGCTGGCCCTCGACAAACTGAAGGGAAGAGCCAGCAGCGATGTGGAAAAGCACAAACTGCAGTTCGACAGCCGTTATATGGCGCCTGCCAAAAAACTGGTGGAGCAACTGCTCACTAACCGGGTTACGGCTAACGACCAACTGGTTATGAAAACGGCTGGAATCAGCGCCGACGAACTCGCAGAAGCCCGAAAAATTGAAGACAACAGCGAGCAAGACCTGATGGCGATGATGATGCGCATGCAACTGACCAGCACGGCCGACAAGGCAAAAAAAGACACGGCAAATAAGAATGGCAAACAGCCTACGGTCAGCGAACTGAGGAAAAAGGGACTGATGAAGTCTAAAAAAGTGCCACAAATGTCGGAGACCACCTTCAAGATGATGGAAAAAACGGGCAAATTCCCGAAAGAAATGATGGACGCCATCAAACAGGAACAAGAGTGGTACCATGGTCCTAAACTGGTGAACGACAGTTCTAAAAACACAGGGCACAAAGGCAAAGGCGGGAAAGACAGCGTTTCTAAAAAGGAGGGGATGGCGGCCATGATGGCAAAAAAGGGTCCGACCTATACCAAGGAACAGAAGGCCAAAGCCCATGCCATTAACGAAATAGAGCGCGCCATTAAAAACGTTTCGAATTACAAGCTATTGCTACAGTCAAGCCCCGCTAAGGAATTGGCATCGATGACCAATGCACTGAATGGTGGCTATACCGCCCCAAGCCCTGGCGGAGACCCGATTGTGAACCCCAACACCCTGCCGACCGGGCGCAACCTGTACGGCATCAACGCCGAGAACACGCCAACAGAAGACGCCTGGGAGAAAGGAAAGGCGTTGGCCGAGAATACCATCAGCATGTACCGGAAGGCCCACAACGACAGTCTGCCACGCAAGGTGAGCTACACCCTATGGAGCGGTGAATTTATCGAAACGGGAGGTGCGACCATCGCACAAGTACTCTATATGTTAGGAGTTGAGCCAATCCGCGACGCCTTCGGACGTGTAACCGACATCAGACTAATACCGAGCAAAGAGCTGGGCCGACCACGCATCGACGTCGTTGTGCAGACCAGCGGCCAATTGCGCGACATAGCCGCATCGAGGCTGTTCCTCATCAACCGAGCGGTTGAGATGGCCGCAGCAGCCAGCGATGACGAGTACACCAATCTGGTGAAGGAAGGCGTTACCGAAAGCGAGCGCGTACTAGTTGAAAAAGGTGTTTCACCAAAAGAGGCCCGCGAAATTTCGACCTACCGCGTATTCGGTGCTCAGAACGGAGGTTACGGCACCGGCATACAAGGCATGGTGACCGCAGGCGACAAATGGGAGAGCGAAAAGGAGATTGTCGAAGTATACCTCAACAACATGGGCGCTTTCTACGGTTCGGAAAAGAACTGGGAGTCTTTCCGACAGACCGCGTTCGAAGCCGCCCTGACCCGGACTGACGTTGTTATCCAACCCCGACAGAGCAACACCTGGGGGGCACTCAGCCTCGACCACGTATACGAGTTTATGGGAGGACTGAACCTGACCGTCCGTAACGTGACCGGCAAAGACCCCGACGCTTACATGAGCGACTACCGCAACCACAACCGGATGCGCATGCAAGAGGTGAAGGAAGCTATAGGCGTAGAAAGCCGCACCACCATCTTCAACCCGACCTACATTAAAGAGAAAATGAAGGGCGGAGCCAGCTCGGCAGGCGAGTTCAGCGAAATCATTACCAACACCTACGGCTGGAACGTGATGAAGCCGAAAGCCATCGACAAAGAGATGTGGGACGAGATTTACGACACCTACGTCAAAGACAAGCACAAACTTGGCGTTAGAGAATTCTTCGAGAGAGAAAATCCGGCCGCTTTGGAAGAGATGACCGCTGTAATGATGGAGACCGCCAGAAAAGGCATGTGGAAAGCAAGCGAGCAACAACTGGCCGACATTGCCGACCTGCACACACAACTGGTGAACAAATACAAACCAAGCTGTTCCAGATTTGTGTGCGACAATGCCAAACTCCGCCAATTCATTGCACAGAACACCAACGCCGAACAGGCCAACGAGTACAAACAGAATATTAAAGAAATACGCGAGCAACAGGCCAGCAACGACAAAAAAGGCACTGTTATGAAGAAGGAAGACCTCAACAACCCTGCCAACACTTCGACCAACGTGCTCAGCGGTGCGGCAGCCGTGATTGGTGTGGTAGCGGTACTGGCACTGATGGTCTGGCTGGTGCGCAAGCGTAGGAAAAACAACGAGGGAGAGTAACCGATATGGAGACAGCCGTAATAGTGCTGATGGCACTGGTGCTATTCAACTTTGTGCTGAAACTGAGTTTCCTGCACATCAGAGAGACGATGGCGCTGGCAGTAGTGGCGCTGCTTGTGGTGGCACTGAGCTGGCCGCTGGCCATAGAGCAAAGCCGCACACAGATAGCCGACTGGCTGAACAACCAGCAACAGATGCTCGACACGGCAGTATTGCTGACCATCGACACCGCCCTCCAACTCGTTTTCTGCTTCTCGATGGCCGGAGAACTGGCCGGAGAGGCTAAAAGCAACAAACAGAAAGTGAGGCACATGCTGCTGGCCTACTTCCCTGGTCTGACCGTTTTCGTGGTGCTGTTCAGCCTGCTGGTTTGGACCATCTTCGCATTCCCCGGTTCCGACTTCCAGCTGGTGGCATGGGCACTGGGCACCACAATCGCCATAGCCATTCCCAACCTGTCATATCTGGCAAAATGGCTACTGCCCGAAAAAGACATCAGGCTGGAACTGCTCTTCATAGGCAACATAGCCACCGGCATACTCTGCATTGTGACCACCGTCAACGGGAAAACCGCAGTGGCCGGCAACACGGAAATCGACTGGAAATCGTTGCTGGTGGTTGTGTCGGTCACACTTGCAGGCACAGCGGCAGGAATGGCCACCCGACAGATAAGACAAAACAGAAAACATCAACAAAAAAGCAAAAATTAAAGAATATGCACATTATTTCAGACGCCCTATATTGGATCTCATACGGGCTATTGGTTCCTGTAACCCTGTTACTCATCTACTTCTTCATCCGATCGCTCTTCCTTTTGGGCTCCTTTTTCGGACAGATGATGCAAAAACGCAAGAACGGAGTCATTGTACAGCAGGCCATAAAAGACCTCAACAATGAAAACCTGACAACCATTGGCGACAGACTGCCAAAGTCGAAGGCTTCGCTTGTGAGCCGCTACATGCGCGACGTGGTAGAGGCACGCAACAGCCAAGCCAAAGTCGACTATTTGGAGGCACAATTCGAGATAGAGGCGGAAAAGGAACTGTCGCTGTCGAAAACCCTTATAAAGATGGGGCCGATGCTCGGTCTGATGGGAACCCTTATACCCATGGGGCCAGCCCTGGTAGGACTGACAGCCGGCGATATGGAGACCATGGCCTACAACATGCAGATAGCCTTCGCCACCACCGTGGTGGGACTGTTTTCGGCCGCCATCGGCTTTGTCACCAAACAAGTAGGTCAACGCTGGATTGACCAAGACACCAACAACCTGCAATACGTGTGCGACCTGATAGGAGAAACAAAATGAGAAACAGAAGACAACGACGACAACATGACGAAGACGACGACCCGATGAGCGTCGTGTCGAACCTCTTCGACGCCGCTATGGTGTTTGCAGTAGCACTGATGGTGGCGCTGGTCAGCCACTACAGCATGACGGAAATGTTTAGCAAGGAAGATTTTACGGTAGTAAAAAATCCGGGCAAGGAAGACATGGAAATCATTACAAAGAAGGGTGAGAAGATAGAGCGCTACACTGCCGACAAGAACACCGAAGGCAGCGGCGACAAAGGCAAGCGCGTGGGTACAGCCTACCAACTGGAAAACGGGGAAATCATCTACGTGCCCGAATAAGGCGCAGCCCCACCACCTTCCCCAAAAGTGGTTAGAGACGACCACCGAAATCATTATATTAGGTGATTGCCTCTAGTTACCGACAGGGCTAACTTTGCTATGCTCGACGTACGCGACGGGCAACCTAGCGAAAAAGTGTTAATTTTTAAACATAAAAAAGACAAAATGAAGATTAAAAAAATTGTAGGCCGTGAGATTCTTGACTCCCGCGGCAATCCGACAGTTGAAGTAGACGTAACACTCGAAAACGGCGTAATGGGCAGAGCTGCAGTTCCCTCTGGAGCCAGCACTGGTGAAAACGAGGCCCTCGAGCTCCGCGACGGTGACAAGAACAGATATCTGGGTAAAGGAACCCTAAAAGCTGTAGCCAACGTGAACAACGTAATAGCCCCTGCCCTTGTAGGCGAATGTGTGTTCCAACAACGCGCCATCGACCAGAAGATGCTCGACCTCGACGGAACCCCAACCAAGAGCAAACTAGGTGCCAACGCCATCCTAGGTGTCTCTCTGGCAGTAGCGCAAGCCGCCGCCAAAGCCCTCAACATTCCTTTATACCGCTACATTGGCGGTGCCAACGCATACACCCTGCCCGTACCGATGATGAACATCATTAACGGTGGTGCACACTCCGACGCCCCAATCGCATTCCAAGAGTTTATGATCCGCCCGGTAGGGGCTGAAAGCCTGAAAGAGGCTGTTAGAATGGGGGCTGAAGTGTTCCACAACCTGGCCAAGCTGCTCAAGAAGCGCGGACTCTCGACCGCTGTAGGAGACGAAGGCGGTTTCGCACCTAACCTCGACGGCGTGGAAGATGCACTCGACTCAATCTGCCAAGCCATTAAGGATGCCGGCTACGAGCCAGGCAAAGATGTAAAAATTGCTATGGACTGCGCTGCCAGCGAATTTGCCGTAGTTGAAAACGGCAAGTACTTCTACGACTACAAACAGTTGAAAAACGGTAAACAGAAAGACCCTAACGGCAAAAAACTGAGTGCCGACGAACAGATTGACTACCTTGAACAACTCATCAGCAAATACCCTATCGACTCTATTGAAGACGGACTCGACGAAAACGACTGGGACAACTGGGTAAAACTGACCCAACGCATCGGCAATCGCTGCCAACTGGTTGGCGACGACCTGTTCGTTACCAACGTCAAGTTCTTACAGAAGGGTATCGCCATGGGAGCCGGGAACTCCATCCTCATCAAGGTAAACCAGATTGGTTCGCTTTCAGAGACACTCGACGCCATTGAAATGGCGCACCGCCACGGCTACACCACTGTTACCTCGCACCGTTCGGGTGAGACAGAAGATACCACCATTGCCGACATTGCGGTTGCCACCAATTCGGGACAAATTAAAACCGGTTCGCTTTCAAGAACCGACCGTATGGCAAAGTACAACCAGCTGATTCGTATTGAAGAAGAACTAGGAACTGCAGCAAAATATGGTTATAAAAAAATCAAATAATGCGTTGCTTTATTTGTGTAAATCATAAAAACGGAAAAGTTGCGTTGTGAAACGCAACTTTTTTTGTCTTTAAAAGGTCGAGAAAAAGAACACATAAACTAATAAAGATAATTTAATTGTAACAATTTCCAAAAAAACATGTTGTTTTTTGTTAAAAGGTGCGAATAATGGCTATAAAAGTATTAATTTTGCATTCCGAAATGTGTTTGAGGCCAATTTTAACCAAAAAGTTATCGGGTTAGGCCATATAATAAATTATAGTGATGAAAAAGTTATTTCTTCTTTTGTTATGTGTGTTTGCAAGTACGTCCTCTTTTGCAAAGAGAGACTCAACTATGCACAAAAGTGAAACAGACGCACTAAGTTATGGAGTCTACGTGTTCGCGAACCAGTCGTTTAACGAGAACTTGGACGGTGACGTGCACCACAAGTTCGGCTTAAACAAGAATTCGGTTGCCAGTGGTGCGTACTTTGGCCTTGCCAAAGAATGGAATCCTATTTTGGGTTGGAGGGGAAATGTCGGCTATAACTACAACAAGAGCCGCTCGACCGCTGAGCACCACGACAAAAAATGCTATTCGTTCAGCGACGTGGAATTGTTCGGCGACTTGACCTTCGACGTAATCGACCTCTTATTCCGCGGCCGCCACTTCACCGCCCTCGACTTTAAGCTGTTCGGCGGTATAGGTGCGCTTCAAACATTCGGCTACACGCGCGATTCGCTTTCGTACATAACCAAATACAGCAAGCACTCGGGCCTGCACTTCGGTTTCCGTGCCGGCATCAACGCCAGCTGGAACATCACCCGCAACTTCCGTTTGGCGGCAGAGGTGTCGATGAACGGAATGGACGACGGCTTTAATGGTGTGTCGGGCAACTTCCCGCTCGACGGACGTCTGAATCTAGGCGGTGGCTTGATTTACACCCCACATCCAAACCTGAAGAAGAAGAAGAAGTTCATCAACGACCCTCTTGAGCCGCAGATGATGCTTTCTGAGCACTACAAGGTTAATCCGCTGGTTAAATACGTAACACCAGAGTCTGAACCAATCAAGATGCGTAAGGTGTCGGGTAACGCACAAATTGCCTACCATGTGGCAAAAGCCGACCTCGACAAGAACTATATGCAGAACCAGAAGGAGTTGGAGAAAATCAAGAACTCAATCGACGATGTGAAGAAAGACAACTCGCTTGAGGTCACTTCAATCCACCTGCACGGTTACTGCTCGCCAGAAGGCAGCTACGACTTCAACCGCCGTTTGTCGCGCCAGCGTGCCATCACCATCAAAGACTATCTGGTCGACACCTACAAGTTCGACGAGCAGCTCTTCAAAGTGGCCGCAACACCAGAAAACTGGATTGGCCTGGCAAAAGCCCTCGAGAAGTCGAACATTCCAAACAAGGCTGAACTGGTGGAAATTGCAAAAGACCTCTCGTATGCCGACGACGACCGCGAAAGACAGCTGATGATTGCAGCAGGCAACTATGGCGCAGTTTTGAAGTCCGAGATCTACCCTCACCTACGTTACACGCTCTACATCATCAAGTTCAACGTCAAGAACTATGCTGTGAAGGAAGCACGTAAGGTGATTAAAGAGAACCCAGACAAGTTGAGTCTGAAGGAAATGTACGACGTTGCCTTCTCGTACTCGAAGAAGTCTGACGACTTTATCAACGCATTGCAGACCGCAGTGAAGTTGAATCCGAACGACGCAGTCGCCAACTTGAACTTGGCAAACGCCTACATCGAGCGCGGTAACTTGGAAGAGGCTAAGCACTACCTCGACGCTTCGGAAGGACTTCCTGAGGCCATCCTCGCCCGTGGTATTGTAGCCGCTCTTGAAGGCGACTACGATGCAGCAGAGGAATACTTGAAAGAGGCTGAATCGCTCGGCGTTAAAGAAAGCGCAAAGGTATTACCTTTCTAAAAAAGGCAATACTCCCTATAAAGAAAAGAGACTCCGTGGCAGTTGTCACGGAGTCTTTTTTGTTCGTGATAGGCAGAAACGAAATGTTTATGTCCGAAAAAAGACGAAAATATTGCATTTTTGTTCTCATCTTAACAATTACACAATTGTTAATACCGCAAACTTTCAATATCTTTGCATACACTAACACATTCAATTTATGATTCACGATATTGAAAACAAGATAGACGTTGAAATCGTCTATGCACTGCTCAGCGGTAAAGTGACCCAAGCCATTAACCGTACGCTTCTTTTCAAACTGAAGGAGGCGAATATAGACCTTACGCCGGCACAGGTGGCAGTGCTGCACACCCTTTGGCACAGGGATGGAGTTACACAGAGAGAAATTGCAGACCGTACCGCAAAAGACAAACCAAGCGTTACCCGAATACTCGACGATCTAGAAAAATTGGGGCTCACCAAACGCAAAAACGACAAACAAGACCGACGCAGCAACAAGATTTTCCTCACACCCAAGGCTGAAGGCATCCGCAACAAGGTAACCGAAGCTACCATTGGAGCCCTACAGGAAGGTTGTTCCGGCCTAAACGACAAAGACGTCGCCAACGTGCAACGCCTCATGAAGGCCATCTTCATGAACCTTGGCGGCAACACCGAATACGAAGTCTTCAAAGACTAAAAAAGCGGCTTTGCAACAAGACTTACAAAGGCTTCAGACTCCACTCTGTCTGGAGCCTTTTCTTTTATAGGTAACTATAAATGTGATACTTTCCACATAAAAATTCACAATTATTTTGTTTTACTTAAACTTAATCTATAACTTTACAACGGTTACACGATTTGTGGTTCCTTAATATTCAAGTTGTTTAGTAAAAGTAATGTAGACACACAATGTCATTTTTTATTAATAACACTATCTAAAATTTTTATGAAAAAAGAATTCTTGGTTTTAACAACCATCGTCTTGTCGGCACTATCGGCCACAGGGCAAGAGTCTGATTTACCATTTGTGTACGATGTAGAAAACAGCGGTGCCAACTGCGCACTGCCACCTCTTCCAGCTGTATCGCAGCTAAAAAGCGTATCGAAATTACCGGACCCATTTGAATGGTCGGACGGGAGTGGCCGTTGCCTTTCGTTTAGCGATTGGGAATGCCGCCGAAACGAGATTATCAACGAAATCGGTTACTACGAGATTGGCGTGAAGCCAGCACCTCCGAAAGACGTCACCGCTACCTATTCGGGTGGCACACTGACCGTAACCGTGAAAGAAAATGGAAAAACACTGACTCTGACATCGAAAGTGACTATGCCTTCAGGCAATGGACCGTTCCCCGTCATTATTGGTATGAACAGTGCGACCGGAAGCCTGTCTTCTTCACTCTTTAACGGTTGCATCCAAATTCCGTTCAACCACGACCAAGTGGCCACCTATTCGATGAGCGGCAATAAAGATACTGGCGCTCCTTTCTATAAAATGTACCCCGACCTTAAAAATGCGGGCGACTACTGCGCATGGTCGTGGGGAATAAGCCGCCTGATTGACGGCATCTTCCTGCTACAGAAGGAACTGAACGCCGATGTTAAACACATCGGACTGACCGGTTGCTCGTATGCGGGTAAAATGGCTCTGTTTGGCGGTGCTCTCGACGAACGTGTAGCCCTGACTATCGCCCAAGAATCGGGAGGTGGCGGTGTGAATTCGTGGCGTATATCGGAAACGATAGGCGAAGTGGAGAAAATCAGCAACACCAACTACTCTTGGTTTATGCAGAGCTTCAAAAACAACTTCAACTCAAACGTCTCTAAAATACCATACGACCACCACGAACTCATCGGCCTGATAGCTCCACGCGCGGTATTGGTACTGGGCAACCCAGACTACACCTGGCTAGGCGACCCGTCGGGCTACCCTACTACCATGGCGGCCATTGAAATCTACAAAGCTATGGGTATTGAGGACCGTATAGGCTTCAACTTCGCCAAAGGGCACTCGCACTGCCAAGCGGCATCGAGCCAAACTACAGCGTGCCAGAAGTACATCGACCGTTTCCTGAAGGGCAACACCTCGGTCGACACCAAAATCCGCGAGAATGCGCTGAAAGACGACTATGCCAAATGGATTGAAGACTGGGCCGGCACCACTCTTGAAATCAACACGTCAAACTTCACTGCCAGAATCACCTCTCCGACTGGAAACACGGAAATCTATACCGACCAGCATCTGCAAATAGAAACCAAGGTGAATTCTACAGAAGAAGTGCAAAGCGTTGACCTCTACCTCGACGGTGAGAAAGTGGCATCGGCTACCGACGCTCCCTACTCCTTTGTGATAGAGCAGCCTACAAAAGGCGAACACACTGCCTACATTGTGGCAACCGACGCTAAAGGAGAGACTGCCACCTCGGCCGAAGTTTCGTTCAATGTGAAGGAACGCATCATCTTCACCATGTTGGAGAAAACAGAACTGGTCATCCAAGCAGAAGAAATGCCCGACAGAGATGGACAATACATCAAGGAGTACCACGACAACTTCGAGGGTATGGCATACTATGCAAACAAAGACTTGACACAATGCTACGTCAACCTCTTCCCTGCTAACGGTCCGTTCCTGTTCAAGTTGAAAGGTTGTGCCGATGCTAACAACAGTGCAAGCATCTCGCTCTACCTCGACGGAGAAAAAATGGAAAGCTACACTTGGAAGTCGAACACTCCTGAAGAATTTACCAAGGAAATAGAAGCCAAGGGTACAAATCCACACATTCTGCAGCTGGTTATGGAGACTGACAACGGCAAAAGCGATGCGTTTATTGACTTTGTTTCTATCGTTTCGAAAGAATCAACACATACCGAAAACAACAGCAACACTGCGGTTGGATTTTACCCGAACCCTGCATCCAATACCATATACCTGACAGGTGATGTCTATAGTGTAGAAATCTACAACATGCTAGGGGAACGCGTTTTGCAACAGACTAGGAAAGAGGTCAACATCAGCAATCTGACAAACGGCATATACTATGTGAAAATGGCTACCCCATTCGGAGTAGTGACCCGACGCCTGGTAAAAAATTAAAGCGATTCCAAGCCCAAAATAACGGAAAAGTCCGCACGAGACACATCAGTCGGACTTTTCCTAAACTTGGGATAAAAGCGGCCGTTGGAAACATAATACACTGAATTCGAGTGATTTTATTGATTCTTATCAAATAATTTCATAACTTGCAATTAGTATTCATTTAATCAAGTAACAATATGAGAAGAAAAATTTTCACTATGGCATTGGCAATTCTGCCAATAGCCGGATTCATTGCCTGCGACGACGACCAAGAAAACAACGAAACCCCAGTAGTTAAACCAGTTTCTAAGACAACTGAGGTAATAAAAACCGGTGAAAGCGACTGTCTGGGTAATCCGTATTCGTTGAACAAAGGCGATGACATAATCTACGCCTATTGCGACATTGCCTACGATGCAAAAAAAGACCAGTTGAAACTGATTGTCAGCAATATAGCATTCTATTGTGAAGCCAAAACCTACCTCAGTGCCTCGTTTAACAACGACAAAATTAAAGTTGAGGTTTCAGATTCAAGCAAATACTACGCAAAGTGCGACTGTTTGTACAGCGATACCATTGTAATGCAAGGTTTTGAAAAAAGAAACTATACGCTTGACGTATACAACATGCACTATATGAACAGCACTAACCTTGAGTTGGGTCAGAACAGCGACATCGAAAAACGCATCTATATTGACAAAGAAGTTGCAATAGCAGAGAACTAAACTACTTCACATACTATCGCAAAGAAAACCGCCGCACCTGTCAAAGCAGTGTGCGGCGGTTTTCTTTTCATTTCCACTTACGCCAACATTTCTGGCATTGCAGAAAGGTTAATGGTTGTCGACTACAATTTTGCTGCACGTAGGCGCACCCGTTTCAGGCTCTACAGCCACCACGTAGACGCCCTCTGGCAAATCGAGGTCAATATAAGGTGTTTCGGAACCGACCACCGAATGGTGCAGACAGACACCCGAAACCGAATAAACCGAGACCGTGGCTGAACTACTGCCAGCTATACAACCGACATAGAGGCGGCCGGAAGTGAAAGAGACAGATGCTGGATCGACAAAAGCTGGCACCGCCAACCCCGACGGCAACTCGTCGCCCTGAAGAATCCGCCAATAAGCGGCATCAGACTCTGGCATTACATCCTGTTTCAAGGCCCCGTTATCGGTTTGGGCATAGAGGCCGCTATGCGCGAACTGCATCGTCACAACCAGTCCGCTCATATCGTCAACACGGGCAAGTCCCACCTGCTGGTGTGCCTTACCGTTCCAATCCCAAAGTCCCAAACGGTGCCCCTCGTCCTTCGACTCGTCAGGAACCTCGAACACCTTGTCACCGAAGTTAATACGGTACATACCTCCCAAGTCTACCAGCTGGGCGCGCGAGTCCTCGCTGGCACAATCGCCCAATTTCAGGTTGTTGCCGTCAGGTTGCAGACACGTGCCGGTTTCCAGCGACATCAACTTTATCTGGTCGGTATATAACGCAGGTTCCTCGTTCCGCTTCCAGACCCTGATCCAATCGCACTCAAGATAGGCCGGATTTCCGCTAGTCACCTGTATAGGTGTTTCCGAAGTCTCGGCCCACCCACCAATAGCCAGGTTTACAATAATGTATTGTGCAGTCGTCTGGTTCAACTCGGCCGGCCGGTTATACGAAGCTACCAGCTTGTCGTCGAAATAAAAGCGCATATACTTATCGTCCCACTCCATACCGTAGTTGTGGAAGTCGGCCGACTTATCGGGTCCCTTGTGCACGCCACCGAACGAAGCCTCGTGGTCCCATGCAGACCCGTGTTGGGCGTACCAGTCCGTCTTTGTATAATGCAGGTAGTAGTGGTGCTCGTTACGGCTGTGTGGCACCTCGAAGATGTCAATTTCAGGTGGCCAACCGTCTTGCAAAGTCCAGAAAGCAGGCCATGTGCCCAACTGTTTCGGCATCTTGAACCGGCCCTCAATATAGCCGTACTTCACCTCAAACTTTCCTCTAGTGTCGATAGCACCCGACGTGTAGTCTAACGAATAGGTTTTATCTCCACTCTTGCAGGTAGCTGGCGCATCGGGATGCCTTTTCGCCTCACCCTTGATGATAAGTTTACCATCGGCCACCGACACATTCTCCTCCACGCAGTAAGCGCGGTGGTTGTGCGTGTGTCCCCAATTGTAAGTCGGATTCCATTTCGACTTGTCGAGTTTCGTTCCATCGAATTCGTCGTTAAACACCATATTCCAGCCGTTGAGGCTTGAAGGAGGGGCCGCAGTAACCGAGAAAACTGCTCCCGACGAAAAAACCAATACTGAAACAACCCTAATTAAACCAAATAATGAATGTGTGTTCATAAAAAAATTTCAAACTACTTTTATAACTCTTTACAAATATAGCAATAAACAGACATCTAATACAACAGTAAAGTGGTAAAAAAAATGTGCCAAATTTTTAATAACCAGCTATTATTGTTATGTTTGCATTCTCAAAGAAAAACACACGGCGGTTGCGGAAGCGCACCGCTACAGACACCCGTAATGTTATGAATTTACTGAAGAGTTGCTTCCTTTTACTATGCTTTACTGCATGCGCGACCGCAATCCGTGCCGCCATTGACACCAACAAGAGTTACTACATATTCCACTCTAGCGGGCTAGTATTGTCGTCGGTCGACGGCACCCCTAACCTGCATACCTTCCAATCTGCCGACGACCAAGTGTTCCAGTTTGTGAAAAACGGCAACTATCTGCTCGTCAAGAACAAGAAGAACGGAAGAAACGTGGCAAAGACGGGGACCTGGGACACCGAATACGCTACCAGCACTGGCAGTACCGCCCAATTCAGTACAGAAGAGGTGGGTGGCGACTTCTTAAAACTGAAATGTGCCGACAACAACCTCTACCTGGGCACCGACGGCACCGCGCCCGGCTCGTCGGTCTATTCCGACAAAAACGGCAACGATCTGCTTCACTACTGGTTTGTGCGCGAAGCCGCAGACAACGTACTGGTGACCGACGGACTTGAAGCCGCCATAACGAAAGCCGAGAACCAACTGGTTGCCACCACAGAGGGTACCGCTGAAGGCAACTACACCAAACAGAACAGACAGGTGTTGCAAAACGCCATCGACGATGCGCAAGACCTGCTTGAGAACAGCCAACTGCAAAGCGAAATAAACCAAGCCACCACTTGGCTACAAAACGCCATAAAAGACTATAAAGCCAGCCGGAACGCCCCTTTTACCGAGGGCGAGACCTACTACGTAATACACGCGGGCAACCGACTGCTGACCTGCAACGGCGACAATCTGCAACTGAAAGAGCCCGCCAACAGCACCGCCCAACAATTTACCGTGAGCCAGCTATCGGACGGCACTTACGCGCTGAAAAACGTGCAGACGGGCCGCTACGTGAGCGCAACCGGCGAATACAACACCACACTGGCCAACAACACCAACGCCAAGACCAGCCACCTCAACATTGGCTACGCCCCTAACGAAGATGTCTACGTCCGCATCGCGTTCGCGTCGAACAGCCTATACCTCGGCACCGACGGCACTACTGACGGAAGCGGCGTATACAGCGACAAAAACGGCAACGATGGCAAGCACTACTGGCAACTGGTACGTGTAAAGGCGTTCAACCAACAGCCCTACACCACCTTCCGCAACGGCAGCAGCGCGACCCGTCTGGGTGTGAACTGGCTAGACGAGAACGGCAACCACATTAACGCACACGGTGGCTGCGTCCTCTATAAAGACGGCACCTATTACTGGTTTGGCGAGAACTACCGGAAAACACCCGTTAGAAGTAACGGCATTGTGTGCTACACCTCGAAGGACCTCTACAACTGGAAATACGAGTGCATGGCCTACCAGTGCCCTGAAGCCCCACTCCGCAACGACAACCAGGATATGAACTACGGACGCACCCTTGAACGGCCGAAAGTGATGTACAACCCCAACACCAACCAGTACGTTATGTGGGTACACTGGGAAAACGGTTCGGGCTATGCGGCTTCGAGGGTGGCCATCCTCTATAGCGATAAGATAACAGGGCCGTATACCTTTGTCAAGACCATGCGTCCGAGGGGCGACGAACAGCCATCGGGCTCACGAGACCAAACCCTGCTCTACGACCCCGAATACAGGGTAGGCTACCATTTTGGCTCGGCAGAAGAGAACATGACTATGCACACCACCCTGCTGACCGACGACTATCTTGACTTGAGCAACAACTGGGCCCGCATCTTTATAAAAAAACAATACGAGGCACCTGCCGTCATCAAATACCACGGTCGCTTTATTGCCATTACCTCGGGCTGCACGGGTTGGGACCCTAACGCCGCCCACGCCTCGTGGAGCGAACTGCCATTTGAGGGATGGAACGACCTGGGAAATCCGTGTGTCGACGACAACGCCAACAAGACCTACAACTCGCAGAGCAACTACATTTTCGCGGTACCGGACCTCTACAACGCCTACATCTATATGGGCGACCGCTGGAAAGGCGGCGACTACTTCAGCGACGCCAACGTGGGCGAATCGTGGCACATCTGGCTGCCTATCGATATGCGCACGGGCTACCCAATACTCCGCTTTTACGGGGAATGGGACCTCAGCCTCTTCGACCGGCTGAACCGCTACAGGCGCGTAGCCCGCTTTGAAGAGGGGAAAGAATACGTGCTGCTATCGAGAAACGCCAACCGAATCTTCTCGGATAAAGGTGGAAAATTCTTACTGACAGAAGACGACGACCAACAAAACACCACATTCCGCATCAGCGGCAACGGGAAAGGACAGTACCTCTTGGTCAACACTAAAACAAATGCCGTTCTCGGCATAGAAGGCGACCAACTCTGCTGGACCGACTCAACTGGCGGCAACAACCAACTCTGGACCATAACCTCGGCCGGAAACGACGGCTACTACTACTTGTCGCCCGCCACGAAAAGCAACACCGTGTTGTCGAACCTGTGCGCTACCCCAACCGCCAACGGCATTGTGGGACTGGCCAAAGCCGGTAACAACCTGAGCAACCGCTTCGCTTTCTGTTTCGACTCGAAAAAACACAACTATACCCCTATCAGCGACGAGTCGGACGGCAGCTACCACAAATGGATGGAAAGTCTGGGCTACGAACAGACCTCCATCAGCAGCCTGCAGGCAGAAACGGCAAGTGAGCCTTCGGTTCTAGTCGGTATGGGACAGAAAAGCATCAGCATAAAGAGCCTGAAAGACCAAACCGTCAGCATCTACAACGCCAACGGCCAACTGGTGTGGCGCCAGCGTATGCGCACTGGTGAAACCACCACACAGCCACTGCCAGCAGGCATCTACGTAGTGAATAACGTGAAGGCGGTGGTAGGGAACTAACACTTAGCATTACCATAGCAGGGAGCAAAAGTACCAATTAATGCATTTTTGCTCAATTTCAATGTAATTTTGCTCTTTTTAGATTTTGGCGAACCTTATAACTTTGTCCTAACAATAACAAAACAAGGCTGGCAAAGTACATAACCCAGCCATTAAAAAGTGACTTACAAAACAGATATTATTTTTTCTATTATCTTTGCATAAAGAAATCTAGCCGATAAGGAACTTGAAATAGTAAATTTCCAATACCTAGGTAAATTACTCCATAACTAGACTTTCGGTTTTGTTAAAAAGAGACAACAACATGGAACAAGAAAAACAAGAAGTTGAAGGCAGACGCAAAATAGCATCGCGCAACACCGGATGGGCAAACGCCATAGCCCATAAACTCACCCAATGGGACGTAGCACCCAACACTATATCGCTGATGAGCATATTCTTCTCGATGGTTGGTTGCGCCCTTCTGTTAAGCAACTATTTCTTCGGCTTCAATGCCTACATTGCCTATATATTGTTTGCCGGCTGTGTACAGTGCCGGTTGCTGTGCAACCTGTTCGACGGGATGGTAGCGGTAGAGGGCGGCAAGCGTTCGCCGAACGGCGACCTCTATAACGATATGCCCGACCGTTTTGCCGATGCCTTCTTCATTGTACCGGTAGGCTACATAGTTGGCGGCATAGGTGTAGAACTAGGCTGGCTGGCCGCCCTCAACGCCATAATGACGGCCTACTTCCGCTGGATTGGCGCCTACAAGACCCACAACCACTATTTCGACGGCCCGATGGCCAAACAGCACCGCATGGCAGTGCTGACTTTTGCCTCGCTGGCAGCCGCTGTCTGTATTCCATTCGGTTACGACAAGATTGCGTACCTGGTAGCACTAGTCGTCATGAACATAGGCCTGGTAGCCACCCTTATTAACCGACTCCGTTTAATGACTCACACTCCTAAACAATGATGACATTTTTAAGCAAACTGTTTCCATCGCAGAGCAACGAAGTCATACTGATGATTTCGATTATTCTAGTTACCCTGCTGATAGCCAGCGTAGCATTATTTTTCACCAAAAAGGCTTTCCCAGAGAAGAACCTGAAAGAGATTGAGAACAGGACGAAGAGCTGGTGGATAATGATCATCGTCTTCATTTGCGCCATATTCATCAACAATCTGGCCTCGTACATTTGTTTGGGCATCTTGTCGTTCTTCGCATTCCGCGAGCTCTATTCCGTACTGCACTTCCGTCAGTCTGACCGTAGCGCGCTGTTACTGGCCTTTCTGGCCATCCCTATCCAATACACTCTGGCCTACATCAAATGGTATGGCGGCTACATCATTTTCATTCCGGTCATCATGTTCCTAATACTGCCTCCAATATTGGTTATCAAGCAAGATACACACCGCATTACCAAATCGATGGCGCAACTGCAATGGACGCTGATGCTGTCGGTATTCGGTTTGAGCCATCTGGCCTTCTTGCTCTCAATGCCCGACTTGGAAGGATTTTCGTCAGGCGGCCGGGGCTTGCTACTCTTCCTCGTCTTCCTGACAGAAATTAACGACATTATGCAGTTTATGTGGGGCAAGACCTTTGGCAAGCATAAAATACTGCCGAATGTGAGTCCGAACAAGACGTGGGAAGGTTTTGTCGGCGGCGTAATCAGCACAACCATAATCGGTTACTTCATTGGCTTCCTGACCCCGCTTTCAACCCCGCAGGTCATCTTTACGAGTGCCCTGATAGCCGTGTTCGGCTTTGCGGGCGACGTAGTATTGTCGGCCATAAAGCGCGACAAGGGCATAAAGGATATGAGCGACACCATACCCGGTCATGGCGGCATATTCGACCGCATCGACTCGCTGTCGTTTACCGCTCCCGCATTTTTCCATTTAATGTATTTCTTGGTATATCCACCATTCCAACCTTTTGAGATTATATGGAAAAACCTCTTTTAAAGTCCATTTGCCTACGGTTGACCTACAAAGTGCTGTTTCGCCCGGTGCTGAAATTCTTTGTGGGTGTACAATATCCCGACTGCTCTTTTCTGAAAGATGAGAAGCAGTTCGTCATCATTGCCAACCACAACAGCCACCTCGACACGCTGAGCCTGCTGACATCGCTGCCAGGCGAAATTTTGTGGAAAGTGAAACCGGTTGCCGCGGAAGACTATTTCGGCAACACCAAACTGAAGGCTAAACTTAGCAACTTCTTTATAAACACACTACTGATTAACCGCCATTCGAAAAGGGAAGACGGTGCGAACTACTCGATGAACCGCATGCTGAAAGCCATCGACGACGGCTACTCGCTCATCCTCTTTCCTGAAGGTAGCCGTGGCGAGCCCGAACAGATGAGCAAGATGAAATCGGGCATTGCGCGCCTGCTGGTACAAAAACCGGGGTTAAAATACGTACCCGTGTTTATGACCGGCATGGGAACATCGTTGCCTAAGGGCGGCGTTCTGATACTACCCTACAACGCAACCCTGCACTTCGGTAAACCGACACTACCGGAAAGCGACGACCCACACACCATTATGGACCAGATAGAGAAAGACTTCGGCGCAATGGTGGAGAAGTACGGCATAAAGGACGACGATGACGACGAATAAATAAGTGACCGCCTACCCTAACCGCTTGAGATCGTCCTCGAGAATAGGCTTGTAGTTGGCAAACCACGCCTCAATATCGCCACATCGCTCCTCGTACTGCTTAACAGCTTTCTCCTTACGCTCGTCGTTGTTCTCAACGTAAGACACATAATGGTCGGTCACAAACTGTAGGCAACTTTCGAAGTCAGCCTGTGCCACCACACCCTTAACAAAGGCAATGTCAGCCTCGTCCCAAGCATAAAAGCCAGACGATTTCAATCTTCTAAGCGTAGCCCACAGCACAATTTTCTTATCCATTTGCTTAAATTCGTTTTTAGTCAGGCAAAAGTAACACTAAATGCTGAAGAATAAAAACAGGCACGGTGCGCAGTGTCACCCGCGACAGTGCTAACAGACTAACGGGTAACGCGGCTTTTTTCGAAAGTTTTTTGCAAAAAAGTATGAAACTTTTTCCCTTTATTTACTATCTTTGGTTCACGTTTAGGGTACGCTTAACCTGACATCAACTAAAGAGTAAAAACACATGAAACTATCCAGAATTTTCACGGCCCTGATGGCTGCTGTAGGTACACAGTTGCCAAGTTGCGAATACGGAGCTGAGTATGCCGTCTTCAAAAACTATGGTGTTGTTTGCGACGAAAACGGGAAAGGCATCAGAGACGCCAGAGTCGATATTGACGAGGTGGATTACGAGCCTGTAGATTCCGTCCGCTACGAACGAACACGGGAACATTACGCAACCGAATACACCGACAGATACGGTGAATTTGAATCGGAGAAAGAAATATACGGTGCAAAATCGATGACCTGCCGCATAATTACCACTAAACAGGGATATGAGCCTGACACCAACTACTTCCGAGTAAGCGCCTCAGAATTTATTGGCGGTAATGGCGATAGAGACGAGGGTACCGCAACAAAGAAACATATCATCATCTTGAAAAAGGAAATTGATAAGGACGAGTAACTAAATATAAAGACATAATGAGAAGTAAACAGGAGTTTTCCCTTTTCCTGTTTACTTTTTTTATATATTTACATTGAAGAAAAAGAACAAACTTTGTCTCCATTATTAACTTAAAACAGCAACCATGAAAGCTACCCGATTTTACAACTTGCTTCTATCACTGCTAGGCCTACAGCTAACTAGCTGCAATGTGACAGAAGAAGAATACGGATGTCCGTATGCCAATTTCAATGTTCAAGGTCTCGTTGTGTCGGAGAAGGGGGAACTCCTTGAAGATGCTAAGATTTCGGTGGACCTTGAAAACACCTACGAGAAAAATAGGAATAAAAAAGAAGACTATGGCTACGGCGACGACTATAATATCAAAGCAGATGTCACAACAAACAGTTCTGGTTATTTCACCTTCAACAAATCTGAGACCTACTGCGGATTAAAGCCTGACAACCTCCGCATAATCACCCGGAAATTTGGATACAAGAACGACACCACTAACCTGAAAATCGAAGCTAGCGACTACAGCGGCGGAAAAAACTGGTCGGATGGTACGGTGTCGAAAAAGTGCAAGATTACCTTGAAAAAAGACGATTCCGACAACAGCAATTAAGGCAAAGGCACCTCTTCCCATTTTGATATGATTCAGTTTATAAACAAAATCTATACAGCCCTGCTACAGCTATTGGGTTGTAGAAAAAACAGATCTAGCGATGTGGTGGAAGACGAATACGGATGCCCGCCATCTGAATTCTCCGGGCCAGAAGAAAGCCTTTCAGCTCCTGAAGAAGAAAAATAAAAGCAAAAAAACATATATGTTATGAAACACACCACATTTTACGCCACTTTGTTAAGCTTACTGGGCATTAACCTGCAAAGCTGTAGCAACAACGACGAAGACGACACTCCAGTTGAATATGGATCTCCATACGCTGTTTTCAAAGCCCAAGGAACAATAAAGAGCAATGAAGGCGAAGGTATAGACAACGCAACCATCACGTTTGAGTCGATAACCATAAAAAATGACTCTGTTATCAACGCCCGTATTGTAACAAACACACAATCGGACGATAACGGGAAGTTTTCGACTGCAACAACTATTTCACCAACCAAAAGGAACTACCGAATGATTTCATCGAAAGAGGGATACAAGTCCGACACCACAGTTTTTGAAATAAAC
This sequence comes from Bacteroidales bacterium UBA3297, assembly GCA_002362105.1. Classification (GTDB taxonomy): domain Bacteria; phylum Bacteroidota; class Bacteroidia; order Bacteroidales; family Paludibacteraceae; genus Physcocola. The sequence goes on from DETD01000024.1 coordinate 137,224, forward strand.
ACATCGGACCTTACTGGTAACAAAAGCGACTGGAACATAGGAACAGCCACTAAAGAATTTAACATTGTACTTAATAAGGCAGATAATAAAGACAAATAATGGTTTCAAAAAAGCTATCTCTAAGAAAAAGGCTGGCACTTGAACTGGTGCGACGAATAAAAAAAGACACTCAGCCCGATTTGAAAGTCCTTTTTTGGGAATGTACGCTGCGCTGTAATGCCGCTTGCCGCCATTGTGGAAGCGACTGCAAGGCGACTGCCCAAAGTAAAGATATGCCCGCCGCCGACTTTCTTAGAGTCATCGATTCGCTGAAACCCCATGTCGACCCACACAAAACCTTCATCATCTTCACCGGCGGCGAGGCCCTAGTCAGGAACGACTTAGAGGAGGTTGGACTGGAACTCAACAAACGCGAGTTTCCCTGGGGGGTGGTATCGAATGGACAACTGCTGACCCCCGAACGCTTCCAGAAGTTGAAAAGGGCGGGTATGCACTCCATTACCATCAGCCTCGACGGTTTTGAAGAAGCACACAACTGGATGCGCCGTATACCCAACGGATTCCAACACGCCGTATCGGCAATAAAAACCATCATTGCCGACAACACTATGGCCTTCGACGTGGTAACTTGCGCCAACCAACGGAACTTCGATTCACTGAATGAGTTTAAAGAATTCTTGATTGGCTTAGGCTTGAAAAAATGGCGATTATTCACCGTCTTCCCTGTTGGCAGAGGTGCCCAAGAACCTGAACTGCAGCTAAACAACCGGCAGTTTACCGACCTGATGAAGTTTATTGCGGCCACTAACAATGAAGGGCGCATTAAAGTCAACTACGGCTGTGAGGGGTTTTTAGGAGGCTACGAACTAGAGGTCAGAGACCATTTCTTCGACTGCCAGGCCGGCAAGAAAGTCTGCTCAATACTAGCAGACGGAAGCATCGGCGCCTGCCCGAGCATAAGGGCCAACTACAGCCAAGGAAACATCTATAAAGACGACCTTTGGGATGTTTGGACCAATAGGTACCAAGTGTTCCGCGACCGCAGCTGGATGAAGACTGGCGAATGTGCCGACTGCAAAATGTTCCGCTATTGCGAAGGGAACGGCTTCCATTTACGCGATGCAGAAGGAAAACTTATGTTCTGCCATTACCACCGTCTGGAAGATTAGGGACATTTTTCAACCTTAACCAATGTCCAACCCTCGTATACCAGACGAAGACGGATATTGGAGTCGCCATTGATTAAAGGGGTAAGGAAATGCTTGTCGCCTTCCCACAAATTGAGTTGCAGAATCTCTTCTTTAGGAATCCATTTAAGGGTACCCTCGTTGCAGTCGGAAAAAAACGAAGAGTCGACAGTGGCCGTATAGAGGTGCATCCGTTCATTTTCGGCCGAGTCGGAGATAAAGTCAATCACCCCTCTCTTGGTGAAATTGTTGAGGACTATTCCAGTTTCCTCACGGACCTCCCTCACAAAACAGTCGTCGGGAGTTTCCCCATTTTCAATATGTCCACCAATCCCAATCCACTTTCCTTCGTTGGGATCGTTGTTCTTCTTATTGCGGTAGAGCATCAGGTAACAACCGTTCCACTCAATATAGCCTAATGTCGTCTCTTTAAAATCCATAAGACCTGTATAAATTCTAATTCTTCTTTTTAGGCATTATCTGGTCGCCGCCAATAGTAATGAAGGAAGGGAAGCGGACGGTATCGCGTCCGAAAGTGAAGAACGGTTTAATGGAAACCTTCACACGGCTGGCATCGGCATTGTCGGTAGCCAGACCGAGGGCAAACTGTGCCATTGTCTCCAGTTTTTTGTCTCTTACCGCATCGTACACGTTCAGCGTAACAGGCAGCGAGACGTTTTCCTCCGATTTTGGTTCAATTCTAACCTGGTTTTTCGTTACGCCCTCCACCATCTGCTGGTCATCAATCCACAGAATATAATCCATACCATCGAGCTGCGCCACTTGTTCGTTCGGATTGTTCACCTTCATATTCACTGTCAGGTCCAACATCAGTTCTTTGTTGACATAACCCGACATCAGTTCACTCACTTCGCTAAATTTCAGACTTTTATAACTTTTTTTGTTGCTGAGGTCAATAGAGCCCAACTTGACATCGGAAACACTTTGGAATTTGAACTTGCACTCGGCAAAATTCTTCAGACCGGTGATAGAGTCGCATGCACCCAGAACCGAAAAAAGTACACACGCAGAAATAACTTTAAAGGTTTTCATAATAATCGTCTATTTCTAATTTAACAGAACACACTGCAAAAATAATAGTAACAGCAGATTTTACTGCAACAACAGCCAATTATTCTACATTAAGGTTATTTTTGCATTATCAAACATCTGCCACAGGCAAATAAAAAACACAAATACATTAGACGCACCTGCGAAAATAAGCACGTTACTCTCATTCTTATATGAAACATCTGACCCATAAAACCGTTACTATTCTCTTACTTCTTCTCTTTTCCTTTCAAATAGCTACACCACAGCACAACGACAAATCAGAACTCAAAAAGGAGACTGTTCAACAGGAAACTGATGAAGAGGAATTAACTATGCCTATTTCTGAAACAGAAGAAATATCGAAGAAGAAGGCCTATCAGAATTCTTTGTCAAATATGGCCGACAGTTTCTTAACCGTAAAACCAGACTCTAATACTCTAAGTGTTTTTTATCGCACACTGATGAATCTTAACAATCTTTGGTCATATCATAAGATAAACGACATGCTTAAATGGCTACCGACATATAATATTTCTGACTACGACTTTTTTACCGAGTGTTTTGTAAATGCCTTTACCCCAAATGACACCTTGTTTTTGCCGTTAAAAGAGAAATACACCCCATTCATCCGATTTAATCCAGATATAGATGAATTAAATGCTTTTACGCGTATCTGGAAAAACAAATCGAGAGACGAAATGGAGAAACACAGTTCAGACCCTTTAAGCCGAAAGGTACAGTTGTTTTATCAATGGCTGGACTATACTGATTCAATTAGAAACAGCCAATTAATTCATGAAAGAGACAGCTTAATCGCCAATAAGGTTAATAAAAGCGAATACATATCTAGTATAAACGACATGATAGAGCACTACAACAATATAACCACAGCACCACACCCCTGTTTCTTACCACACTATATAGACACCTACTACTGCAACGATTCATTTGTTTATCTAAAAAAAATGTACGACGATGTTCCACTTCTCTCTTTTGGTCCCTTAGGGAAAATAGCTCATATATCGACTACCATTCCATATTACGAATCTTCAGAAAAGGAGGGGAAGTATCATATCTTCCTTTTAGATGACTTCCTTGTATATGATATGATCAAATATATGAATGGGTCAAAGAAAAAAGGGGAAAAACTATTTCGGAGTCTGACGGGCAATAATCCCGAAAATGGAGAAGAGGGTAAACAGAGGAAAAAAGATATTAGGAATACGTATTTCTGCCAACATTTACACAAATGTGATCATCAACCAACTCATTTCTATGAACTACCTGTTATTGAGTCTATGTTCGTCTATACAGACGGTGTCGTCGTCAACACAAGAGATTTGTTGTTATCCGGCTTCTCTGTTTTCATTCCAAACGACATGAAGCATCTAGGCGATATTACCAAAGTAGACGTATGGATTGAATAGATTGTAAGAAAAAAAGCATTTCTTGAAAAATACTTTAATATATCGTGTGCGATATAAAAATAAAGTTCTATATTTGTGAAAGTTCAGCAATGAACAAATAAAAAAAGTAAAAACTAAGTCGTAAACGATTAAAATTATTTCATTATGGGAATATACGAGATTAATGTAATGAAACGTCAGCAGCAACAAGATGTTGAGGTTTCGCTGAGCGAGTTCAAAGGGCAGGTTATGCTAATCGTCAACACCGCTACCGGATGCGGGTTAACGCCACAATACAAAGCCCTTGAGGAACTCTACAGAAAGTATAAAGATGCAGGATTTGTAATTCTCGACTTTCCGTGTAACCAATTTATGGAACAGGCAAAAGGTAACGATGAAGAAATCAACCAGTTTTGTACGCTAAAGTACGACACTACCTTCCCTCGTTTCAAGAAAATTGATGTTAACGGGCCAAACGAGTCCCCTTTATACACTTTCCTGAAAGAGTCGGCAAAAAAAGCTGAAGGACGTGGCAACTTCTTTATGAACTTGATGATAAGTATCAGTTCGCTTTGTAATGGTAAAAGCCGCGGGGAAAACGACATAAAATGGAATTTCGAGAAATTTTTGGTCGACCGTCAGGGCAATGTTGTCCAACGGTTTGCTCCTACGGTTACACCGGAACAAATAGAGTCAGCTGTGGTCAAACTAATAAAAGGATAAGCTTTGAAAGAGAAAATAAAAAAATTTCTTAGCAGATTTTCTTTCAAAACTGGGGTAATTGTGCTCGCTCTTTGTGTACCATGCTACATATTGGCGTTCTTACCCTTACTTTTCGATTTGGAAAACAGCTATCGTGCTGCACTATGGTTCGTTTTTTTCGGATTGGCTAAAACGTTCCAATACACTGGTTTGACAATAATAGGAGCCGAAGGACTAAACCGGTTGAAAAAATGGTGGAAAAACAGAAAAACAACTAAAACAGAATAAACTATGGCAACAAATACAAAACCCTGCGCGAACTGCAAATTACGCGCCAGATACGACAAGAACCCCAAATCGCTGATAGGCCGCTTCTGGAGGTGGCACATCGGCTTCTGCCCCGGTTGGAAGGGCTACATGGCTTCTTTAGACGAAGAGGAGCGCAAAGCCGTCTGCGAGAAGTACAACCTGAAAAAATAGGCCGTTATGTACCCACAGTTAAAGCTAGACAAACAGCTGTGCTTCCGCCTATATACGGCAGCACGGCTGATAACAGCCAGCTACACACCTTTCTTCAAGAAGTTCGGCATTACCTATCCGCAATACCTGATACTAATGCTGTTGTGGGAGAAAGACAACCAAGTGGTGGGCGACATTACCGAAAGACTGCTCTTAGAGACCAACACAGTCACCCCCATTCTACAACGTATGGAAAAACAAGGGCTGATTATCCGCCAGAAGAGCAAAGCCGACAACCGCAAATGCATTGTATCGCTGACAAACGATGGAAAACGGATGGAAGAGCAGATAAAAGAAGTGCCGAACTGTCTGGCGCACTCTATTGTAGATGATGGTATGGAGATTGACGACCTGAAGGCCTTGGTTCCCCTACTCGACAAATTAATTGGCACAATTGGCAAACAGACGAAACAGAAAGAATAGTCGGCCACTCAATAAAGGATTATGACCGCAAGCCTACAACTTATAGATTTTTTCCCTATATTTACCTCCATAAAGCAAAAGGTATAACACCTGCAACAAACTGTTTATCGTTTACTTATGGAAACACGAGGCAAGAAAATATGTGAGACACTGAAAGCCATCCGTTGCCAGATTGCAGATGCCAACGGGATTGACTACACGCCGAGCGTCTGCAACCACAAAGGAATCTGTTCGGGAACCTGTCCGGCCTGCGAGGCTGAGCGCAGTTTCTTGGAGCAGCAACTAAGGCTGAAAGAGAAAGCCGGACATGTGGTAAGAATTGTAGGGCTGGTATCGGGGCTTACCGCACTGGGGACACAAAACCTTGTCGCACAACAACCGGCTGTTGAAGAAACAGATGTTGTTATGAACTGGGATGCCCATTTCTTTGATTTTAACGGCAGCGTTTCTCCCGCACAAGAAACACAAATGGATGAGATGGCAGCGTTTGTGGCGGCTTACCCCAACGAACTGTTCATTATATTGGGGCACACCGAGAAACGAGGTTCTGAAGAATTCAACATGAGGTTATCGCAAAGAAGGGCAGATTATATGCGAGAGATTATCAAGTCCAGACTTGGTGATACAAATGTGCATATTGTTCCTGTGGGAGTCGCTTTTCTTGCACCCAGAATTCCAAATGCCACCAACGAAGCAGAGCATGAGCAAAACAGGAAGGCAACACTCGAAATTTACGAACCCGGACACCATTCAGGCAAAGTCGATGCGCTTGTCGAGTATGCCATTTGTAAGGAATTTAAAGTAGCCATACCGCAAAAACTAAAGATAAAGCTCAACCAACTGAACCAGCGCGCCTACGACGACACCACCATGCGGAAGGACTACGACGACCTAGCACAACAATTGAGGGCACTGCACGGGATAAGGCAGGAATAAGAAACGAGACACGTTTCTCAACCTGACTCCCGGCAATGCCCCCAAGCCATAATATACGAACAGTAGGACGGCTAGTTCCTTCTCTTCTTCCACGAGGACTCTTCAGCCGCCTTGAAATTATAGATCGGCTTAATGATTTTAAGGATGTCGGCGGTTGGAGAAATGTTGGCTACAATATCGTCCATCGTCTTGTAGGCCATCGGAGCCTCGTCGATGGTGTCTTTATTGACCGTCGTAGAGTATATACCCGCCATTTCGGCCTTGAACTCCTCCAAGTCTAGTTCCAATCTGGCACGGTTCCTGCTCATAATACGGCCAGCGCCATGTGGGGCCGAGCAGTTCCAGTCTTCGTTCCCCTTTCCCACACAAACCAGACTACCGTCTCTCATGTTAATCGGAATAAGCAGTTTTTCGCCTTTCTGGGCGCTGACCGCCCCCTTCCTCAGAATCATGTTGTCGGTATCGATATAGTTGTGGATAGTGGTAAACTGCTCCTTAATGTCGTCAGGACCAATTCTCAATCCTACCATAATCACGTCCATCATCGCCTTTCTGTTTAGGGCGGCGAAATGCTGCATAATACGCATATCGTTGATGTAGTCGTCGAAGAGGTAACCGCTGACGTAGGCCAGTTCTGGCGGGACGGACGTCAGAATCTGTGCATTCAGTTCCTCTAGCTTAGGCTGGATTTCCGAGAAACGGCCTTCCTCCTTCAACTGCTGAATCAGAGCTCCGGCATCACTCTTCTGTTTACAGTTCATCTGCTTCCACGCCTCCTCTTGGTAGTAGTTCGCAATTTCTAATCCCGCATGACGGCTACCCGAATGAACCACAATATAGAGGTTTCCCTCATCGTCACGATCCGCCTCAATAAAGTGGTTACCGCCACCCAGTGTTCCCATGCTCAAAATCGCCTTCTTCTTGGTGAAGTTTCCTTTAACACCGTCCCAATCTACCAGACTGGCATATTTATGGGGAACTTTGTTAATCTCGAAACCAGAAGGGATGCACTTATGCACACATTTGTCGAGTTGGGCGGGATTGAAATTCTGGCTGATTTCAGAGTCCGCCTTCAACACCAACGTCTCCATACCGCAACCTATATCCACCCCAACCAGGTTGGGAACAATCTTGTCTCTGATGGTCATAGTAGTTCCAATGGTACATCCAGCCCCCGCATGCACATCGGGCATGAGTCTAATTTTAGCGCCCTCGGTAAATTCCTGATTACAGAGCAAAAGAATCTGATTCAACGAATTTTCATCGACCGTGTCGGTAAACACCTTGGCGGTGTTGTACTTTCCTGTTACTTCTTTCATAATAAATACTGTTTTTGTTTGTTTACACGACAAAGTTCTGAAGCGAGTGCGCAATGTATTTGCGCAGTTATAATTTTTTGATATTTTTGACGAAAAAAAGTTATGCCAGCCAGTAGAAACGCACTTATACGCTATAAAACCATCGACAACTGCCTACGAAACAGGGGGCGGAAATGGACATTGGAAAACCTGATGGAAGCCTGTGCCGACGCACTGGCCGAATACGAGGGAAACTACAACGGCATCAGCCGCAGAACCATACAGCTAGACCTGCAAAACATGCGTAGCGAGAAAATGGGCTACAACGCCCCTATTGTGGTGTACGACCACAAGTACTACACGTATGAGGACCCCGACTACAGCATCACCAACGCACCAGTCAACGAACAAGACATGAAGCAGGTGACCGAGGCGGTCAACATCATTAAGCAGTTGAGCGGATTCTCGCAGTTCGGCGAATTGGAAAGCATCATCAACCGGATCGACGCACATGTGTCCGCCATCTGCCACAAATCAACACCCGTCATCTTCTTCGACAAGAACGACTCACTAAAAGGTCTGGACTATCTGACGCCGATACACCAGGCCATTTTGGACAAAAAAGTGCTCAGCATCAAATACAAGTCATTCAAAGCGCTACTACCCGAATTCATCTCGTTCAACCCCTATATACTGAAGGAGTACAACAACCGCTGGTTCGTCGTTGGAAAGAAAACAGGCAAAAACCAGTTGCTAAACCTGGCACTTGACCGCATTGAGCAGATGGAAACCGACAGAACCACCGCCTACGAAGAAAACAAAATAGCAGACCTCACAACCTACTACGACAACGTTATTGGCGTAACCAAAGGTGTAAACACACAACCAGCCAATGTAACCTTCTGGGCCAGCAGAAAGCACACGCCCTACATTCTAACCAAACCTCTGCACGCAAGCCAGACACTGGTGGAGCGTCATGCTGACGGTTCGGCCGACTTCCATATAAAAGTCTGCCTGAATTGGGAACTTGAAAGAGTTTTGCTTGGTTTCGGCGACGGCATTGTTGTAAAAACTCCCCGTATTCTGGTAAAACGGCTTAAAGAGCACATCGAAAACGCCTACCGCAACTACACAGAGGAAGAAGAAAAGTAGATTCTACACAAAAAAGTGGAAGATTTTCTTACGGGCAGGAAAAATAACCGATTGAAAAATTTGATATACAAATTTAATCTGCTATATTAGCATTGTAAACTCAAAATAAGCTATTAAGAACCGTATTTTCAATTCAACGTTGTAAGCGGATAGAGATAGATAACTGAACTGTTTGCCAGTTACCCTCCACATAACAAAAGCAAAAACAGAGGCAAGTTGCTCCGTCAACGGCAAGCAACGAACCCCACAACCTGAAGTAACAGAAGAAAGGAAAATTCTATTCTAAATTCTAAAAATAAAGATTATGATTAAAAAACTAGCAGCCATGCTTGGTCTGACTTGCGGTATTGTAGGCGCAAATGCCTCGGCACTGTACATGACGGTGGAGCAGAAAAGCGGGGAGAAGTACAGTTTCCTGCTTGCCGACAATCCGGTAGTGACCTACAAAGACGGCAACCTGGTGGTGAATGGCAACGCCACAACCAGCTATGCCATTGACGGCGTGAAAAACTACCATTTTACAGAAAAAGACCTTTCTATTACCGAGAAAACGGTCAGCAACCAACTTTACATCAGTGTTAGCGACAACACTGTAGCAATTGAAAATGCTTCCGCCCAGAGCAAGGTGGTGTTGGCAAGTGCCAGCGGCGCCACCATAGCCTCCGCAAAAACCGACGCACAGGGGGCCGCCACCATTGCGCTGCCCAACCAGCAGGGCATATACGTGCTTACTGTAGGCGAATATTCATTCAAACTAATCCGTAAGTAACAAACCTTAAAATCTGAATATTATGAAGAAATCTTTACTTTCATTATTGGCCATTGCAGCGCTGGCATTTAGTGCAAATGCAGCAACAAACATGTGTGTAAAACAGAAGAACGGAGTGGTGACACGCTACGACGTTGAAGATGTAGAAGAGGTGTACTATGAAGAAAAAGTGGTGGAAAACGACGTTTCTGTCAGCGGAAAAGTCGGCACCTACACCTATGTGGACCTGGGTCTGCAAAGCGGTCTCAAATGGGCCACCTGCAACCTGGGAGCCGAGAAACCTACCGATTACGGTGACTATTATGCCTGGGGGGAGACCGAACCCAAGGACAGTTACAGCTGGAACACCTATAAATGGTGCAAGAACGGCAGCTCGACACAACTGACCAAGTACAGCGACACTGCCACATACGGCCTCAAAGACGACAAGAACGTGCTAGACCCTGAAGATGACGCAGCCGCTGTAAATTGGGGAGGCACCTGGCGAATGCCAACCACATCGGAACAGCGCGAACTGCTTGACGGCTGCACATGGACTTGGATGGTCGACTTTAACGGGACCAACGTGTCGGGAATGTACGGCAAGTCGAAAACCAACGGCAACACCATCTTCCTGCCAGCCGCCGGCCGCTACGACGGACTGGACCTCTTCCTTGCAAACGACTTTGGGAACTACTGGGCATCGACAACCTACGACTACCTGCCAACCAACGTGTTCTTCCTCTATTTCGACCACTCCCTTATCAGCTGGAGCAACCTCAACCGCTTCCTTGGCTTGAACATCCGCGCCGTCTCAAAATAAAAGGAACCGACAATAACAAGAAACTCCGCAAGGCACGGATCCTTGCGGAGTTTCTTTAATGTATATGGATATAGTTAGTTGAAAAAACAAAACACGACATCTGATAAAAGAAGAGCACAAAATAGTGGAAAAGAAAAACAAGAATCCATAAATTTTGTAAATTTGTAGTATGAAACTGGAAGTGAAGAGAAATATTGCATCGTGGATACTGCTACTAGTATTCGTCCCTATGCTCATGTTCTCTTCTGTCCATACCCATGAAGAGGAACTGAACACCACCGACACCGAGTGTATTGACTGTAAAAACAACCAGTGCCATGGTCACCTTCAGCAAACCAACATAACGCACGACTGCCTATTCTGCCAGTTCCTATCGTTACCGATGCTGGCTGTTGCGGCTGCGTCTATCATTCTGTCTAACAACATCAGCAGCACCAGGACCGTTGCCAAAAAATGCGCAATTGTAGTCAAAAACTGCCATGTTGTTTGTTTACGCGCACCACCTGCACCTAAAACCTATTCTCTAGCTTAACCCTGCTGTAACCAGAGGGTTACCCAAAGTCTGTTGTCCCCGCCCATTCACGTTACGGGGTGTTGTCCTATCTTTATTATAGGGTGTATTGTTCAAGCACACCTCAATTTGATATCGACAACCATAACTGCCCGAGGCCACCAAAGCAACACACCGACACATTCAAAGGTCTATTGACAGGTAGGCCGCCCTACCCCTTTACAACTATGGCAGGAAACGAGCAGCGGCCCCACAATATGGAAGGAAAAAACGACTGGGAAAAGCTGAGAAACTAAAACAAAAAGAATCTAAAAATCCACAAAAATCAAAGGCTTCTGTATACGCCATACAGAGGTTACTGGTGTTGGGAACAACTGCGCATGCGCATATTTCCAACCCAAAGCCAACAACCACAATGTCGCGAATTAAAAAGAAACGCCACATTGCCGTTCAAATACTATTTCCCGTATTCCTGTTCTTTCTGGTCTGTGTGTCGTTTCATACGCACCAACAAGAAAACCGCAGTTTTGATAAATGTGACGAATGTGTTAGTCATAACAAACATACGGGGCACTACTGCGAAGGCAACGTGACGAAACACGACTGCCTGCTCTGTCAGGTAGGACACCAGTCCTACCTCATAGGGCAGTCTCTCGTGGATATCATAAAAAAGAGACCGGCAAACATACCGCCACCTGCGAAAGCACAAAAGGCGGAGATTGGAACACAAGGTTCCACCCGGTCAAGAGCACCACCAGTTTAAATAAAGGAAACACCATCTTATTATATAGGTCAAAAAGAGGACGTATGATACTGATAGACATACTGGCGGCAGGATCGCTACTACTTGCAGCCAACGACAACACACCAACCACCCAGCCGTCTGCCCCACAAGTTGAGGTAGAAGACACCATAAGGGGAACAGGAGACGAAGAGACATCGACCCTGGAAACGATTACCGTATCGGCCCAACACGACAACGAGTTACAGCGCGTCAGCTCAACTCCTGCCGTGACAGTCGGCCACGAGTTCTTGAACGAGAACTTTTCCGGTAGCCTTGTGCAAACGCTGGAACAGATACCTGGTGTGAAAGCCATGTCGATAGGCTCGAGCCAGTCGAAACCCATCATCAGGGGGTTGGGGTTCAACCGTTTGGTTATTACCGAGAACGGCATCAAGCACGAAGGACAGCAGTGGGGCGACGACCANNCGAAGTTGCACACCCAGCACGTGCCCAGGCCCTGCTCCGTAGCGGCCAGGCAGAGGTGCTCCACGGCGATGGCAATGTCGATGTCGCCATGTCGTTTGCCGTCGGCCCGCACCCACTCCTCGTCGTGAAGGATGGAGGCTACGATGTACATCGGTGCCGTCCCGAACCATTCGCGGTTGTAGCACTGGCGGAGCTTTGCTTTCTCCTCGTCGCAGCTCACGATGCGGAACAGCCAGGGCTGCTTGTTGACGGCAGACGGCGACAGCCGTACGCATTCCATGATGTATTCCAGTTTCCCGCGCTCCACCTCGTCGCTGCGGTATGCCCGGCAGCTGTACCTCTTTTCAGCAAGTTCTACAAGTCTCATAGCTTTGTGTCTTTTTTGAATATATAACGGTTCCTTGCTGCAAAGATACGAATAATTCGGCTAACAGGCCAACTTCAGGCCCCCAAAACAACAAAGTTTAAGAATTCCGGCTCATGCGTTGCAGCAGGCGCGTCAAAACGAGGGGAGGGGAGGCGCTTTGCCTTGTGCCATTTTCCCCCTCGCGAGGTACAGGCTTATACCTCGCGAGGTACAGGCTTTTACCTCACGAGTCAAAGCCGTTTACCTCACGACGTATAAGCGTTTGCCTCACGAGGTAAAGCCATGTACGTCGTGACGTGTGTTGCTCCTGCACTTCATTCGGAAAAGGAACAGTGCAGAGAACGATAAGTCGCGGCTGATAATTTTTTTATGCCAGAAGCTTTAGTATTTCAAATTTATATTGTAACTTTGCCCCATGAATGTCAGGTTGAAGAGACAAATAGCCGCCTGGCTGCTCTTGGCAGTCTATGTGCCGATGCTCGCCCTGGCTTCGCTTCACGTTCACGGTGCAGGCGAAGGCTACACGGCCATCGAGTGCGACGAGTGCGTGCAGCACCAGTGCCACGGCCACCTGATTCAGCTGTCGGGGCTGTCGCACGTCTGTGTCCTCTGTCAGTTCCTGACGCTTCCGCTGGTAGTCGCCACGGTAGCCGCGATTCTTTTGTACAACGTCAAACACAACGCTCCCTTCCGTAAACATTATGTGGGCACCCTTTCTGCCCTTGTCGGAATAGTGGGGCTGCGTGCTCCCCCTGCCTTTCTCCTTTAGCGTGGTGAAGAGTCGGCATGCCCCGAATGTCTCCGGGCTGTGCCGACCGATTATTGATTTATTGGGGAAAGCAAATGAAACGTATCCTTTTGCTGGCTGCAAGTGCAGTAGCTGTATCTATGCTCTGTGCACAGACGAGCCAGTCAGAACCGGCCCAGCCGGACGGACAGACCAGTTGTTTCCTCCAAGAGATTACCTACACGATGTCCTCGCAGAGACCGTCCCCCTGACAGCTCCTGCTGCAACAGGCATTTGCCATCTCGTGCTGGAAGGTATCACCACGCAAGGTCGCCTGATACACGAGGAAAGAGACACATCATTATCGAAAGCGAGAAAGAATGACATATTCTCAGTAAAAGAGGAAAGGAAACACTCATGATAAGCAATATCGTGACAGCAGTCATCGCGCTCTGCGGCGTGGCAGACACCACGAAGACACTGGAAACCGTCACCGTCTCCGGACACCAGCAGCACGAGTACCAGATGCGCTCGTCGCAATCGTCCGTACAGGTGAATCGCGACTACATCAGCAGCCACTTCGCCGGCAGCCTTATGCAGACGCTCGAAGGCATCCCCGGCGTGAAAGCCATGTCCGTCGGCTCGGGACAGTCGAAGCCCATCATCCGGGGCCTCGGCTTCAACCGCCTCGTGGTCAGCGAAGACCATGTCAAGCACGAGGGACAGCAGTGGGGCGACGACCACGGACTGGAGATAGACCAGTTCTCGGTTGAGCGCGCCGAGGTCATAAAGGGACCTGCCGCTCTGCTCTACGGAAGCGATGCCATTGGCGGCGTGCTGAGCCTCTACACCAACCAGGTGCCAACCAAGAAAATGGAGGGTGCCGTCCAACTGTTCGGTCATACCAACAACAACCTATGGGGTGCCTCTGCCAAACTGGGCGGTAAACACAAGCGGTTCTACTACCGTGTGAACGCCACTTACACCGACTATGCCGACTACAAGGTGCCGACCGACAGCATCCAATACTACTCGTACTGGATAAAGTTGAACGACCAGCGCCTGCGCAATACTGCGGGTAAGGAGTGCGACGGTAGCGTTTTGCTGGGCTATTCGAGCTACAACTTCCGCACTAGTCTGCATGTGTCGGACACCTATGCGAAAAACGGATTCTTCGCCAATGCGCACGGTTTGGAAGTCAGACTATCGGACATCGACTACGACCACTCGAAGCGCGATATTGACCTACCCTACCAGTGGGTCAACCACCTGAAAGTGGCCAACCAGTCGCTGTGGGAATACGACGACTTCTCGGTACAGGCCGATCTGGCCTTCCAGAACAACCTGCGCGAAGAGCATTCAGAACCCATCAGCCACGGCTATATGCCACAACCCGACGGAACAATGGAACGCCGTTTCGACAAGAACACTTATACGGCCAACATTATGCTGAAACGGGAAATCGGGAAGAACACCCTGCAAACTGGCATCAGTGGCGAATACCAATACAACCGCATAGGCGGCTGGGGCTTCATCATACCAGACTTCGAGACCATGAATCTGGGCGGTTACGTAATGGACCGGTACTCCGTCAACGATAATCTTACAGTAAACGCCGGAATCCGGTTCGATTATGCGAAAACCCACATCCACAGTTATTCCGACTGGTACGAGACCCCCGTGAACGGCGACACCACTTTCGTAAAGCGGTCTAACGAGCTATGGCGCGAATTCCACAGCCTGAACTGGTCGGTGGGCATTAACCAGACCTGCGGAAAGTGGAACTTCAAGGCCAACATTGGAAAGAGCTTCCGTGTACCTATTCCGAAAGAACTGGGTGTCAACGGCATCAACTACCATGTATTCAGGTACGAACGTGGAAATGCCGAACTCGATCCGGAAACCTCTTACCAGTTAGACGCCGGCATCAGCAGGAACACAGACGTGTTGGAAATTCAGGTCGATCCCTACCTGAACTACTTCCCCAACTACATCTATTTGAACCCGACACCGCAATATGTGGAAGGACTGCAGCTCTACCACTATATTCAGGCGGCCGTCTTGCGCTACGGACTAGAAGCCCAACTCAAATACCACATTTCGCGCCACTGGCAGGCAAATGTGCAGGGCGAATACCTCTACGCCGAGCAACTGTCGGGCGACAAGAAGGGCTATACACTGCCCTTTAGTCCACCATGGACGGCCAGTGTAGGCCTCAAATACGAGTTCAAGCTGTTAGGCAAAGCCTATATAGGCGCCGACACCCGCATTGTTGGCCGCCAAGACGAGATAGTGCCTCCAGAAAAGGTAACAGACGGGCACTGTACGCTTGCCCTATCGGCAGGAGACAAAATAAAACTGAAGAACACGACGCTCAACGTAGTGTTCCACGTCAACAACCTGCTTAACCAGCGTTACTACGACCACACCAGCTACTACAGGCTCATAGACGTGCCAGAACCGGGACGAGACTTCTCGATGATGCTGGGAGTGGAATTTTAAAACAACCCATTTAAACAAAAAACAAAATGAACAAATTGAAATACAGCAGCCTACTTTTGGCTTTCGTCAGCACTTTATTTATTGGTTTAACCGCATGTAGCGATGACGACGACGACAATCAGGAAGTAAACTTCAAGAAACCCGTTGTCACACTAACCGAGGTTGGACATGCAAATTCGGGTGTGGCACATCCGGGCAGCGATATGCACCTCGAAGCCAACGTTGTAGCCGAAGCTGGCATCAAACGGATTGATGTTGAGATTCACCAAGAAGGCAAAGGCTCGTTTGAAATAGAAAAAAGCTACACCGAGGGTAAATATATCGGTGTACGCAACATCGAGTTCCACGAGCATATCGACATTCCTGAATCTGCACCACTGGGCGAGTACCACCTTCACTTCACTGTAACAGACAACCTCGGCCAGCAAACAACCGCCGAAACCCACGTTGAGCTTGCAGAAGGTGGCGATGATGACGACGACGACGATTAAATGAAGTATTAAAACAAGACAGATAATGAAGTACAACTTTTTGATTCTTTTGCCGTTGCTGGCACTTGGTGCGTGCAACGACTCGAGCGATAGTGAATCGAAGGACATGGAATACCCTGTAATTACATCAGGAGCAGAAGAAGCCAGTCCGAGCAACTGCCAGATTTACGAGCGCGGCGGAACCATTCCGTTTACCTATGTATTTACCGACGACACCGAACTGGGTGCATTCAACATTGAGGTCCACCACAACTTCGACCACCACACCCACAGCACCTCGTCGGTAGAATGCGAAATGGAACCCAACAAGAAGGCACTGCATCCGTGGATCTTCAACGAAGACTTCAGCATACCAAGTGGACAGACCACCTATTCTCCACAGCTGGAGATTCCGATTCCTGAAGATATAGACACGGGCGACTACCATTTCTTAATTCGAGTTACTGACCGTGCTGGCTGGCAACAGATTTGTGCGGTATCGGTAAAAATCAAATAAGAATCAGAAGCTGCTTTATTACGAAAAAAGGAGAGGATGCGTTACCACGGCGCATCCTCTCTCTGTTTTTCTCAATACCCCTAATACTAAATGTTTTTCTATGACCTGACGGAAAGACGCCACCAGAATGGAGGCGACTGACGTTTCAAGCTGGATAAATGAACAAAATAAAAAGAGGATGAACCATGTAGGCGAGTGTGTTTCGTTTTTCACACCACACCTAAAGGTTCATCCTCTTCTTTATTATACTGCCGTAATAGCGGCAGGAATGTTAGAAAATAGCGGAACTCTGTCCGTTATAATTTCACCAATAGCTTACAGTTTGCTGTTGTAATAATCTGCCTTTTCCTGATTTTGCTGAACGCCTAGTCCGTTTTCATAACACTCGACCAGAATGTTCAACGCATCTTCATTGCTTTCTAAATCAGGCGCGCTTTCCAACATCTTCACCGCTTCGGCGTATTTATGGAGGTGGAAGTACGCTATTCCGAGGCGTAGTTTAACAGCAGGCAGTATAGAAACCGTCATCTCGTACCACTTGGCAGCTTCCGCATAGTTTTGCTCTACACCATACATTCCTAATTCGTAACGCTGGCCTAACGAGAACTGCGACATATAGAATCCCCCTTCGGCACTCTTAGTGTACAACTCCAACGACTTCTGGATGTCTTGTTTGACACCTGTACCAGAATCGTAGAAGGTAGCCAAATAGAATTGGGCCTGGGTGTGCCCCGCTTCGGCAGCACGGCTAAGGCAGGCAACAGCCAGTTTTTGTTTGCCGGAAGACATGGCCTCGGCACCTTTCGCAAAGCACTCGTCTATACTATTAGGCACATCGTCGTCATCGTCAGCCTGCGCATTCTCGTCCTGTTGTTCCGCCCTAGTAGCGTAGAATTCGAGCTGTGTTCTGGCATCTTCATACCCATTCTCCAGCGCCTTCTTGAACCACTGAACCGCCATACGGTAGTCTTGGTCAATACCTTCGCCGTTGCCATAGCACCAACCCATGTAGAACTGCGCTTGGGCGTTGTTTTGGTTGGCAGCTAAATCAAAGAGTTCAAATGCCCTCTCCTTATCTTCGTCAACACCCGTACCAGTCATATACTGCCACCCCAGAGTCACCTGTGCAGTGACGTAACCCTGGTCGGCCGCTTTTTCGAACCACTCGGCAGCCTCTTCCTCGTCTTTATCGACACCGAAGCCCTCTAAGTAGCAGTAGCCGACATAGTACTGGGCCTCTGCCTCCTCGTTTTCTTCAGCAGCTTGTTTGAACCAATCGAAAGCAGACTCTTTGGTCTCTTCGTCACGTTGGTCTTTCATAAGCATTTTTCCAATTTGGATTCTCGCCTTTGAGTGTCCGTTTTCGGCTGCCTTCAGAAACCATTCGGCAGCAATATTTACATTTGCATCGACACCCCTACCATACAAGTAGCAGTTTCCGAGAACATATTGTGCAGATATATATCCGTTTTCAGCCGCCTTGGTATACCAGTCAACCGCTTCGCTCCGGTCAATTCTTACGCCACGGCCGTGTTGGTAGCAATGTCCCACATAGAACTGGGCCGGAGCATAATCTTGGTCAGCGGCCTTTTCGAACCACTCAACCGCCTTCTTATCATCGCATTCCACAACTCTGCCGTTAAAATAGCAAGAGCCGAGGTTGAATTGTGCGGCAGCATAGCCGTTATTGGCCGATTGGGTGAACAATTCCACCATCATATCTTCATCCTTCTCAACTCCATCGCCCGAACCATAGATGAATGCCAATTCATTCTGTGCCCGCGGTTCCCGCTTATTGGCCGCATCCTTCAACAAGAAGATGGCTTTTTCCTTATTTAGGCTAACACCAAAGCCATTAATGTAGAACTTAGCCAGAAAATAAGTAGCGGCCGTATTGCCCTTCTGGCTGGCAGCTTCCAGTGCCTTGGCCGTCATAACTAGTTCAGCAATCCTCATCGCTTCTTCACCTTCAGGCAAGTTGTATACAGGTCGCAACAATCTTTCGGCATTTTCTACGCAATTTTTTTCCGTAATGCCAATGTCGTCAAGACAGATTCTTCTCACAATAGGGCCACCGATCTTAAACTCGTCTTGTTTTTCAGAATCACCGGCCTCACCGTCCTGTTCCTCTTCCTTGGTAATAGTTTCCTCAGAAGCGGACTCTTCCTCCTCAGCAGCCTCTTCTTCTGCCTCTAGTTTAGGGCAATTGATAAAGACGTCGTCACCATATTCGATGTTGTCGGAAGCGGATACCTCGGCCAGATTCTCACACTGGGCAAAGGCCATTTCTCCAACTTTTTCAACCGATTCAGGTAGAGCAATACGTTCCAGACTGCAACAATCGTAGAAAGCACGACTGCCAATCTCCTTCAAACCGTCGGGGAACTCTACCTCACGCAGTTCGCGACAATTTTCGAAAGCCTCGTCGTCGATGACCTCGATGGTAGCCGGCAACACGGCCTTTTCCATGTGCTTGTACGAGAATGCCCCTCTACCGATGCGGACCACCTTGTGCGGAGTTCCTTCCAACACCACTTCGGCAGGAACTTCCAGTGTTCCAACAGAACCGTAACGGACAACCGCGCAGGTGTCACCGTCTAACACTTCGAATTTACGGCAGACGCCATCGAGTGGCGAATCTTCGAAAGCGCTTTCGCTGATAGAGTAGATTTGGTTGCCCAAATTTATCTTGTTCAAATTCTGACAGCGGTTAAAGGCACTGCCTTCAATTTTTTCGATGGAAGCCGGCAAGCAGACCTCGGCCAGCTTCTTACAATTTGAGAACGTGCTTTCCTCGATGTTCTTCAGCCCCTCTGGTAAAGTAATGCTTTCAAGACTAGAGCAACCCGAGAAAGCGGAATTACGCAAACGACCGAGACCCGCCGAGAAAGACACCTTCACCAACTGGGTACAGTCGTCGAACGCCCGAGTCTGTATTTCCTTGACAGAAGACGGAATAACGATTTCGGTCAGCGTAGACTCCGAGAAGGCATAATCGCCAATACACTCCACCGTATCGGGTAGTACAACCTTGCGCAACTTCTTGCTCTTGGCAAAGGCGTAACTGTTAATCTTCACCACCTTGTACGGCTTCCCATCTTTCTGCATTTCAGCAGGGACCTCAACATCGCCCTCACCCTTATAGCCCGAAATGGCACAGGTATAATTGTCGATAGTCTTCATTTCCAACATAACGACAGAGGCACCCGCACCTGAACCGCCAGCCGAGGCCGCGAAATCAATCGACTTACAGTTGAAGAACGCATCCTCACCCATTATTGCACTACTTTGCAGTCCGACCAGCGTTTTCAACTGGCTACAGTTGGCAAAAGCCCGCTTCTTGAACTCTTTTACACCCGGAACAGCGGCTTTTTCGAGTTTTGAGCAACCACTGAAGGCCTTGTCCATAATAACGGTAACGCCTTCTGGCAGACAGATTTCCTTTAGCGATTCGCATGAAGCAAAGGCAAGTTCGCCCACTGTTTTAAGCGTAGGAGGAACCGAAACCAGCGAAAGGTTCGTGCAGTTACTAAAAGCCGAACGTCCTATGTTTTCAACAAAAGCAGGCAGTGCTACCGCCTCTATCTTCTTCTCGGCGAAGGCATAGTCGCCAATAGTCACCACCTTGTGCAGGGTGCCCTTGAGGTACACTTCGTCTTGAATTGTAACACTTGTGCCCTTAGGCGTATAGGAAGTCAGCGAACAGGTCTCCGCATCTAGTTCCATATACTCGCGATCGTCGACCAGGCACTTGGTTTCATAGAAGGCGTTCGATGCTATTTTGCCGACGTGTTTAGGCAGGTTGATGTGTTCGAGGTTCGAACAGCAGGCAAAAGCGCCGCTTTCAATCGATTCCAAGTCTGCCGGTAGCTCAACCTGTTCAAGCGCAGAACACTTGAAGAAAGCGTTGGCAGGAACAGACTTGAGGCTGTTTGGCAGGTTTACCCTCTTGAGCGAGTTACATGCCGAGAAGGCATTCTTTCCGAGCACCGTCAGTCCTTCGTGCAAATCTACCTGACAGAGTTGCGCGCACTCGTCGAACGCAAAGTTCTTGATTTCCTTAACCGATGACGGAATTTCAATCTCAACCAGAGAAGAGTTGGCAAAAGCGTAGTCGGCAATCGTCTCAACAGTAGCTGGCAGCACTACTTTCTGCAACTTTTTCTTTTTGGCGAAAGCATATCCTGCAATGGTAACCACCCTATAGTTTTTCCCATTCTTCTGTATTTCGGCAGGAACCATTATCAAGTCGCCCTCACCTTCAAATCCGGTTATAGCGCAAGTGTCGGCGTCAACAGGCTTTATCTGGAACATGGCCATACAGGCTGCATCTTCGGCAGCGACCTTGTTCTGCTGCATATATGTACAGCACAAAAAGGCATCGGGCTCGATATTGACATTTTGTGGAAGCAACAGCGACTTCAATTTCTCGCACTTGGTAAAGGCGTTCTTCTTAATCTCTTTCACACCCTTACTGCAGAAACTTTCCATATTTTCGCAATACTCGAACGCGTGTTCAGGAACAGTACCGACAGCATCGGGCAGGTTGACCGACTTGAGCTGTTTACAGAAGGCGAACGCACCCTCGCCCAACTTTTCGAGCGACTGCGGCAACTGCACTTTCTCTAAACACTCGCAACCATAAAAAGCGGCTTCCGATATGGTTTTCACACCTTCTGGCACCACTACCTCACGAATAGTCTGGTAGCCCTTGTAGTTAGGGTCAACAGCTTCTGGCATAATGGTGATGGAAATCTCATCGGTATGGTTGACGCGTTCTTCAGCCCACACAACCTTGCCCGGCGTTTTCTTTTTCGCAAAAGCCAATCGGCCAATTTCGACCACCTTGTACGGCTTACCGCCCTTCTGGAGTTCCGACGGAATGCGCACCACCGCCTCGTCGCCCTTATAGTTGACAATAACACAGGTATTGTCAGACAAAACCTCCATATAATAAAGTTTCTGCTCTGCAGTTCCTGTAACCACAGCCTCTACGTCGGAAGCAGGTGTAGCGGTTGCAGCCCGGGCAGGCGCCTCAACTACCGGAGCCTCGTTTGCAGGCGCTTCGTCTGCAGAAGCCCCACTTGGGAAGAACTGCACCGAAGAACAGCCCCCAAAGACAGAACTGTCGAGACTGTTTTTCAAGTCCTCAGCCAACACTACTTTCGCCAGTTTCGAGCAACCGTAGAAGGCTTTTTTACCTATTTTCTGAACCGAATCTGGAATAACAAGTTCGGTTAAAGCACACTCGTTGAAAGCGTAGTCTTTAATTTCCTCCACCCCTTCGGCAACCGACAGCTGTTGCAACTTTTCGCAGTTGGTGAACGCCTTGCTGGCCACAACCTTTAGGCTGGCGGGCAGTGCAATGGCAGTCAACGACTTGCAGTATTCGAAACAGTGATCGCCAATAGTTGAGAGGGATGCAGGAAGCACCACTCCATCGAGTTTGAAACAGCCCTTGAAAGCGTTTTCCCCCATTTTTTGTAACGTGTCCGGCAATACAACCTCCTCTAGCTGGTCGCAACCGTTAAAGGCCTCGTCACAGAGTGTAGTCATACCTTCGGGCAGCGCAACACGCTTAATTTTGTGGTTCTGCTTGAAAGCCGCATTGCCTATTTCGGTAACTTGAAGCACCTTTCCCGCATTTTCAATCTGCGCTGGCACTTCTATACACTCGTCTGAACCTGAATACTTTTTAATTGAACAGGTAGAATCAGATAGAACATTAATTTGGAATTGTGTGATGTCCATGATTTATTATTTAAATATTTAACAGATATATTTCAATTCAAAGATAACGAATTATTTTATTAAAAAACTGATTTTCAATAGTGGGATATATGGAATACGCTTGCCGATAGAAACACGAAAAGTTCCACAATCAACAGAATAAATCCATTTGCAGACACGGCTATACACGCCAAAATTCCGCGCTTTATGCTCCGCTTCTTCTCCTGCATTACCGTGTAAACAGTCTCAAACAACACATAGAACAGGTAGAAACACATACCCGAGAATGCAAAATCCTCGTTGTCGGTTAATACCGTTATTGTAATGAATATTATTGCAATAGCTACTTCACGGAGTAGACCTTTCAAAATAGGTGCAATCATAATTCTTATTGTTTTTTTTGATAAAACAAAGTTAAGGGCGGTTATGCAGTGCTAAAAGAGCAGAAGAGGACTAAAAGTGAGCACTTGTGCGTTATTTTGAGAGCAACCAATACAAAAACAAGGAGTGCCGATAGCGGATGTACCCTTTATGTTCTATTACACATTTTTTTGTTCTATTACTCATTCTCTCAAAACGGAAAACTTAAGAAAGTTATTTTTTTCTTCTTTTGCCGAAAAAAAAGATGTTAAGATTGATAGATAAGCTATTGGGATTAATTGCGGTCGTTTTTGCTATTTCTTTTTACGGTTGTGACCTGATGGAGGAAATGATAGACTACAGCCCATACGATGTGGATGTGAAAGGTGAAAGGAACATTAACGCAAAGAACTGCGTTAGAATTGAATAATCTATTACGAGAGTGCTGCTATAGAAGAACGCAACTACCTTTTATTCACAATCACCCCTAATGGTTATAGCTATGAGGTTGTCTTTTTTTAAGAATACGCTATTGCTTGTAGCTCTATGCATGTCGCAGTTCGTTTATGGCTCGAATGTGGAAGACTTTTTTAACGATACTACCGATGTTGTTGTTGCATCCGTTACACCCAAAAAATACGATATGAGAATCCATAAATACCGAACTGGTTGGGGGCTCTCATTCCCACACACTCAAAGCTTCAATATGCAGGTAATATGGGCTTTTTGTCTTTAGGTTTCGGTTGGGATTACGGGAAACGAGGACAGTGGGAAACAGATTTGTTACTCGGTTATCTACCTAAATTTGACGGTGACGACTGGCATCTAACAACTACTATTAAGGAAAACTATATTCCGTGGAGTTTTAGTTTGAAGAAAAATAAATCGTTTATAATAGAGCCTTTAGAATGTGGCCTTTATATCAACACGGTTTACGGAGAAGAGTTTTGGGCTAAACAACCTAAAAAATATCCTTCGGGTTATTACGATATTGCCCCTAAAGTGAGGTTAAACTTTTTCTATGGAGAGCGCTTTACTTACAAGATTCCAGAGCAGAAACGAACTTGGTTGAAAGCGGTTACATGGTTTTATGAGATTTCTACTCACGATATTGGTATTATAAGTGCCGTGCATAACAAATATATCCAGCTCGACGACATAATTGCACTATCGCTTGGTTTGAAGTTCCAAATATTTTAACCTGTAGCCCCGGTTAATCTTCAATGAAGATAATCCATCCAGAGCGGAGATATCCTTTCTACAATTATATTCAGAAATGTTTTGACTATTTGAAGTATTTTGAATGATAGTTAACTTTGTGAAAACTAAGAACTATGGGTAAGTATTTAGATCCGAGATGCGACTTGACTTTTAAGGCGGTGTTTGCCGAGCATCCCGACCTTATTATCAGCTTCTTGAATGCGCTGTTGCCGTTCAAGAACGGGGAAGTCGTGACAGAGGTCGAGTACCTGCCCACCGAGATGGTTCCGGAAAGCCCGCTGAAGAAGTTTACTGTGGTCGACGTCCGCTGTAAGGACCAGAACAGCAGACAGTTTCTGGTAGAAATGCAGATGTACTGGACCGACGAGTTCAAGCAGCGCGTGCTTTTCAACGCCTCGAAAGCCTATGTGAAACAGGCCGACAAGGGTATCGACTACAAGGCGCTGCAGCCTGTCTATTCATTGAATATTGTGAACGACAGGGGGTTCGACGGCGATGAGTACTACCACCAGTTCCAGTTGGCCGAGAAGGGCAATCCAGACCGCATCATAGAAGGTATAGAGCTGGTGTTTATCGAGTTGAAAAAGTTCAGGCCGCAGACGCTTGCGGAACACAGTATGAAACGCTTATGGCTACGCTTCCTAACCGAAATCAACGAGAAAACACAGGAAGCACCGCAAGAGTTGCTTGACAATCCAGAAATCAGCAAGGCGATGTCAATCGTAGAACGGGGTGCATATACCGACGCCCAGATTGACGCTTATGAAAAATACTGGGACACCATCGCTACCGAGGTCACCCTTATCAACGGACATTACCGGAAAGGTTTGAAAGAAGGTAAAGAGGCTGGTTTGAAAGAGGGTGAGGCAATCGGTTTGGAGAAAGGCAAAGAAGCGGGTAAATTAGAAGAAAAAATTGAGAACGCCCGCAAGATGAAAGAATGCGGTGTCGATATCCACATTATCTCCACCGTCACAGGGCTTTCTACCGGTGAAATTGAAAATCTCTGATAAACGTCATATTAAAGAAAACAGCTGGCGATATCGCCAGCTGTTTTTTTCTTTCGCAATGCCAAGGAAGTCGGTGGGAAGAACCTCCAGCCTTACCGGAATCCCCACATATTTTTGAACAGCGGTTTCTTGCTTAAACATTGTACGGAAGTTGGGGTCGAAAACGGGGTACTGTACTTGGCAAGGCAATTGCGTCGGTGAACAGTTTCGATTCCATATAAGTATGTCATATTAATATTTCTCCAACTATGTCCAGTCCTGTAATATTATTTTCCTCTATCAACTTTCTCATTCGTTCTGAAATATAAACTTTATTCTCAAATGGTAAAAAGAAAAACATATCAATACTCCTATCAAAGTCATCGTTCATAACAAGTTTATCTATTGACACACCAAATTTAGCTTCTTTGTCCTGAGCATGCAATCTCTCATAATGTTCATAGGAGTCGATTTTTATAGGACCTTTTCTAAATTCCCATTCAGTTTCGTAAAATAATGAACTTTTATAATCAATATAATTTACTAAATCAGGCTGAGATAAATGAAGAAGATAGTATATAAGGTTCTCTTTCTTTGTTTTTACCAAGGCTTTAAAATACTGATGGTTCATGATTTTACAATCTGAAATAATATTCTTGAAATTTTCGCTTATCAAGAAATCTGTGATGGGACCACATAATTTACTTAATACATCAGTTATGCGTGCTCGGTTGTCAAATGTGAAATCTAAAGTAATTAGATTTTCCGGAAATATCTTCCATGGTGTTATCAATTGCATAACGGGCACAGAATCGCACTTAACTTGAGGATAAACACCTTTGATAGAAGGCTTTACTATATAATACTTGTCCATGGTATTTTTTTATTTTTCTACATTTCCAGCATTTTGTTTGATTAAATTTTTGTACCTTTTTGCAACTTTCTCCATAAGTTTTTTCGCTCGTTATGCCACTCGTTTATCAATCCTTCTATTTCGTTCGTGTAACGATTATGTGGTCCATGATGTATTACCGCGTCAACACCATTAAAATCAAAACCGGCAGAAACAGCATCCTATACAACTTCATTTTCCTTTAACAATTTAATCGGAATAATATGGTGAGCTTCTCCAGAACCTAAGCCCAAGGCCTTTCTTAACTTGCTTTGACCCTTTAATGCATTATCAATAGCTTCGGCACGTCGTTCGAATTTTTCTACTAGACTCCATACCTTATAACTACTTTCTGCAAGTTTAAAAGCCCCGTATGCATCGCCTACAACAGGAATAAATTCGGCAGCCAATTCAAGGGCAGATTCTGAAGTCGCAATATCTATTGCCGTAGCTGCCTTGTCAATGAACTTAGAGGCCCATTGGCCTGACTTGGAAGATAAATACTTCCTAAGGTATGCTGTAAATTTTTCTTCAGAGAGGTAACGGCAATGTGCTTGAGAGACGCTTTTATGATTCGTTTACCCGCCATTGACACAAGACTCGTGCCATCCGGATCCACTATTTTTACCGGATTCCCCGCACAATAACTATACGAAGTCATAAAGCGGTAGTCTTCCCACATCGGGTCCACACTCAGCCACATTGCCCCTGTCGGGTCTAAGTAGCTTGCTCCATAATAATACAGCCCCGTTTCTTCGTCGAGTTCCTTGGCGTTGAAGAGGTAGGACGAAGCCCAACTGCCATTGCGCTCTTCCACAAACACCTCGCCGTAAGGAATATACACCACGTTCTGGGTAATTCTGCCTTCGTGGTCAGTGACCATGGCGGTGCTGCCGAGGTGGTCGGGATGGTAGAAGTAAAGGGCTGGCGCAGTGTCGGTTGCAGACTGGGGATCCTTACAAGTCTAGTAGGGGTTCTATAACGAGGAATCATTGTATGAATTTTTTCCCATCTATATAATAGACAACCTCACGACTTGGTATATTTTCTATTGTTTCTATTTCTTCTAAGTAATGCAATTCATGTGGTTTATAAAAGGGATATTCAATTGGGTCGTACTTCGTTTTTTTAAATGCAAATGACATGTTTTTAGATAGAATAAAAATTTTACCTTTGTATTTATAGTAGCCTAAACAATGTTTAATACCCTCTGTTAAATAGTATTTATCGATACTGTACAAACATAAAAATTTGCCTTTCCTTAATATAAAATAGAGAATTTCTCCTTCGTTAACTTCGTTTTCCCCTTTAAGGAACTGCTCTATGAAATAATTTATATTTATATTTTTGATTATACATTTGTAAAGTCGAGCTTCACCAAGTTTTTTATTAATTAAAGATTCTATCCTAATTGAATCTGGCATCTTATAATATGTTTTTTCATGATATTTTAATATAGTATCTTTTATTGTAATACATTCTCTTGTATTGTTGTTTTTATTACTTATAGAAACCAGAGTATCAGATATTTGCATCCAATCACCTGTTTCAAAATCAAAATCTTCAGTATCATAAATATTGGAAATTTTAACTTTTCTTAACGGCTCTTCATTGATTTCCCAATATTCAAAAAAAATAAGAGAGTCACTTGAAATCCATATACTATTCTCAATATTTTCCGATTGAGCATAATTAGATGAAAAACAATATAATAGAAGGATGACAAATCTTTTAATTTTTCTTTTGATAGTATTTAAAGAAGTCATAATGTTTAGAGTTTTTATTGTATTTAACATACGTCTTAGTTTTTGGCACATAGATTTGAAATTTTGGATCACTAATACCTTTCTTTGCATTTATATCACAAAGTTTTTTTATGTGTTGCATATCAGCTGGTTTATGAAAGAATTCTGATTTAGGATTATCATATTCAAAACCGGAAGGAGAATAATTTCCACCTGGATGAGAGTGAGTATGTCCTATTAAGGTTTTATCTTTATATCTGTCTGATTTTAAAATATAACTTGCTGCATATTCATGATTGATATCACCTGATGTAGAAACCGTGCTTTCCGTCTTAAAAGTCAAATTTGTCCATTCTACATTTGTATTATCCGCCAAGAATTCAAACAATTGTTTGGATTTATCATTCTTACCTGTTGAAAAATAAGTATATTTTTTTTGCGTTTTGCCTTTTTTCGTTATAGTTATGCTCTCCTGCTTAAATGTATTATACTCAAAAGACTTAGTTTTATCTTTGAGGATATTCCCATTCTCGTCTACAATATTAAAGATATCTTTTTCTTTATTTGTCCTATGTTTTACTAATTCGCCATTCTGTGAAAAATCCCATTCATCTCTTCCGTCAGGGTCAATCAACTTGACAGGATTTGACATACAGTAGTTGTATGGAGAAGAGCCTCCATGGTCCTCCCACATCGGGTCCACACTCAACCACATTGCCCCTGTAGGGTCAAGGTAGCGTGCTCCATAATAATACAACCCCGTTTCCTCGTCCAGTTCCTTGGCGTTGAAAAGGTAAGGCGAAGCCCAGTTGCCATTGCGTTCCTCCACAAAAACCTCGCCATACGGAATGTACACCACGTTCTGGGTAATACGGCCGTCAAGGTCAGTGACCATGGCAGTGCTGCCCAAATGGTCGGGATGGTAGAAGTAGAGGGCTGGCGCAGTGTCGGTTGCGGTCTGGGCGACCAAAAGTCTGGAAGAGATTCTATTTCATGGGGTTAAAGGTACGGAATTATACAAGCACAAAGATATTACAATTGAAAAAAATTAATTATTGTACCAATGGATAATTTGACTTAAAAGGGTCGTTTTATATAGAATACGCTACTTCGCTTTTATTAAATCCATCAACACAAGTCTTTTTTTGCAAATACAGCTTATTTGATTAACTGAATAAAAATAAAAACCACCATCGCCTACAATATAAATATTTTCTATTAACCCAAACCTGTTGTATGAAACAAGAATACAATCAATTCGCCATGAACCAGGTCCAGCACTTGCATCAAGATTCAAAAACTCTTTGATATCAGTTAATTGTTTAAGTTCTTTGCCTTTAAATGATTTCTGTTCTTCAAAAAGAAAAGGAATCATCAGTTCGTTAAGCAATTTGATTTCTACTATATGACCTCTCAGATCTCCTATTTCGCATTCTGCTGGACATGAGTATACTACAACGGTATTATGGTATTTAAAAAAATGAGTTAGCGCAAATATAATTAACAACGCCAATGCTAAAAGTTTGATTTTTTTCATTTTCTTGTACCTTTTATAGTTTTTTCTCTATTAGCTAAAGGGACTATTATGGTTCTGTTGTTTGGGTCTCGATTGAAAGCACAATAGTAATTTAAAACATATTTACAATTTTCCCCCATGCTTGACTGCCCCCACTGTACTCTAACATTATATACATGGATATTACCTTTTGTTAGGTTTGATATATTCTCCGCAAGTTTTCCAAGACCTGAACGACAGGAAACTAAGTCAAAATTTGCATTTATAGAAAAACTTTCTTTTTTAAACTCACTGCCATCTAATCTTTCTAAACCATCAAATATGGTTATAACCAATTGCCATATCATCAGGGTGTCCGTGCCCATAATATGTGAAATCAGTTATTAAATCAGCTTTTCGCTTCTTATCTGATAAAGAAAAAGTTGATTTTTTATTGACATAATCTACAATATCAGCGTCGTCATTAACTTTTAAAAAATGTATTTTATTTTTTTCCGCTTCACTTTTATAAAGATCTAATTCTTCTTGACTATATTGGCCTTCATAAACTAACATTGTAACTTGTTCGTTTTTTGATTTACGTTTATATTCTTTTGCTCTATCTATACCCGCTTGGAGGAAAAATCTCTTGTTTTTACCGTATCTATAGTCTCCATTAGATTTGATATCTTCTTTAGGGCCATCACCTTCATTTCCTACAACAACTATTTTCTCCCTACCATCCGGATCAATAAACTTCACCGGATTCCCCGCACAATAGTTATACGGGTTCATTCCCGGATATTTTTCCTGCAATGGGTCAGTACTCAACCAAACCGCTGTAGTCGGGTCAAGGTAGCGTGCTCCATAATAGTACAGCCCCGTTTCATCATCAAGTTCCTTGGCGTTGAAGAGGTATGGAGAAGCCCAACAGCCATTGCGCTCACAAACACCTCGCCATACGGAATATACACCACATTCTGGGTAATGTGGCCGTCAAGATTTTTTCGACTGGTTAGTCTCCCTATAGTATGCTCAGTTGTTACACTCTAGTGTGTATGAACGGTGAAGAGACTACCTTAGTTCCCTTCACAGTGTGAAGGGTATTGATAATGAATTTATTAAATATATTTTACTAGACAATAGTATAATCTTTTGCCTGAATAATTAAAATTAATGCTTTTTTGTTTCATGGCAAAGTGGGCGAATCCTTTCCGTGACTATAATCAGAATTGTTTTGAATATTTGAAGTGTTTTGAATAATAGTTAACTTTGTGAAAACTAAGAACTATGGGTAAGTATTTAGATCCGAGATACGACTTGACATTTAAGGCGGTGTTCGCCGAACATCCTGACCTTATTATCAGCTTCTTGAATGCGCTGCTGCCGTTCAAGGACGGGTCTAAAGTGACCGATATCGAATATCTGCCGCCCGAGTTGGTTCCAGACAGCCCACTGAAAAAGTACTCCATAGTCGATGTTCGGTGCAAGGACGACCAGGGTCGCCAGTTCATTGTGGAAATGCAGATGTACTGGACCGACGAGTTCAAGCAGCGTGTGCTGTTCAACGCCTCGAAAGCCTACGTCAAGCAGGCCGACAAGGGTTACAGCTACAGCCGTCTGCAACCCGTTTACTCGCTCAGCATCGTGAACGATAACGCATTCACCGGAACCGAGCACTACCACCTCTTCCAGATGGCGGAGCAAGGCAATCCGGAACGGGTGATTGAGGGCATTGAGATGGTGTTTGTGGAACTGCCCAAGTTTGTACCACAGTCGCCATCGATAAGCAGGATGCACCGCCTGTGGCTCCGCTTTATGACTGAAATTAACGAGAATACGGCCAGCGTGCCGCAGGAATTGCTCGACGACCCTGAAATCAGCAAGGCCATCTCCATCGTAGAACGTGGCGCCTACTCGGAAGAACAGCTTGCCACCTACGACAAGTACAGGGACATGGCTGCCACCGAGAAAGCCCTGATTGACGGCTCTTTTAACAAGGGTCGTGCAGAAGGACGTGCGGAGGGTGAGGCAATCGGCTTGGAGAAGGGCGAGGCAATCGGCTTGGAAAAGGGCGCACACGCAAAAAACATTGACAACGCCCGAAAAATGAAAGAATGCGGTGTTGATATACACATTATCTCCACCGTTACAGGGCTTTCTGCAGATGAAATTGAAAATCTCTGATAAACGTCATATTAAAGAAAACAGCTGGCGATATTGCCAGCTGTTTTTTATTCTGTCACAATGTTATCACGATAATCGAGACTGAGGAAGATACAACTTCTTTGGATTTTCCGCATATTTCTTGAATGGAGGTTCCATTTAAACTTCTTCTAAAGTGTTAGAGAAGAGGGCGTAGCCTCGGAGGCAAGTGCGTCAGTGGGCAGTACAGATGAGAGGGGGAGGCGACACTTAAGGGATAAACAAGAATTTTATTTTATGAGTTTCGGAATTTTGCTTGTCTTTAAAATTTCTCCCTTACAATTGATAACTCTTATTTCTTTGTCTTCAAAAATAACCCGAGCAGTTCCATCTTCAAAGTCCGTTGCCGTCTGATAGATATTAGGAATTACAATTTGACCTGTTTTATTGATATAGCCATACTTACCTTGAAAAAGAAATCTTGCTAGTCCATTATGGAAATCATAAGGGAACCTACCCTGAATTCTCAGAATAACATTCCCTTGGGCATTTAAATAAGAACAAATTGGTATGCTATCTTTAATAACTGAAGCTATCACTCCATCAGAAAGGGGACCAAGATAAGTATATATACAATTTACAATTTCTTTCCCTTTTTGGTTTATATAACCATATCGACCATTTCTCCTAACCAAGCATAGACTATCCTTAAATTTATAGGAACATTTATAATGTTGTTCGTAAATATAAGGGACTATCAGTAACCCTTTTTCGTCTATGAAACCCACATTTTCAGTCTCTGGGTCTATAACACTTTTTAAATGTTGTCCCTCGGCATTTAAGTAAAATAGGTGAAGTATAAAGACAAATAAAAAATATTTCATTTTGTATTATTTACGCTACCGTAATTATTTCTGACTCTTTGATTACCTCCAATTTCTTTTAAATAACGCGCAATTTCAGTCTCCCGATCCATTGCCATCCTCTCTGTTGGAGAATCGTTCTTACTACTACCCCAGAGACCATTACCACCCTCAGTAAAGTGATAATCGTAAATCTGCGGTCCAGTCCAGCCTTCATACTCTTGAGGAGATTGATTATAGATGTTTAAAAAGCTACGGATTATATTGTCACAAGAATTATCATTTAAATCAAAATGTCTTACACAAGCATCATATATAGCAGCGTGTCTTAATTCATGAAATAAAGAAACTGCAAAAGAATACTTTTTCCCATCTATAACAAGAGGATCATTTTCATTTAAACGAATGAAAGGGAGCATATACTTTGACTTGTTTTTATCAAAGATTATTTCTTGTCGACTACTATTTAAATCAAGTCCTCGAAACGCTGTATAATTAGTTCTTAATTTATCCGAATAAATTGAACCGACTGAAAATAGATTTGGCTCGTCATCCACAAAAAACACATGGTATTCAATAGGGCTATCCTTTAATTGTTTATAGTCATCCAACAACGATTCGTCATCTATCATTGATATGTATGAATTAAATAGAGACTCTTCATCCGAATTCCTAAACACATAAGCCCTTCCATCCGGGTCCACCAACTTCACCGGATTGTTGAGGCAATAATTATAAGGCGTCTTATCTGGGGCATTCTTCCACTTCGGGTCCACACTCAACCAAACTGCTGTAGTCGGGTCAAGGTAACGTGCCCCATAATAGTACAACCCCGTCTCCTCGTCGAGTTCCTTGGCGTTGAAGAGGTAAGGCGAAGTCCAACTGCCATTGCGCTCTTCCACGAACACTTCGCCATACGGAATGTACACCACATTCTGGGTGATATGACCGTCTTCGTTGGTGACCATGGCGGTACTGCCAAGATGGTCGGGATGGTAGAAGTAGAGGGCTGGCGCAGTGTCGGTTGCTAATCATTGTACTTGTCCGTCTTTGTTTGTTTTTCTACAAATTTAGCATTCATCTGATAACACTGCAAACTGGGGAGAAGAACGTATGCAAAGCCCCTTGGTGTATCAAGAGTACCGGAAGTCCTCTGACGCAATTACAGATTAAATATACTATTTTCGAGAATCAGGCTTTAATGACTCCTCTACAGGTGGAGGTGGTGGCGTACCTATGCAATCTTCATCAACTATTGCTTCCTCTATTCCTTTAAAAGGGGGTTCTGGATGACGGATAAATTCTTGTAATTGTAGAATGCAATCCAAATTAGGTGTTCCTTCTCCACACTCCAGAATGATAAAATTATTTGTTGCTTTATTAATTGCACACAAAAATTCCGTTTCGTGTATCCAAATTTCGTCTTCCTTAGGTATGTTACGGACAGATTCCCCTTTTATTTTAAAATTTGTCTTATTAAAAATATAATAATCATCTTTTTTTATTATTTCTTTTGCGTCATCAATGGAATCTGCATAGAGTTCTAATATAAGTACATCATTTTTCTCTTCACATAAAATAGTAAGACATTTTGTCTCGTATATATGCTCTTGTTTTACGTAAGAAATCACCTTATTTGTACATTCGTCTACAATTTGTGATGTATTCATATTTGAACATGATGTTAGACTATTTATAGCCAGCATACTTTTTAATAGAAAAAGGAACTTGTTTTTCACTTGTGCCATGATAAGTTCTGTTGTTTGAGTTATTCGGGTAATACTGAGTCAAGCCATCTTTCCGCGAAATAATATAGTATTTTGCACTTTTTGCTAAGTGTGCATGAGAAGAAACGTCTTTTTTTGAAGGCATACCATGTCCATATATTTTACCTGGTATAGGAGTTTTAGGCCCAGGGTGTGTATGTACATGGAATGTTCTCAATCCTTTGCTATCTAATCCTCGGTCTTTGCTATATTTATCTGTTACCGCAGATTTAAACG
This sequence comes from Bacteroidales bacterium UBA3297, assembly GCA_002362105.1. Taxonomy (GTDB): domain Bacteria; phylum Bacteroidota; class Bacteroidia; order Bacteroidales; family Paludibacteraceae; genus Physcocola. The sequence continues at coordinate 171,218 of DETD01000024.1, forward strand.
TGTTTTTATCCCACGGTGCAATTTCCAAGCCTTCTCCCGACTTTGTATGATAAGCCCATGCGGACACTTCCCTATAAATACTAAATGACATATTTACCATAAAATCTACAGCTTCCTTTTGTCTTCCGACAGGTACGGAAATTCCTGATTTGGACAGATCTGTGTCACTGTCCTTTACATTAAGAATTCCCTTAGAAACAGAAAAAGACTTTTCTCCTTTTTTGAATGTCCCATCCTGTGTGTAAGAGCCAACATAAACGATGTCATTCTTTGACTTTGTCACATTTATTCTCGATAATTTTCCAGTGGTTTCATCTAATCCAAAATCATCGTTCCCGTCAATATCAATTCTTGAAATAGGATTATTATGGCAATATGTAAAAGGAGATACACCTATATAATCCTCCCACATCGGGTCCACACTCAGCCACCTAGCTACCGCAGGGTCCAAATACCTCGCCCCATAATAATACAACCCCGTTTCCTCGTCGAGTTCCTTGGCGTTGAAGAGGTAAGGCGAAGTCCAACTGCCGTTGCGCTCTTCCACGAACACCTCGCCGTACGGAATATACACCACATTTTGAGTGATGTGTCCGTCAAGGTCGGTGACCATGGCCGTGCTACCCAAATGGTCGGGATGGTAGAAGTAGAGGGCTGGCGCAGTGTCGGTTGCTAATCCTTGTATTTGCCCGTCTTTGTTCGTTTTTGCTACAAATTTTGCATT
>DETD01000027.1:0-26473 GCA_002362105.1 Bacteroidales bacterium UBA3297
CTTCTGTAATGAGTCCTGCTGCCTCAATGGACTTTACATAAGCAAGCCCATAATAGAATAAAAAAGCACGGCCGTAGGGGAAACGGTCGTGCTTCATGTTTTAGCAGGGATTGTTATCAGCAAGAGCCCTTAAAAGAAAACCCGACGAGAATCAGTCGTCGCGGTATTTGTCGAGTTCGTCGGTGTCAGGATTATCGTTGAGATTGATAATGTCGCCATTGTTGTCAACAAAGCGCGACTGAAGGAATCCCAAGTTCTGGTCGGCCAAGACCGTGACACCGAACTTCTTTTTCCACTTGTGCTTAATGGAAGAGAAGAACCATCCTTTAGAGACAAACGACTCCACAAAAGGATGAATATAAAGTTTGAACTTATCGATTTTGAGCGTATTCTGCACAAAATCCATTTTACCTTCCAGTTCATCAGTAAAGAGGATAGAAGGTTGAGCAACACCTTTACCATGACAAGTAGGGCAAACCTCTTCTGTTTCGACCGTCATAGCAGGACGTACCCTTTGTCGGGTAATCTGCATGAGTCCGAACTTACTCAATTGCAGTATATTGTGTCTTGCACGGTCTTTCGCCATATTGTCGCGCATGCGCTCATAGAGTTTTTGTCTGTTTTCGGGTTTCACCATGTCGATGAAGTCGATGACGATAATACCCCCGATATCTCTCAGTCGGAGTTGGTGAGCAATTTCATCGGCCGCCGCGAGGTTCACCTCAATGGCGTTCATTTCCTGGTCGTACCCGGCTTTAGACTTGTTACCACTATTAACATCGATGACATGCATCGCCTCGGTTTTTTCAATAATGAGGTAAGCACCGTTTTTGAAAGAAACCGTATGTCCGAACGACGATTTTAGTTGCTTAGTGATGTTGAAGTGGTCGAAAATAGGTTGGTCGTTGTTGTAAAGTTTAACAATCGACTCCTTTTCTGGGGCAATGAAGCGGACATAATCACAAATTTGGTGAAAAGAGTCCTTATCGTTGACGAAAATGCTATCGAACGAAGGGTTGAAAATGTCGCGAAGAATGGAAACGGTACGAGAGCACTCCTGGTAAAGGAGTTGCGGTTCCTTATTGCGGTCGATAGCAGCAACCGCATCGTTCCATTTTTTAACAAGTTCGTTCAGTTCGAAAGAAAGTTCTTCCTGCGACCTCCCCTCGGCCACAGTACGGACAATGATACCGAAATTCTTCGGTTTGAACTTGCGGAGCATGGTCTTAATACGTCCACGTTCCTCACCCGACTTGATTTTCTGCGAGACATAGATTTTATCGGCGAACGGCATCAGCACAATATACCGCCCCGCGATAGAAATCTCGGAAGTGAGTCGGGGTCCTTTAGTGTTAATAGGCTCCTTAGCAATTTGGACGAGGATTTCGAGACCCTTGTCGAGCACCTCGGTAATAGACCCATTCTTGCTAATTTCCTTTTGCATTTGGAGTTTGGAGACAGCAGCCGCCTTCTTGCCATTAGAGATAACGCCCTTGGTGAAAGCCACCATAGAGCGGAACTGTGGACCAAGGTCCTGGTAATGAAGGAAGGCACTACGTTCGTACCCCACGTCAACGAATGCAGCATTGAGCTCCGGCATGATTTTCTTTACCTTAGCGAGGTAAATGTCGCCAACAGCGAAAGAAGCCTTACCGTTCTCTCTGTTCAATTCAGCGAGACGTCCGTCTTCAACAAGTGCGATGTTGACATTCGAGCCTTGGGCATCGATAACTAATTCGTTTTTCACTATAAATAAAAGTTAAACAATATGTGCTTATAAAACAAAGAACAAATCTGAGAAGAAATCTGCAGATTTGTTCCTTTGTTTTTTGCCGACATAAAAGAAGACAAAATATAGGGTCGAGCCCTATTATTTCTTCTTATGACGATCCTTCTTTAGACGCTTTTTACGCTTGTGGGTCGCCATTTTATGTCTTTTTCTTTTCTTTCCGCTTGGCATAATCCTTAAAATTTAAAAGTTTACTATATTTTGAAAATTTGCGATAAAAGTCGTGCAGAATTAACCCCTTAAAAATCGGTCAACAAAATTATAACTTTTTTATGAGAAAAGCAAAGGTATAATAAGAAGTTATGAACAAAAGGGAGAAAATTGTACTAAATTTGTGTTATGAAGAATACAGAAAAATACTACACCCTACTTATATTTCTGTTGGCGACGCTGTTCTGCGGTTGCAAATTCAGCCACACGGAGGAAGCCGGCAGCACGCTGAAAGAACACGCACAAGCGGCAGGAGACATCAACAAGAAACTGAACGAGTTTTTTGCTGAAACCCAGACCGACAGTACCCCTATGGCCGACAGCATTCAGCCAGCCCCAGTTATACAGAAAGAGCAAAGCCAACTTTGGAACCAACTGGCACAATACCTTGTAGGGCTACGTATCGACAGCACTAACATATACTATGGCCTCACAAAATACCCCAAATGGGTAACCTACCAGCAAAAAATGTGGATAATGTGGAACAACTACCGTAAAAATGCGGCAAAAGCCTCGGTTTGGAGCGAACAAAACATTGTGCCACTGACCACCGACTGCCAACAGGTACTCTATGCATTCAGCGGACCAGACTGGCCCTACGTGCACACTTTTTTCCCTAACGCAGACGAATACATCTTGCTGGCGGCAGAGCCCATCGGTTCCATTCCGCAACCCAACGCGTATATGAACGAGGAAGAGGCCAACCAACTGGCTGGCGCCCTCTACCACAGCACCATGAACATATGGGGCAACAGTTTCTTTGTTACCGGAAGGATGGAAAAAGACTTACGCAACGAAGAAGTTGACGGTGTTCTGCCAGTACTAATGATGTTTATGGGCCGCGAATACCGCAGCATCGACGACATTGAAACGGGACAACTGCAAGCCGACGGAAGCATTGATACCGAGTGTGTCCAAAGCCCCAACGCACTGCGCATGAAAGTCAGCAAGAAAGGCAAACAGCAAACCATCACCTACATACGCTGTGACCTCTCGAACAGCGGCATGAAGGCGAACGCCACTCTGCGGAAGTTCCTAGACAACTATCTGCGACCCGACCACTGCGCAGGCTACCTCAAAGCAGCCTCGTATCTGCCCCACTACAACAACTATTCGAGCATAAAAAAGACTATTTTAAACAAGTGCCGCTTCATTTTGGAAGATGATTCCGGCATCAAGTACGCCGACCTACAGAAAGCAGGTTTCAAATGTATGTTTTGGGGCAAGTACGTGAAGCCCATACAGACCTTCAAGAACTGCCAGCAACAAGACTTAGACAGTGCCTTTAAGGCGGTCAATCCTGAAAAACTGGACTTTATAATCGGCTACGGCAGGCGCTCGTACCAAATAGGTGCTATTAAAAGCAATCCATAAGCCGGCGCACACAACCAACAATACAAAAAACAGAGACGCATGAACAGAAACACAGTCTACAAGATAGCCGCACTACTCCACCTTCTTCTTTTTGGAGCAGGCGGTACTTATGCCCAGGTGGAAATCACCCAAGCCCCCACCTACGAGAGCCTGGAGAAATGGGTAGACTACACCAAGACGCTTGAGCGCAGACCCTACAGAAACGGGGCTACAGGTCCCTACGCCTTCGACTGCAGCGGCTTCACCCAATTCTGCTACAAGCAACTAGGTATTGAACTAAGCCGTACAAGCGCACTACAAGCCAAGGACGGGAAGAAAATACGCAAACGCAAACGGTTGAAGACTGGCGACCTGGTCTGCTTCAACGGCAGCAAGATCGGGAGAACGGTTGGCCATGTGGGCATTGTGGTCGAGAACAACAACGGAGTTTTCACCTTCATACACGCCTCCAGTTCGGTGGGTGTAACCATCAGCCGCAGCGACACAAAATACTACGACGACCGCTATGTGACCGGACGCCGCATTACCGACAACAAAAAGCTACGCCGCGCCCTGAAAAAATACGCCCAAACAACCGCTAGCGAGGCCGAGTCTGAAACCACGCTTGAAGAGGATATACCTACCACCAAGCGGAAGAGCAGGAAAGACGGCAACCGACAGCGTAAAAGCAAAGAGGAGCAAAAGCGTGCGAAAGAAACCGGCAAAAAGACGACCGACAGCAAGAGTACCGACCGACAGCAGAGCAACGGTTCGGCAAACAACGGTCTGGAGCAAAAGCAGGACAGCAACAAACGCAATGCGAAGGAAACCGTGGAGAACGCCTTCAGAAACAACACCGCAAAAGGCGACAGCACCAAGACAAAACCCGCTGTAAACGGCAACCAGACTGTTAAAAAAGATACTACCCAAGCCGAACCGGCCAAGGCAAACGACACAAACACGCTGAAAGGCGACACCCACAAGGTAGAGAAGGGCGACACCCTCTACAACATTGCCAAGCGGGCAGGTTGCACCGTGCAACAACTGAGAGACTGGAACAACCTTACCAGCGACGCTTTGAGCATCGGCCAGGAACTGAGGGTTAGATAAAGGAAAAGCACAAAGAAGATGAAACAAGAAAAAATAAACAAGACCAACGCGGCCAGACTGCTAGACCAAGCGGGTATCAGCTACGAGCTCGTCCCCTATATCGTTGACGAGAACGACTTGAGCGCAATACACATAGCCGACCAACTGAACGAACCGATAGAACAAGTGTTTAAAACACTGGTTTTAAGGGGAGACAAGAGCGGCATATTTGTCTGCGTAGTACCAGGGGAGGAAGAAGTAGACTTGAAAAAGGCAGCCAAGGTAAGCGGCAACAAGAACTGCGACCTCGTAGCCATGAAAGAACTACTGGGTCTGACCGGATACATACGGGGCGGTTGCTCACCCTTGGGCATGAAGAAAAAATACCCGACCTATATTCATGAGACCTGCATCCTCTACGACTATATCTACGTTAGCGGAGGCGTACGCGGTCTACAAATAAAGGCCGACCCGAACGACTTGATAAAGATCTGCGAGATGGAAATCTGCGAGATTACCAAAAGCTAAGAGGTAAGGGCCAATGAAAGTTGCAATTATAGGAGCAGGAGCCGCCGGTTGCTTTTGTGCGGTGAACCTGAAGCGGACACTTCCAAAATGTGAAATCGACATCTACGAAGCCGGCACCAAGCCGTTGGCCAAAGTGGCCATAACTGGCGGCGGACGATGCAACCTGACCAACAGTTGGGAAGGCGTGAAAAGTTTGGGGCAGGTGTATCCGCGCGGCGAACGTCTGATGAAGCGCCTGTTCCACCAACTCGACAACAGACAGACGATGGACTGGTGGGAAAAAGAAGGCGTGCGCCTCGTCACACAAGACGACCACTGTGTTTTTCCAGCCAGCCAAGACGCCATGACTATTGTAAACCTGCTGACGGCCAACATTAAACGCCTCGGTATAGGTTTGCACCTTAGCCACCGTGTAACCAGCATTGAGCACAATGGTGAATATACCATAAACTTCCAAGACGAGCATCTAAAACCAGTAACAGCCGACACTGTAGTGGTTGCGACAGGCGGGCACCCCAAAGAAAGCGGATTCGATATGTTGAAACCGCTTGAACTGGCTATAGAGCCACCCGTGCCATCGCTCTTCACTTTCTGTGTTCACGACCAGGCATTGAACGCACTGCAGGGCGTAGTGGTAGAAGACACCATAGCCAGCATAGCCGGCACAAAATTCAAGGCAGAAGGTCCGCTACTCATCACCCACTGGGGCATGAGCGNNCCTGGCCATCAACCTGAAGGAGATGCTGCCGCAGATGGCGGTCACCATCTTCGAGCGAAGCCAACGGGTACTGGCCAAGGTGGAGATATCCGGCGGCGGGCGCTGCAACTGCACCAACTCGTTTGAGGGTGTGGGAGACCTGTCGGCCGTCTACCCCCGTGGCCATCGGCTGATGAAACGCCTGATGAAGGGATTCTCGCAGCGCGATGCCTACGGGTGGTTCGAACGGCATGGCGTGCCTCTGGTGACTCAGGAGGATCAATGCGTGTTCCCTGCATCGCAAGACTCACACACCATCATCAACTGCTTCCTCGGCGAAGCCCGCCGGCACGGCATCGAGATCAAGACCGGCCACCGCATCAACAGCCTCGACGAACTCTCCGGCTACGACTACATCGCCGTCACCACGGGCGGCTCACCCAAGGCAGAAGGACTGCAGTGGCTCGCCGACCTCGGCCATGAGATAACGGTCCCCGTGCCCTCGCTCTTCACTTTCCGCATCGACGACCAGCGGCTGCACAGCCTGATGGGCACCGTGGCTGAAGAGGCCACGGCACAGTTTCCTGGCACAAAACTGAAGGGCCGCGGCCCGCTGCTCATCACCCACTGGGGCATGAGCGGTCCGGCCATTCTAAAAACATCGTCACAAGCTGCCCGCCACCTTGCCGACAACGCCTATAAGGCCAACCTGTTGGTAGACTGGTGGCCAGCGATGAGTCAGGACGAGGTGATGGCCTTCTTGAGCAAACTAGTAAAGACCAACGGAGCGAAGCAAGTCAGCACCATAGCCCCACCCCCACTTACCCACCGCCACTGGGCGTACCTAATTGGCCGAATAGGCATTAGCGAGACCAAACGATGGAACGAGATTGGGAAAAAAGACTTCAACCGCATGGTGCAACTGCTTAAAGCAGACACCTATGCCGTTGACGGCAAAGGCCAGTTCAAAGACGAGTTTGTCACTTGCGGCGGAGTTGCCCTATCGGAACTCGACCCAAACACCCTGGAATGTAAGAAACATCCCAGACTCTACTTTGCCGGAGAGGTGACCGATGTTGACGCCGTTACGGGCGGATTCAACCTGCAAGCCGCATGGACCATGGGGTATGTGGTGGCACAAGCAGTTGCAAATAAGGATAACCAGGATTAACGACACCAGCATGAAGAATTCCTCCAACACTTTTGGGGGATAGAAGTTCAAATAGCTAACTACGTTTTCGCCTTTAGCAATTAAAGACTCCATGACAGATTTTGCTGAGATGTCTTTCCCAGACTTAACGTAAACACTAACACTCATATCTTTCCGTTTAGGACTACAATTTTTATTTGTTATACACCTAAAATAATGCAATTATTTTTCTTTTTCAGAAATCCTCATTCAGAGAAATTGAAGTTTCTATAAAAAAAGCTGTTTGATCAGTCTCTTATCATTTGTTACTAGGAATAAAAGCCTTTTGAGCGAACAAGCACAGATACGTACGCCAGTTTTTCCAGATATGGCCATCGTCAGTTTCCAGATAAAAGTAGTTGAACTTGTTTTTATCGAGGAACTTTCTGAATTCCACATTTTCTTTATAGAGGAAATCTTCCTTACCAATAGAAATCCAATAGAGCGCAGGTTTCAGAGCGAACTGCCTTTTGATTTTCTCCTCGCAATTTTGATAGATTGAAGATTCCGCACGACCTTTAAATCCAACGGAAGCCGAGAAAAGTCCGACATAGTCAAAGAGCTCGGGATACTCCTTAGAAATATGCATAGAATGGAATCCGCCCATAGACAAGCCGGCAATAGCACGAGCAGACTTCCTCGCGTTTGTGCGGTAGGTATCGTCGATGAATTTCACAATTTCAGGGAAAGAAGTCTCAAAAGTTCCATCCATAGTATGAGGTAGTTCAATGGTAGGAGTAATAAAGCCCGTAGGCGCATAACCAGCCGCAGCCTGTTGGTCGACATTACCATTCGGCATTACCACAATCATCGGTTTCGCTTTGCCTTGTGCTATAAGGTTATCCATAATCTGTGCGACACGCCCCAACGTAATCCAAGCCTCTTCATCACCGCCCATACCGTGCAACAAATAAAGCACAGGGTATTTGTCCTTGCCCTTCTCGTAACCAGCCGGAGTATAAACGGTCAAGCGTCGGTCGTTGCCAGTTGTTTTGCAGTTGAACCAAACCTTCGAAACCGTACCGTGGGGCACTTTATTCACCGCATAAAGGTTACTCTGCGGGCCATCGACCAAAAAGATATTGCTGGTAGTAACCACATCGCGAGTGAGGTAAACATTAGACGGGTCGGTCGTCTTCAAACCGTCGACAATGAACGAATAACTGTATAATTCAGGCATGAGCGGAGTGGGTGTGGTGTACTCCCAAATGCCATTTTCACCTTCAACAAGTTCAGCTTTTCCTGGCACTTCAATTTTAGATTTTCCCTTTAGAACTTCTTTAGGCAAAAAGTCGCCAGTCACCTCCACCTTTGAAGCCTTCGGAGCTTTCAGCCTAAACGTAACCGTTTTGTCGGGATTAATTTCAGGAGACACCGTTGGAGTCTTCCACCACAGAGCCTCTTGCGCCTGGCTAGACAAGCCCAGTGCCACAGCAGCAATACTTAAATTTGTCTTAATCATGAAATGTGTAAATTAAACTAGAACTATAGAACAAACGGCAATTTACATCAAATTACGAGCATAAACAAGCGGAAGAACTCACAATAAATAGGTAAATTTGAGGTAATAGAAAAATATCAAGTATGATTGAATACAAAGAAATCCACCAATTTGACCAAAAAGATTTACAAGACCTGTTTTTATCGGTAGAATGGTCGTCGGGGCACTTCCCCGAAAAGCTGGTAGTCGCTATGCGGAACTTCCAGACCGTATACTCGGCTTGGGACGGGGACAAACTCGTAGGAATGATATGCGCGATGGACGACGGCATCATGAACGCCTACGTGCATTACCTGCTGGTCAGGCCCGACTACCAAGACCAAGCCATAGGCCGGAAGCTGGTAGAACTAGTGCGCAACCACTACAAAGACTACCTTCGTATAGTGGTGGTGGCCTACGACGAAGAAATACACTTTTACGAACATTGTGGATTTAAGAAAGCCGAAGGAGCATCGGCCATGTTCATCACCGAGTTGTGGACGTAGTGCCGAAGCAAAATACAACACGTTATGGACAAAACAGCCACCATAGATCGCGTTTGGGCAATATTCGGCGAGTTAAACAAAATACCCCGCCCATCGCACCACGAAGAGAAAGCCGCCGACTTCTTGTGCCAGTTTGCGACAGCAAACGGTTTGGACTACAGCCGCGACGCAAACAACTGCGTGGTTATACGAAAACCCGCAACACCTGGCTGTGAAGACTGGGAACCCCTTGTGCTGCTCAACCACATGGATATGGTGTGCGTGCACGACAGCAACTACAAGTTCAACGCGCTAGAAGACCCCATCGTCAGTGAAATACACGACGGATGGATGTATGCCAAAGGCACCAGCCTAGGAGCCGACAACGGCATAGGGCTATCAATAGCGCTGGCACTGATAAGCGACAACACAATTCAGCACGGGCCTCTTGAAGTGCTGACCACCACGAACGAAGAAGACGGCATGAGCGGAGCCGCCAACTTGGGAACCGACTTCATAAAAGGAAGGAAAGTCATCAACCTCGATTCGGAAGACTACGACACCATAACAGTTGGTGCCGCAGGCGCCTACATGCAACAGGCCGAATGGCACTTTAAACTGGAAGAACCCGACAACAGCAAAAAACACCTTAAGCTGCTGCTAGAAGGCGGGAAAGGCGGACACTCTGGCGTGGACATCGACAAAGGACGCGGCAACGCCATTGTTATATTGGCCAAACTGCTGGCACAATTAAAAACTACGTATACCGACCTGCAAATAGGCGAACTGCAAGGAGGCAGCAGCGCAGCCGCCATAGCCGGCAATGCCAGCGCCAACATCAGCGCCGACCTTTTAGATAAAGATCTGCTTACCGAGCTAGGGAAAACATTAATCTACCCTTACACGGAAACAGACCATCAACTGACGATAAGTGTAAGCGAAGCCCCCAAACGCCCTCTGCTCAGCACCGAAGACAGCCAGCGGCTGATAGCTGCAATAACATCGCTACCCAACGGAGTGATAGCGATGCGCAACGATATGCCCGGCACCGTGCAAACCAGCAACAACATAGGACTGCTAAAACAAACAGAAGGCCAAGTGGTGCTAACCACACACACACGCAGTTTCTGCGACAAAACTATGGAGGAAATAGGAGGGAAAATAGCAACGGCTCTAAAAGAGAGCGGTGCTACCGTCAGCCTAGCGGCCAACAGCCCAGCCTGGCAGGAAAACAGCGAATCGGACTTCATAAAGCGGGTTAGCGACACTTTTGAGGGAGTACTGGGCTTTACTCCTAGAAAAGTAGCCATGCACTTTGTGCTAGAAGCAGGCTACTATGTGCGCAAATATCCGGGTATTGAAATAGCCTGCATAGGGCCACGCATTGTTTCGCCACACAGCACTAGCGAGCGAGTAGAAATGCAAACAGTGGAAGACCTGCTGAAAGTGACAGAACACCTTATCAGCACCCAATAAACAGTCCCCCTAAAATTTAGGAATAACAAGCACCCTACCCTCTAAAGTAGCAAGCGGAATGCAATAAGGCTTACAGCGGGCGCCTTTAATGGAATACTTGTCGGCAATATCGCCAACCGGGAAAACTGACTTGATAATTTTATTGATTTTACTGATAGACTGGGTCACACGATCCGGGTCTTCAAGATTATGGACAGGACCAGTATTGAAATTAGGAGCTACCATACCATATATCCCCTCAAGTTCGCCAATATAGTCCGACACGTCTTTCAATACAATGCCTTCGGGATGCCGCAGGAACAAAATGTAAAGCGACGTTTGTAAAGGACCACCCAGGTTGAGTTCCATTTCATCGTAATCTGGCAATACCACCCTACAGTCTTTATTAACAACCAGATTTGAAAGTTTATCATCTCTCAGAACCATTTTACCCTGTAGGAGACAAGCAATCTTATCATTATCGACCGTCCCGTATTTGAGGATATAAAGTCTAACAAGCGAAGCAATCTGTTTCGCCAGAGCCTCCTTTTCAGAAAGAATTTCATCTGTATTGTCGCCATCAAGAAACGCGACAGCTTCGTCCTCGCAACACATTCCGCGAGCCACAATGCCAGCATCCAGGTCAAGAGACTTTTCTTCTGCACATTCCTCTTCACAAGCGCAACTATCGGCAGCATCGGTACTGCGTGCCATTTTGCCACAGGCCTCCTTTTCACATCGTCTAAAGAACGGGCCCGAACTTGAAGGAATAAACGAGCCAGCCACATCAGCAACCCCCTGCCTCAACCGTTTCCAGAACGAGCGGGGCCGGACAACGCAAGGAGCAGTATCTACCTCGGCAGACGTGCAACAATCGTCAAGGGAAGCGTGTTCCGCATCAACGTTCCCCTCTCTGAGGTATAAGAACTGTTCGTTTCGAAAAGACTCTACATCAAGCAGGAAACTCGCCAAAGCAGCCACACGGCTCTCAATTGAGACACCAGGGAACGCAGGTGCCACCAATACGCCATAGCCACCACTCACCACACCCAGATTGAAACGGCGCGCCACCAACATACCGGCAGACCCTGCACCAGAGGCCAGCAACTCGACACTGAAACCCGGCAAATGCCGCACAACAGCAGCAGAAACAGAGCTGATAACAGCAGCATCAGGCATTCCGAACTCCGGACGGTAGCACAAGAAGACCTTACCAAAAGGCAGATTAGCGAAACATGACTCGTTCATAGGCATGGTAATTTACAATAAAAATACACCAAAATCTCCGATTTGTAAAAAAGAACAGGAAAAAGTCTTTGGAGTTTCCGCAACAAGAAAGCAAGAAACCACACAATAGCAGGCTCACAGACCAATATTCACACGACAAAATTGGTGCAAATTAAAAATATTTGCAAATATTGTTTTACTGAGCATTATTTATTTGAAAAACTTTTATATATTTGCAATTGTAATTAGAAATTTAATAACAGCTCTTTTAAAGACAACATTTTAGGTAACGTATTAGATTTTTTCATTAATGAATTACAAAAACAACATAACATTTTAGAATTGCGTCTCTCGCTTGTGATAAGTTAGGAGACGCTTTTTTTTCGCCCACCAAACGAAAAGGGGGAAATCGAGCATACAGCAGTCAAACACCGTACCACAGGAAAGCACAAAAGCGGGTGCATCGGTCACGACACACCCACTTTACAGGAAGAAGTTCACCCATTAGTTCGAGCGGGCTTTATCCTCCTCTGAGAAGAATTCGCACTCCGCCTCTTCAGAACTAAGCACAGCGGCAGCACATTTTCCCTTAGGAGCCCTCTCCATACAGGAACTGACACGGTCGGCCCAACGGGCAGTTGCACCGGCAAAGGCAGAAAACATAGCGCGGGTGTGCGACTGGTCGGCAGTAAAATTCATCGAATTGTTGATAGAGAGCGAGAAAGCGACAGCTTCGGCATCTTGGTTAGCACCAATAAAGGCGAACGTCCAACCTTTCTTTTTGAGTTCTTCAATAAGCCTCTTCACGGCGTTTCCGGAGTATTCCTTCGAAGCATTCTCGTAGCCATCGGTAATAATCGTCACCTGTGCTACAGCGCTCTCTTCATTCGCCACGTCTTTTTCCAACTGGTGGAGCGTGATGCCGACAGCATCGTAAAGCGGCGTGCAGCAACAAGGCTGGTAATCGGCCGCAGAAATAGGTTTTACATCGGCAATAGGGACATTCTCGAAAATATACTTGCGCTCGCACTCACAGAAAGCCACCAGAGAGAAAAAATGCTCCTGATCTTCGGAATGCTTCTTAGCGGAAGCCTTGATAGAGCCAATGGTTTCGTTAACACCGGCAATAGCCGCACTAGCAATACTGCTCATAGAGCCACTCTTGTCGAGGATGATGAGGTTGAAAATCTTAGTCTTCATAAGCATTTGGTTTTAGTTGTTTATTCTTTACACCACGAAGTTAGAAAAGAAGTAAACGCACCTCTGGAAATCGCAACATTGCAATTTTATTTTTCCAAAAATCGTGGGAAAAGCCTAGCTGCACCTGTTTACGCCCCCGAACAAATTCGTCACGAGGTTAAGCAAGAAGTATGACACTACGCAATAAACGGCATCGATGGACAGATACAATGTGAGAAAAATCCCACCATCAGACACATGGCAATCATGCGACCGCTCGAGTAACCGATCTACTGTCTCCATATTCTCAGGAAGGACATTGGCGTACTCGTTAACCAGTTCCTCGTTGTAACCATAATATGTCAATAGCAACCCAGTTGAATAATCGTCGAACCACATTGTCCCCAAAACAACCACCACAGAAAGCGGAAGAGCGAGGAAGAAGTAAGTCCAACAGGGGCAACCATGTTTACGAACAAAAACGTACACAAGGACGGGAGCCAAAGCCACAACAACGAGGGTCAAGAAATTAACAGCCCCCATTATCTGCACCAGTAAATCCGAACTAATCTGCATTGTTCCAGTTTATTCGTTGCGAGAAGTACATCATCAATCCCAAGATGGCAAATAGGCCAAGGCTACCAGCCAATAACGCATAAGTCTCCATCTGGATAAGTACAAATATGTAGACATAAAGGGCACTCAAGGCCGCGCCAATATAACAAGAAGTCTTCTTCATCTTTAAAATGCCGATGGAATAGAGCGTAATCATAACGATAGTCATCAGCGTAGAGACCGCGTAAGCTTTAATGAAGCCTATATGTTCGGAGAACGATATCAACAAGCAGTAAAACACGCACAAAGCCAATCCAACGAACAAGTACTGGATAGGGTGTATACTCTTCTTATTCAGCACTTCGATAAAGAAAAAAATGGCGAAGGTAAGGAAGATGAAAAGGAAGGCATACTTGGCTGTGCGCATACACTGCTGGTAATGCTGAACAGGCAAGATGAAGTCGACACCAAAAGCCGAATTAGCCACCTCACACTGGATTTTTTTCGTAGGGATAAACAACTGAGGGTACGACCGGTTAAGATACGACACCTTCCAGCTGCTACTAAATCCGTCTTTCCCCACTTCACGATTGTCGGGCAGGAAACTGCCGTTGAAACTAGGTGAATGCCAGTCAGACTTTAAATTGACAGATGTGTTCTGTGCGACAGGAATGAAGTTGAGCGACTTAGAGCCCTTCAGCGTGATGGTCATAGAAAAAGGCACGGTGTTACCTAATAAAAGTTCAGAGATATCGACCTTTGCAGACATTTTCTTACAATTATCGTCCAATCCTAAACCATTAGGAGTTAAGACAAGCCGCTGACTGCCGAACTGCAAGACCACCTCATCGACAATGCCCTTCAGGTTAGAAACAGCAAAATCGATATCGGCCACGCCACCCTCGAAGTATTTCAGCGAATTAACTTCCTCTTCGTTCAGCTTAAAGTCGCCAGTTATGGTCAGAGGCGCATTGAATGTCACCACCTGGTAGATGCTCCGTTTCAATAACGATGTTTTCACATCACCAGAAATAGAGAGCGCATGCGGCAACACATTCATTTTTTTGACAACGCTCGTCTTTTTGCACTTTTTCTCATCGTCAGCAGGATCTACAACAATATCGTCAGCAGGTTGCTCAACGTCATCGTCTCCAATCGTAAAAGACTTTACAACCGAGAGGCATGGGGCAATGACGGTCAACTCACCACTCCACTGCTCCGACACTTCCCTAGTCACTTCGTTAGCAGTAGCTTCACGCTCCTTAATAAGCGACTGTACCGAACAAGTCGGAATCAGCAAAAGCACCGCAATAACGGAAACCACCACACACTTCAGACCTAGTTTGCTAACCATTCTAACTGTAGAGACTGGCTTAGCCTTTTCATTTTCGTTTATCATAAGACTAAATTTTAAAAAGTACTTTGAGTTACAAAGTAGAATAGTAAAAAAAAATATAAGTTATTGTTTTATTGAATTTTTCAAAAAGACCTCCAAAGCATTCAGATGTTCGGAGAAAGCCACCCTACCCTTCTCGGTAATAGAGAAAGAGGTGTTGGGTTTACGACCGATAAACTGCTTTTTCGACATAATATAGCCCAGTTCCTCCAGATTCTTGGTATGACTAGCCAAGTTACCGTCGGTAAGTTCGAGCAGCGATTTAAGCGTAGTGAAATCGACTTCGTCATTGACCATAAGAACGGACATAATGCCGAGGCGCACCTTGCTCTCAAATGCCTTATTTATGTTATCTAATCCTAGTTTCATCAGTCCTTCTTTCTTTCGTATAGGAAATGGAACAAAATACCGTAAAGAATGTGGAAAACGCCAAAGCCCAGCGACCAGAACAAGAGCGCATGCTGTATAGTCACACAATCGACAAGACCGAGAACCAACTCAGCGTAGCCCAAATACTTGATGTTTGAAAACGAATAGCCAGAAAGGTTGACCAGCGCCAGCCCATAAAACACCAACATAAAAGAAGAAGTGAGGCCATAATGTCCTTGCAAAATGACAGCGCCACACAACAGTCCACCGACCACCAGAGGCAGGAAAAAGTACCACATCATTTTACGGGAAGTCATGTCGAACTTAAAGGGGATGTTGTTTTTAGCCGCCTTATGTTTGGCAAACAGTAAAACAACCAGCAAACAGAGCGCAAAAAGCACAACCGCACCAGCCACAAGCAGTTTCAACTTGTAGTACTGCGAAATGCCGTCGAACGCCAAAAGCCAACCAGCGACAAAAGCCGCTAAAAGCGCTAACGCGCCAACAGCCACAGACGACAGACCACTTAATGACAAGACTTTAGTAGACTTTGCCATCATATCTCTAATTTCGCTCAAAGCGTCGAATGCCTCTTTGTTCTCCATTGTATAAGTATTAAAAAGTACTTTGCAATACAAAGTTAAATATAAAATGCAGAAAAGCAAAAATATATAGCGAAAAAAATGAACGAGGTCTAAATCTGCACAAAAGGAGGATAGATGCGTAAAACTTTGTAAATTTGCAATAATGTGTAAGAAACCCGACAAATAGTCTCCCAGAATGATTCCAAAAGTCAGCATCGTAGTACCTGTATACAATGCAGGAGAGTATATAAAGCCATGTTTGGACACCCTTACCAAACAGACCCTGCACGACATAGAAATTATATGCGTGCTTGACTGTCCTACCGACGGGACAGACAAAGTTGTGGAAGACTATGCGCGACAAGACGACCGCATAAAAGTGCTGAAAAACGAGCACAACATGAACATTGGAGAAAGCCGCAACCGCGGAATTGCTTTGGCGACAGGAGAATATATCGGCTTTTCGGACCACGACGATTACCGCGAGCTGAACATGTATGAAGATTTATACAGAAAGGCCACCGCAAACGGAGCATCAGCCGTTTTATCAGGAGTTTTGGGAACACAAGCTGCCTTTTGGAAAGAAAATAATCCAAACGGCTGGATAGATGAAACGTTGAACAACCTAGTTATGCGACGATACACCACGCACATACATCCCCACCTCTACAAACGTGAATTTCTTAAAGAGAACAACATCACATTCACAGACAATAACACCCACTCGGTTGAAGACACCCTGTTCAACGCCAAAGTGCTAGCAACAATAGCGGCAAAAGGCTGTGTTTTAGAAACGATTCCGCACGATTATTACATACATGTCGACTACGCCAACAACCAAAACAAGTCGTACAGCCATTGGGCATTTGGCAAAGTTGTAAACTCCATTAACGACATGCAGAAAACGTCACAAATCTACCCTATTCGCAATGAGAGTATAGCAGAATTTGGTATAAGGTGCCTCTACACCTCATTTCTTCGGGAAAAAGACAAAAACGGTCTTTACAAAACGCTGAAGCTGTTTGGCACGCTTAAAGGAGTTGAATATGTAAGAAACAGTGTAAAATACAGCACACTGTGGAACAAGGAATTCACCCTCCCCAAGAACTTGTTTGCAATGTATTTAAAAGCCATTTTATGAGGAAGAGTAATTTACTTGCAAAGTTACTAGTAACATTCGTGCCGTTTGTAAATGCGAACGCAAACATAAGCAACTCCAACGAAGACATAGAGGGCTACGAGGTGCTAATCAACCCCGACACCACCCTGGCAGGTCCGTTCTCAAAAAGCACACCATATATAGCTGCACAACAGCCACACCCAATGTTCGAAGTGGGCTTCCGCTATCGTCTACCCTATGTTGACATCTACCAGGACGGAGGACCGACACTGCACTGCGACACCGAAATACAGCCGCTGATTTCAACTTTCCTCTATTGGAAATGGCTAAAACTAGGCTGGAACTTTGCGTTACAAGACATCAATAAAGGATTCAATTTCAGCTACACCATAAATATGGGTCAGATGAATTTGAAACTAGACATTGCGCACATACGCAACCTGCGCGCAATAAACACAAACGATTTTGTCTACCCAAGTTTTGAAGAAGAAACCCGTCTGAGAGGTTTAACCATCACCGACTACGATTTCGGTATGGAATGGGCCTGCAACAAGCGCTACGCCCTGCTATCGGGCTACGACTACTCTTATCACCGTACACAGTTGAAAAGTCAGGGCTCAGCCATTATAGGAGCCCGCTATACCTTCAACGGGATGAAAAAACGCGACTTTGAGCAAAGCGAACAAGCCAATGCCATATTGAACCAGCTACAACTCGGCAGAGCCTATATGAATATGTTGAATGTGGGCGGAGGTTATGGTTACAACGTAGCCTGGGCAGGCGGTCGCTGGGTCCTGGGTATACTTTGTGTTCCCTATCTTGCAGGCGGTGTAACCGACTACCGCTATAAGGAGACCAACCACCAACGCTTCGTTTGGGGAGTAAAGACACACGGACGAATGAACGTCGCCTACAACTACCGATACGGAGCCTTCTCGTTAGCAGCCGAATATAATGGCGGATATATGGACAGCAACCACTATGGCTACCGGCGCGATGTGGTAAACCTACACTTAAACCACGCCTTCCGACTAGGAGAAATAGGATTGAAATCGGGAAAAGTGCCAGGCCATAAAATTATGGACAGTATACAAGAATGGTTAACTAAAAAATAATGGCAGAAGATTTAGGAAAAAAGACAAAGAAATCGCTAATCTGGAGCATAATCGACAAGATAGGTTCACAGTTTATTGGCATGCTGATTGGAATCATATCAGCCCGCTTGTTGTGTCCAGACGATTTCGGAACCATTGGCTGTCTGACCATCTTCACCAGTATAAGCGCCTTTATTATAGAATCGGGATTTGGAGTTGCAATGCTCCGTAAAGAATCTATTAGCAAAGACGAATACTCGGCCGTTTTTTATTTTAATGTCGGATTAAGTGTTGCGATATACCTACTCCTATTCATATTTTCTCCCAAAATAGAAGTCTTTTTTGACATAGAAGGACTATCAAATTACGCTAGAGCATTATTTGCGACTCTAATTATAAACGCTATTGGCATTGTCCAATACATTCATATAAGGAAGAATTTCCTTTTCAAATACCTCACATACGCCAACCTTATATGTAGCATAGCAAGTGGTATAGTAACCCTTGTCATGATAAAAATGGGATATGGATGTTGGGCACTCGTTTGGCAGCAATTGGTGATATCAATCGTAAGAGTTGCTGTTGTATGGATATTAAATCCTTTCAAACTCAGTTTGTCACCAAGATTCAAAGTTATAAGAGAATTATTTTCCTATAGCTCTGTACTCACGCTTAACTATCTAATTTCGAACATTGTAAGTAACCTATATAACCTCTTATTAGGAAAATACTACAGTGTGACCGATTTAGGCTACTACAGCCACGGACGAAAATATAACGATATAACAACACAAGTAATAATAGGTAGTGGCATCAGCGGTGTTGCAGCACCTTCGTTAGCAGAATTGAACAACGACAAAAAACGCCAAAAAGAATACTTGGAAAAATTCGTGAAATTAGGATTCTTCGTCACCCTTCCCACTCTTACGCTACTCAGCATTGCAATGCCAGACATTGTTACTATTCTATTTACAGACAAATGGCAGCCAATGGTTCCCTATTTCCGCATTCTATCAATAAGTGGAGCTCTATTTCCACTCCAGAACCTATACCAACAATACTTCCTTATGACGGGGAATAAGAACCTTGCATTTTGGGTAGATATGGCAAAAAACGCACTCATCATATTGTCGATAATGGTCTGCGTTTTCTTCTTTCCCGACTCACCACACAACATTGTATGGAGTTCCGTTGTTGCTATGGTTATAGCAACACTAATAGAAATGCATTACATAAAAAGACTTGCAAAATACGCCCTATCAGATCAGATAAAGGCCATTATTCCATTCTGCCTAATTACGGCTGCATCAGCTATACTTCTAATAATGGTAAACCAACTGTGCGTCACACTCTATACACGCATTACAATGGTGACAATTGTTGGAATAACATCCTACTTGGGACTTTCATGGTTCTTTAACCGAGAATTCTTAAAGTCAATGCTTAACATTTTTAAGAAATGAATATAAAGGTCAGCATCATAATGCCCGTTTACAACGCCAAGAATTATATTGGACGTTGCTTAGAATCACTACTCTCTCAAACCCTAAAAGAGATAGAGGTAATATGCGTGTTAGACTGTCCAACTGATGGAACCGATATTGTTGTTGATTCGTATGCAACAAAGGATCCCCGCATCAAAGTCATCAAAAACAAGAACAACCTTCATATAGGAGAAAGTAGAAACAGGGGGTTAGCAGCAGCACAAGGGGAATATGTGGGTTTTTCCGACCATGACGATTACAGCGAGCCCACCCTTTATGAAACATTATACAATGAAGTAAAGAGGACAGGAGCACACGTTGCCATGTGTGAAAGGGGACATGTCAATAACAAAGGAGAAAGAATTGAGATTATTGATAAGGATCACCACTACACAACCCGGAAATGCTTAGCCAACGTTATTCGTAATAAACCAAGTTTAAATACAGTCTTTATATGGAATAAGATATACGACCGTCAGTTCTTAATTGATAATAATATAAAATTTACCGACAACAGAGTTATACCTGCAGGGGAAGATATCATATTTAACTTCAACATATTTCGAAGACTTGCAGAAAAAAACTGCGACGAAGTAGTTGCATATGTTCCACAGGTTCTCTATTGGCATGTGTTTTATGAAAATAACACTTCTAACTTTAACAGGACAACAGAAAACCTCTGCCAATACACTAACGAAATTGCAAAACAGATGCAAGACAACGATTTCTGCCAGTCAGAAAGTGTACAAGAAGATGCCTACATTGGTTTTCTAAGCGTGTTATCCTCTGCTCTATTCTATGCCTGCAAAGAAAACAAATTAAACGCAATAAGAATTGTAAGGAATCTCAAGCAATACCCCTATTTATTACAGACAATTAAAAAGAATTGGGTTTTATATAACAAAAACATGAGCATAAACAAAAACTTCATTGCTCTTCTCATAAAGGTAATTGGATAAAATATGCGACCTAAAGTAAGCGTCATTGTACCCATATATAATGTTAATAAAGAACTTCTCTGCAAATGTTTGGATTGCATTTTAAATCAAACATTAAAAGAGATAGAACTTATTTGCGTGTTAGACTGTCCTACAGACGGGACAGACAAAGTCATAGAAGACTACGCACAAAAGGACAATAGAATAAAAATCGTAAAGAACGAGAGGAACCTACACATAGGAGAAAGCAGGAACAGAGGGATAGAAGCCGCCACAGGTGAGTATGTTGGTTTTTTCGACGATGACGACTATTGCGAACTTACCATGTATGAAAAACTATATTATGCCGCTAAAAAGGCAAAAAGTAAGATATCGCTTTGCGAACGAAACACTATCGATGAAGAAACAAACACAATAAGGAACTATAAGGACATTAGAAACTCAAACCCTGCACACGGCCTTGACCAAACACTAAAAAATGTTGATGCAAATTCCTCAATATTTGTATGGAACCACATTTATGATACAGACTTTCTAAGAGAAAATAAAATCTCGTTCGTCGACACGAAAGAGATGAGTTCTGAAGATATAATTTTCAATATTGAAGTTTTCTTTTCGCTCGGCGAGCAAAAAGAAATAGGTTATATAGGAGAAACACTCTATCATCACATTTACCACCCTAACAACACGGGAA
Organism: Bacteroidales bacterium UBA3297; assembly: GCA_002362105.1. Taxonomy (GTDB): domain Bacteria; phylum Bacteroidota; class Bacteroidia; order Bacteroidales; family Paludibacteraceae; genus Physcocola. Next base: position 20,916 of record DETD01000027.1, read on the forward strand.
AAACAAATGCATACATGTATAGAATGCCCCAATACAGAGAGTACCTTACCAATATTGTGAACAAAAAAGAGAACAATGCAAAGTATAATAATGCAACAAATGTAGGAAATATAGTCATTCTATACCGTATATTCAGACTTCACTTAAAAAAAGAAGGTATAAGCAGTGCCATTCAATTTTTAAAGGATCTGGACAGATACTCCTCAATTAAGAGTCTACAAAAACGGTGTTTCAAACTATGGGACGCAAACCTTACTCCACCTAAAAACATCTTTAACTGGTTGCTCAGAATTATAGCCTAAGCAGCAGATTTCCTCAAGCACCACAGTCCAAAGAATGTAAGTGCCCCATTCAGTAGCAACAATTCATAGCCAAAAAGGTAACCGTAATAGTTGGCTGCCAATGTGCTGATAACATAACACAAAACCGGAGACGACAAGCACACAAAAGGCACCCCTGCCTCGCGCACCTTATGACGGGTAAACAAACCGAATGCAAACAGCCCCAGTAAAGGACCGTTGAGATAGCTGACAATCGTGTAGATGGCATCGAGCGCATTCTGACTGTTGATTAACCTAAACAAGCATACCACTAACAAGAAAACAACACAGATGCAGAAGTGCAAACCTAAACGACGACGCAAGGTTAATTTTTCGGCAGAAAGGGAAAGGATGTCGACTGCAAACGATGTGGTCAGCGAAACCAATGCTGAATCGGCACTCGACATTGCAGCTGAAAGCAATGCCACCAAAAAAAGCACAGCAACCGCACCTCCGAAATAGTTCATTGCAAAAAAAGGCAATATCTGGTCGCCACGTTCTGGCAAACAGAGTCCCTGCTGCTGTGCCAACATAAGCAGTAAGACACCCAGAGAAAGCAAGATAAAGTTAACTGGCACAAAACAAACGCCATAAGACAACATATTTCTTCGCGCTAACTTCAGATTCGGACACGAAAGATTTTTCTGCATTACATCTTGGTCGAGACCCGTCATCACCACCACTATAAACATACCACTAAAGAACTGTTTAAAGAAATTCTGGCGGGAATAGAAATCATCGAATATGAAAATCTTTGACTCTGGACGTTTCCACATAGTAGAGAGCGAATCAAGGACCGAAGCATCTAACTCAGAAAGCACACAGCCCATAATTATCACCAACGACGACACCATACACACCGTCTGGAAGGCATCGGTCCACACTAGGGTGCGTATACCAGTACGGCAAGTATAGGCAAAAATAAAAAGCACAAACACAACAGCCGAACAGGCGAACGGTATATTCAGAGAATCGAGAATAAGGAACTGAAGGACTATCAGCACCAAATAGAGTTTGGAAGCAGCCGCCACCATCTTATAAACGATGAAGAACAATCCACCCACGCGGTGCGTTACCGGCCCAAAACGCTGTTCCAGATAACCGTAAATACTAGTAAGGTTTAATCTATAGTACATAGGCAGCAAGAGATAAGCCACCACCACATAGCCCAAAATAAAACCGAAAACCATCTGCATATAAGTAAAGGCAGCACCACCAACCATACCAGGCACAGAAACGACAGAAATGCCGGAAACAGAGGCACTGACCATACCCAAAGCCACCAGATACCAGGGAGACTTACGGCCACCATTGAAGAAGTCGGAACTCGACGATTTGTCCCGTCCTACCCAAAGAGATATTATGACAATGACAAGAAGGTATAAAACAAATGCAATCATGGGAAATATGCGGATATTATCGGATAATAAAAAACCGAGTCAAACAGAGTTGGCCCGGTTTATCTGAAAAAGCGATTATGTTATTGTTTGTTCTTACGTTGCTGTTCGAGCATCTTTTTCTGCTCCTCCTGCATTTCAGCAAGCCGCTGCATCCAACCCTTCTTATTAGAAGCCTTGTTCTTTTCGGCTTTTTCGTTAATCTTCTGCAACAATTTTTCGTCATCGATAGTGTAACGCATTGCCACCGTTTGAATGATGGTAAGAAGCAGAGAAACGAAATAATAGTAGGTAAGACCAGAAGCGTAGTCGTTGAAGATAAAGAGGAACATGACTGGCATAAAATACATCATGTACTTCATCATCGGCATCTGCTGTTGTGCGCCGGTGTCGGTCATCTGCATATTGAATTTAGTGTAGATGATGTTGACCACCGTCATCAGCAGACAGAAGAGGCTGACATGGTCGCCATAGAAAGGAATATTAAAACCAAAATCTAAAATAGAATCGTATGCCGAAAGGTCGTCGGCCCACAAGAAGCTGTGTCCGCGCAGTTCGATTGCCGTAGGGAAGAAAGTGAACATGGCAATAAGGATTGGCATAGAAAGCAACATAGGCAGACATCCGCCCATAGGGTTAACCCCCGCTTTCTGGTACACCTTCATAGAAACCTGCTGGCGTTCCATCGTGTTGTCGGCTGGAATCTCGGCCTGTAGGCGTTCGATTTCAGGCTTTAACACACGCATCTTAGCCGTAGAGAGGTAAGACTTGTATGAGAATGGGAACAAAATAAGCTTAATGATAACGGTCAGCAAGAAGATGAGCAAACCGTAGTTGCTGATGAAGTTCTCTAACAGGTTGAACAGCGGAATAACGATTAACTGGTTCACCCAACGGAAGACAGCCCAACCCAACGGAATAAGTTTATTCAGCTTCAGCACTTCGTCTCCCTTAGTGTCGTCGTCGTAACTGCAAAGCAACTTATACTTGTTCGGACCATAGAAGAAACGGTAGCGACTAGTCTGGTTCTCGGCAGCGTTGAAGCCCAACTTGGCATCGGCACTGTACGACTTGATAAACTCGGAACGGTGGTCATTACCGTTAGCCTCGACCGACTTCAACTTCGCACTGGCAATGCGTCCGCCACCATCGGCAATAAGCACGGCAGAAAAATACTGGTCTTTGAAAGCCACCCAATGCAAGTTAGACACATCTTCCTCGTCTTCACCAGTAGCAGAGAGGTTATCGACCGTATTTTCACCAAAGAACTTGTAGCCAAGTTCAGCATAACGGCTTTCAAAAGTAGAACTCTTCTCCTTACGCGTAATCTTCGAATTCCATAACAAACGGGTAGTCTCGCTAGAACGCAGCGCCGACTTGAGATTGTTTGTCGTGATATCGAAATTCAGCATATACGAATCAGCTGGCAGCTTATAGTCGAACGAGATAAAGCCATCGCCAGCCTTAGCGGTAAGGGTAACAGTAGAAGCTGTTACATTGGAAGGAGTGAAATACAGGTCTTCGGTGTTAACTATACCGTTAACCGAAGCCAACTCCAAATTGAAGCGCTGTGTATTCTTATCGAAAAGCACCAAAGGCTGTTTCTCGTATGTAGTGTATTCCTTCAGGGTAACTTTGGCAGGGACACCTCCCTTAGAAGGGATTTCAATTTTAACCAAGTTATTTTCAAGGATGACATCGGTGCTAACACCACCCATAGCGGCGCCAAAACTCCCATACTTCTCCACAGCAGCCTTAGGATCGGCCTTAGCGATAGAGTCGGCGGCACGCAACGAAGCCTGTTTCTCCACTTCGTTGATTTGTTTTTGCTTTTCAACAGCAGCAACAGAGTCTGCAGCTCTTTTTCGAGCTTCAATTTCCTCTTTCGAAGGAGTATTCCAGAAAGAGAAACCGATAAGCACAAGGAAAATTAAGGCTATGCCAATTTTCTGTTGTTTATCCATAATATCTACTTAAAAAATTAAATTATTTTTCAGAATACTTAATAGCGGCCTCAACGAAAGAAAGGAAGAGCGGATGCGGTCTGCCAACAACAGAATTGAACTCTGGATGGAAGATGGTACCCACAAACCACGGATGTTCAGGAATTTCCACGATGTCGGCAAAACCGAAATCGGCATTCGCACCAGAAATTACCATTCCCTTTTCCTCGAAGCGGTCAGCATAATCATTATTAAACTCGAAGCGGTGTCGGTGACGTTCAGAAACCACGTCAGTTCCATAAATAGCAGCCACCTTCGAACCTTCTTTCAAGCGGGTATTGTAAGCACCGAGACGCATAGTGCCATCGAATCCAAAAGCCGACTTTTCATCGGCACAGATGTCGAACACCTTGCAACTAGCCGCCTGGTTCAACTCGGTAGAGTCGGCATCGAGCAAACCCATCACATTCTTGGCGAAATCAATTACGGCACACTGCATACCCAAACCAATACCAAAGAAAGGCACATTGTTCAAGCGCGCATATTTAACCGCCTGCATTTTGCCATCGACACCGCGCTGTCCGAACCCCGGAGCCACCAGAATGGCATCGAGTCCCTCCAGCATTTGTCTGGCATTCAGTTCCGTTATTTTTTCGGCCTGAATATATGTGAGCTCCAACCTATGGTCGTAGTGTGCGGAAGCCAAAACCAGCGCTTCACGTATAGAGCGGTAGGCATCGGGCAGCTCCACGTACTTACCCACTAACGCAATTTTTACAGTACGGACCGCATTGTGCAACGTCTTCACAAAGCGCTTCCACCCAGCCAGCGCCTCATCGGCATCTTGCTTAGGTTTGAGGCCAAATTTCTCGAGCACCACCCCATCGATGTTCTCTTCGTGCAGAACAATTGGGCAGTCGTATTGTGAAGGCTGGTCCAGCAGTTCAATTACCGCCTCGGGCTGAACGTTGCAGAAAAGTCCGACTTTGGCACGCGAGCGCTCGTTGAGCGAGTGTTCGGTACGCAGGACCAACATATCGGGTTGTACACCCAGTTCCAACAGTTCCTTAACAGAATGCTGTGTAGGTTTTGTCTTTAATTCTTTTGCGGCAGCGATATATGGCACAAAAGTAAGGTGGATAGACATCCATCTGTCGCGCCCAAGTTCGTAACGGACCTGACGTTCCGCCTCAATAAACGGAAGCGACTCAATATCGCCCACCGTACCACCGATTTCGACAATAACAAAATCGACCCTGTCGGAATTCGACATACGGTAGATGTGCTGCTTAATCTCGTTCGTGATATTAGGCACCACCTGGACCGTCTTACCGAGATAGGCGCCCTCACGTTCCTTCCGGATGACGTTTTGGAACACGCGTCCAGCCGTAACATCGCTGTTTCTTGAAGCCTTCGAGGCAGAAAAACGCTCGAAAACACCCAAGTCTATGTCACCCTCATGTCCGTCGTCGGTAACATAACACTCGCCATGTTCATACGGGTTAAGCATACCAGAATTGACATTAATATAAGGGTCCAACTTTTGGAGGGCCACTGTATAACCGTTAGCCTGCAACAATTTGGCGAGCGAAGCCGCCAAGAGGCCACCGCCAAGCGAAGAGCTGACGCCACCGGTGATAAAGATGTACTTTGTATTAGCCACGATGCAAATAATTTGCTACATTCATATTCAATCTACAAAGATAGCAAAAAATGTCCCAAAGTGTAATTACAACAAGTTTGACTTTTCAACAACCTATAAAAGAAAACGCAGGAGAGAACATAAAACATGTGAAAACGAATATTTTTAAAAAAGTACGGAAAGATTGTTGCTATATTGAAAATAATTCCTAACTTTGCAGTGTAAATAACGAATGCGGAATTAGCTCAGTGGTAGA
>DETD01000027.1:26492-39379 GCA_002362105.1 Bacteroidales bacterium UBA3297
GGGGTCGCGAGTTCGAGCCTCGTTTTCCGCTCTTAGAATCCAGTTATTCATATGAGTAACTGGATTTCTTTTTTATATATGCCGACAAACGAGCGTTCGAAGCCAGCATAAGTTTCAAAAAACAACCTTTACACATTCTGCATTTCCCCTGTCACTTCACAACCACACTGCCGCATCGCCTAGCAAACAAAAAAAATCGGGCAGTTCTTTCGAACCACCCGATTACTCAAGTATTATTTTTTCCACTTGGTTTTGTCGATACCATACGACAAAATAACCTCATGAGTGCTAGCTCCAATTCTTTCGTTAGAGCCAAGTCCCAAATCGTAAGAATAACCGAACCGGAACTTGTTCCATTCAACACCCAACGTCATAATCAGCATCGACGGGTTGAAACCCTCATTCAAGTCAGGCCGGAGGGTAATTCCTCCCCAAAGGAAACGGTCGTAAAAAGCAAGCGAGCCGATTTCCATAACATTGGTCTTGTTTCGGTGCATATACGAAACGGTAGGAGCCAATTCCCATTTCGGGCAAAGAGGAATCAACGATGTTCCGTACAAGTAATAGTGCCGTTCACTCTCGAAGGTTGTCATCTCGTTCTTGGTCAGATGGGTTATAGAAGCGCCCAATGTCCAATAAGGGTTAGACAATTCAGCACCAAAGTCGAAGTCTGGCGACACTTCGGTCTCGTTGTCGCCCAAAAGGGTCGACGTGCCAACCTCGCTATAGTCGTCGACGGTGTTCTGGTAGAGGTCGAAATAACCGATATTAATACCAGCGCCAACACCGAGCGAGAGCACATACTTATCGGAAAGGTCGAGCTGGTAAGCGTATACCAGTTTCATATTCGTAGTGCTGTGCGCAACACCCATTTTGTCGTAAGCGCAGGTAAAACCCATACCCGACTTAATCTTGTCGATGTAGTTGGTTACATTCAGCACACCAGTACGCGGACCATTGTCGACACCAGCCCACTGCACACGGCCGTGGAGGAAGATATCAACGTCGTTAGTGTTACCTGTAGCTGCCGGATTCTTGTTTACGCGCGAGAAAATTTCTTGCGAGAGCATCAGGTCTTGCTGGGCACTTGCAGTGCAAACGCCAAGCACCGTAAACAGGCTATATAATATATTCTTTGTCGTCTTCATTTTTCGAATTAGTCTAATTTAATGATTTCTACACGTCGGTTCTTCTGGTGTTCCTCTTCGGTAGTCGCATTCTTGATATCGAGTTGCGACTTACCAAATCCCTTATACTCCAGACGGTTCTTGTCGACACCCATTTCAACGAGTCGGTCGTAAACAATTTTAGCACGGTTGGTCGACAATTTCTGGTTGTACTTTTCTCCACCTCGGATATCGGTGTGACCATTAATAGTGAATTTGCTGTTAGGATCGCTATTGACAAATTCGTAGATATAGTTGAACTCTTTCTCGTAAGATTCAATCAAAGAGGTCTTGTCGAAATCGAAATAGAAGACACAGGTCTTGTAGTCCTTCATAACCACTTTCGGGGTCGAGTCAACTACAGTCGTATCAGGAGCAGGCGTCTCAACAACGACAGGAATAACCTCAGGGCGGTAAATCTCCTGATTGCCGTTTCTGTTAGAGATGAGGAACGGGCAACCATCAGCCACAATAAAGTTCTCGTCGTTGCTATTGCTGTTAAACTCAGCCGGAATCATCACAGGTTTCGACTTGGTTTTGAGGTTCGTCTTGAAAATGTTCATCCCCCCAAGGGTGTCGCTGGTAGCCGAAGCAAAATAGAAGGCAGAGTCGCCAGCAAGGAATGGGAAATCTTCGTCAGCCGCAGTGTTGACAATGTCACCCAAATTGACAGGTGCGCTCCACGACTTACCATCGGGCTTACGGTCGGAACACCAAATATCACGGCCACCCTGTCCGCCTTCAAACTCGGTCACATAGTATAGGCGCTTACCATTCTTAGAAATGGCAGGATTGAACATACCCGTAATGGCAGGCACACGGTAAGTCCAACGTCTGACAGCGAACGACGTACCCTTCACTTCGGAACGGCCACCACCAAGTCCGTCAATCTTCAACTTCACAGGGTTTACCCACTGGTTGCCGACCTGTTCCACCTGGTAAAGTTCACCACCCTTTGAAAAGATGATAGTTTTACCGCATTGTGCGAACTGGCCTTCAATACCCAGCGCACTGAGGTCGTCGACAGGAGTTATTTTTTGGATATCGAAGCTGTCGTTAAGCACAGCCTGGTAAACCGTATCGTTTCTGGAGAAGGCCAATTTTCCATTTAAAAGAGAAAGGCCACTTTCAACCTTACTATTATTGATGCGCGACTGCGCAATAGTATAGCCATCTGCAAACTTGCGTTCTATTGCCTGAGAGGTTGATGACAAAAGGATCGCTGTAGCAATGAAAAATACTTTCTTCATACTTCTCTTAATTATTTATAAACTTCAATAGAACCTTTTTTCTTTTTACCATCCTTCATATAAACAGTGTAGATGTACACACCAGGATCGGCTAACTTGCCACGGTAGTAACCGTCCCAACCGTTGGCCGAGTGGCAGATAAGGTTGCCATAGCGGTCGTAGATGTATACCTCGTAACCCTCCATAAAGATGTCGTTCCTGCCTTCACGCGTGTGAGGAGTGAACAAGGAAGGAATAACAATATTGTCAACCGGTTTAATAACATTCAAAGCCAGAGTGACAATGCTGTCACAACCAAACTGATTGGTTGTAGTGAGATTGTGGTAGAAAACCCCTTCCGACTGCTGTTCTGGCAAATCGAAGCCATTAGCCCTGTAGGCTTCGCCCACATGAACCACACCGTTTACTTGGCTTGTAGAAACCGGGTTCACATGCAAATTGAGATTGGTAATTTTAGAACACGCCAAAGTGTCGCTGTACCTGCCAGCCTCGGTCAACAGACGGTCGGCAAAGCTGTAACTGTCACCTTCACAAATAGAGTCGTCAACTTCTTCAACAAGCACATCGTGTTTAGTGAGATAGAGGTGAGTCAGCGTGTCACATTCCCCACCCACACCAGGAGTTACGAGCACATAGTGCCCACCTTCGGTATACTCCATACCACCAAATTTAAACGTACCATAACAGAAGTCGCCAGCGACCTCTAAGGAAACATTTTTTTTGTAATGGATATAGTGTACCACCAAACTGTCGCAACCGTTGGCCGCTACCAGTTTCTCATCAGTCACCAAATCTGGCACATCAGATTCTTCGGTGCAGACAGTATCGTAAAGCAATGTTACAGACTTCGGCAAGACGGTCAAGTTCAAGGTGGTTATTCCACCATTTTCCATCATGGTATAAACACCGCCTTCAGTCAGTTCTTTTCCATCAAAAATATAGGTCTCACCCTCGCAGATGCTTTCGTCTAAAACTTTCCCTAAAGGTTCACCCACCTTCAAATCAAGAACAACAATACTGTCACAACCGTTTACAGCACCACCCTTTATAGTATCGGTATAAACGCCAGCCACAGAGATATCTTGCGAACCAAAATGGTAGCTTTCGCCAGCGGCGATAGTCTCATACAATTCCTTCACTGCAGGCGACAAGACTTTTACGACCAGCGTGTCGCCTCCGCAAGAGCATGAAGGGTAGTAGGTGCCCGATTCGGTTATTTTTTTACCGTAGAACATCACACTATCTCCTTGACAGAGATCGACATATAGCGTTTTACTAGGGATCACGTTGAAGACCGTATCGATAAAGACCGGATACTTACCCTCTTCCTGGCGCCACAAATTTGGCGTATGCTCGTTAAGCAAGGCGAAAATAGTGCCGTCGTTGAAGTCCGACTCCGGACGCTCCATCTCTGGCTGTTGCCCAGTTTTACCAAGTGCGTTGCAATAATAGCTGTGCTCCACCTTCGTATTTGGATAGTCGGGAGCGATGGCGCACAAACCACCTCCATAGTCATTCTCGGTACTTTCCACATCACCATATGAATAACAGTTGGTAATGAGGCAGTTTTCCGCACTGCCGACAACGCCGCCAACGCGCGACGAATGTCCGGTAATGTTGCCATAACTATAGCAGTCGGTTACAATGCCATTGGTACTTACAGCACCCGCAATACCTCCTACACCGAACAAACTCTTGTTTGAACTGATGCTCGTTATGTTACCCTCGTTGTGGCATTTTTCTATATAGCTGTCTTTACCGGCATAACCGATGATACCTCCATTGAACTTATTTGAGCAGTAAATGTCTACATAGTTATGGCAATCGATAAGTTTCACGGCACCCACGCCAACAATTCCACCCACAGAAAGGGACGTACTAGATATAGAACCTGAAGCGAGAATAACATTCCGAATTTCAGCTCCGCCTGTTGCTAAGCCAAACAAGCCAGTACCTTCTATATCGTTCACAACATAGATATTTTCGATACGGTGGTTATGTCCGTTAAACACACCTCTGAATCGGGATTTATTATAGCCGATAGGAGTCCACGATCCTAGTTCCGGGCCACAAACCCCCGACAAGTCGATATCTGCATCCAGCACAGCGTGCGCGTACTCGTTTACTGGGATTGAAGGTTCAGTACCATTAATTACAGCGGCAAAATAAAGGAACTCGCCGGCAGTTGTTATGTGGAAAGGACACTCTTCCGTACCATCGCCGCACGGTTTCCTTATTTCGTTTCCCTCTGTATCATTAATCACGTCAATCTTCGAGCCAACAGAGTAAGAATATGAAATCCATTCACCAGATCCATAGACATTAGCCACAAAACCATTCTTAGCCCGAAGTGTATAAGTACCCTCTTCTATGCTGACAGAAGCAGTAGAATAGACATCGTCGACAGGAGAGAAATTGGCGAATCCTGTTTTTCCATTCAATGTAACAGTCTCCACATCTTCAGTCTTGATAACTAAGTTTATATAATGGTAATACAGTTTGTCATGTGCAATGGTAGAAAAGGTAACTTCCCCTATGGCCTGTTCTATCGGTGCCACATATTGGTACGAAGGGCCACCTATTCTGTCCTTCAGGTATAACGAACTAGTCATATATTGGTAGGTGGCTACTGGCTCTGATGTTTCCAACTTGAATGCCCCATCAGACTCGGCCACAATAAAATCGTACGATTCGAATGCGTTAATGGTGGCTATCAACTCTCCGTTTTTGTAGATTTTTGTACCATCTTTGCAAGCGGTACATTTTATCATATCGTAATTACAGTTTAAGAAGGGGCGAATGATGAAGCTCTTACCCCATGATGAAACCGGATAGGCCACGTCATAAAGAATATCTGAATCGCCTGAAATACATTCGTCTGGCACATTCGAACAAGTGTTTCCAGAATAGACTGCTACTTTCTTTCCGAACAACACCCGAACCTGTGACCCTGAAAGGCCTTTTCCCATGTCTTCTTCCAAGTTTGCCACCTGGTAGACGTCTCCCTTGTTCAATGTTATTGTGAAAGATTCGTTGGCAGGTTTGCCGTCGGAGGTGGTCAGGGTTGGTGTAATTTCAACTTCTGTACCGTTTTCAAAAGCAACGATGTTGAACGTGCTGGGACGGAATGTATATTTTGCCGATTCTGTCCGGCTTACATTGTTCTGTATAATGTAATATGAACCGCAGGCCTCAGTTGGTAACACCAGTGTGGCATCGCAACTGGCATTCTGGTAGTTCTCGGCATATACGGATATTTCCTTCTCGCTGGTAATGTGAAGTGATTTGTTGACCACTTCGCCGTATTCAGATACGTTAAAGTCGTCGAACGGTACAATCACTTTTTCCAAGGAATTAGCTCCAACAGAAATCGTTTTCTTATAACCGATTTGCACATTCTCAAGGGTGACTTCAGTTGCCTCTTGTGCCGACAAAAAGACCCTCAAGAAATACTCCTTATCCATATCAGTATCTACATTCTGTATGAATGCCATCCAGAAATCTGTTCCAGACGTTTTTTGGGCACTTAATGGAACTGCCAATAGCAGCAAGGCCCACAACATAATTTTTTTTAGTATCATTTTCGAGTATTTGTTTTCAACACAAACCAAAATAAAAGGTAGTTATTGCAGAGGTTGAATAAATCACAAACAGACTATTAACAACTGACAAACGCAAAGTTACAAAAAATATCATAATGTATTATACTCGTTTTGACAAGGGGGTACACCGTTCACTTCTTAAACAAAAAAGTTTTCCTTCCGAGAATGGAAGGAAAACTTTTCTATAGGATTATTTGACAAGTAAGCTATCTTATGAGAGCCAAGATGGGGTAAAATACTTTTTGATAATGCCCTTAATCCAAGCCCCAAAGCCAGTTGAAACAGACACCACCATTTGTGTGGTAGTACTAATTTCACTCTTGGTTAGGATAAGGTTTCCCTGATGGATGTCAACCGAAATGTCGTTCTTTTCATAAGTATGTTCATTCTTCTTGACAAAGCCTTTCTTAACCAATTCTTCCGCAAAACTCTTTGCATCGGCCTTAGTGGCATGTTTATATGCCAGCGTAAGGTGTAACGGTTCGTCGCATTCAGAAGCATTCAGCAAGAAAGCCGCATCGTATTCGCTTGAATACTTATCGTAGCACAACATAATGTCTGGAAGCGACAACACATCCTGTTCGAAGGCGTAGGTAATTGGCATACGGGCCTTGTTCAACTGCTTAGGCAAACAAATCTTGTTCAAACTCTCGCAAGCTCCATTGTAGAACACTTTTGAATAAACTACCGCATCGAACTTGGCGTCTTTTCTGACACTGTCTTTTTCGGTATATCCCACAGAAGTAATCTTCAGCTGCACCCGGTTGTCGACCTTAACACGCTCAACCTGCGCCGATGTTGACTGGTAGCCCTGCTTGTTTAGTTTAATGCGTGCATTGAACTTATTGGACTTCTCGGTGTAGTTTTCGAGGTAGATTTCGAGGTCGTTATTAAAACAAATTTCAACCGCCTTGCCCTTCTCCCTGAAAACAGCATAGTCACAATCGTCATAATCGATAGGTGTATTCTGGCCGTCGATGCTCAACTGAGGTTGCTCACGCTTAACCAATTCCACATAACAAGCATTAATATCACCCAAATCGATGTCACTACCGCTGAAGTTCTCCACTTTTTGCTCAACAGTCTGACCGTCGGGAGCGGAAACAAAAAGGACAGGGTTGGTTGCGCCAATTGGCAAACGTACCATAAACGTTCCATCGGTCTTGCACATGCTAAGGCCAGAAGTCTGCTGCTTACCATCTTTCTCATACTTGCAGAAGAGGGTAAACGCCGTATTGTCGCCACAGGTGTTCTTGACCTTACCCTTGAGGGTTGGCAGAGCAGGGAGCTTTAAGTCCTGCTTAAACTTAGAGTTGCCCGGTTGGCCTTCAATATCGATGCTAACCTCTGGAGTATAACCGTTATAGTCGCCACTCTTCACGCTGACTTTCACCGGGGTTTCACTTGGGATGCGGACACTGTAAGAGCCGTCGGCCTTGGTATAGACGGCCACCTGCTCGACAGAAACACGAAGGCCCGACAACGGGTTGCCCGCCTCGTCGACCACCGTGCCATGCAGCACACAGTAGTCTTTAGGGTCGTCGAGGTTCACCCACGAGAAGTGCCCAACTGTACCCTTGTAAACGTCACCATCGCGAACAGCCACACCACTCTGTTCCCAGACACCATTTTCTTCGTTAAAACTCCACAAAGGCATCTCGGCAGGCGCCTTGTCGGCCATACCTTCAGGTATAGGGAAAGTAATTTCGGAAGCAGAGCCCGACTTCAACTGCAGTTTGCCCCCCTTGTCGTCGAGCATCTCCACGTCAATCATACCATAAGAGACCAAGGCCTTTTCTGCACCCGTTGAGTCTTTTGCGCTAAGGTCACTGCCCGGCATGGTGGCAGCAAAATCTTCACGTTTAGGGTCGAGGTAGAGCATCTGGAGGTCTACGTTACCCTTATACACACTACCGTCGGTACGCACCAGACTGTTTGAAGGGATGTTGACCTGGGTTTTACCCACCTTTACCTTGCTCCCCTTTGCGGCGCTGAAGGTAGTGCAGTTGCTCACACCCGCCTTTTTAGTTGGCTGCATCACCACTTCGAGCACCTCGGCAGAGGCCTGGTCACCCGAACGAACCAAACGGAAATATCCTTTACGACTGAAAGAGACCACATAACGGTCATCGACATTAGCAATACGCTCTAAGTTGAAGAGACCATTCTCGTCGGTCTTCACCGACACGTTGGCCGATGTAACCACAACGTCTTTTAATGGATTTCCGGCATCGTCGCGGACAATACCAGTCAGATGATCTAACTTTTCAGTCTTATTGAAAAAACTGCATGACTGTATTGCCAAACAAGTCAAGAGGCAATAAACAAAAAGTTTGAATTTGTTTTTCACGGTTAGTATAGTAATTTTCAAAATATCTTCCTTATTTGTCCATTATACCATTCCCCTTCTCGCGTCCATTTTCAGGCTTTATCATCATCGAAAACCAAATCTTCCTCAATAATCAGGTTGTTCACCACCAAATCGAGGCGTTCTGGGGTATTCGAGCCCATATAGAAGCGGAGCAGGTCGAAAACGGCGTCGTCTTTACGCATTGTCACCTGGTCGAGGCGCATATCTTCACCAATAAGGTCTTTAAACTCGTCGGCATTAATTTCACCAAGACCTTTGAATCGGGTAATCTCAGCATTGCGACCTATGGTTTGTATAGCCTTTATGCGTTCCTCGTCGGTGTAGCAATAGAAAGTGCGCTTTTTATCGCGGACGCGGAAAAGCGGCGTCTGCAGAATGTAGACGTGCCCCGTCTTCACCAAATCGGGGAAGAACTGTATAAAGAACGTAAGCAACAAAAGCCTGATGTGCATACCATCGACATCGGCATCGGTTGCAATAATCACCTTGTTATATCGAAGCGTGTCGAGACTGTCTTCAATGTTCAGTGCAGCCTGCAACAGGTTGAACTCTTCATTTTTGTAAACCACCTCGCGGGTATCACCAAAACTGTTCAACGGTTTACCACGCAGGCTGAACACCGCCTGTGTGCGTACATCGCGGCTGGCCGTAAGCGAGCCACTCGCAGAAAGACCCTCGGTAAGGAAAATGCACGAATCTTCGCGCAAATCTCCTTTGTCTTCCTTGTTCGACGGGTCACGCGGAACAGGCTTTGCATCGGAATAATGCACACGACAGTCACGAAGTTTGTCGTTATGCAGGCTGATTTTTTTAGCGCGTTCACGGGCAGCCTTGCTGACATTGGCAATAGCCTTGCGTTCCTTTTCGGCCTGCTGTATTTTATCGAGAAGGACTTCGGCCGTATTCTTGTCTTTATGCAGGAAGTCGTCGATTTCCTTTTTAACGAAGTCTCCGACAAATTTCTTTACGGTAATCTTCTTAGAATCGTCCTTTTCGGTAGGATTAACATAAGTAGAGCCAAGTTTTGTTTTAGTCTGGCTCTCGAAAGTCGGTTCAGAAACACCGACAGCAATAGCCGCCACTATACCCTGTCTGATGTCGGACAAGTCTTGGTTTTTATCGTAGAACTCACGGATAGCAGTAGCCACCGACTCGCGGAAAGCAGACTGGTGTGTACCTCCGTCACGGGTATGCTGACCATTCACAAAAGAATGGTATTCCTCGCCATGCTGCATACAGTGGGTAAGGGCAATTTCAATATCAGGACCCTTTAAGTGGATAATCGGATAGAGCGGTTCTTCGGTCAACGTAGCCTTTAGCAAATCGACCAAACCATTCTTAGAATAGAACTTCTGTTTACCATAATAGAGCGTGAGGCCCACATTAAGGTAAGAATAGTTACTAAGCATGGTTTCAATAAAGTCGTCGCGGAACTGGTAGTTTTCGAACACATGCGGGTCTGGAGTAAACTCAATGAGCGTACCATCGGCCAGCTTTTCAGTGTTTTCGACCTCACCCGTATCGCTTTTAATGGTAATACGGTAGGCCTTTCCATCCCAAACGGGCTCAAACTCCACACGGCGCATTTTGCCCTCACGGACAGACTGAGCGACAAAGTGTGAAGACAGCGCATTGGCAGCCTTTGTACCCACACCATTCAAACCGACAGAACGCTTGTAGGAATTGTCGTCGAACTTACCAGAGGTGTTCATTTTAAAGACAGAGTCAACCAACTTACCCAACGGAATACCACGTCCGTAGTCACGTACACTGATAGTACGGTCGTTTCGGTTGATTTCAATCTGCTTACCATATCCTGCACGGAATTCGTCGATAGCGTTATCGACCACCTCCTTAATCAAGATATAGATACCGTCGTCGGAATGTGAGCCATCGCCAAGTTTACCGATGTACATACCCGGACGCAAACGCACATGGTCAAGTCCCTCAACAGTACGGATACTATTATCGCCATAGGCGCCAGATGCTACCGCGCCAGTATTTTCTGTGTTTTCGAATAAATCGTTTCCCATATCTACCGAATTATAACGCAAATATACGAAAAAGAGAGTAAAGTGCTAAAAACTAGACACCGAATAAAAGGCAAATAACAAAGCAAACAGAAAGATATTTTATAAAAGAAAGTGTAAATTTGCGACTTGATATAAAAACAGCGACAGGAGAAAAAGTAACGATAGTCATGCGCATCTGGAAGATGATTACATTTTATGTTGGAGTAGTTCTATGTTTAGGACTGCTGTCCTTCACATGGCCGAGCGAGGGCATAAAGACCGACCTCCACACCTTCCGTTTTCCACAAGCCAGCAAATACATCGGCCTCAGTTTTATAGGCGGCCAAGACTCTTCGGCAGCACAGTCTGAGAAGAAAGAAGAAAAAGAACAGACACCTGTTGAGCGCATAAAGGACTTAAGCATTGCCATGCAGTTGAAGTCGGAATATCCCGAAAACGAGTACAATGCGCAGTTCATCACCTTTGCAGAAACGAGTCCGGCCCGCATCTACCTACCCCACAACGACATCCATTACTTCGACCGTCTGTTTGCCAACATGGACTCCTGTTTGAAGCGTGGCGAACTAATCCACATTGCCCATTACGGCGACTCTCAAATTGAAGGCGACCGCATAACCTCGTACATAAGGAAGAGCCTGCAAGACCATTTCGGAGGCTCGGGTCCGGGCCTGCTTCCCATCGTTAAAAACGACGGAGGCTCGTACAGCGTCCGCTGGAAAACGACCCCGAATTTCGAAAAATTCATAATAGATGGAACTCTACAGAAAGAGGCCATGCACAAACGCTACGGCGCACTGGCACAATATGTGAAATTTGAAGGGAACGCCCAATTCACACTTACCTCAAAAATGGAAAGCCACCCGTCGTTTAACCGCATACGCCTGTTTGTAGGTAAAACCAGCAAAGACTTCCAAGCCACACTGGTCGGCGAAAACGGGAAAGCATACATACAGACTATACCCGACGCCAACGAGGGCGCCAGCGTTATTACATGGACACCTATGAGCGACCTGAAACGCTGCACCGTGAAACTGAAAGGCACCGGAGAAGTATATGGCGTGTCGTTGGAAAACGGTAGCGGCATATCGGCCGACAACATTCCGATGCGTGGCAGCCGTGGCACCTTCTTCACCCGAATGGACGCCAGCCTCTTCACCTATATGCACGACCAGCTGAACACGCAGCTAATACTGCTGGAGTTTGGAGGCAACGCTATGCCACTGATAAAAAGCCAGAAAGACATCGACTGTTACCGACAATTGTTCGACCTGCAGTTGAAATGGATAAAGAAAGCCTGTCCGAACTCGACCCTGATAGTTATGGGACCGAGCGACATGGGCATAAAGGTAGACGGAGAGATTCAAAGCCGTCCATTCCTGGCAGAACACATTGCCAGCATGAAAGCCTGCGCACTAGCCAACGACGTGGCTTTTTGGGACATGTATGACGTGATGGGTGGTCACAACTCAATGATTGACTGGGTGAACCAGCATCCGCAACTGGCGGCCAGCGACTATACCCACCTGACCCGCACGGGAGCGACAGAGATGGCAAAGATGTTCAGCAACTCACTGTTCAACTACTACGAATTCTACCATAAGCATAAGGAGAGCGAGAAAAAATGAACGACATCATACCCGGAATTTTAGGCTACGATAGCGATTCGCCCCTTTTGTTCACCCAGTTCTACTTCTGGGTGTTCTTCGGAGTGGTATTGGGTGCACTTGCCCTGATAGGCAAACGCATTGCCATGCGGAACACCTTCTTGTGCGCAGCCAGCTTCTTCTTTTACTATAAGAGTAGCGGCATATTTGTGCTACTGCTGACCTTTACCGTTGTCTTCTGCTTCTTTTGCGGAAAATGGATATTTAACGCCAAGAGTCCGGGCAAGAAGAAAGGCGCACTGATAGCCGGATTGATAGTCAACCTCGGTCTTCTAGCCTACTTCAAATACGCCTACTTCATCACCAACCTGATAAACGACCTGAGCGGACTACACCTGAAAGTGTGGGACGCTTTTGCATGGATAGGTAACAGCGTGGCAGGCGCCAACCTGTGGGATGTAGACAACATACTGCTGCCCGTCGGCATATCGTTTTTCATTTTCCAGAGTATCAGTTACCTGATGGACATTTTCCGCGAGAAGATAAAGCCACTCGACAATTTGCTCGACTTCGGCTTCTTCGTCAGTTTCTTCCCGCAACTGGTAGCAGGTCCGATTGTACGGGCCAATACCTTTATACCGCAACTATACAAGCCTTTCCACCTGGGGCGCCGCCAGTTTGGCATAGCCGTATTCTGGATTCTGAACGGATTGGCCAAGAAAATAATACTGAGCGACTACATTGCCGTGAATTTTGTTGACCGCGTATTTACCAATCCAGACATGTACAGCGGTTTCGAGACACTGTGGGCATTGTTCGGCTACTCGCTACAAGTGTATGCCGACTTCTCGGGCTACACCG
>DETD01000029.1:0-581 GCA_002362105.1 Bacteroidales bacterium UBA3297
ATACGGCGGCGGCGGTCCCGGCATGCTGCCTTTCCATACCACCACCCCCACCATGACGGTACGCCAGAGCAACAGCGGCGACCTGATACACCTCGCTTCCTTCGGCGACAGCCTTGCTGTGCGCAGCCGCGGCAACTACGGCCTCATGATGCAATGCTTCCGCCTTGAAGGAGGCAGCGCCACGGTCACCGTGAAGAGTGCCAACAGCAACCGTGTCGACGATGCCGCCAAAAACTTCGAGCGTGTGCAGCTGGTGGCCAACAACCGCGGCGGCCTTGTAGCTGCCTTCACAAACCTCAAAAACAAAAAGGAGTCGCAGCAGAAAAACGCACCACAAGGGGTCGGATCCCTTATGTGGCGCACCGACACCGTCACCAACGGCATCCGGCTGCATGTCAGCGGCAATGCCGACCTGTATGCCATCACCATCGACGCCGACAGCGGCGGCATCGCCGTCGACAACATACCCATGCGCGGCTGCTCCGGCCAGCAGTTCACCCTCGTCAACGAACAACTCCTCACCGCCGCCTACGCCACTCTCGACATAGGTATGATTATCCTCCAGTTCGGCGGCAACACAG
>DETD01000029.1:636-42789 GCA_002362105.1 Bacteroidales bacterium UBA3297
GTGCCATACCTCAAAGACTCCAAAGACATCTCCACCTACTGCCGCTCCATAGCCAAGCAGATAGCCTATGTGCACCGATGCTGCCCAAAAGCCAAGCTGCTGTTCGTCGGGCCTTCAGACATGAGCAAGCGCATACGCGGCGAGGTGCAGACCTATCCCATAATACCTGAACTGATAGACAGCCTTGCCGCCACCGCCACTGCCAACGGCGCCGCCTATTGGAGCATCTACCATGCCATGGGGGGCCTCAACACCATGCCGCAATGGACACGTCAGGGCCTTGCCGGCAACGACTACATACACTTCTCGCAGAAAGGCGCCGACAAGATGGGCGACCTGCTGGCCGAAGCCTTCGACAACAGCCACAGCCTCTACATCCTTGAGCAGCGCTGGGCCCAGCTGCAGCCAAAGGCTGAGAAAAAAGCCATACAGAAAAGCAAAGCCAAAACCAACAGGAAGGCACGCAACAGCCGCCGCAAGAGAGGAGGTGGCCGATGAAAAAAGCCGGACTGCTGTCTTGTCTTGTCCTGCTTGTCGCGTTTCTGCAGCAAACAGCAGCGCAAGACAATCCCTACTATAAGTTCATACGCTACAGCGCCAACGTGTTGCACTACGACAGCACCTCCCCCTCCATCAACCGGCTGCTCAACCGCTGGGAACGCCTCCAGACCACGCGCCAGGGCAACATTAACATCGTCCACATCGGCGGCTCGCATGTGCAAGCCGGCAGCCTCTCCAACACCGTGCGCTGCAACATCATGACCGACAACCCCGACCTTGTGGGGCCGCGCGGCATGATCTTCCCCTACTCGGCGGCGGCACGCTGCAACAACCCCGCCGACTATCGCGTGCATTGTCCGCAGAAGATGATCCTCACCCGCAATGTCCACAAGGATCACACCTACCCCTTAGGGCTCTGCGGCATAGCTGTCACCGCAGCCGACACACACACCGAGATAGGCATCAAGCTCAACGAGCCACGCGTGAACTACGCCACAGACCGCATCATCCTCCTCGGCCACAGCGACCAAGGCGTGATGCCACGCTTGCGCATAGGAAGCCGCGAGGTATACCCCTCATACATAGACAACCGCACCGACCGCTACCTCTTCAACCTCGGCCACACCGTCGACTCTTTCTGCATCGTGCTCCCGTGCCGCGAAGGCGACATGTTCTCCGTAACAGGCATTCTGCTCGACAACCGGCAGGCGGGCTTCAGCTACCACTCCATCGGTGTAAACGGCGCCTCAGTGCCCGACTACCTGCGCTGCAGGCACTTCGTGCGCGACCTGCGCCTGCTGCATCCCGACGTTGTAATCTTCGGCATCGGCATCAACGACGCCGTACCCACCAACTTCGACACCGCAGCCTTCCGCCGCAACTACCTGCAACTCATCGATTCCGTGCGTGCCGTCAACCCCGAATGCGCCTTCATCTTCGTCACCAACAACGACAGCTTCCGCAAGACGGGGCGCCACTACCGCGTCAACCCCAACGGAGCCCTGGCCCGCGAGGTGTTCTACCGCCTCGCCCACGACACTGACGGTGCCGTGTGGGACCTGTTCGAGGTGATGGGCGGACTCAAGTCAATGGATACCTGGTACAAGAACGGATTGGCGCAGAAAGACCGCGTGCACTTCACCGCCAAGGGCTACCAGCTCGTCGGCGACCTGTTCTACCAGGCACTCAACGACACCCTCAAGAAACATCGCAACAAGTGAACGACATCCTGCAATACTTAGCGCAACTCTTCAGCTTCGACAGCTCCCACCCCCTGCTGTTCACACAGATACACTTCTGGGCCTTCTTCCTCATCGTCTTCGCCGTCTACACAGTTTTCTGCACCGACCGCCCCCTGACACGCCACCGCCGCGTGGCGCGCAACGGCTACCTCTTCGCCGTCAGCCTTCTGTTCTACTACAAGACCTCGGGGCTCTTCATGCTGCTGCTCGTCTTCTCCACCCTGCTGGGCTGGTGGCTCGGCATACGCATGGACGCCACGGCCTCGCAACCGCGCCGCAAGGCCCTCATGGCCACCGGCGTGACGATAAACCTCCTCGTGCTCTGCTACTTCAAGTACGCCTACTTCTTCACCGACCTCTACAACGCCACCTTCGGCACCTCCATCACCGTCGTCAACCACCTGGCCCTGTGGGCCAACAGCGCCTTCGGCACCAACCACTTTGACGCTTCCGTCATACTCCTGCCTGTCGGCATCTCATTCTTCACCTTCCAGAACATCAGCTACATAGTGGATGTCTACAAGCGCAAGATAGCCCACGTGGGCAACATCTTCGACTTTGGCTTCTACACCTCGTTCTTCCCGCAGCTCGTTGCTGGCCCCATCCTGCGTGCCGACCAGTTCGTGCCACAGCTCTACCGGCCATTCTTCCTCAGCCGCCGACAGTTCGGCATCGCCGTGTTCTGGATAATCAACGGCCTGGTCAAGAAAATCGTCCTCAGCGACTACCTGGCCGTCAACTTCGTCGACCGCATCTTCGAGAACCCCACGCTCTACACCCCCTTCGAGAACTTTTCGGCGCTGATGCTATACTCCATGCAGGTCTATGCCGACTTCTCGGGCTACACCGACATAGCCACCGGCGTGGCCATGCTGATGGGCTTCTACCTGCCTCTGAACTTCAATTCACCCTATAAGGCGCCAAATCCGGGCAACTTCTGGAAAAGGTGGCACGTATCGCTATCGCAATGGTTGCAGCATTACCTCTACATACCGCTAGGCGGAAACCGCGAAGCCAGTTTCGGCACCTACTGCTGCATAATAACAATAGCCTGCATAGGCGCATTGCTTAGCGGCAGCATCTGGGTTGCGGTAATCGTAGCCATAGTCACCGTCACAATATCGGTAGTAGCAGTGGTAAAGCCCGACACCCGAAAAAAGATAAACACCAACCTGAACCGTATGAACACCATGCTGCTAGGCGGTTTGTGGCACGGCGCCAGCTGGAACTTTATGATTTGGGGCGGATTGAACGGGCTAGGAATGGTGGTATACGAGTTCTGGAAGAAGTGGGACGTGTATGTGCGCACACTGGCCATAATGCTAGTCACACTGTTGTTCCTCTTCCTAGACTACCGTTACGAGCTGCCAGCCTACCGCATCGGACTGGTATGGACAAGTGCCTTGTTCCTTGGCACATTCATCCGCATGCTGTATAACCTGTTCGACGGCAAGAAGGCACACGCCAAACTAGAGCACGTATGGGCCATAGCCCAGACCTTCGTCTTTATTACCTTCACCCGCCTGTTTTTCCGCTCGGGCTCGAACCTCGACCCCGCAGAGGCCAACAAAGTAGCCTGGAACACCACCAAGACGATGGTAGAACAGATGGCGACCGCTTGGAACAGCGCAACCATAATCGACATGCTTGTAGCCTACCGTTTCGTATTCGGCCTAATAGTGACAGGTTTGATTATACACTGGTTGCCCGACCACCTAAAACGCTGGTACCGACTTAACTTTGCCCTACTTCCGCTGCCAGTAATGGCAATAGCAGTAGTAGCTGTTGTGTTTATAGTATACCAATTTATGACGGCCGACCTGCAGGCCTTTATCTACTTCCAATTCTAAATTAGAGACACACATTCGGGTCCGCAGCAGTAACAAGAACGGACATAAAAAAACAAGACATAGTTACCTAAAAGAACCTACCGAAGAAGGCAGGGAGAGATTTCACTGAAGAAAAACAGGAGAAAAATGTATTTGTTAAATCGTAATATTGTATCAAAAAAACAGAGATATGTTGTAGAACAGTGCGCTTTTTCGGCATGCGATATGATTTTTTTATCAAATTAGATAATGTAAAAAAAGTACAAATTAGTGTACATAATTATATAATACTTTTGCATAAACCAAATTGCAATTGCCATGAAACACATTTACAAGGAATTATTAACACTATTCTACATGTTGGTTTTTGGCGCAGTTCTGACCGTACAGGCAGAGCCCGACCCAAACTTCCACATTTATCTGTGTTGGGGTCAGTCCAACATGGAAGGAGCGGCTAGTGTTCCGAATTCAGAGACACAAGGAGTCAGCGACCGTTTCCAACTCCTTTACTCGGGAGACAACTGCAGCAACGGCAGTGGAAGGAAGAAGGGCCAGTGGTACACCGCCACTCCACCGTTGGCCCGTTGCGACGCAGGCTTCGGCCCAGTAGACTATTTCGGTAGAACAATGGTAGAAAAACTCGACCCAAGCATCAAAGTTGGTGTTGTAGTGGTTGCAGTAGGCGGTGCAGACATCGCATTGTTTGAAAAGAACAAATACCAAAGCTACCTGCAATCGGCCGAACAGTGGTTGAAAAACATTGCCAATTCGTACGGAGGTAACCCTTACGGCCGCCTTATAGATATGGCCAAAGAGGCGCAGAAAGTTGGCGTCATCAAGGGTATTCTGGTACACCAGGGTGAAACCAACACCAACCAGTCGGACTGGCCGAACCGTTTGAACGCAGTGTACAACGAAATGTTGAAAGACCTCGGTCTGAACGCGTCAGAAGTTCCGCTGTTGGTTGGCGAAGTACGTTATTCGGGTCCATGCAGCAGCCACAACAATGTGGTCAGAAAAGTGCCAAATGTGATACCAACCGCACACGTGATTTCTGCCGACGGTTGTGAAGCCGCCAACGACCAGTACCACTTCTCGGTTGCCGGCTACAAACTGCTGGGCAAACGTTACGCAGAAACCATGCTCAAACTGCTGGGCGACAATCCGGTTCAAAAGAAAGACATCTCAGTAGCCGCTTTCGCAAAAACCGAATCAGAGCCAGGAGAGGTGGAGATAAGTGTAAAACTTGAGAACAGCGACATCAAGGACGTGAAAATATACGCCGACGACAAGGTTATCTCAACCGACAAATCGTTCGTTTGGGAGAACGTAAGCCGGGGCGAGCACCAGATATGGGCAGTAGGTTACGACAGTAACAACAAAGAATACACCTCTTCGAAAGTAACCATCACAATAATGAATCCACAGGAGCCCTACAACGGCACACCGTTCAAGATTCCAGGCAAGATAGAAGCAGAAGAATTTGACCTAGGAGGTGAGGGCAACGCCTACCACGACAACGACGAAGAGAACCGCAACGGCGGCGACCGTAATGAAGGTATAGACATGAACAACACCGCTGTGGGTTACAACCAAGTGGGCGAATGGATGGAATATACCGTAGATGTCGCAGAAGACGGCGACTATGTTGTTGAATCGCGCGTAGCCTCAGGAGGCTCTTCAGGCCAGTTCACGCTCTATATGGACAACCAGTTCATCATACCTGGCGACGACGGCACACCGGGTGGTTTCATTGATGTGCCTAACACAGGAGACTACGATGTATTTAAAACTGTGACCACCAAGCTTAACAAGTTGACCAAAGGCAAACACGTCCTGAAGTTGGAAGTTACAGGCGACTGGTTCGACATCGACTATCTGGAATTCAAACTGGCATCGCAACAGAACAACGATGATCCTAATGACAACCCGAACGACAATCCGAACCAGAACAGCAATGAATTGTTGACAGGTGTCACCACAGGCAAGTATGTAGACATCTACGTAACCAACCGCCAAGTGTCGGTATACGCTCCAAAAAATGCGCACGCCAACCGTCCGCTTTTGATTTCATGCCACGGTATGAACCAAGACATCAAATACCAGCATGAACAAACAAAATGGGAAGAGGTGGCCGACACAGCCGACTTCATTGTAGCCTATCCGCAGTCGGTAGGCACCCAATGGGACATCAACGGCACCCAAGACACCAAATTCCTGATAGCCATCATCGACGAGTTGGCAAAGACCCACAAGATAGACCGGACCAGGGTATACTTGAGCGGTTTCTCGATGGGTGGTATGCTCACCTACCACTGTATGAACACCATACCAGACTACTTTGCAGCATTCGCTCCAATATCGGGCTACTTTGGTACTGACGTTAACGCAAAGACCCGTCCGGTGCCATTGATCCACACCCACGGAACAGGCGACGACGTAGTATACTACCAGCCAAACGGTACATGGGCAGGTGCAGAGGCTGTTGTTAAAAACTGGGCAAAACACAACAACTGCGATGTAAACAACACAACCTCAAAGAAAATAGACTGTGCGACACAAACCATCTATAGTGGCGGCGACTGCGAGGCAGACGTTGTATTGGCAACTGTACCAAACAGAGGACACATACCAGCCAACGACTGCTACCACACCTCACGCGAGATATGGAGATTCGTCAGCCAGTACTCTACCGCATGCGGCAAGAAGAAAGCAGACCTCAGCGTTTCAGCGACTGTAGTCGAGGAAGTTGCGCCAGGGAAAGTAGACGTATCGGTAAAGGTAGTAAACGCCGACATTACCAAGTTCGACCTCTATGTGGATGGTAAAGTGGTTGCAAGCGACAAGAGCAGCTACACAGCAGACGGACTTGAAGCCGGCAAGCACAGCATTTGGGCTGTTGGCTACGACAAGAATAACAAAGAATTCACATCAAACACCGTAGAGGTAGAAATACACATTCCACAGACCCCTTTCAACGGAATTGCATCGGCAATACCAGGAAAAATTGAGGCTGAAGAGTTCGACCTCGGAGGTGAGGGTTATGCCTACCACGACAACGACGAGGAGAACCGCAATGGCGGCGACCGAAACGAAGGCGTAGATATGGACAACAAAGCCATTGGCTACACCCAGAAAGGCGAATGGTTGGAATACACCGTCTTTGTTGAAGATGAAGGTTCATACGAACTACAGGCCAATGTTGCATCGGGTAACAACACCTCTTCGTTCAAACTCTACCTCGACGATAAGGCCATCACCAAAGAGATCTCAGTTCCAAAAACAGGAGATGACTGGTCGAGCTTCGAATTGGTAAAAGCAGATGTTGAGTTGCCTTACGGCGAACACATCTTGAAACTTGAAGTTACCAACGACTACTTCGATATGGACTATATGAACTTCGTGCTGAAATCTGCAACAGGAGAAAGCCTGATTGCCGCTTCAGAAAAAACGCTGAACGGAGTGTACGAAGTATACAACGCACTGGGTTGCCGCTTGAAGAACGTTACCATTGTTAACGGCAAGCTGAATTTAAGCAACGGTGTCTACATGTTGAAGAACACTGCAACCAACCAAGTAACCAAGATTGTTGTTACGAACAAGTAACAACAGACATTTTACAAACATTAGATTAAGAAGGCACCCCGCAGTGGGGTGCCTTTCTTTTTTGAAATTTATGCGACAACGGGTTAGAGACGGAACTCTATAGTGTACACAACAGAAAAAAAATTCATAACGGGAAACGCATTCTTTCAGTTTCAACAATTTGGTGTATATTTACAACCTGAAATCTACGAACTGAACGGAATTTTACGAACAGGTCAGTAAGGCGTATTAAAGAAATTAACGATTAATCCGTTCCGTTAGTTGGCGTAAGTAACGCACTTCAGAACGGATTCCCAATAAAAAAGCCATGAAGAAACACTCGAAAACAATACTATTAACTGTGATGCTGCAGGCAACGTTCATTTTCTGTGGGGAAACAGCGGAATTACCACAAGACAGCATAGCAGAAATAGTCGAAAGAGCCGCAAAGATACTCAAAGAAGAGGAAGAAAAGAGCCTAAACACCCCCGAAGGGGAAAAACAACAGTTTGACACAGGTAACGATGACAATGTTCTAAGAAAAGAAGTGCCTAAAGGAGTCCGTTTCGAAGTGGATAATGTAAAAATTGCGGAAGATTATTTAGGAGAAGAAGAAATAGAAGAAATACAAAACGCATTGGAAAGAGGGACCTATTTTATACCACAAGAGCATAGAACAGAACAACTTGTGTATACAAGACATTGCAATCTGCCCAATGCCGTGATGCAGGCTTATAAAGACCATCGCCCACTAGCGTTATCTCCAGACGAGATATGGCTGACTATCTGTCAGGGCATGTCCATACACATTAACGAAAACTTCAAGCGCCTAAAGCATAAAATCTACAAGGGAAAGGTTTCCCAACAACTTACCGTCGAGAACAATAAGCTAGGCTTATACGACCCGGCATGGCAGGAACTGGTTGACAGCATGGCAACAAAAACCTCAAACTATACAGGAACCCTGTTTTACGACGCATTTGTGCCCCAATTCAGTACCACAACCCCGACCATAAAGGCAGCCTACCAGATAACACTGCTCGGAGCGCAGCAGAAAGCATTCGACTATGTGGCAATTACAGCGTGCGGCATTCCTTACATCACCCTACTAGGGACAACAGAAGATTGGAAACTAATCAAGACAAAGTTATCGATACTCGACCAATTAGGCATGAAAAAATGGAAGGCCAGTCTCGAACCCATCATAGACCAGTTTATCAACGCATCGGAAGGGAAAGTCGACGCCGATTTCTGGCAAAACATCTACAAAGACAAAAGAGATATGTACGACGCATATGCCATTTCCGGATGGATTCACAAATTGTATCCCTACATCATAGATATCGACTACAAGAAGAACTTTGAGCAACGTTACAAGCCAAATCCTTTTTTAGACAAAAAGTTAAAATCGAGCGACTATTTAACCAGTAACCGATTCCCCAACGGCACCACAAAAGTGCCTATAACATGGAAGAACCTACGGGAAAATGAGACAAAAGAGCTATGGTTCGTCAGTGGGTTTATGGGGTTAAAACAATATAAAGACAAAACACTGGAACCCTTCATTTCATGGGCAATCTATACAGAATACCCAGAATGAGAGAGGAAGCCCGTCGTTTCAAAATTTGTTTTTTACCATACATAGCTCTAATTTTGCATAAAAGAACGCCACACCTGGAAAAGGCAGGCGAAAACTAAAAAAGACAGACAGAAAATGAGACAACAGATGGTACGTTGGCGCCGATTCAGCGGCAGTACATTGGGCGTTTTCCGTAGTCTGCACAAGGAAGTGACCGTAGGAGTCCTGAGTCTGGCAATGTTGGCCAGTTTCGACGTAAAGGCCCAAAGCCACGAAAGCGAGCCGGCAGAACGGCATAACGAACCCAGTGCAGACGATTTGGAAGAAGCCCTGATGGACAGCGTTGAGATAGACCAAAACCTGACGCCACAGATTGAAAGTAAAGAGGCTGGGAAACCGTCCTCAGTTATTTACGGAAAACTAACCGACCGTGAGGGCCGGTGCATACACTATCATTCTGTTTTGGACGTAATAGCGAACAAATGCGCTAAATGTAGAAAATTCTATTCCTGTTACAAGTGTCACAACGAGAAAGAAGACCATAACTTCGGGCCAGTTCCCGCAGATGAGGCATCCTCTGTGATGTGTGGAGTTTGTGGGCACCAATTCTCTTATTCCGAATACGAGCAAATGGGCGGAACATGTGCAAGATGCGGGGCCCATTTTAACCCGAGATGCGCACTACACAAATGTATTTATACCGGGGCTACACAGAAGGAGCACGAAGAAAATCCCCAACAAAAGAAATAAAGAAAAAAAGTCGAGCCAGTCTCTAATGAGATTGGTTTGGACCTTCATTTTATTTATTAACCACTTATTTATTTAAAAACATGGGACAGAACATTGTTCGATGGAGCCGTTTTACGGACACCCCTTACGGGGCCTTCCGCAGTCTGCACAAGCAGGTAACAATTGGCGTGCTAAGCATAGCCATGCTAGGCAGTTTCGAGGCGAAAGCCAAGACCACAGCCGACACCACGCTTACGACCGACCAGGCGGAAGTAACCGAGTTAGAAGAGGTGAGCGTAACAACGAGCCGTGCGCCACTCACCGAAAGGCAAGCGGCACGAATGGTAACTGTGCTGACCGCAAAAGACATAGAGCATGCGGCAGTGCATAGTATAAACGACCTTTTGAAATATGCGGTCGGAGCCGATGTTCGCCAACGGGGCGAGATGGGCATACAGACCGACATATCGCTCCGAGGAGGGACTTTCGCACAAATCACCCTACTACTGAACGGAGTAGACATTAATTCGCCCCAAAGCGGACACTTGTCGGCAGACTTTCCGGTAACGATGGACGACATAGAACGCATAGAAGTATTGGAAGGACCAGCAGCCCGCCTGTTTGGCACCTCTGCCTTCAGTGGAGCCGTCAACATTGTCACAAAAATGGAGGACAAAAGCAATGTGCAGGCGCACCTGTTCGGAGGCCAGTACGGACTAGGCGGAGGAGACGGCCACATTAACATCAGCAGCGGGAAAGTCAGCCAGCAGCTGTCGGGAGGTTACGACCGTTGCGACGGAGCTGTAACCAACAGCCAGTTCTACCAAGGCAAAACGTTCTACCAGGGCCGCTACACAGGCGAAGAGGCACTTGTGAACTGGCATCTGGGATACAGCCGCCAACAATACGGCGCCAACACTTTCTATAGTGCCGCCTACCCCAACCAGTGGGAAGAAACGGAAAGATGGATGGCCAGCATCAAGGCTGAAAGCAAAAGCAGGCTACACCTCTCTCCTACCCTCTACTGGAACCGCAACTACGACCACTTCCAACTGACCCGTCACAACAGACAGGGCGAGAACTTCCACCGCAGCGACGTGTACGGGCTGAGCCTGAACTCATGGTGGAAATGGGCGTTAGGGAAAACCAGTATAGGTGCAGATTTAAGGAACGAGGGAGTGCTCAGCACCAATCTGGGAAGGCCTATTGCCGACGCGAATGAGTACGTCAGAGCGCACGGCACCACACAAAAAGACTCTGTATTATACAACAAACGGGATAACCGGACCAACACCTCCCTCTATTTAGAGCACAACCTGCTCTTCAACCAAGTAACGGTATCGCTAGGAGTACTAGCCAACATGAACACGGCACTCGACGAGAAATTCCGGCTCTATCCCGGAATCGACATAAGTTACCGTCCTAGCGACCAGTGGAAACTGACCGCATCGTTCAACCAAGCGCTGCGTATGCCAACCTTCACCGACCTCTATTATAAAAGTGCGACCCAGGAAGGGAACGTAGGGTTAAAACCAGAAAAGGTGACCGCCTACAATCTGAATGCGCGTTACCGCACCACCCCACTAGAGGCACAGGTAAACGGCTACTACACCTACGGCACCGACATGATAGACTGGGTAATGTATAATGACACCGACATCTACCATTCGGCCAACTTCGAATTAGCCAATATGGGTGTAGAAACCAGTGTCAGCCTCCACTTCCGTGAGATTTTTGGAAAGGGATGTCCGCTAAACAAGCTGACAGCAGCCTATGCCTACATCTACCAGAAGCGGAACGACAAAGAGAAGATATTCAAATCGAACTACGCGTTAGAATATCTGCGCAACAAAGTGGTGCTAACCTTAGACAGCCGCATAGCAGGCAAACTGAATGGCAATGTAACCTACCGGTACTGCGAGCGAATGGGGGGCTACCTAAAATACGATGCCAACCACAAAAGCACAGGACAGCTGACCAACTACCAGCCATACGGAATAGTAGACCTGCGTCTGTCGTGGGACGACAAGCACTACACGGTCTATACAGAAGCCAGCAACCTGTTTGACCAAAGCTACTACGATTTGGGGAACATAGAACAACCCGGTTTATGGATAAAGGCCGGAGTGAAAATAAACTTCGAACTGCCAGACGGTAAGCGATAAAACAAAAGCAAGCAACGAATCCGCACCTCATTCCCGAGAGGTGCGGATTCCTTTTTTACGCGAGAAAGCAACAGAAGGCGGTATCAGGGTACATGAAAGGGCACGGATTTTTTTTACATTGTGCCCATATTACCTCCTAAAAAAGAGACGATTAGAGATAAAGAGCGAAAAGATTAGGATAAAAATTTCAAAACCCCAAGATAAACCCTGAAAGAAAAATACAAAATGATGAAAAAGGCAGAAAAGTCCTAAATTCAGTCAAAAAAGTCCATGCTTTGGAAATAGCGAAAATCTATTTTTGTCACAGAAAAACACAAAAGTAATGTTGCAAAATCGAAGTGGCATTTATAAAGCCGCCTAGGTTTCTAAAAAGATTCACACATGAAACACTACAAGAAAATCGTACCAGGAGCGCTGTTTTTGACAGCCCTGATGGCAGCAAGCAATCTGCAAGCAGCAGATCCTTGTAGCCAAACAACTCAATTGAGTGGTGGTACAAAAATCAGCAACCAAAACAAGACGGGCAATACCTCTACTGGTTACCAGTATGAGATATGGCGCGATGGAAATGGAGGTGCTATAACACTGTACCCAAAAGACGCATGCTTCAAGGCAGAATGGGACAACGCGGGCGACTATCTTGGCCGTGTTGGTAAAACATTCAACAACCCAGCATGGAACAACTTAGGTGGCGACCTCGTAGCCGAATACGCTTATAAGAAGAGCGGTAACGACGGTGGCTCCTACTCTTACATCGGCGTTTACGGTTGGATGGACAGCCCACAGATTGAATACTACGTAGTAGACGACTGGTTGCACGACAGAGGCAATCCGGGCGGTTCATATATAGGTAAGAACTATGGCACCATTACTGTAGACGGCGATGAATATGTAGTATGGTCAGGACAACGTACGGGCGCATCGAAGTGGGGAAACTCTACCTTCACCCAGATTTTCAGCATTCGTAAAACCCGCCGCCAGTGCGGAAGAATCAACGTATCGGAGCACTTCAGACAGTGGAGCAAACTCGGTTTGAACCTCGGTAAGTTGATGGAAGCACAGATTTTGGCCGAAGCAGGTGGTGGTTCAGGTTATGTTGATTTCACTTATGCGACTGTTAATATTGAGAAGGAAGGTTCTAACAACAACCAGAATAACAATAATAACAACCAGAACAACAACAATAACCAGAACAATAACAACCAGAACAATAACAACAACCACAATAACAACAACCAGAACAACAACGAGACCGAAACTATTGACCCTTGTTCTAAGAAAGACAAGTACTCAGGCGGTACAAAAGTCACCAAGAACGGAATCAATAACATCGGCAACGGTTACAACTACGAGTTGTGGAGAGAGCACGAAGGGCAGGGTTCAATGACCTACTTCGGAGGCGATGCAGACTGCGCATTCAAGGCAGAATGGGGCAACTCGGGCGACTATCTGGCACGTGTTGGTTACTACGATGGAGGTGCAACCAAGAAATATACAGATCTCGGCGACATCACTGCAGACTATAACTACACAAAGACAGGTAACGCAGGCGGTTATTCGTACATAGGCGTATACGGATGGACAAAGAGTCCAATGATTGAGTATTACATTGTAGATGACTCATATAATGGTATGGGTACCCCTTATGGCGCAAACCAGATTGGCTCATACACAGTTGACGGAGCAACCTACAAACTCTACAAAGGTATGCGCTACAATGCACCAAACATAACGGGAACAAACGCCGACTTCCCACAGATTTTCGCTGTACGTTCTTCGGCCCGCACTTGCGGACACATTTCAGTAAGCGAACACTTTAAGAACTGGGAGAAGAACGGTGTATCACTCGGAGGCATATACGACTGCAAGATTGTATGTGAGGCCGGAGGCGGACAAGGTTCAATTGAATACACCTATGCGACAATGTCGTGGAAAGGCCAGAGTGGCCATGGAGGAGGCAGTACACCACCAGTTATTGAAGATCAGGCACCTTATAAGGGTGTAATTGACATTCCTGGCACAGTGGAAGCAGAAAACTATGACAAGGGAGGTCCAGAAGTATCTTTCTATGACACCGACAACATCAACGAAGGTGAAGAATACCGTGAAGATGGTGTTGATATTGTATCAGTAGGAAACGGTTACGCAGTTGGTTACACAACCGATGCCGAATGGTTGGAATACTCTGTTAATGTAAAAGAAGCTGGCGAATACAACGTTGAGGCATACGCTTCTAACGGAAACGGAGGTATTGACATTGACCTCTATATAGACGACAAGAAAGTGGCTTCACTTTCAGGTTCATCTACTGGCAAGTGGGAAACCTACGAAAAGATTAAGGGCAAGACCAGCAGCCTGACTGCAGGCGAGCACATCTTGAAGATAAAATTTGCAAGCAGCTACAACAATCTCGACTACATCAAGTTCACTTTGGCAGGTAGCGATGATCCAGACGATCCGGATGACCCAGATAATCCAGACACTCCAGTAACAGGCAGCGGTACATTCTTCGACGAGAATGGCGCTTACTTTGGCCCAACTTGTGAGTCAGACGGCACCTCTAACACCGGCGCATTCTATACCGGTGACTACACCAGCCCATTCGCTACTGTATTGGGCAAGAGCGAGGCTGACATCCAGAAGAAGCTCGACCAACTTTGGGACCACTACTTCAAGGGCAGCAACAAGGTATACTACGACAAGGGTAGCGAAGCCTACATTCTTGACACAGGTAACAACGACGTACGTTCAGAAGGTATGTCATACGGTATGATGATCTGCGTACAGACCAACCACAAGGAAGAGTTCGACAAGCTTTGGTCATTCGCCAAGAACCACATGTGGCACAAGAGCGGCCAGTGGGATGGCTACTTCGCATGGCAGTGCGGCACCGATGGTTCACAGAAAGACCAGAACTGCGCACCTGACGGTGAAATGTACTTCATGACAGCATTGCTCTTTGCAGCAAACCGCTGGAACGACAGCAAATATATGGACGACGCTCAGTACATATTGAGCCATATGTGGAAAGGTGGAACTGGTTCGTTGTTCAACGAGTCTCAGAAAGTGGTTACATTCCAGCCATACAACTGTTCAGACTTCTCAGACCCATCGTACGACCTTCCTGCATTCGTAGACTTGTTCTCACGCTGGTCTAAGACTAACAACAGCAAATGGGCAGAGGCTGCAACAGCAACCCGCAACCACTTGTACAAGTCTTCAAACCCAACCTCAGGTTTGTTCTCAGACTACAACAACTTCGACGGAACACCTAAGTCTGTGTCTTACAACAACAATGCACAGAAATACATGTACGACGCAATGCGTTGCGCCATGAACTTCGGTATGGACTACTACCTGTTCGGTGTAGACAAAGACAGACAGGAAACAATGGCAAAACGCATCATCGACTTCTTTGAGAAAGACGGTTACCAGCACGCACGCTTCAACTGGGACGGTTCTGGAGCTTCAGAATCTTACACTTTGGGTGAGACCGGAGCCAACGCAGTTGCCTGCTACGCATTGTTGAACAACCCTTCATACACAAAGCAAGTTGAAACCAACCTGAACAAAGCATGGAACGCAGGACTCGCAACTGGTCAGTACCGCTACTACGATGGTTTGGTTCACTACCTCTCAATGCTCCACTTGTGCGGAAGCTTCAAGATTTGGAAACCAGCTCCAGAAATGAAGACCAAGGAAGTGAAGAACGAGTTCCAGGGTGTTTCTTATAAGAAAGACACTACAGTCATCGCATTCGAAGATTGTCAGCTCTACCAGGTTAACATCAAGGTTGACTACACCAGCACTGAAAACGCAGTTGCAGAAAATCAGTCAATCATGTTGTCTCCTAATCCAAACGACGGTAGCTTCACTCTCGTAAGCAGCGAAGAAATCGCCAAAGTTGAAATCATCAATGCAGTTGGTCAGACTGTATTCACTGAAATAGGCAACAACAACTTAAACACCAACCTACCTGCAGGTATCTATATCCTTAAAGCATACACCGCTTCAGGTGAATGCACCATAAAGAAACTGCAAGTTAGGTAAAGCACTAATACATATTTATTAGATTGGGAAACAGCGGCAAGTGATTGTCGCTGTTTTTCTTTTATGTTCGCTGAAAAAAAGGGGGATTTCACCCTGCTGAAAATATAGTTAAATGAAATATTTTAAAACAATTGCATTTTTTTGTCGATTTATTTTGTCATATCAAAATATATTAGCAATTTTGTTGTGCAAACAAAACAGATAGATTTTTCATAGTTAAGGTTATGTTGAAAAGGGACGTTGTGAAACGTCCCTTTTCCTTTTTCCATACTCCCTGGCAAACAACACCAGCACAGCAGTCTGCATTTCCTCATCAAAAACAGGTTGACCCTACCTAGGGAAAGTAGGAAATCAGTATATTTACACAACCATTTTATAAAGGAGTCCCCAAAGTCATAAACTAAAAGACTGATGAAAATTTACAATCATCTAATTGTATACGGATTAGTGTTAGGCCTATTCGGCTGTAAGACCCAAAAGCCGGCAGTAGTCCAAGAAAAAGAAAAAAGCATTGTAATACTATACGAGAACGACGTACACTGCGCTACAGAAAACTATGCGAAACTAGCTGGTTTGCGCGATGCCATAAGCGACACGGCCCATGTGGCGCTGGTATCGAGCGGAGACTACCTGCAAGGCGGAACAGCCGGGGCCATATCAACAGGCCAGTACGTGATAGACATTATGAAAGAGACCAGATACGACGCTGTAACCCTGGGCAACCACGAGTTCGATTACAAGATGCCACGCATGAGAGAACTGCTTGACCAACTTAGCGCCCCCGTCACTTGCGTAAACTTGCGAGACAGCAAAACCAACCAGCCACTCTACCACCCCTACGTAATGAAACAGATGGGCTGCAAAAAAGTAGCCTTTATAGGGGCTACTACCCCAACCGCAAGAAAGACCGAAGAGTACGCGTTTGTCGACGAGAATTACAACGAACTCTACAACCTGAGTCCCGACAGCCTTATATACCTCATACAGAGAGCGGTTGACGGAGCAAGGAAAGAGGGAGCCGACTATGTGATACTGATAGCCCACCTGGGAGAAGAAAAGACCGAGTTCAACTCCGACTCGCACACCATTGTCCACAGCACTACGGGCATCGACGCCGTACTCGACGGACACACGCACTCGGTGATAGCCAGCGACACTGTGCACAACAAGAATGGCCAAACCGTCGTAATATCGCAAACAGGAACCAAACTGGCCAACATCGGGAAAATGACCATTGCACCTAACGGGAAAATCAGCACCGAGCTGGTTCCAATTGGGCAAGTCACAAGGGAAAACGAGAGCGTAAAACGGGCCTACGCCATCACCGACGAAAAAAGCAAAGGTTTCACCAATAAAGTGATTGGCTACAACGAGACCCTGCTGTTAGTGAGGGAAAACGACAAAAAGGTCATCAGAACTAGGGAGACCAATGCAGGAGATTTTGTAGCCGATGCCATTATGGACTTCAGCAAGACCGACATTGCACTAGTGAACGGAGGCAGCATACGTACAAACCTGCCAGCGGGCGAAGTAACTTTTGGCGGGATAATGGACTTGGTTCCATACGAGAACCAACTAACAATAGTGGAAGTGACAGGCTCAAAAATTGTGGAAACACTAAACGCCTGTATCCAGGCCCTACCCAAAACCGACGGCGACTTTCCGCAAGTGTCGGGCATAAGGTTCGAAATTGACGGGTTAAAACATTCCTTAAGCAATGTTGAAGTCTTGAATAAGGCGACCCAACAATACGAGCCTATTGTTCCTGACAAACTATATACCATAGGAACCACCGACTATACCGTTACTGGAGGAGGATTTAAAGGCGTTCTGCGCCACAGCAAAATTGTACGGAAAGACAGTAAGACGATGAGCGATATGGTTTCGCGCTACTTGCAAAACACCCTGAAAGGACACATAGGCAAAGAATACGCCGAACCACAAGGAAGAATAAACATCAAATACTAAACAAAAGCCTCGATTCGTCGAGGCTTTTTATTTTCATTTCTCCTTCATTTACACTATGTTTGCAACAGAACATATATAAGAACTATATGAGAAGAATTTACACCCTACTTGCAATAATAGCGTTATTGTTACCGTTTGGAATAGACGCAGAGGCAGAATACGTGAGCAAGCCGCTACTTATAACCCCGACTGGCGATTATCTGATTAAAGGTGCATTTCCCCAGGAATATAAGGAAATAAACTTTATTAAAAAGACCGACAACGGGACCTTTCTGCTGATGAGGAAAAATTACGTGAAACCAATCGCTAAGATAGAGATAGACAAAGGGGTCCTGCTCTTCGAAAAGGACTTTCAAGAATATCACGTTGAAAACAAGCGTCTATCGACATACGGAAAAGACGAGTCCAAAGACTGCTTCGATTTAAAAAGCTGGGAAGTTAGAGGTTTAAAAAAGGACGAAAAAAACGTAACAATCAGCATTTACGACTACAAAACCAACCAATTAATCAGCCAAACGACCTATAATATAAAGGGGATAGAACGACAGCCGGTCTACACTGCAGAAGTCCATTATACCGACATGAACGGGAAAGAACAAGTAATAGAAAACACGCCTCTATCGGCATTGAGAATTAATTACAACAAACCGATGAAAGTTGTTGTTAACAACGGCTGGAACAAAAAATACAAAGTTGACAGCTATGAACTCTTTTTTTACGACTCTATGGGATGCACAAAAGATCCAGCTATAGAAGGAGACCTCCTTGAAAATAGGACCATAAAGAGGATAGAAGAAATGCAGCCGGGAAAAACCATTGTCTTGCGGAACGTATTTTTCACAAAAGACAGCAAGCAGTACAAGGCAAGAAACGTAATGATAACGAAATAAGCGAAAGACAATCATACAGTTTTTTACACAAAAGTACCACGTTTTTCCACCTGTCATGCATAAACAAAAAACCGTACAGCAGCAAACAATAATGCTATTGTACGGTTTATAATTGTAAGGACGAGCCGATTAATACGGAGCAGCAACGCTTTCAGCCTTAGCGACCGCATCGGCAAGAGACATGCCAGCATAGTCTTGTGCCGAGAAGATACGTCCACACTTCTTATCGTTAGCAAAAGCACCAACAAGAACACCCGGAATAGCACTTTCAGGAGAGTTTGGCGCCTTAGGGCCACCAAGGTCGGTACGGCACCACCCTGGGTCAGCCAGATTGATCATAACATCGGAGCCATTCAACTTAGAGCCCAAGTCGATAGTGATTTTGTCGAGCGCAGCCTTACTAGCAGAATAACCCGCCTGTTCAGGTTCGAGACGGATGCCGCTGGTTGTATTGACGATACGACCGAAGCCCCTTTTCTGCATCATAGGCAGGAAGTGGTAGCAAATCATGGCAGGAGCCATCGTGTTTATCTTATAGCTGACCATATAGTCGCTCATAGGTGTGTTGTAGAACTCGGTGCGGTAGGCAATTTGCAGACCAGCATTGTTTAAAACAATGTCGATTTGTACGCCAAGTTTGTCAACTTCAGCCAACATAGTTGCCACCTGGTCGAGTTCAGAAAGCTCAGCCGCAACGGCATAAGCCTTAACGCCCAAGGCCTTGACCTCGTCGACCACCTTCTGCGAATGTTCCATACTGCGGCTGTGAATAACAAGATTGCATCCCTGTTTGGCCATGAACAGCGCGCTCAGGTAACCGATTCCACGACTAGCGCCAGTAATCAGCGCCCATTTTCCTTTAACATCAATCATAATTTGTAATTTTCTGTGTAAAACAAAATTAGTGAGCACGAAAATAGCAAAGTATTTCGGATTAAAGAAATTAGAACAAAATAAAATGTGATTATAGATAAAAAAACGTAATTTAGCACCCAAATAAAGGAACTATTGAAAAGGAAACTCCTACATACTATTTTTTACTGTCTCTCCGCAATTTTATGCGCACTGACAGCCTATTGTTGGGAGACTAGTGCCACCCCAAACAGCACCAATTGTTCCGCATATAACACCAGTGAGGCTGTTCTGGAAAACGACGGACTCCCCCTCCGACAAGAAGGAGACCTCTGTAACCAGATAACGCTGCCACAGCACCTGTGCGGCAAACAACAACGGGTCCGCCAGTGTACGCAGTTTCCCAATGGAGGGCTAGACAAAC
This sequence comes from Bacteroidales bacterium UBA3297, assembly GCA_002362105.1. Taxonomy (GTDB): domain Bacteria; phylum Bacteroidota; class Bacteroidia; order Bacteroidales; family Paludibacteraceae; genus Physcocola. The sequence goes on from DETD01000029.1 coordinate 20,450, forward strand.
CAACTGCCAGCCACAAACAAGGGAACGAATACCGCCACGAACAAACCATTATAAAAACAAGCAGACGCGAGTCTGCTCCATTTTCCATCAGCGCTTCACGCCTTTATTATGTGATAGCGCTGAGGCGTATTGTGATTTGAGGAAAGACAGACAAAAAATCCCTGCAAAAGAGGATTTGGAAGGATTCCGCATTTTCAACCGGTATCCTGATAACAAAATCGTAATTTATCTTTATCAAACAAGCAGATTCGAGAGGTAGGAACACCTCCCGGCTATGGTCTGCGCAAATCAATCACAAAAATGGTTAATATTTCATCTATGAAAATGGGTGAGGCTGTAGCCTCACACCCCAATATCAGTGTAAAAACATCGTGGTTTGGTCTGAAAAAAGACTTCGTATACACCCCAACCGGCAACAAGCTGAAAGGATACGAAATGTCCATAAAAAGCGACGGTTGCAGAATTGCGAACAACCTGATAACCGCAAAAACAGGACACGATCTCGACACAATGATTGAAAAAAAGGAACGACTGATAGACAATCCCAACGGGAACGAACGCATGGACATCGTGCTATCGGCCGACAGACAATTTGTGGCGCTACAATTATTCCGCTACGAGAATTACCTCTTCGTTGAAGTCGGCGAACCCAAATTTTTTGAAGGGGAAGACGCTATGAAAGTGACAAAAATACTAGATGTATAGCACGTAAACTTACCACACTTGAGAAGGAGGATTTTCAACAGTCCTCCTTTTTTTTACGCGCCAACCTATACTACTTTGAACAGAAGAGAAACAATCTTCTTAGAAAAACAAAATAGCTATTCATTGACAGAAATACCTTATCTTTGATTGAACAAACAGACCAATAAAATGAATTACTACCGCTTTATTGCCTACGGGGGAGCCCGGTACAACACAGACAAGGTGATAGGACTAATGATGAGCACCAAACTGAATGGCGCGGAAGACCTTGTACGTGGTGGGAAAGTAACCCAAACACTACCAGAAGGCGTTGCCGAACGACGCTGGTTCGGCTTGCAAGGGCAGTCGGCAAGCGGTGTGCTTATCGACGAGCTGAAGAACGGCAACATAGAACTATACTACCCCAACGATTTCGGCAACTATACCGACGCACTAACCATCTTCCTGCTGCTTATGACCTATGCGCAACTGGATGTGAAAGTGCAGATTATAGCCCCAGACGGGACTATAACCGACAACTTGCTGACAGAAGACGCTGCCAACGTTGAACGACAGATGACCGACTGGCTGAAAAACCAAATGGTTGCACGATGCGACCAGGCTCGTAAAAACGGGCAGGCCGAACTAGTAGGATTCCACTGTTCTCTGACTATAACCGACAGCGAACTAGAAACCGACTATATGGGTGCAACCGATGAGGAAACCGCCACCCGACTCTTCGAAAAACTGACAGCGCTACAATGGCTGTAAAGCCCTACATTTTATACTTCGGCTCCACCAACAGGTGGTCGGTATCGCCATAAATCTCGTTATCGTAAACCTGCTTCCATTCCTCCTTATCGACAGGAACAATAGCGACCGAAACGCTACCCGGATTCGTACCAAAAGCCGCAAGAGCAGCCTCTTCGAGTTTCTTTGCAATTTCAGCAAGTTCTTCTTGCGACCTGCCTTTATAACACTTTACAACAATGTGTGGCATATATCAGTAATAAAATTAGCGTAATCTTAATAATTGTGTTTGGCGATGATGATGCTCCAATAATACCTGTATTTTGAGTTCTTATTGTAAGCAAAGCCAATACCAATATCGTAACAATTGCTGGTCCAGTCGGTCATACCCAACAACGAGGCACGGTGTCCGGCCGACGCGTTATTGGCCCCTTTATCGTATATCAGTTGTTTGACGGTAGCCTCGCCAGTACTGTAACCGGCAGCAATATTCTCGAAATAGTTGGTCGTCTTGTCGGCATACCACTTTGCAGGAATTTCATACCCCGCCTTGTTCACATAGTAGTTAATACCATAGCCACTCAGGTCGGTATGGCTGAAATAATTGTTATTAGCCATATCCTCGGCCTTAGCCTGCGCCACTTTGGCAAGTATCTCGTTCCACGTCAGCGTATCGCGTTTCTTCACACCCGAGAGGTCGACCCCCATAGCAGACGAATAAGCCGACGGATTTTTTCTTACCTTATTGATCAAGGCATAAGCCTTCTGAACCTCATCCGTTTGCGAGACCTCGCCGCCATCGTCATGGATAATCGTTTTACGGGGTTGTTCAGGTTCATCATTTTCCTCTTCACACGCCGTAGTAAAGAAAGCCAAACCAGCAGCAAATAGAATCCATTTTTTCATAATTTCCTTGTAATTTATTTGGTTAACGAATTTAAAGATAGGAAATAGTAGCGAAAGGATAACCAACCGACCCGAAAAAATGTAGGAATTGGTAACTTTGCGCTAGAATAAAAAGAAGGAGAGATGCGAAAGATAAACGAGATATTCTATTCACTGCAGGGTGAAGGCCGGTTTACCGGCACAGCCGCCATATTCATCCGCTTTTCGGGATGCAACCTAAGGTGCGACTTCTGCGACACTGCGCACGAAGACGGACGCATGATGAGCGACGAAGAAATTGTGGCGGAAGCCTCCAAATACCCCACCCGCCACGTAGTGCTGACGGGAGGAGAGCCATCGCTATGGATAGACGAGACGTTTGTTGAGTTGCTGAAGGGCCATGGCTACTTTGTGCAGATTGAGACCAACGGTACACACACGCTGCCGCAAAACATCGACTGGGTGACCTTCAGCCCCAAAACGGACTGGATACTGACCCACAGCAACGATCTGAAAATCGTTTTCCAAGGACAAGACCTTAGCCAGTGGAGCAACTTCGACTGCCAATACAAATACCTGCAACCCTGCAGTTGCAGCAACACCAACGAAGTGGTCGAGTTCATCAAACAACACCCCGAATGGCGGTTGAGCGTACAGTTGCACAAACTGATACAGATACCGTGAACCCGTGAGGAAAGCCCACCAAAATGAAATTCAGGAGAAACATTCCACTTGCCCTCTGCCTCCTTACACTCTGCAGTTGCAAACCGGTTCCGCCAAAGGAAGAGTTGCGACTACTGCTGACTGGCGACGTGATGCTTGACCGAGGCATCAGAAGCCTGATAGAGCGGAAAGGCGTCCGTCTGCTGTTTAAGGGTATACAGAAAGAAATAGACAGTGCCGATGCCGTCGTCATCAACCTTGAATGCCCACTTACTACCGTGAACGAGCCAACGGCCAAAGCGTTTGTTTTCAGAGGCGAGCCAAGTTGGGCCGACAGTTTGAACGCCATAGGCATCACACACGCCTGTATGGCCAACAACCACACCTACGACCAAGGGACCAAAGGCGTGGCAGACACCTACCAGAACTTGAAGAAAGCCGGCATTGTGCCACTCGGATACGGAAAGACAGAAACGGAACGCCACCGCCCCACCCTCATCTGTAACGGGAACGACTGTGTAGCCCTATTCAGCGTCACGCTGCTGGGCCTCTCGGGCTGGGACAACCGGGAAGGCGAAAGCGGCATCTGCCACACCACGCCCAAGCAACTGGTTGAAACCATTGCCGCCTACAAGTCGGCCCATCCGCACCACATTATTGTGGTGATACCGCACTGGGGCACGGAATACAGGCAACAGGCCGACGAGCAACAACGGTTGCTGGCCGACGAACTCACCAAGGCCGGAGCCTCTGCCATTGTGGGCCACCATTCCCACGTAAGGCAAAATTGCGACACTACAAAAGGCCGACATATTTTCTACAGTTTGGGGAACTGTGTTTTCGACCAAAACAAACCCCTCACCAGACAAGCCGCCCTTGTTGACCTCCGCGTCAGACAAGGAGCCATCAGAACCAGATTTATACCCATCGAAATAGACCACTTCTGTCCGAACATCAAAAATGCAGACGAAGACAAGCCCTGAATGCAAAGAACTCTCATTCAATTCTTCACTTGCACAAGTTGAAAAATCTTTATAAATTTCCGTTAAATGGATATGAGAGGGGTCAAGAATTAAAGACTTCGTTCCCTTATAAAGAAGTCCGCGACCTAAAGGAAGAACCAAGTGACGAAAGTTACAACTCCACCATATTTGCGATAAAGCGGCACGGTAAATACACATTGACGAACATGCGATCTTTCTTTTAACGTATACGACATGTACGATTGACACGCCAGACGGACTATAAGGCTCCATAAAATACATAGCATCACCGCAAAACCGATAAAACGGTAACGTCAATCACCGCAAATAGAGCAAAGGTCCTTGGGCAGAAAGTTCCAGAGACCTTTGTTATTTTATGGCAGCAAAAATATCGTTTTTTCTGTTTTTTTGCTTACTTTAGAGTTTGGATAAAGGATTTCTCACAGAATCACATCAAGAAAATAAACTATAGTTTAAGACAACCCATTCGGATATGAAAAAAATTTATGCTATACTGCTGAGTTTAATCGCACTAATTCCCCTGGAGACGAAAGCAGCCTCGGCCAACGAGCTAGAGATTGGCAACGGCCTGCTGGCAATAGAGGAACAACGCTACGACGACGCATTCAAATACTTCACCAATTTTCTGAACGACAATTCGGGAAACCAGGTAGGCCTCTACTACCGTTCGATTGCCGCACTAGGCAAAGGCGACAAGGCGACCGCTCTGGCCGACATCAACAAGGCCATGAACGCCAAAGCCGGCATTATGAAGAAGAAGGAAATAAAGAAAGACGAATTGCTGGTTCAGCGCGGTGTGGTATACCTGTCGATGGGACAAGACAATGCCGCCATCACCGACTTCAGTCTGGCACTGGTGGTGAATCCGCAAAACGTGAGCGCCTACGTGAACAGGGGCAAGGCACAAGCCCAAAAGAAAGACTTAGACGCATCGGACAACGACTATAAACAGGCGCTGGCCCTGGAAGAGACCAACCTGCAGGCCAACCTCGGTCTGGCAGACAACATGACCAGCCGCAACGACTACAACAGCGCCATCGACCTCCTTTCGAAACTCAACACCCTATACCCCAAAAACAACGCCATCTACACCCAGCGAGGCGACGCCTATCAGATAATGGGCAAATACAAAGAGGCCTTCGACGATGCCATGGAGCAAATCAGTTTCCAGGAAGACTATACCAAATGTATGCCGTTGCTCAGCGCAAGGGCAATACAGTGCGACACCTATTCGCTGCCCAAAATAAGCCGCAAGGTCACATCTGGCGAGAATTTGGACCTATGGTTGCAGGTTAGGGCGCACATCTACTCACAACTGGACCGATACGACGAGGCCATAGCCGACTACAACAAGCTGGAAGAGACGCTGGGCGAGGAATTCGCCCCCGTATGCGCCAGCCGTGGCAACTGCTACCGCAGCAAAGGCGACTACGCAAAAGCCTGTGAAGAATATAAGAAAGCCATCTATTTGGAAGAGAACGCCGACGCTTACGCCAATTGGAGTGCCGTAAAATATAACGAGGGGAAGCTAGACAGCGCGCTGGCTCTGGTAAACAAAGCCGTGAACACCGACCCCAGCAACGCCTATTATTACTACCTGCGCGGACGCATACGCGAGGCACAGAAAAACAACGACCAGGCGCAACGCGACTACGAGATGGGACTGCAAGTCGACCGCAAGAACAGCAACCTGCTGTATGCGCACGGCGCACTGCTGACCGAACGCAAGAAGAACGGGAGCGCCGACTTCCAGAACATAGGCGACAACGAAAAAATGCCACTGCCCGCTAACAACCGCAAACCGCTGGCCCTGCAACAGCAAGGCAGAAGCACCGATGCGGTGGAATGGCAAAACAAAGTGTTGGCCAAGTTTCCTACCGCCGCCAACTATTACGACGCCGGCCTGCTCTATGCCAGCATGAACATGCAACCCAAAGCGATTGAAATGCTCGACAAAGCCTTTAACCAAGGTTTCAGCGACTTCGGCAAAATGAAGTACGAGCGCGAGTTGAGAGACATCAGCACCACACAAGAATATGCGGCCCTGCTGAAAAAATGGGATGTGGCCGACGCAAAACAAAGCCGCAAACCTGCGGCCACCAAGGCCGACACCACCAAGAACGACCTGCCGGTTATACCGTGCACCGTCGACGGTATGATGCTGACCTTCACCACCAGCAACGACACTGCGAAAATCTTCACCATATCGGTGATGGACGTGCAAATGCTGCTGAAATACGGCTATATGCAGAAAAACGATGTTGTGTCGCAACGCGACAAAGAGAAACTCGACATAATGGGTATAGAACCAGGCACCGAGGTTGTGCTACGTACCTTCAAATGGGGCAACAAAACCCTGAAGAACGTAACAGCCACCATTGTGGAAGACCCGCTGGCCCCTATACTGCTAACGCAAGGTATGTTGAACGAAATAGACAAATAACAAACAAAACAACAATATGAAAAAACTTATCACCTACGCCATTGGCGCACTTGCCATGGCAGCAACACTCAACTCATGTACAGTAGCCACACCAGATGCCGACCAAGAAGGCGTTTGGGTGAAGAAACCGTGGTTCTTCGGACATGGTGGTGTTGACGAGACCCCAGCCAGCACTGGCTTGAGCTATGGAGCATTCTCATCTGAAGTCATTTATTTCACCATTACACCAGTCCGTTACGACGAACAGTTCGACGACATATTCTCGAACGACAACACCCCGCTCGACTTCAACACCTACATCAACATACAGATTGAGAAGGGGAAAGCCCCAATCTTGCTGCAGAACTACGGCGAGAACTGGTATTTGCACAACATTCAGGTGTATTACCGCAACAAGACCCGCGAATATGTTTCAATGTATTCTCCGTTCGACCTGATCAGTAACCGCGAGGTACTGAACAAGATAGACGACCAGCTGATTAACGACATGCGCAAATACGTGGCTAGTCTGAGCAAAGAGAAGGAATTCCCAATCATTATCAAATCGGTTACCACAGGTGCGGCCCGTCCGAACAAAGACCAGCTGACCGAAATGAACAGAACCGCAAGTTTCATCCAGGCAAAACGAAGCGAAGAGCAGAAGACCATTGCCGAAAAGGCAAGAGCTGAATCGGAAAGACAGCGTGCTATAGCCGACAAGGCCTATATGGCCGAGATGAACCTCTCTGCCGACCAATATATCCAATTGAAGGCTTGGGAAATCATTGATAAGAAGAATGGAGCGAACATTGACGTATTGTTCGATGGTTCTGCCAATAAAATGTGGAATGTAAGAAGATAAAAACAGAAAAAATGAAAAAACTATTGTTGATAGTAGACCCGCAGATTGACTTTATCAGCGGTAGCCTGCCTGTAGGCGGAGCAGACGAAGCCATGAAGAAACTGGGCGAATACATCAGCCAGCACGATGGCGAATACACCCTGAAAGTAGTGACCACCGACTGGCACCCCTACCACCACTGCTCGTTCAAGGCTGAGGGTGGACCATGGCCAGTGCACTGCGTGCAAAACACCATTGGAGCGGCCATCAGCGAACACCTGATAGCCCCATTGAACGAAACAAAAGGCGAAGTTTGCGTGCTGCGCAAAGGCGACAATCCGGCCGACGAAGAGTACTCTATCTTCAAGAACAGCTACTCGAGAATTATGCTGGGCCAGATGATAAAGGACGTAGACCAAGTGGACGTTTGCGGCATAGCCGGCGACATTTGCGTACTGAACACTCTGAAAGACGGCATCGCCCTCTATGGAAAAGAGAAGTTCAACGTGCTGACCGACTACTGTCCGTCGCTCGATGGAGGAGAAGCCCTCAGCCAGTATATAAAAGAACTAGGAAAATAAAAGAAAATAACACACAAAAGATATTATGAGACAGATAATCAGGCATTTCACAGACGACGACCTCTACAAATTCAGCATGTGCTGCGCTGTACTAGACAACTATCCGCGCGCACAGGTTCAATACGAGTTTGTAGACCGCAACAATACCGTATATCCAGCTGGTTTTGGCGAAGATTTGAAAGAGCAGATCAAGATGCTGGAATCGGTAACCATTACCGACGAAGAGATTGCCTTTATGAAGGCCAAATGCTACTATATGCCCCACTACTTCTACACCTACTTGAAAGGCTTCCGTTACGACAGCCGCTGGGTAAAAGTAGACCAAGACGCTGAAGGACACCTTCACATCGCCTTCGAGGGTAATTGGTGCGACACCATCTTGCTAGAAGTAAAGGTATTGGCCATCATATCGGAACTTTACTACATCAAGACCGGACAAGACAAGACTTTCGACTACGACGCCTACTACAAGAAGACCTACGAGAAAGGACAGAAACTGCTTGCAGCAGGTTGCGTATTCAGCGACTTCGGCACACGCCGACGCGCGTCGTTCGAGGCACAAGACGTGGTAGTTCGCGCCATGAAAGACTGCGCCAACAGCCAGCAATGGCCAGGCAAACTGGTGGGTACCAGTAACGTGTACCTTGCCATGAAATACGACCTGACACCTGTAGGCACCATGGCTCACGAGTTCATGTGCGCTACAGCGGCAATGTTCGGCCCGCAAATGGCCAACAACATAGCCATGAACGCATGGAAGCACACCTTTAAGGGTGCGCTCGGTACCTTCCTCTACGACACCTACGGCTGGGCCAATTTCAGCCTGAACTTCTCGGAAGACTACGCCAACCTGTTCAAAGGTCTGCGCGTTGACAGCGGCGACAACAAAGAACAACTCCACTTGATTGTTGACAAATACAAGAGTCTGGGCATTGATCCGAAGACCAAACAGGTCATCTTCAGCAACGCCCTCGACACCGACAGGGCTGTTGAACTGCAAGCCTACGCCAAGCAGTATGTGCTGCCTTCGTTCGGCATAGGCACCCACTTCACCAACGATTTCGACGGAGTGAAGCCAATGAACATCGTCATCAAACTGTTGGCAGCGAAAATCACCGAAAGCTGGCCTTACTACTTCGACACCTGCAAGTTGAGCGAAGACAAAGGCAAGCACACTGGCAAGCCAGACGTCATCAAGCGGTTTATCGAAACCCTGCACTTTGTTGAATAACAGACAGAAAACAATTTAACGATATAAACGGTGGACAAACGTTCACCGTTTATTTTGTCAATCAAACATCACCCCCCCACACATGGATCGTTCAGGTACGACAAAAAAGCGGCGAACACGAGTTCGCCGCTTTTTTAGTTACAGTAGTGCATGTTATATGTCCAATCGTTCAATAACAAAATAAACATATTCCCCAACAACTCTTTCGTCATGAGACAATTCACCTAGATCAAATAACATATCTCCGCAATCTGCAATTACAGGATTTACACCTATGATTTTTCCATAACAGTAATAATTTTGACCCGTCGTTGCACGGCAACAGCGCGTTCATGAAACACTTGACAAGGTCGGGATGCTCGGCGAACACCACCTTGAACGTCAGGTCGTATTTCGGGACCAAGTATTTGCCCATAGCGCCTCCTTTTCTTAATACCACAAATTTAGCAATTAGGCCCTAACAAAGCAAAACGTGTCCGGAGGTAGCAACTGATAATAAGACAACAATAAGCCCTTCAGATCGCCATAGAGTCGGAGGAAAAAACAAGCAAAGAAAGAGGCGTTGGGAGTGTAAATTTTGAAATGCGTGTAAAAGTTCGTACATTTGCAAAATTTTATACAATAGCGTATTAGCGCATGTACCTAATTAGTAAATGATTTAGAAAAAAATATAGGGATGATTACAGCAACAGACATTGTAGTACAATTCGGTAAACGAGTATTGTTCCAGGATGTAAACCTGAAGTTCACAAAAGGCAACTGCTATGGTATTATTGGAGCCAATGGTGCCGGCAAGTCAACCTTCCTGAAGGTCATCAGCGGAGAGCTTGCTCCCAACAAGGGAAGCATCAGCATTGGTCCGGGCGAACGCCTTTCTGTATTGGAACAGGACCACTTCAAATACGACGACTGCACGGTAATGGACACCGTACTCCGCGGCCACGCCCCTCTTTATGCCGTAATGAAGGAAAAAGACGCCCTCTACGAGAAAGCTGACTTCAGCGACGCAGACGGCATCCGCGCATCGGAATTGGAAGAAAAGTTTGCTGAAATGGACGGTTGGAACGCCGAAAGCGACGCAGCCAGCCTGCTGAGCGGTCTTGGCATTAAGGAAGACATCCACTACGAACTGATGGGCAACCTCAGCGGTAAGCAGAAGGTGCGTGTCTTGTTGGCACAGGCCCTGTTCGGCAAGCCAGACAACCTGCTCCTCGACGAGCCGACCAACGACTTGGACTTGGACACTGTTACCTGGTTAGAGAACTACCTTTCTGAATTCGAGAACACCGTGCTGGTTATCTCGCACGACCGTCACTTCCTCGATGCTGTGAGCACACACACCGTCGACATCGACTATAACAAGATTACCCTCTACGCCGGTAACTACAGCTTCTGGTACGAATCGAGCCAGTTGGCTCTCCGCCAGCAGGCCCAGCAGAACAAGAAGGCCGAAGAGAAGAAGAAGGAACTCTTGGAGTTCATCCAGCGCTTCAGTGCCAACGTTGCCAAGTCAAAACAGACTACCAGCCGTAAGAAGATGCTGGAAAAACTCAATATTGAAGAAATTCAGCCTTCAACCCGTAAATATCCGGGCATCATCTTCACACAAGACCGCGACCCAGGAAACGTTATTCTTGAGGTTAAGGGCTTGAGCAAGAGCATCGGTAACGACGTGCTCTTCAAGGACGTGACCTTCAACGTTGAGAAAGACGACAAAGTGGTCTTCCTTTCACACGACCCTCGTGCCATGACCGCCTTCTTCCAAATCATTAACGACGAGGAGAAAGCAGACGCAGGTACATTCTCGTGGGGTGTGACCATCACCACTTCATACCTCCCGCTCGACAACTCGAAGTACTTCACAAACGATATGAGCCTTTTGGACTGGCTGACCCAGTACTCGCCAGACACCCACGAAACTTTCGTGCGAGGCTTCTTGGGACGTATGCTGTTCCAGGGCGAGGAAATCTACAAAAAGGCAAGTGTCTGCTCGGGTGGTGAAAAGATGCGCTGTATGATTTCGAAGATGATGATGAAGAACGCAAACTGCCTCATCCTCGACTCTCCAACCAACCACTTGGACTTGGAGTCCATCCAAGCTTTCAACAACTCGTTGAAGACCTTCAAAGGCAACATCCTCTTCACCAGCCACGACCACGAGTTCATTCAAACCGTATGTAACCGTGTGATAGAGCTGACTCCAAACGGAATAATAGACAAGCGCATGGACTACGACGACTACATTACCGACGAAAATGTAGCCGCCCTGCGCGAAAAACTATACGCCAAATAAAAAAAATGGGGAGCACCCTAATGAAAAGAAATAACGGAAAACGCCTTGTAGCCCTGGCAAATATTGCCATGGGCTTCTTGGCATTAACACTATGCGGCTGCGGCAAGAGCAACAACCGTTTCGCAAACGAGAAAATTGCAGACGACCCGTCGTTCAAGCCCTACTCTATTGTCCGTTTCGACAAAGAGGTTATGAGCCTCGACCCCAACAAGGTAGAGGAAGGCATGGCTACGCTTGAAGAGAAGTACGGCGACCTGTTCGACATGTACCTTCAGAAAGGCGTGGAAGTTGGTCCGGCCACCACTCCCGTAAAGGGCGACAGCAGCAAAATAGTAATCAACAAGCAGACCGCGTCGGTGCTGAAGGAGCAGATTCTGACCCACAAAGGCTACCAGACCTTCTTCCAAGCGGAAGATTCGGTATTTGCCAACGGTCTGGACCAGGAGATGCAGGCGCTGACCAAAGCCATGCAGCGTTTCCACCATTTCTTTCCCGACAAAGACCTACCCACCAACATACTGGCCATGTTCAGCTGCTTCGGTCCAAAGATGGCGGTGGGCGACCATAACGAGCTGATGATTTCGATGGAATACTACATCGGCTCGAACTACCCACACTACAGGAAGGTAGACGGAATAAACGACTACGACGCCATAAACCTGAGCCGCGACATGATGGTAAGGGATATGATGCTGGGTTGGGCCTACTACACTTTTCCCGTGCCTAACGACGGCAACGGCCGCCTGATTGACGAAATGCTCTACCAGGGCAAGCTGCTCTATCTGGTTGAGGCCTGCATGCCCGACGAGAAGCCCGAAAAGCTGATGGGCTACACCAAAGACCAGTGGGAATGGAGCGAACGGAACGAAAGCAACATGTGGAACAAGGTGAAAGACATGAACCACCTTTACACCTACGACCACCTGACCATCTCGAAATACATTAATCCGGCACCGCACACCGTGTTCTTCCCTTTCAACGAGGCCGACATGAACACGCCCGAAGCTCCGGGCAAAGGCGGTATATGGCTAGGCTGGCGCATAATAGCCAGCTACATGGCCAACAACAAGAAGGCCACCTTGGCCGACCTGATGGCCGAGACCAACAGTCAGAAGTTGCTGGAAGAGTCGGGCTACAACCCCAAATAAGCGCTAAAACGCTTTCCGTATTTTAACAAACAACACTAAACAACAACGACTAGAAGGCTCGGAAGAAGCCTAACAGAACATATGATGCGAGAAGAAGAAGGAACAACAGGTATCATATCGATCAGCGGAGACGCAGACGAGAGTTACAAGTTCGAAGAGAGCGATGGCGAGAACTTGCCCATTGTGCCACTCCGAAACATGGTGCTCTTTCCAGGGGTGATAATGCCCGTAGCACTTGGACGCAAGAAGTCGCTGAACGCCATAAAATTCTGTCACAAAAAGAACACCCCCATCGGCGTGTTCGCCCAAAAAGACGCGAAAGTTGAAGACCCTAGCTTCAACGACCTCTATACCAACGGCACTCTGGCCGTTGTGCTGAAGATTCTGGAAATGCCCGACGGCACGTCGAGTGCCATCCTCCAAGGAAAAGCCCGCATCGGCCTGTTGTCGCTCGACAACAGCGAACCGTTTGTAAGGGGCAATGTGGAACTGAGGGAAGAAGAGAAGGCCAACAACAACGACCAAGAGTTCAAAGCCCTTCAGAAAAGCATTAAAGAAAGCTCGATAAAACTGGTTAAGAGCGGCGGCAACGTGCCACCCGAGGCTTCGTTCGCCATCAGCAACCTTGAAGGCACCCGCCAACTCATCAACTTCATCAGCGCCAACCTGAACTTCGGGCTGAAAGACAAGCAGATGCTGCTTGACCAAGACAACCTGAAGGTGCGCGCCTACAAACTGATGGGACTGCTGAACGAGGAGTTGAACATGCTGGAGTTGAAACTGGAAATACAGAGCAAGACCCAGAACGGCATAGAGAAGCAACAACGCGAATACTTCCTCCACCAACAAATAAAGACCATACAGGAAGAACTTGGCGACAGCGACGATGCCAGCCAAGACTACGAGAACTTCAAGCAACGCGCCAGCGAGAAGAAATGGAGCGAGGCTGTGGCCGACGTCTTCAACAAGGAGTTGAAGAAACTGAAACGCCTGTCGCCACACTCACCCGAATACGGTGTGCAGGCCAACTACCTCGACACCCTCGTCAACCTGCCATGGGGCGAGTTCAGCAAAGACAGCATCAACCTGAAAAAGGCGCAAAAGATTCTGAACCGCGACCACTACGGAATGGACCAGGTGAAAGACCGCATATTGGAGCACCTGGCCGTGCTGAAGCTGAAAAACGACATGAAGTCGCCTATCATCTGCCTCTACGGCCCTCCGGGCGTGGGTAAGACCTCGCTGGGCAAATCGATAGCCGAAGCGCTGAACCGCCAATACGTGCGCATTTCGCTGGGCGGTCTGCACGACGAGAGTGAGATTCGCGGCCACCGCCGCACCTACATTGGCGCAATGCCGGGCCGAATCATCCAAAGCCTGCAAAAGGCCGGAACATCGAACCCCGTCTTCATCCTCGACGAGATTGACAAAGTGTCGAAAGACTTCAAGGGAGACCCTGAGGCCGCCCTGCTGGAGGTGCTGGACCCTGAACAGAACAACACCTTCCACGACAACTTCCTCGATGTGGACTACGACCTGAGCAAGGTGATGTTCATTGCCACCGCCAACGATGTGGGCGCCATTTCAAAACCACTACTCGACCGTATGGAGTTGATAGACATTAGCGGCTACATACAGGAGGAGAAAGTGGAAATAGCGCTGCAACACCTTGTTCCGAAAGAAATGAAAGAGGTGGGCCTCACTGCCGACCAGGTAAAGATAGGCAAAGACACCATCAACTACATCATAGAGCACTACACCCGCGAGAGCGGCGTGCGCGAGCTCGACAAACAGATAACCAAAGTGCTGCGCAAAACAGCCAAGAAAGTGGTGATGAAAGAGGAGTACAATGCCGAAGTCGGCATTGCCGACCTGAAAGACCTGCTAGGCAACGAGCGCTTCACCCGCGAAATTTACGAGGGCAACGAGTACGCCGGTGTGGTAACCGGTTTGGCATGGACCAGCGTGGGCGGAGAAATTCTGTTCATTGAGACCAGCCTGAGCAAGAGCAAACAAGGCAAACTGACCATGACCGGCAACCTGGGCAACGTGATGAAGGAAAGTGCCATGATTGCCATGGAATACTTGAAGGCACACGCCGAAAAGTACGGACTCGACAACGAGGTGTTTGAGACCAACGACGTGCACATGCACGTTCCGGAAGGAGCCACCCCGAAAGATGGTCCGTCGGCAGGTATCACCATACTCACCTCGCTGGCCTCGGCATTCACCCACCGCAAGGTGCGCAAAAATCTGGCTATGACAGGCGAGATTACCCTGCGCGGTAAAGTGCTGCCGGTTGGCGGCATAAAGGAGAAAATTCTTGCGGCAAAACGCGCCGGCATAAAGGAGATTGTTATGTGCAAGGTGAACCAGAAAGACGTGGAAGAGATTAAACCCGTTTACCTGAAAGGCCTCTCGTTCCACTATGTGGAAGACGCCAGCGAGGTACTCGACTACGCTTTATTGGCGGAGAAAAGCACCAAATAACGGCATTCGGGCCGTTTTAGCACAGAAAACCCGCCAAAGTTGCACCACAGATAGCGCAAAAAGAGGTAACTTTGGATTTTGCGAAAGCGCAAACAAACGGCAAATCTGCCGGAACGACATAAAATGACAACAAACGACTTGTTTAACAATATGGATGAGAAGAAAGAAGAGAATGAAGTACAGGGACTGAACTTCATTGAAGCCGAAGTGGCGAAAGACTTGGAAGAAGGCCGTAACAATGGCCGCATTCAAACGCGTTTCCCGCCAGAGCCAAACGGCTACCTCCATATCGGTCATGCGAAGGCCATCTGTATGGACTTCGGCATTGCCAAAAAATTTAACGGCACCTGCAACCTCCGTTTCGACGACACCAATCCGGTGAAGGAAGACGTTGAGTACGTCGACAGCATTAAGGAAGACATCCAGTGGTTAGGCTACCAGTGGCAGAACGTCTACTATGCGTCAGACTACTTCCAACAGCTCTACGACCTGGCCATCCGTTTCATTAAGGAAGGCAAGGCCTATGTAGACGAACAGAGTGCCGAGCAGATTGCCGCCCAGAAGGGTTCGCCTACCGTACCGGGCACCAACAGCCCTTACCGCGACCGCAGTGTTGAGGAGAACTTGAAACTCTTCCAAGACATGACCGACGGCAAGGTAGAAGACGGAAAAATGGTGTTACGTGCCAAAATTGACATGGCATCGCCAAACATGCACTTCCGCGACCCTATTATGTACCGCATCATCACCACCCACCCACACCACCGCACCGGCTGGAAGTGGAAGGTGTACCCGATGTATGACTTCGCCCACGGCCAGAGCGACTATTTCGAGGGGGTAACCCACTCGCTCTGCACCCTTGAGTTCGAAGTTCACCGTCCGCTCTACGACTGGTTCATCGACCAGTTCGCCGACAGCGACTACCGCCCAAAACAGCGTGAGTTCAACCGCTTGAACCTCACCTACACCGTTATGAGCAAGCGTAAGATGCTTCAGTTGGTGAAGGAAGGCCTTGTTCGTGGTTGGGACGACCCCCGCATGCCGACTATCTGCGGTTTGCGCCGCCGCGGCTACACCCCAGAAAGTATTCACGACTTCGTATACAACAAGATTGGTTTCACCAAATACGTCGGCCTTATCGACATGAGTGTGTTGGAAAGCTGCATCCGCGAGGACTTGAACAAGCGTGCCAACCGCGTATGTGGTGTTGTTAATCCGGTTAAGCTGGTGCTCACCAACTACCCAGACAACCAGGAAGAGACCGTACAGATGGAGAACAACCAGGAAGACGAGAACGCCGGTATGCGTGACGTACCATTCAGCAAGGAATGCTGGATTGAGCGCGACGACTTTATGGAAGAGGCTCCTAAGAAGTACTTCCGCCTGACCCCTGGCAACGAAGTCCGCCTGAAGGGCGCCTACATTGTTAAATGTACGGGCTGCAAGAAGGATGAAAACGGCAACGTGGTAGAGGTTTACGCCGAATACGACCCATTGAGCAAGAGCGGCAGCGGCACACCAGAAAGCAACCGCAAGATTAAGGGTACCATTCACTGGGTTAGCGTTAAGCACGCCCTTGAAGCAGAAGTACGCCTTTACGACCGCTTGTTCAGCTGCGAAAATCCGGGTGAGGACAAGGAACGCGACTTCCACGAAATGCTGAACCCAGACTCATTGAAGATTGTGAAGGCCTATGTAGAGCCATCGCTGGCCAACGCCAAGGCACTCGACCACTACCAGTTCCAGCGTATTGGCTACTTCAATGTAGACCCCGACAGCAAACCAGGCGCACTGGTCTTCAACCGCACCGTTGGTTTGAAAGACAGCTGGGCTAAAATTGCAAACAAGTAATTAGAGCACTACTCTATAAAGACAAAGAGACCCGACAACACGATGACGGGTCTCTTTTTTGTTTACTCATAAAAGAAGACATGCTCGAAATGGAGCCTATTGAGGTTTACTTATAAACAGAGCGCAAATACTAGCTACGGTGTACGTTTTTCTTAATTTTCTTGTTTATGCCACCTTTGCGAACCTGTGCGCTAATGTTCTTATTATTAGCAATAGCATCGCAATCGTCCGTTTTCGCCAGCTGTGAAGATGCGGGTTGTTGTGTTTCGGGTTCACTCCGGCGCTTAGACGTAAAACGTAGTGCTTCTATCGCCTTTTTTTTATAGAACGGCAACATGCGTTGCAACCTGTTATACTTTACCGTATCGACAAAGTTGAAGACCGCAATACAAAGAAGGACTATAAAAACCACTATAAACGCAATCATAAAACAAAGGTATACTTTATAAACAAAAAAACTACTCTGTCAACAGTTTGTAGGCCATACTTATTTCCTTGAACTTTTCTGAGAGGACATTCTTCAGTTCCTCGTCTTGCACCGTGTCGGGATGGTACTTTCTGGCCAGCCGGCGGAAAGCAGACTTGACTTCGTCGGCCGTTGCCCCAAAATCTAACCCCAGCAAACGGTAGGCGTTGGCGACCTGCGCCTCACGCGAAGAGCCCTCAACCGAGAGTTCGGTAGTTGCGGAGGCCGACTGTCGCTTTACTTTTTCCTGCACATAGAAAACGGAATACTTTCGCGACAGGTAGTCTATGTCGTCCGACTCCAAACCCAAACGGTCCATAATACTGTACAGCAATCCCCACTCGGCTTTGTTGATGTTTTTAGAGGCACACGCAATTCCATACAGGAACTCGACCAGCGCAATACACTCGGAATAAACGAGCGTCTGACGCAACCAGATGCAGCTCTGTTTTACGAACTTCTCGTTGTTAATCTTCAATGAGATTTTAAGGAGACGGATAATCTCCTTATAGTCGGAGCCGGTATAGTACCGCTTGATGTAGGCTAGCGCCTGGTCAATCTCGTCAAGACTAATGACCTTGTCGGACTTTATCACTAAGGCGATGATGCCGGCCAGCGCCCGATTTCGGCGCGACTTGAGATAAGGCGAATTTCTCGCTTTTTTTTCTTTTGCTTCTTTTTCTTCCTTTTCTTTTTCCAATCGCTTTTCTTCCTCTTTCATATCCTTATACGCAGCATGTCCAATTATACCCCCAAAAAGAGCTAAGGTAGCAATAAAAGAAATTGCGAATAATTCCATAAGTTAGAACAGCTATTAGATTGTACAGAAATTAGGTTTTAAAATTGTATGCCTCAAAATTACAAATTATTGGCCAGCTTTTGGAGAAGAAAAACAAATACAGCATAAAAATGAACGCTTTTGATTGAAATCTTCAAAGCTAATGACCCAAATTTTCAAATATGGCAAAAAACACATCGTTTATATTTGCCAACAGAAAATTTTGATTCTATGAGAAACATCAACTACAAACTACTAGTATCTGTCCTGCTTACCGTAGCAACGACAATGACAGCCAACTCGGCCGAGACCCTGAAGGTGAGCCTGGCCGACAGCATACGCCCTGTAACCCATTGCGCGTCGGGTTCACTATATGGTATGACCGAAGATCTGCCGACCGACATACAGGGTCTGGTAGCCCCGCTGAAACCGCACATGTTCTGCCAGCCACCCGAAGGGACGAACAAGAACCAGCACCCTTTCGGTGACGGATTTATCATAGCCGAACGCCTGAAAGGCACAACCGCCCAGGTGCAGATAACCCTGCCCGACCTGCTACCCTACTGGCCCTACAAATGGCCTGGCCAGCAAAGCTGGCTGAAATCGGTTGAGGGCTACCTCAACAGGAAACAGGAGATGGGCCTCACCAACATACACAGCTATGTGATTTGGAACGAGCCCGACGGCACTTGGAACGACGCAAACGGCAGCCTCTACACTACGGTGTGGAAACCTACCTACGAACTCATACGCAAACTAGACCCTGAAACAAAAATTGTGGGTCCGTGCATCGCATACTACCACAACGACCGTATGAAGAACTTCCTAACGTTCTGCAAAAACAACAATTGCCTGCCCGACGAAATCTGCTGGCACCAGTGGGGAAGCGAAGGTCTGGCTGGGGCCGTGGAAAGCGTCCGCAAACTAGAAGAAGAATTGGGCATTGGCCACCGCCCTATCTGCATTAACGAATACTGTGCCGGCTCGGACGACAGCAAGAAGAAATTTGAGGGCTGCCCGGGCTACTCGGTTCCGTTTATCGCCAAGTTTGAGCGTTACGGTGTGGAAAGCGCCACCATTTCGTGGTGGTTCACGGGCCTGCCCGGCCGTTTGGGCAGCCTGCTGACCGACAAGAACCAGCGCGGTGGCGGCTGGTGGCTCTACAAGTGGTACGGCGACATGGAAGGCTATATGGCCAAGGTGACTCCGCCTAACGACAAGAGCGACCGCGTGGACGGTTTTGCCGCTGTCGACAAGAAAAACAACTGCGCCAGCCTGGTCTTGGGCGGTAACTCGGAAGGCGACGTGAACGTCGTGTTTGAGTCTCTGCCCGCATTTATGGGCGGCAAGGTGAAGGTACGGATTGAACGTGTCACCTGGCAGAGCAAAGACACTCCGGTTTCGGGCACCGAACTGGTATCGGAAGAAGAACTGTCGCTAAACGGAACCACCCTGACCGTTCCGGTGAAGATTGAGAGCAAACTCTACGGCTACCGCATCTTTATGACGCCGCTAGACGTTCCACAGAACCCCTATATGGACAAAGCCGCTGAAATTCCAGGCCGCATTGAGGCCGAGAACTACGATGTTGCCGGCCAGGGCTTCTCGTACTTCGACAACGACACCGAAAACAAGGGCGGCAACTACCGCGAAGACGGGGTCGACATTGTGACGACGGAAGACGGTTTCGCTCTGGGCTACACCGAGAAAGGAGAATGGCTGGAATATACCGTCAACGTGAAAGAGTCGCACAAATACGCCATGTATGCCAACATTTCGTGCGCCGACGACCTCGACGGCTTCAACCTCTACCTCAACGGCCAGAAACTGAACGACAGCTACACCATTGCGGCGACCAGCAGCGACTGGAGCAAATACGAAAGGGTGAAAATAGGAGAAGCCTCTCTCGACGAGGGCCAGCATACGCTTAAACTCGAAATTGTGGGCAACTTTGTGAATGTGGACTGGTTGGAATTTGAAAACGCCGAAATGAGCGGCGTGGACAAAATTTACAGCATTTCAGACCTACGCCAACTGGCCAACGTGCGCATCTTCGACATGAAGGGGAATCCCGTTAAGATTGAAAGTCTGAAGAAAAACATGGCCTATATTCTGACGACCTCTTGCAAAACCGACAGCGTTAAATTTGTAGTGAAATAAAATTTTGTATTTTCTAAAGCCCCCTCCGGACCAACTCCAGAGGGGGCTTTTCTTTGGGGATGTAACGAGGTTGGAACGTACGATTTCTATAACTATCTGCGAAGTAGTATTTTTTCCTCGATGATAGAAGAACCACTTGCTAGTGAATTTTGCCCACACAGACTCGGTTCTTTCCTTTATAAGGACCACCTTCTTTTTGGCGAAAAGTAGTGATAGCATATCCTTAACTATATAAAAAAGCATAGTTAAGGATACAGAATCGCGATGCTTCATCCTTAACTATGCAAAATTGAGGGGTTAAGGATGCGGTATCGGACATAAACAGGAAGATTGTCATTGACAAAACAAATCGTCAAGCGTCAAATCACGCTGGACTATATGGCTATAGTTATTTAACGCCACCCCATAAGTGGTTATGAACACATGTTGAATAGCCTTTCTCGATTTAGTCATAGTAGCAAAAAGGCTGGCTCTGTTTCTTAAATGTTCCTCATAATCGGCAGATATCGAGTACTTGTCTGAAACATATTTCATTTCACAGAGGGTAATAATATTGTCACTTCTATCAATCAGCAGATCTATCTGTCCGCCACTCCAATGACGTCCATCTTTATCTGTAAAAGATTTGCACTTCCAAGCATACACATTACTGAGAATGCCCGAAATGCCTAGTGCGGACTTAATCTGTCTAATATGTTGAAGGCATAAACGCTCAAAAGCGAAACCGCTCCAAGAAGTCTTTTGTGGTTTACCGTCAATATTGCTCCAAAAATGTTCGTCTTGGCCATTATGGTTAGCAACAAACTGCAAATGGAAAAGTGTAAAATTATCAATCAACTGGTATTGGGCGTTACGCTCATCTTTTCCGATAGACGCGTATTTTCGTATAAAGTCACACTTTATTAAATTATCGAGGACTTCCGTCAAATTTCCGCCTTCCTTCAGTTTAAGGCTTTTCAGTAATTCGCTTCGAGACATGCCAGTCATTTTATCGGAAAGAGTTTCCACAACTTTACGATAGAGTTTGGAATCCTTAAATAAGGAGCGGAACAAAAAATCATACTCTTCCCTTAACGGGGCACCATCTCGAAAGAACAAATCATCAATACATTTGTTCAAAGGGACACCCTTTACCAGCATATCTAAATAATAAGGCACACCACCCATTATCATATAAATATCGGCAATCTGCCTGCGATTCAAATCCATTCCCTTGATATTTCGGAGAAACAGTTCGGTTTCACGAAGAGAAAACGGAGAAAGATGTATAGATCTGCAGACCCGGCCGTAAAGTCCACCTTTATCGCCTATGAATTTTGAAACCATCCACGATGTGGCGCTTCCACATACAAATAACTTGAAATTTTGCTTCGTTGATCCCCATTCGTTCCAAAAGCGGCTAAAGGCACTAATGAAATTACTTTTAGGCGTATCCATCCATGGAAGTTCATCAAGAAAGACGACAATCTTATCTTGTTGGAGCAGGTCCAAGTAATTGCGGAGCATATCAAACGCTTCAAACCAATCCTTTGGCCGTTCACATTTCCGACCTGAATATCTTTCTATATTTGCCTTGAACTCACGAAGTTGAATAGTGCGCGAGGTCTCATACATTCCAGTAAAAGAAAACGACAACATAGCGCCTATCGTCTTCCTTACCAGGAATGTTTTTCCAACTCGCCTACGACCATATATTGCGACCAATTCAGGTTTCTGAGTTGCCAGATAATTTTGAATTAGCTCCTGCTCGTATTCTCTGCCTACGATATCTACATTCTCCATTTTTACACCATATATATCAATAATGCAAAAATAGTATTTTTTAAGGAAAAGTAGTGATAGCATATCCTTAACTATATAAAAAAGCATAGTTAAGGATACAGAATCGCGATACTTCATCCTTAACTATACAAAATTGAGGGGTTAAGGATGCGGTATCGGGAATGCTAGTACTTTATTTATGAGGAGGACTCCGCAATCTGCTGAGGAGCGGTATGGAGGTTATATCCTCAGATTTATGCGGATTACCGGTTGAACGGGTATGCTCCGTTTATACGAATAAATCCGTCTCAAATAACCGAACAAATTCACCA
>DETD01000015.1 GCA_002362105.1 Bacteroidales bacterium UBA3297
GTGGAACGGGGGACTTTTCTTTTTAGACACATTTTACTGTAAAAATTGCGGCTGGAATAATTATTCTTGTCGGTCGCTGGTACGGTGAATACTTTTGTTTTGTATATTTGCATAGTGTTAAATTCTAAAATTTAAAATAAAAATGGGTTTCTTACAAGAATTTAAGGCCTTCGCAATGAAGGGTAACGTGGTGGATATGGCAGTCGGTGTAATCATCGGTGGAGCCTTTGGTAAAATCGTATCATCGTTGGTTGCAGATGTGTTTATGCCGCTGATTGGTCTTGTTGTCGGTGGTGTTAACTTTACAGACCTGAAAGTTACTTTGAAAGAAGCGGTTCCTGCTTCGGAAGGTGTAGAAGAGGCAGCTGCTGTAACCCTCAATTATGGACAGTTCATTCAGAATGTTTTTGATTTTGTTATCATCGCATTCTGTATTTTCTTGTTCATCAAGTTACTCAGTTCATTCAATAAAAAGAAGGAAGAAGCTCCAGCTCCTGCACCTACTCCTAGTGCAGAGGAAGTATTGCTTACTGAAATTCGTGACTTGTTAAAAAACAAATAAACGCGTATAATTTTATATATGGCCTCCGACAAGTCGGAGGCTTTTTTATTTATATTTGTTTATTGTATTGCTGTTGTGTTCTGGACGTGTCGGTTGGAAGACATAGTCGTATGGAACAAAACAGCTAAACAATGGACCTTTCTGATGGTCTAAAAAGGAGTCTTTTTTGCCGAAAATGTGAATAAAAAATCGTATTTTCGCATATTTAGATAATCTTATCGTTATGAAGATAAAAGTAATAAACAAATCAGGGAATTCTCTTCCTCGTTATGCAACCATACAGTCTGCTGGTTTAGACCTACAGGCGAATATAGAAGAACCAATCACAATAGGCTCGTTAGAGCGGGCAATGGTGCCTACCGGTTTGTTTATTGCCTTGCCAGAGGGCTATGAGGCTCAAATACGGCCCCGTAGTGGTTTGGCAGCTAAACATGGAATTACAGTCTTGAATTCACCCGGAACGATTGATGCCGATTACCGTGGTGAAATTAAGGTGGTTTTGGTCAATTTGTCGAAAGAGCCTTTTACCATCAATAATGGTGAGCGTATAGCCCAGATGGTTGTTGCGAAATGCGAACAGGCTGAATGGGAAGAGGTAGAAACTCTTGACTCAACCGAGCGTGGTGAAGGAGGCTTTGGCCATACCGGGCGATAATTTTGTTATTCAATTGAGAATGTTGAAACGTTTTTTATCTATATTACTGTTTTCTGTGTTCGCGGGAACTGCTTTTGGTGTTGAAGACATTTATGTGACCGACACGCTCAAGACTCTGCCTGGCGACATGGAATTGCGCAAGCTATATTTACAGGCGCTTTGTTATAAGAAAAAAGGGCGTGTAGATTCTGCTATGGTATTGCTTAATAAATATATTGAGCAGGATACAACTAATGGCGCAGTATATATGGATATTGCCAACATGTATATTTCGGCTGGAAATTATAAAGAGTCGTTGGCTAATATGCAGAAGGCTGCAAGATTAGAGCCTGACAATTATTGGATACTCCGGTCGGAAGCTTTGTTGCTAATTCAAAACGGTAAAACGAGCGAAGGCCTTTCTGTGTATGAGAACCTGATTCGGAATAATCCGGAAAAGGTCGAGGATATAGCTTCGTTGGCGACTCTGTATACCCGTGTTGGAAGAAAACGTGAGGCGTTGTCGATGTGGAAACGCTATGAGAACCAGGTCGGTCTTACAGAACAAGTCTCAATGTCAAAATTCGACTTGTTGTACCAGTTGGGTGAAAAGAAACGTGCAGAAGCTGTTATTGACTCTTTGATAGCAACAGATCCTACAACGCCGAACTACTACATAGCAAAGGCCAATGCTTATGCTTATAGGAACGATTATAAAAAAGCAGAGAAGGTTTTGCTCCCTCTGCGGAAAAAGTTCCCAGAGTCGAAAAGCGTAATTGAACAAGAGTTGTCGCTGATTTATTTGGAATCAGGACAGAGTAAGAAGGCTGTTACGTGCATAAAGAACATGTTGGCTGCTGATGATGTTACGTTTGAAGTGAAGCGTTCTGTTCTTATAAGCGCCGTGTCTGATTCTGCGTTGAGTTCCTATTTTGGCAATGCAGATTTCGAAGCGCTGATTAAACAGTATCCAAAAAATGATCAGGCGTATCTGATATATTCCGATTTTCTGCTTTCGAATAAGGACAAGAGGGGTGTTGACTATGTCAAGAAGGCTACAGAGGTGAACCCCAAAAACGAGTTGGCGTGGGTGGCTTTGCTGACCTATTATGAAAATGCCAACGATGAAAAAAATTACGGCGAGGCACTGGAAAAAGCCTATGCCGAGAATCCGGAAAGTGGCCAATTGCAGTTCTATATGGGGACCGCAAATATGGCGAAAGGAAATAGAAGCGAGGCTTTGTCTTATTGGAAAATGTCGGCAAAAAGTTTGTCGAAAGACAATAGCCAGAACATGCGCACTTCGGTTGTCTACAGCGTAATCGGTAATATGTGCATGGAGGACAAGGACACAATTCATGCCTTTGCTGCTTTTGACTCTGCGTTGGTGTATAACTCGAATAATATCGAGGTTTTGAATAATTACGCGTATTTTTTGTCGGAGGCAGGTGGCGATTTAGAAAAAGCCGAGCGCATGAGTGGCAAGACAATCGCGGTTGCACCTAAGAATGTCACATTCCTCGATACCTATGCGTGGATATTCTATAAAATGGGCAAATTCTCGACCGCCCGCCTTTATATGGAACAGGCGATAATGCTGGGTGGTGATAAAGAACCCGACCTGCTAGACCATTATGGCGACATTTTATATGTAAGTGGAGAGAAGGAAGGCGCATGGGAAAGTTGGAAAAAAGCTCTGAAATTGTCTCCGAAGCCTTCTGATATGTTGAGGAAAAAGGCAGAAACTGGTATATTAACAGAATAAAACTACATAAATTGAGACTGATGGTGATAAATAAAATAAAGAGAGTGATACCGTTTGTTTGTGCGGCTCTGTTGGTTGGTAGCTGTAGCAGCAAAAAGTCTGTTACTGCAGCGGTAGATGATGCTAAACAGGAACGTAAAATAGACGATGTCAGCACTTTCCGTACATTAAGTATGGATAAGGCCACATTTACACTTGTAAACGCTTATGGAAATCAAACGAGTCTGAATGGTTCTATCAGGATTGCCCGCGATAGCATTATCATCTGTTCCATAACTCCGTTTGCTGGGGTGAATATGGAATTTGCCCGAATTGGAATAAACAAGGAGGGGGTTACAATCTTAGATCGAATTAACAAGCGTTATTTTGTTCTATCGTTTGCTGAAGCGCAATCGCGGTTGGGAATGGCGATGAACTATAACGCGTTTGAGTCGATTTTTACCGACCGTGTGTTTATTTACGACAAACCATATATTCCAATGGTATCGGATTTCAAGGTAACGCCGTTGGGAGAGCAGGTGTTGTTGGCATATGCCGATAACAATGTTTCGCAGGAATTCTATTTCGACGCTGCAAAAAATATGGTAAGCGGTATGATTTCTTCAGGAAACCGTTATTCTATGCGTTGGAATTATTCTGATTTTGCCGTATACAATAATGTCAACTTCCCAAAACGATTTGCTTTGAAGATAGCCGGACCAGACTTCCACCGTCAAATAAATGTCCAGTATAAGGAAGTTGAATTGGATCGTGACCGTAGTTTCGAATTCAAAGTGCCATCTTCTTATAAACAGGTGTCGCTAGAGGACTTGCTAAAAGAACTTTAAAAAGAAATGCGGAATAGTTCGATGCGTTTTGTCTCGGTGTTTACCCTATTGTTGCTGCTTTGTTGCTTCCCGTGTGCCCCGCTTTGGGCACAGGGAAATAAAACGTCTGCAAAAAGTAATGCAAAGGGCAATGACCGAATCAAGAATTTGAAGGACGAACAGTCGCAGGTTAAGAATAATGTCAAGCAGATTGACAATAAACTGAATGCAAATAAGAAAAACGTAGAGGAAAGACTGAACCAAATAGAGCAACTGAATGAGGATATTCGCCAGCGTAGCGCTTTGATAGATTCGCAAAACGTTGAGTTGAACTATCTGGTGGCTCGTATCGACCAGATGAATGATGAAATTCTGGGCATGGAGATGGAGTACAATGTGGCGAAACGCAAGTATGTTGAACTCATCTACCATGCTTATGAGAAGAATTCGGTATACGACCGTTTGCTCTTTTTATTTTCGGCCAATTCTATTCAAGAATCTTATGTGCGGTTCCAGTATATAAGGGAGTTTGCAAAGATGCGCCGTCGCCAGGCTGCCGATATTAAGGATACACGTGAGGAACTGGTTGCTAAACGTCGGGAATTGCAGAAAGCGAAAACACGTACCGAGGTCTTGCTGTCGGAACGAGAGACGGAACGGCAGAAAATTGTAAAAGAAAAGCAGGAGCAGAAAACTTTGGTTAATTCTTTGCGCAAGGAGGAAAAGGAACTGCGTCAGAAACTAAAGGAGCAGCAAATTGCAGCTGAACGGTTAAACCAACGTATCCAGAAACTGATTGCTGAAGAAGCGGAAAAAGCTGCGAAAGCCAAACGCGAGGCTGCTAACAAGAACGCCAAACCAGCAAGTTCGGCAAAAGGACAAACTGCCGCCTCTAATGCGGCGAAGAAGCCAGCAACGGGAACTCCTGCGAAACCGAGTCCAACAGCGTCAAAAGCAACTGTTACTCCGCAACCGAAAACAGAGTCGACAATTGACAATGAGACTCTATTCTTTGAGAAACAGAAGGGACGAATACACTGGCCTGTACAAAGAGGATGTATTACTGGTCATTATGGATTACAGCCACATCCGGTACTTAGTAATCTAACGGTTAACAATAAAGGTGTGTATATAACTTCGCCTGCTGGAATTGAGGCATTGGCGGTATCGAAAGGAAAGGTGACAAACATATTTTCGGTGCCGGGTTCGAACAATGCGGTGGTTGTCCGGCATGGTAATTACCTGACTGTTTATGCTAATCTGACTTCTATCTTTGTTAGCGTGGGACAGTCGGTTAACCAGGGCGATAAACTGGGTCGTATCTATACCGACCCCGACAATAATACGAAGTCGCAGTTGTTCTTCCAGGTTTATAAGGAGAAAATTATCCAGAATCCGGAATTATGGCTCAGACCTCTAAAATGAATTAAATAAATTATATAAAATATAGAATAAAATGGAGAACCAGAAAGAAGGACAGGAAATAGATTTGCTCAGAATCCTTTCTGTGTGTGTAAGGCAATTGAAAGTTTGGCTTGCTTGTCTTTGTAACTTTTTAGTTTCGAGTTTGCGTTTCGCATACAAAAAACGTAAATATATGGTCTGCACGGTGATATGTGCTGCTTTGTTTACAGCATTTTGGGCGAGACCATCTCACCGTAGTTTCCAGATGGAGAGTGAAATCCGTATACATGTACTCGATGCCTTTTTCTTTAAAGATATGGTTTCGGACTTGAACCATATGTGTTTAAATAACGATCGCTCTAGCTTGGCAAGGGTATTGGGCGTAGGAGAAGATGTGGCAAGGAAACTCAATTCGGCAAATTCTTTTTTTATTGTCGATAAATTGTGTGATGGAACACCAGATGAAGTCTGTTTCGGAGAATATGTAGCCGATACGACTAAGGTGATCATGAAAGACCGGTTGTTGGTTCAGTTGGTTATTTCTGACACGTCGTTAGTTGATTCTATTAGTAATGGCATAATCCGTTATTTTGATTCGAATCCGTATGTAAGCCAGAGTAACCGTGAGCGTGTTTATCAAATCGACGACCAGATTGCAAGTATAGATAATGAGGTACAGATGCTTGATAGTCTGCGAAAGTTTGAGTACTTCAAAAAGACTACGACAGAAATGAAGTTGACAGGTCCTCTGATTGTTTCTGAAAAATCAAAAGAACTTTATTATAACGATATTTTGACGTTGGAAAATTCTCGGAATGAAAAGATGTTCGAGCGAGCTGTTTCTTCGAAAAGTGTGAATTTTATACGTAATTTCGTGTTGATAAATGTTCAAAACAAGTATATCCCAACTTTCTTCATATCATTCTTTATCTTCGCCGGCATTGCTCTAATAATTGCATTGCTTGTTGACGAAAAGGCAAGGATTAAATCTTTCTTGGAACGATAATACTTCAAAAAAGAGCATCTTTTGTGTTTTTTTGCAAGGAAACCCTATCATTGCTAGTGGTTGACTCGCTGTTTGGCACAGAAATTGCATAATAAATAAAGAAGTTGGGAAACTTCAATTGTAGTTTTATATAATTTGTAGTTTAGTTCTAAGTTGAGTTTTACTGGATAAGTAAAACTAGCCGCACACGAAAGTGTGCGGTTTTTTTATTTATAGAGCCAAGTCGATGCCTAATGTGGCATTGTTTTTGCCTATTAAAAGATGTTATGCGGTGGGCAGCTGCCTTCTGCTTTTTTAGAAATTAATATAGGAGGATATATATATGAGAAAATTTTTAGCGTGCTTGTTGTTGCTCGTTTCTTTTGCAGCTCAGGCGCAAGACGATTATCTTGACGAACAATTTGTAAATAACGGTATTCGTCAGATTCAGAACTCTAATTATAACTATTTTACAAACGAGGGATGGGATACGTCATGGGGCTCATTGAGTTCGTGGTATGCCGATGTGTTGTTGACTAACCAGGAGGCGAAAAACTATTTGAAACAGTCGTTAAACATGCGTGCCATTTACGACCGATTCAACGAATTGAACTACCGTAAACATCAAAAGACACTCCGTTATAGCGATATTGACGCGTTCAACCGGTATCTGGCCGATGTGATATGGGCTGAAATAGACAGACTTTACCCTCCGGTTCAGTATTGATAGGATAGGAGTAAGAGGATAGGCACTAGTCGAAAATTTCGGCTGGTGCTTTTTTATTTCTTTCTGTTGAAGGGATGGAACATCTCGATGGTTTCCCGTAAATGGTTTTGGCCTATGTGGGTGTAAATCTCAGTGGTGAGTATTGATTTGTGTCCTAGCATTTCTTGAATATCGCGAAGATTGGCGCCTCCTTCCAGCAGGTGGGTCGCAAAAGAGTGGCGCAGCGTGTGTGGACTGATGGTTTTGTTTATTTCTGCTTTTGCCGCCAGTTCCTTTATGATGTTGAACACCATTATACGGCTGAGTTGTCCCCCCCGGTGGTTCAAAAAGACAAAGTCCTCGCAACCTTTCTTTATGTTCAGTTTGTCGCGGTCTTCCAACCAATAGTTTATATACTTGATAGCCGATTGTGAAATAGGGACCAAGCGCTGTTTGTTCCCTTTTCCGACTACTGTGATAAACTGCTCGTCGAAGAAGATGTCGGAAATCTTCAGGTTCAGCATTTCAGAGACGCGTAATCCGCAACTGTATAGTACCTCAATAATAGCTTTGTTGCGGTGCCCTTGGGGGAGTGTCAGGTCAATTTTGCTTTCCATAGCGTCAATTTCCTCAATAGAGAGCACTTCGGGAAGGTGCTTGCCTATTTGAGGCATTTCCAACAGTTCTGTAGGGTCGTCTTCTCGTTTATCAGTCATTAGTAAAAACTGGTAGAAAGACTTTATGCCGGAAATGATGCGTGCGCGTGAACGCGGAGTTATGCCTAAATCGCTAAGGTCGATCAGGAAATTTTCAAGGTGTTCGCGTTGTACATTTTGTATGTCGATGTTAGTCCCTTCCAGGTAGCCTAACAATTTTGCAAGGTCTTCCAGATAGGCCGCACGAGTATTGTCGGACAAGGAACGCTCTAAACGCAGGTAAGAGTTGTATTCCTTTATGATAGGTTGTTCGATGTAGGCGTCAATTTTCATAGGCGGAATTTGTTATTTGAGGAAGTGCCGGAACCAAACATTTGGTTTGATACCTAATTTCGCGTCCTCGTAGTCTTTTTCCTGACAGGCCATAATGCGTGTACCGTTTTTCGTTGGAACTTCAATCCACCAGTGTTTCAGTTTGTCGCTGTAATAGAAGTGAAGTTCGTTTTCTTCTTCTCCGGGAATAACCAACTTCTTGCAGTTTTCGATGCTGGAAGAAGGGTAGTCGCCAGCACGGTTGTCGAGCCCCTCGATAAAATGCCAGAGCATTTGGGCTGCCAAAGCGGCGGTTTGCCCGCGCTGGTCATATTTGTTTTCCATTCCGAAGAGTCCGATTATGGAAATTCTGTCGCTTGTTCCAGCGTATTGGAGTAATTGGCAAACTTCTTCACCCTTGAAGCCGTTAGGCGAAGGGTGGGTCGCAGCCGGAGCATCGGCTTGTCGGACAACATTCATGTCGATGCTGAGGATGTCTGTGTCTCGAAGAATTGGCTCTGCCTTGAATAGGTTCTGTCTAAGTCTTCCAATACGTGTTGAGTAATCAATGCTGTTGACGTTTCTAGAAAAGGTGTCAATAGCATTATGGCGTTCCATATATTGTAATTGTGTGTCTGAGCAATAATATTGTTGGAATCCGAGCACGTTGCAGAACCTGATGGAAGGGTGTATGGTCAGGGGAAGAAGGAAATTATTTTCGTTTGTCTTTCCTGGCATATTGAGGTTGGCGCCAAGGTCTAAACGGGAGTCGAGAAGAGAAAGGGAAATTTCGTTGTTATGGTGGCGCAGTCCCTCGACGGTAGCGCTGGTAAACTTTTGGTTATTGCCCATTACAATGCAGACCACACCTTTTGCGGTTAACAGCTCAATAACGCACTGCAAACCGAAGTAGGTGTTGTCTTTCTTATTCCCAGGCTTGATGTTTCCTAAATCAGCAATCTTCAGATGCTTAAAACCTCCCTTCAGCGTGTAGAGTTCTTTACGGATGGCGTCGGCTACACAACCGTTTTTCTGGTTGTGGTCGGAAACACCGATTAATGCCACATTGTAGCCTTTTTTGCAGAGTTGACCCGAAAAAGAGTCTTTTTTTTGCATATGCGCATTGCTACCGGTGTTGATTTCGACATTGTCGAAAAAAAGTTCTATGCTGTTTTCTTCGTTTTCCATTATGTACGCTGTGTTAGTGCAAAAATACGTTATCTGCACCGCTTTTAAAAGAAGGTAGATGCCAAATCTGGAACCATGTTACAAGTTTTTGAAACAATAGTGCGGTAAAGGGTCGATTAAAAATCTGTAATTTAGCGTAACTAACTACATTTATATAAATATGGGCAATTCTTTTTTCAAGAAACTGCTTTCTGCAGCTATGCTGTGTGCTGTAGCTCAAAATGTTTCGGGTCAGTCGTGGAACCTAGTCTGGCGTGAAGATTTTGGGGTGGCCGAAGACACTGTTATCAAGGATTTTCCGAATGCAAGTATGACGGTGCCCCGCCATTCGTTTGCCGGTTACGAGTCGAAGGCGCATTATGGAAGCGCCGGTTATATAGAATACCATGAGCAGGGCGATTGGGTCGGTGATTGCGGATTCATTGACGACGGCCAGTACGGTATAGCCAACAGCACTTGGTGGGCTTATAACCGTTTTGCGAAGTGTGGAACGGGTGCGGGTCACTTTATTGGCGGCCGTGACCATACCGGCAACAAGAATGGCGCCATGCTGATTGTTAATTCAGAAGTGGGTACAGGTTTGCCTATATATACACAGCAAATAGAGTTTGACCTGTGTGACAGCCGCGAATACAAATTTGTAATTTACGCAGCTAGTATCACCGCTTATCAAGACGACGGCGGAAATGCCGATTTGGAGATGAAGGTCATCAATGCAAAGACTGGCAAGGAAATTCGTAACATAAGGACAAAGGAAATCCCGTTTTGGGAGGCTGGCGGTTGGGGAACTCCAAATCCTAACGATTGTGTGACCTGCGACCGGAACTGGTCGGAATACTCTTGTACGTTTACCGCAAACGATGGCGATGTGCTTGAACTGCAGGTGGTGAACTGGGGTAGTGGCTATAACGACTTTGTAATTGACGATATTTCGCTATACAGGAATGATACAGAAGAAATACCAGACCCAGTGATTTCTGCGACTTCGGTTTCCCAGTCTTCGGGTTCGAAAAACGACTGTTCATACCTTGCCTTGTTTTCGGTGGAAAGTTCTGTGTTAGCGGAATGGCACAAAATATACGATAAGGTTTACTTTTTGTGGCAACAGTCTACCGACGATGGCGTAACATGGACTAATGTGAAGGACGTAAGCGGAATAGACAAAACGGATGCGGAAATAGAAATGGATAAAAGTAAAAATACTATTTTCCGGGTCATTATCACAGGTGGTTCTACCGATGCTTTGGCAGAAGAACAAGCCCTCTATATTGCAACTTATGGAGGCCCGAAGGGAGGTTGTGCCTATTATTCCATTTCAAATACGTTGAGTGCCCTTCCTAAGGCCGATTGTACTTATTCCGATGACTTGCTGGCCTTGTTTGTCGACGATTTCGGTACGGCTCCCGATGGAGGTTCTGTATCATCTCCTTATTGTCCGTTCTCGTTTGTAGAAAAAGGATTGTCAGCTGGAGACTATGCGGTAACCGCCAATCCAACCAACACCCAGCAAAACACATGGGACGGTGTTCCCGCTTTTTCTGATCATACGGGTAATGCTGATGGAGGAATGCTCTATTGCCGTGTGAATAAAGAAACCGGTACCCTCTATGAACGTATTGTTTCGGGGCCGTTCTGTGAGTGTAAAAGTTACATGTTTTCATTTAATGCGGCGGCATTGGGCTCGTGGAGTACTCTCTATATGGAGGGGCAGGTTCTAGATACGAAGGGAAACATTTTGGCATCGTTGCCAATCGCGCAAGGAAATGGTGGCTCAGATGCCGTTTGGCATCGCTATCAGATAGATTTCTCGCCTGCGGCTGGAACTGGAAACCTTATCTTCAAGATTGTGAGTACTGACCCTGGCACTGAGTCGTATGGCACTCAGATTGTGATTGACGATGTCTCGTTGCGTGTCTGTGGAATGCATATCCCTCAAGACTCTATCTATATTAACAATATCCCTTCACAGACGTCGCTGACTGGCTTTGATTGTGCCGAGAAACCGGTTCCTACAGTAAATTTGAGTAGCATGTCTGGCTGGGAAAAACTCTATCCGGCGGCTGTGGCAGTATGGCAGACTAGCCTCGACGGCGGTCTGACGTGGACATCGCTTTCTGAAAAAGGCCGTTCGGTGGCATTTGACTCTGATGGCGGCGGTGCCGTTATGTATAGGGCTGTCCTTGCAGAAAATGGGGAAGTGGCCAATGGAGTGGCCGAAGGAGCTGCTACAGAAGGCTGTGGCGTATACCTCGTTACCAATACGGTGACGCTTGAATGTACGGCCCAATGCCACTTCAACGATGAGATGCTGGTGCTTTGGAAAGACGACTTTGGGTCAGTTCCTGCGAATACCCGAAAAGAGTGTTCTTATTTAAAAGGACACAAGTTTCTGAAGGATATGAAAAAGAGTGTGGACGATGGCGAATATGCCGTAGTTCGCCGTATGCAGGACGCCGGAAACTGGTTTGCCGCTATGGATGGAACGGACCACACTGGGAATGCCGATGGTGGTTTCTTGGTGATAAACATAAGCAAGAGTTACAAAGACAAGATGATATATGAGCAGGAACTCGGTTTTACCACTTGCGAAAACACTTCATACTATTTCTCGTTGTGGGCGTCTTCAATTTCGAAGCGTGTGGCTAATGGAGACAAAACAGGAGTGCTCTGTAACCTGACCTTGGAAATTGTGAATGCAGAAAACAATGAGGTGCTTGCTTCTATTGAAACTGGCGATATGCCTAATGCCGAATCGATAGACGGGGAAATCCCCTGGAAAAACTATGGCGTTAGTTTCGTCAGCACAGGTGAGAAAGTAAAATTGCGTATTTACGACCACGCAGGGAATGGCGACAAGGGCAACGATTTGGCACTTGACGATATTTCGCTTATCGCTTGCGACGTGACTGCTCCGAATGTAGAATTGGCCGTAGATGGTAAGGATGACGTTTCTGGCCTTTGCGGGGTAGACGAGTATACCCTTAAAGTTGGCGATTTGAAGGGTTGGAACAAAATTTATAATGACGATGTCTACTGCTTGTGGCAAAAGTCGGAGGACGGTGGCGAAAGTTGGGAAAACTTGACGGAAGAGAGCGGACTGGCGAGCGAAAAGGGTGTTTTGACCGTTACGGCACTCCGTAATATGCAGTTGGTAAACGACACCCTTGTGAATGTGGGTATACGCTACCGTGTGATTGTTGCAGGCCCGAAATCGGAAGTTACCGAACAGATTGCCACGCAAGGCTACCCAGACGATGGGTGTTACCTCTATCGCATTTCAAATGTAATGACGGTGCGGTGCGAGTGTAAGGAACCAGAATTCGACTATGTTGCCAACAAGTTTGATGTCTGTATGAGCGAAGAACCTATAGAGATGAATGTCCAACAGACAAACACCGTTGCAATTGATACGGTTCGTTGGTTCTCTCAAACAATGGGCTCAAAAGATTGGAAGTTGGAACAGGAGTCTGTAGGAAACGATGTGGGTGCAGAAAATCTACACTTTAAAGTTGTTCCTACCGACAGCGTCAGGTATCTGTTTCTTGCTTATAGCGAAGCTTGTGTTTCCGACTCTATCATCTTTACGGTTAATGTCGACAAACCAATTGAGTTGGAGCATTTGGCTTCAACCGTACTTTGCGAGGGTTCAGATACCACCTATAAGGCGGTTGTAACAAGTGGATACCCTCTTTCTTATGTTTGGAACGGCACAACAAGTGCTAATGATGAGTATACAATCTCAAACATTGCAACGGATGCAGTTGTGACGCTCGTTGCCAAGGGCGCCGTTTGTACATCGGAAGAAAAGGGTGCAACAGTAAAAGTGGAGAAAAAGGTGGAAATAATTACATCTATCGCACCACAAGAGGTTTGCACTTTCGATGAGATCACGTTAGACTCAAAGGCTGTTGCAGAGAACGTACAATGGTATCAGAGTTATTCTGGGAAAATGGTCTTTACAAAGATTGATGGAGGTACAAATGCTATTCTCGCTTGTTCGCCCGACAGTAACCGTATCTACAAGGTTGTGGCAAGCGGTTTGAAGTGTCCGAGCAAGGAACTGAGTGTAGATGTTACAGTTAAATACCCAGCCGTGATAGAGGCTTCGATAGATGAAACGGAATATTGTGTCGGTGGCACTTCCACTATAAGTGTGGCGCTTGACCATGTTACCTCGTTGAGGTGGATGCGGAAGGCGGAAGGAGAAACGGCCTTTTCTGTTTTCAAGGAGGGAACTTACAGCGAAACCGATACAAAAACTTCTGAAATTGTCGCTCCTGAGGTGTCAACACAGTATTTGGTGCAGACGCCAAGCGAGGGCTGTGCTGCGGCTCAGTCTGAAGTCTTTACGGTAACAGTTGAACAACCCGTAGACTTTACTTTGAAAGCAGACAAGGACATGGTTTGTAAGGGTGCTGATGATGCGGCTGTGACACTGAACGCTAATTTGATTTCGGGTACTGCCGCTTTGGTAGAGGGCAACGCTGCCGATGTGATGACTACCGGATCGTTGTTGGTTAATCCGACAGAGACAACTACCTACACATTAGGCATTACAGGCAAGCTTTGTGCTACAAAAGTAGAAAAGGATGTGACGGTTACTGTAGAGGTTCCAACAACATTCTCTGAACTGAAGGTGTCGGAAACAAAAGTGTGTGAAAATTCGGTTGTTACTTTCAGCTATACCGTAGAACCGGCTGATGCTCCGTATAAACTGATGGTGAACACCAATAACACAGATTTTACTGAAATGGCTGTAGAAAACTCATATGTGCAAACAGCAAGCGCTTCGCCACGCTGCTATAAGTTGGTAAGCGGTGCCGGTGATGTCTGCTTGGCTTCTGAGTCGAATATTGTTTGTGTAGAAGTGGAAGACTCTGCAAAATTTGAATTCTCTGCTGACAAGACAGCCCTTTGCGAGGGTGCAGGCGTTACCTTCACAGTCGGCATTCCCGCGACTCACAAAGACTACAAGTTTATGTTCGACGGCGCTTTGAGGCAGGTTCAAACCCAGATAAACATTGAAAATCCGGAAAGCAAAGTTTATACGGCAAGTTTGGCGGGCGAAGTTTGTCCGAAGGTGGAAAAGTCAATAGAGATAAAGGTTCAGCAACCTGCATCGTTGAGTATTTCTTCAAATCAGACTTCGGTATGTGTAAACACACATGTAAGCATAGAGTTGACAGCAGTCAACGCATTGTCTACCCAATGGTGGTCTTCTGCCGATGGTGTCAATTATGTGAAGTTCGATGGCGACGGGACCAATCTGTTGCCACAGTCCGACACTTGGTATAAGGTGACTGCAGTCGGTTCTGAGATGTGTCCGGGGGCAGAGTCAAACATAGTGGCAGTGACCGTTGAAGATTCTGTCCGTTATTCTATAAGCGAACCGGGTGCGGCTGTTTGTAGCGGCGAACCAGTGTCGTCGGTCATTACAATACAGTCGGGCACTCCATCGTCTGTTGAGTGGAAGAAGAATGATGTGAAGATTGCCGGGGTTGTAAGTCTGAACGATGTTCCAACTGAAGACAGCAACCTTTATACGGCTATTGTGTCTGGTACCGTTTGTCCTGCCGTTAGCAAGTCGTTTACTGTGGCTGTTGAACAACAACCAACCATAGGCGAAATAGAGTCGTGTTGCGAAGTTATTTGTGCTGGCTCGAGTGTAGACTTGTCGGTAAACGTACAAAATGCAAAGGGACTTGTATGGACCAAACGAACAGCAGCAGGAACAACCACACTGTCTGACGCAAATGAACTGAAGATTTCTGATGTTATGTCGGAAACCGCATACTACCAGGTGTCAACAACTGGGGCTGTTGTGTGCAAGAATGTAGCGACAAAGGAACTGAAAGTAGAGGTTGAGCAACCTTTGACGGTATCGTTGCCTGAAGATTCGTATATCTGTTCTGGTGCTGGTGTTTCTATTGTTGCCACTGTAACCGGCCAGCCTATCCAGTATGAATGGCAGGCCAATAGCGTGGATGTGGCGGGCTCAACATCATCGCTTTCGGCGACACCTACAGAAACTACCACCTACACGCTTACTACAAAAGCAAAGGCATGTCCGTTTGTGCAGGCCAGCACGACAGTAAATGTAGAAGAAGTTCCCACGGTGTTGATCAGCGCGTCTGCCGACTCTATTTGTGAGGGCGAAAGCATTGAACTGGTTGCAGATAATGCCGAAAAGGTGACTTTGAATTGGGTCTATGCGCCAAAGGGTGGTGTCCTTACCAGCCTGCCTGGCACAACCGCGAATGTGACGGTTGCTCCATTGGAAACGGTGGTCTACAGTGCGCAGTATTCAACCGAACATGGTTGCGCGTCTAAAACAAACGAAGTGCATGTTAATGTAAGCGCAAAGGTTTCTGCATCGGTTGCCGATACCTTTATGTGTGAAGGTGGCGTGGCGCAGTTGCAGGCTCGTGGCGATGGCGCTTACCAGTATGCGTGGTATAGCGACGCCGACTACACCGAATTGGAAGGCGTGTCGGCAAGATTGAAAGTTTCGCCAAGTGCGTCTACCACCTATTACTTGCAGGTGACAAACGGTAAGTGTAAGGAAGAATTGCAAACTATGGTAGAAGTGATGGACAATCCGAAGATTGTGGCTTTAGAAGACCGTGATGTCCGTGAGATAGAAGTGATGGTAGAAGGTGGAGGCGGCAGTTATGAATATAACTACGGCGGAGAGTGGACAAAAGAAAATCTGTTCTCCGGTTTCCGTTTCTCAACACAATATACTATTGGAGTGCGCGATGCGATGGGGTGCAGAGCCGACACCACATTCCGCACAAAAACGTATGACTTGAAAGTGCCCCTTTCCTTCTCTCCGAACGGTGACGGACAAAACGACTTTTTCGAAATCGAGAATTTAGGCAAGTATCCCGACGCCAAAATACGTATCTACGACCGCTGGGGAAAGAAATTGTTAGAAACAAGGTCTTCTGAATATGCTGGTTGGGACGGTATCTATAACGGCGTGTCGCTACCTTCAACCGACTATTGGTATGAGATATGGGTGGAGGAACTGGCAAAGTACTATACGGGGCATTTTACGTTGCTCAGGTAGCCATAGAGGATTTGAGGAAAAACGGGGCGGCAGTGTGAAACCAGCACTGCCGCCCCGTTTGCCGTTAAGAACAGCCCTTCCTTCTGTTGCACTCTCTGCAGAGCATCTGGCAGTTATCGGCAATTGTGCGTCCGCCTTCTTTCCATGGTGTTATGTGGTCCGCCTCCATCTGCTCAATCTCGAAATGTTTGCCACATATCGGGCAAACACCGAATTGCTGTTCGTAGACTTCGCGCTTGGTGTTGTCGTCGAATAAGCGAATGCTCAGATGCTTTTCGTCACCGTCTAGAACATACTCATAAATGCCAGATTTTTTCTGAACATCGCTGTCCTTCATCAGAGTGGCAATCTTCTCTTCCAGTTTGTTTTGGTCGAGGCTTTCGTCCTTATACTTGTTGTAGAGAGTTCCCCATGCAACGCCTTTCATTTCCTTCCTGTATTTGGTGAAGGTGGCTGTCACCCAGTTGATGACATTGGTGAAATAGTTCCACAGGGCAACAGCGTTGGCATCGCGTTGATGGTTTCCCATATAAACCTCGATGTTCCCTTTCGATATCCAGTCAATAGCCGTTTCCAAATAATCTTGCCGAATGGGAGAACCACTAAGATATTTATTGGCAATGCCGTATGCCGGACAGTTGCTTTTGCTGAAGTAGCGTTTGGCATCGCTTACCCATGAGCCTGAATACACGGCATTGCGTAATTCTTGGTCAGAAAGCTTTTCGCCAGCGATATTAATGGTTTGAAACCATTTGAGTTTTTCGCTGTCGCTACCTTCACAGATATAGATATTCAACTCGTAATTTAGAATCTGTTCTTGTTCGTCCATTTGCAGGTTATGAAAATACCTCATGTCGAAGGCGAAATCACCATTCACGTATTGGCAGATGCTGATAGTACGTTGTTGCCCGTCAATAATCTCGTAGGTACCGTCTCCATGGTCAGCCCAGTACATCACATTAAGCGGAAACCCTTGTGTAAGAGTGTCAATAACAGCCTCCCTCTGTTTTTCTTTGTAAATAAATTCACGTTGGTAGGGAGGCCGAACGTCAAGATTGCCGCCATAGGCCACAATGCCGTTCTCTTCATTGTCTTTATATCCGTTAGTGAGGTCACGTACGGTTACTTTATGTAAAGTTATTCTCATTGTCTGTTTTTTAGTGTTTTATTCGTCAACTCCATATTGTGTTCCAGAATCGGCCGCTATGTTGGCGTCTTCAGAGGTTTGTTGTTGCCTGCGGCGGATAAATACTCGTGTGTATATTTTTTTGCCGTTGATTTTAGGACTGTCTTCTGGTTTTTCTGTTAATCGAATGGCATTTACTTGAGGACGATTGTCGCCCCCTCGATCAGAACATCCTATAATGTCAAATTGTTTAGGATTATACTTGTCTAAAAAAGTGATAGGAACACCCATAATGCCATCGTAGTCATTGGGTATGTCGGTGTATATATTTACATTTATAGCGTCGTAGTTGTCGTATTTAGGATACAATTCTGGAGTATATGATTTAAACAACACTATGTCTTCATTATGTTTTTTTACTGGAAGATTAGTGAACCAGCAGGATGTTGAAACCCTTGCGATTTTTTTCCCATTTTCCAGATGGTGGAATTTTTCGTAGTGTTCGGGAACTTGAAAAAACATACCTGTGTTGAAGTGTGTATATCCCGTTCTCATCTCGTTCCTCATAAACATTTCAAAACATTCTTTGTACTTGAGCGCATTTGTGTTCCCAATTATTAGAAATTTCTTGTTGTATTCCCTAATTAAAGAAATGAATTCTTTGAATAAGGAAAAAGGTGGATTTGTGACAACAATGTCGGCTTGTTTGAGCAATTCCTTGCACTCTTTAGATTGAAAATCTCCATTAGAATTTAAGAGGGTTAGAACGTTTTTTTTGTTTCTTATTAAAAACTCAACATCCGCTAAATCTATACTTCCATCGCCGTTTATATCGGTTATTTCTTCTATCTCAATCTTGAAAGCCCTTTTTTCTTTAAGCTCTGGTGTACTACTGTCAAATAAATCCAATTGGACGCAAGCAATGGGCGAAGGGTCGTAACATGTGGCAATTAGTCTTTTAAGCCCTAGTGCGTTGAAATTTAATGCAAAGTATTTGAAAAAGTTGCTTTCGTAAGGGTCGTCACAATTACAAAGAACTATTTTGTTTTTGAATTCTTTCTTATAGTGACTTATCTCTAACTGAATGTCGTTAAGTTGTGTGTAGAATTCATCGTTTCTGGCTTTCTTTGCATTGTGAAGACGTTGGTTTATTGTTTTTGCCATATTTTGATTGAAGTTTTTTCGCAAAAACCATCAATCACCAACAGACATAAGAAAGGTGCAGGCCTTTCTACTCGCGTTCACGGGAAGCCTAGGAAGAAACCCGCCAATCATCATAGATGCAGCCCGCACCCAAAGGTGCGAGCATCAACATTATATGATGATTGAACAGTCTCAGTCTTGGCGACCGTGAACAGCAGTAACATGTCCGTTTCAAAACGAATCAGTTTCCTAGGCTTTTTCTTTTTGAACGCGAATAATAGTTAATGCTTAATATGTTTATAAATTAGTTTATGTCTTGTCTTTTTCTTTTTTTTGATTTGTACAAAGATAGGTTTAAAAGGGTGAATTTGGATATTTTTTGAGTGTGTTTTTAAGTGGATGCCAACAAAAAAATCCGAAACAAATACTGTTTCGGATTTTTTGTTAGGAGTGGTACCAACAGGAATCGAACCGGTGACACAAGGATTTTCAGTCCTTTGCTCTACCAACTGAGCTATGGTACCTAAACCAAAATCAATAAGAATATGAATACTTTACAGAGTGGTACCAACAGGAATCGAACCGGTGACACAAGGATTTTCAGTCCTTTGCTCTACCAACTGAGCTATGGTACCCTATTTGTTTTGCGATGCAAAGTTAGGGAAAATCTTTGGAAACGCAAAATAAAGAGCGGAAAAATCGCGAAAAAATGCGTTGTTTTTTCTGTCACCATTGCTAATCAGTCTGTTTTGTCCTTTTTGTTATTGCTAAAAGCGCTATCTTTGTGGGCAAACAAACAACAGAATTTGAAAATGGGTGTAGAAATTGAACGAAAGTTCTTGCTGAAAAACGACGGCTGGCGTAAATTGGCTCCTAAGGGCATCCGTATGGCCCAATGGTACCTCAACGAGTCTGGTAACACAGTGCGTGTCCGTATTGCGGACCAGAAGGCTTTTCTGACCATTAAAAGCAAGTCGGTGGGTATTTCGCGTATGGAGTTTGAATATGAAATTCCGCTTGCCGATGCCGAGTCGTTGAAGCTATTGACGCAAACCCCTATTGTCGACAAATACCGTTATGTGATTCCTTATTGCGGACATGTTTGGGAAGTAGACGAATTTTTGGGTCTGAATGAGGGACTGGTAACTGCCGAAGTGGAGATGCAGAGCGAGGACGAACAGGTGGAAATTCCTGATTGGATTGGTGAGGATGTTTCCGATGAAAAGCGTTACCGTAATTCAAACCTTGCCAAGCACCCGTTCTCTACCTGGAAATTGAGCGAGGGTGATTGATTGAACTGGTTACATCCTATTCCTTATATAGAAAACGGGAGGCAAACACTATGTTTGCCTCCCGTTTTTATGGTTTATCTTAAGCCATGCCCGAGTTGCCAAAGCTGATTGG
This sequence comes from Bacteroidales bacterium UBA3297, assembly GCA_002362105.1. Classification (GTDB taxonomy): domain Bacteria; phylum Bacteroidota; class Bacteroidia; order Bacteroidales; family Paludibacteraceae; genus Physcocola. Next base: position 19,764 of record DETD01000015.1, read on the forward strand.
TGTTCCCGGATTGTTACTGCCGGCATTGTCGGTAATAACTCCATTGTTTGCCTCGTAGATGTTGATTTGGCGCTGGAGCACCTCTTTCAATCTCTTAGCTTGGCTAGGCGTAAGGATAATGCGTGACTTGACCTTTGCTTTAGGCAGGTTCGGGAGAATACGGACAAAGTCGAGCACGAATTCGCTTGGAGAATGAGTCACGATTGACATGTTGACGTATTCGCCTTCTGCCACTTCTGGACTCAGTTCAATCTGCAATTCGTTCTTTTTCTTTTCAGGTTCTTTTTCTTCCATACGTCTTATTTTTTGCCCGATTTCTTTTTCGCCTCTGCTTCTGGCCGTTTTATCAGCTCTTCCTCCAGAATCATGCCCAGTGTTGGCATGTCGATCTTTTTAGCAATAATCTTGCCGGTTTTGCTTTCTATGAGGTAGATGCCTGGAGTTACACTCGCATCGTAGAATTCCCAGAAATAGCTTTCGCGGTCAGGGTCCCAAACGTTCACCCAGTCTTGTAGTTTGTGCTTTTCTACAAATTCCTGCCACTCGTTCTTGTCAGTCTGGGTGTAGACGCAGAACACCTCGAAGCCCAGCTTGTGGTATTTAGAGTAAACAGAGTCGTGAAGAATAGGAGTTGTCTTACGGCAGTGGCCGCAGGTTGGCTCGAAGAAGTAAGCCAACACGAACTTGTTCTTCTCTGAATTTTTGGTAAGGTCGCTCAACTTTGTAGGGGTGCCGTTTGCATCTTGCATGCGCAGGTCTTTGGCTTCCATGCCAACCAGGTTGTAGCGGACCTTCTTCACTTCTTTTCTCAGATCTTCAACCCATGCTGAGTCTGCCCAAGTCGCTTGTCTTGGCTTGCCCAAGTAGTATTTCTGGGCCAGTTTGCACCAAAGAGCGTCCATGCCCATTTGGTTGCTGGTCAGACCATAGTTAATCATCTTGCTACACATGGTCTGGAAGGTTTCTTTGTTATAGCGGCTCTTCTCAATCAAAACGACAGCAGCTTCGTAAAGAGTGTCGGGATGTTGGAGAAGGTAGTTCTTCATATAAGAATCTACGTTGTTAGGGAAGTAAGGACAACGCAAGAAACGAGGGTCGCTGAGGTTGATGTTGTCGAAGTAGTGATGCTTTTTATACATGTAGCGGGCCAATGCGCGGGCTGAGTCTGGCACTTCCTTCATATCTGGCACCTCTACAGGAATGGTTCCTTTAATGAACGCCTCTAGCCAAAGGCCTTTGTTCTCGTCCATCAGCTTCTTTTGGAAAGCTTCAACCTCTTCGGCGAGTTTGTCTTGTCCGTTCGCATATTTGACAGAGTCAATTTTCTTGTCTTTATACTGCTGGCTCAACTCTTTTGACTTCTCGCGCTGGTTGCCCATGAAGTTGATGAGGTTTTGGAAGCCAACACTTTCTTTCGCACCGCTCACAACAACTTTGTCGAGTTTTGCAGTGTCGATTTTCAACTCTAGGTTTTGGTCGGCACCAATAAGTACATCGAAGAATTTGTTCGCGTCGAAGTATACAATGTAGACACCTTGGTCAAGTGCAGTCTTTTTTGAGAAATAGCCGACACCCTTGTTGTTCAAGGTGGTAGTATCTTTAGAGTATGTTTTGCCGTTGAAGTAGAACGCCAGATACACCTTCTGGTTTGCCATGCTTGAGTTAGTGACATTCAGCTTGATGTTGTAGCCTTTGCTGTCGGCGGCGAATGCGCTTAATGAAGCCATTGCCAATAGAATGCAAGCGAAAATCCTTTTCATCATCATGTGATTTTTTTACTGTTTTCTTATATTGTAGAGTATTTCAGCAACAAAAATAGATATTATTTTGTTATTGCCGTATAATTTGGTGGGTTTTGTTTTTTAGCCATTCCAATTCTTCTGCGTTAAGCAGACCCGTTCCCGACAACAACTTGTAAGTCGTTTCGTGGTAGACGTTCAGCCAGTTCAATTCTTCGTCGGTCAGCATGGCTGTGTCGATAGCGTTGCTGTCGAACGGGAAGAAAGACATGGTCTCTAATTCAAGAAACTTGCCAAAAGCGTTGTCGCAATATCCTTTAACGCACACCATGTTTTCTAGTCTGATGCCGTATTGCCCCTCGATGTAAAGGCCGGGCTCATTTGAAATGAGCATGCCGGGCTGTAGCGGTACGTTGTTGTTGAGGATGCTGATGCGGTGCGGGCCTTCGTGCACGCACAGAAAATGGCCAATGCCGTGTCCGGTTCCGTGACCGTAGTTTTTCGCATCCTTCCATAAAAATTGGCGTGCCAATGTGTCGAGTTGCGCCCCAGACGTGTTCTCTGGGAAAGGAGTGGTAGCCAGCGCAATGTGTCCTTTCAAAACCAGTGTATAGTCGTGGCGTTGTTGGGCTGTTGTGCTCCCGCCCAGGCAGACGGTGCGGGTGATGTCGGTGGTCCCGTTTAAGTAGTTGCCTCCCGAATCGACCAACAGAAAGTTGCCCTTCTCTAGTGGAATGTCGGTCTCAGGGGTGACCCCGTAATGGACAATGGCACCATGGTGCGCGAATGCCGAAATGGTGTTGAAACTTAAACTGAAGTAGTCTTTTTGTTGTTCCCTGCAATGGTCGAGGTGGTTTGCAAACGAGAGTTCGGTTACCTTGTCGCCCCTCTCCATCTGCTTGTCGAGCCAGCAAAAAGCCTGTGTCAGGGCAACACCGTCAACTAGTTGCGCTTGGCGTAGCCCTTCAATCTGTATGTCGTTCTTTATCGCCTTTAACTGCATGGCCGGCGTGGTGTCTGCCACGCGGCTGGTGCAGAGCAACATGTCGACAAATGCGTTGGTGTGCTCCATATTGTAGCACCATTTCTGTTTGCTGGCATTAATGTCGTCAATGAAGGAACTATAGTCTTTCAAGTCTACATTACATTCGGCAAGGTGGTCAATGAGGACCGTGTTTGAGAGCAGGTTGCGCCCGGTCTCGTCGTTGTTGGCGTAAAGGTAGGCCCTACCGTTGTTCGTGTAGATGGTAAGGTATGCGTAAAAAACAGGATTGTAGGAGATGTCGCTTCCACGCAGATTCAAGACCCATGCAATTTCGTCTAATCCGGAAATCAGGCAGACAGTAGCGCCTTTGCTTTTGGCGAAACTCCTTATTTTGGCAATTTTCTCCGAAGCCGACTCGCCTGCATACTTTAGTTCGTGGACGAATATCGGATTGTTGGGCAGAGGAGGACGGTTGCCCCATACCATATATATATTGCTGTTGTGGAAAAGACTGATGTCTTTAGTTCTCAGTTTTTCGGTAAGGCTCGCAAAAGCCTTGACGGGGAACAGTTGGGCATCGGTTGCCACTTTGCTGTTCCGTGTCAGTTTCTCGCATAAAACGGTTGCGATGTCGGGCGTGTTGGTAAGCCCTTCTTTGTAAAGATCAATGCCGGTGCCTTCCAGTTGTTGCGCGGCTTGGAGGTGGTAGCGAGAGTCGGTCCATAGGCCGGCCCAGTCCAGCCCCACGACCAGTGTGCCTGCACTTCCGGTAAAACCGCTCAACCATTCCCTGAATTTCCAGTGGTCGGCAATGTATTCGCTCAAGTGAGGGTCGCCGGTGTTGATGATGGCGGCGGCCATACCCTCTTTCTCAAGTTGCCCTCTAAGGGCATTGATGCGTTCTTTTATGATTGTTGTATTTGACATTCCGATGTTGGTTATTTGCCAATAGGCAGTTGGTTATTGTTCCCTATAACGGTGGCAATAGCCTTTAGCTCGCTTTTAGAGAAAGCGCTGATCTCCATCTGCTGTTGGTGTCTCTTCAGGTTGTGAAGGTCGGTGCCGACATAGGTGTACATACCTTTTTCCAACAGCATTTTCCCCTTTTTCTTGGCGTGCTCGCCATAAAGGCCGACAATGGAAAGGAGGTTGAGTTGCAGACTCACGCTTTTTGCGACAAGGTCTTCGTAGTCGGCGGTGTGCATGTAGAAATATCTTTCGGGGTGTGCCAACATAATGTCGTAGCCCCGGTCTTGCAACTCGAAAATGATTTGACTCATGTTGATGGGCGGATTTTGAGCAGTAGTTTCAACCAATAGGGTGTTGCCCGATGCACAAAGGAAGTCCTCTTTTTTGTCTAGGAGCTTCTCGAATCCGTTGTCTATCATGTATTCTGCGCCTAGCGCAAGTTCGATGTTCCCTTTATACTCTTTCTGAAGTTCGTCGAAACGCTGGAGCAGGTGGTCGCGGTTGTTCTCGTGCAGCTCTTCGGCAACGTGCGGGGTGAAGAATACGCGTTTCACACCCTGCTGCTCGTAAAAACTGAGGGTACGCAATGCACTTTCCATTTTCTGCACGCCATCGTCCACACCAGGAAGGATGTGGCAATGAACATCGGTAAAGCCTTTTAACAAACCGCTTTTGAGAAAGGATTTTTTGAAAAAACCGAACATGTCTTGTCTCTTGTTATTGGTAGTTTAAGAAAATGCGGTTATGCACAGACGTGACACCGCTTTATATAACAATACAAAGGTATTTTTTTATTGTCGCTTTTGCAAACCCAACCTGCCTTTTTTGAATTGAGACAGCCTGACCGCAATTTAATTGTAAAGAAAAATTAAAGTGATAAAATACGGGGCTATAATTTTCTTTGTTGATGTTTTATTTTATACTTTTGCAACGGTTAAAAATGGGCCTTGTGAAATGCATGGACAGGAGACCTAAAAGTCGAGCTTGGAACCGAATGTTTTCACAGACCAGTGTTAGATAGTCAGACGAATCAGATAACACAGTAAGATACTTATGGATTTTATAGTGTCTTTATTTACAGGAACTGGAATGGGTTCCATTTTGGTTTACCTATGCATAACGGCGTTTGCAGGGGTTGCCTTGGGCAAAGTCGGTTTTAAGGGCTTAAAACTGGGCATTGCGGGAGTCTTATTTGTAGGACTCTTGTTGGGACACTTGAAGGGGGCGGAGATGCCGCTCGATCGTACTGTGTTGAAGTTCGTCCAGGAATTCGGTCTTATATTGTTTGTTTACTGTATTGGAATAGAAGTGGGACCCCGCTTTTTCTCAGCGTTCAAAAATGAAGGGGTGAAAATGAACCTAATGGCTTGTTCTGTTGTAGTGATGGGATTGGTCATTGCGTTTGTCATCAAGTTCTTTGCTGGCGACGCTATATCGTCGTCGCAAATTACGGGGTTGATGTGTGGCGCTGTTACCAACACGCCAAGTCTGGGTGCTGCCCAGGCGGCTTTGGGCGATGTGGCGAACAGTGTGACCGACCCGCAAATGCAACAGGCGTTGAGAGACAGTGTGGCCGACTCGGCTAACGCGTATGCAGTTGCTTATCCGTTTGGTGTGATTGGCCTTATTTCTGCAATTTTGTTGGTGCGTTTCTTATTCAAAATCAACATCCAGCAGGAAACGGAAGATTATGCCAAAGAAATGGAAGGCGATGCAAATAAGCTGGAGAGTGTTCAGATAACAGTAACAAATCAGAACTTGTTTGGCTCGAAGATATCGTTTGTCAAGAAATTCATAGATTCAGAACTTGCCATTTCGCGCATATTCCGAAACAACACGTTCTTCGTGCCTAATGACGACGATGAGATTATGGATGGTGACGTTATTTATGGCGTGTCGTCGAGCGAACATATAGAAACCTTGCAGGCGCAGATCGGTAAGGTCGAAATTGGAGAAAAACGCTCGGTTGATGGAGACTTGGCCATGATTGACGTTTTGGTGACCAACCGAAAAATAGCCGGTAAGACAATCAAACAAGTGGGTATATACCGCCGTTACGAAGCGCAGGTAACCCGCATCTTCCACGATGGCCGAGAGCTGTTGCCAAAACTGACTTCGACTTTCGAACTGGGCGATACGGTACGTATTGTCGGAAAGAAGGCGTTGTTGCCCGATGTGCAGAAGGAAATCGGTAATTCGGTGAGGGAATTGTCTCGTCCTAACGCGATTCCTATTTTCTTGGGAATCTTTTTGGGTGTATTGCTGGGCAGTATCCCTATCGCATTGCCAGGTCTGCCAGTGCCAGCCAAGTTGGGATTGGCCGGCGGTCCGCTAATTGTTGCGATTATTCTCGGCTATAAAGGTCGTATAGGAAAGGTCGATTTTTATATGACGTCGGGTGCGAACTTCATTCTACGTGAAGTTGGAATAATCTTATTCTTTGCGTGTGTGGGTTTGTCGGCAGGTGCCGGATTCGTCCGCGCCGTTTCGGAAGGAGGCTACTTGTGGCTACTGTACGGAGCTGCAATTACATTCATACCGACAATGCTGGTGGCTGTGACCGCACGTTTGATGAAAATGAACTATCTGAAGATAAGTGGAATGTTGGCAGGTTCGATGACAGACCCCTCTGTTTTAGATTATGCCAATTCTCTTGCACCGGTACAGGCGCAGAGCACGTCATACGCTACAGTTTACCCGTTGACCATGTTCCTCCGCATATTGGTTGCGCAGATATTGGTTCTAGCGACACTTTGAAAAAAACAAAAACTAAATATCATTAAAAACAAATGGCTAACAAAAAGTTAATTTCCATTATCTTGTGTGTGGTCGCTTCGCTAGTCGCGTTGCTAGTGCCTGCCCAGGTATACGGTATTGATGGCCTCTCTGTCGTAGAACAGCGAGTCATCGCTATCTTTATTCTCGCAGCGCTGCTGTGGATTACAGAACCAATTCCAATCTGGACCACTTCGGTGTTTGTCATGGTACTGATGTTGTTGACGGTATCGTCCAGCAGTTTCGCTCCATTTATTGATGCCAATACATATGCACTCTCAGCAGAAGATGCCGCAAGTTCGGGCAAACCTTTGTTGGGAAATTTGATTAAGTATAAGGATATAATGGCTGCGTTTGCCGACCCAATTATCATGCTCTTTATGGGCGGATTCGTGTTGGCAATCTCTGCCGGAAAGATTGGTCTCGATGGTCAGTTAGCCAAGGTGTTGCTCGCTCCATTCGGCAAAGATCCTAAAATCGTTATGCTTGGATTCTTGGTAGTGACTGGTATTTTCTCGATGTTTATGAGTAATACCGCAACTGCTGCAATGATGCTAGCCATTATGAATCCAGTGTTTAAGTCAATGCGCGGCGAAGATGGTACTTTGGACCGTGGTGTGGTTGGCTTAGCAATGGCAATACCTATCGGTGCAAATATCGGTGGTATGGGAACCCCTATTGGAACCCCTCCAAATGCTGTTGCCATGAAGTATTTGAACGACCCTGATTATTTGAACTTGGGTGTCGGCTTCGGAACCTGGATGATGGTAATGATTCCGCTTGTACTTGTTATTTTCGCTTTTGCATGGATCCTTCTTACAAAGATGTATCCGTTCTCAATGGAGGAAATTAAGTTGAAGATTGACAGTAATGCGTTTGCCAATGCACCAAAGCGTGACAAGCAGATTATTTGTGCTACATTCGCAATCACCATCTTTTTGTGGGTAACTGACCGCCTGACGGGTATTAATGCAAATATTGTAGCACTGGTGCCTTTCGCAGTATTGTCTGTGACTGGAATTTTCACCAAGAAAGATTTGTCGTTGATTGATTGGGATGTGCTTTGGCTGGTAGCCGGTGGTTTCGCTCTTGGCATTGGTTTGGAGAAGACCGGTTTGGCAAAACACATGGTAGAATCAATACCTTTCGGCGAATGGTCTGCTATAGTTGTTATGGTTGGTTCGGGTTTGCTCTGCTTGCTTATGTCAACCTTTATGAGCAACTCGGCGTCGGCAGCATTGCTTCTTCCTATTATGTATACCGTAGGTAAGGGTATGGACCTTGGTGCATACGGAGGTGTTTGCACTATGTTGCTTGGTGTTGCATTGTCAGCTTCTTTGGCAATGGCATTGCCAATCAGTACGCCGCCAAATGCTTTGGCTTATTCTACAGGAAATATCAAGCAGAAGGATATGGCAACAGTAGGTATTATTGTGGGTATGTTTGGATTCGCACTTGCGTTCGCTGTGTTGATCTGTATTGCAGGTCCATTGAATATTTTCGGGTAATAAAGCACTCTATTATAGGAAGAGGTAGGCTGAAAAGCCTGCCTCTTTTTGTTTTGATGCATTTTTGATGCAGTTTATTTTGCAAAAAATCAAAAAAAAAGATTGTTTTTTGCTATTTGTTGAAAAAGGGTCTAAATTTGTGACACCAAAACTCAAGGAAGTTATGAAATTAAACGGTTTCGCATACTTTTTTTATTACTACTTTTACTTTAGCAGGTAAGAGCGGGCTTTGGTGTTGACTGTAAAAAGAAAAGATATTAAATCCCGCTCAAATCAAGAGCGGGATTTTTTGTTATAAGTTAAAAAGTCCGTTTTGTACGGAATGCAAGAAAGAACAGAAGATTATGAGACGAAAAGTAGCGATACAGGGTGTGGCTGGCTGCTTCCACGATATAGCGGCACGCGAGTATTTCTCTGAAGACGAGGTGGAAACCATACCATGCAATACCTTCAAAAGTTTGTTTGAGACAGTAAAGTCCGATTCTTCTATCATTGGAATCTGCGCGATTGAGAATACTATTGCCGGTAGCCTGTTGGAGAACCACCATTTGTTGAACGATTCGGGATTGAAAATCGTTGGTGAACACCGTTTACGCATCAAACAGAATCTGGTGGCATTGCCTGGTCAGAAGGTGGAAGAGCTTCGTGAGGTCTATTCGCATCCTATAGCGCTGATGCAGTGTAAGGAGTACTTAAACGAGCACCCCAATTTGATGGCGATTCAGGCGGAAGACACCGCGTTAAGTGCGAAAGAAATTGCCGATATGGGGGAAGCCGGGAAAGGCCGTGCTGCCATCTGTGGTGAACTTGCCGCCGAGATTTACGGCTTGGAGGTGATTGCCAAAGGTATTGAGACTAACAAACGTAATTTTACCCGTTTCTTGGTTTTCTGTGACTCTTGGCTGGTAGAAGAGATGACTGCGGGGAAACGTATTAACAAAGCATCGTTGGAATTCACTTTGCCTCATGAGGAAGGCAGTTTGGCAAAAACGTTGTCGATATTGTCGTATTACGGACTCAATCTGTCGAAAATTCAGTCGTTGCCTATCATAGGCCGTGAGTGGGAATACCAGTTCTATGTAGACTTGTGCTTTTCTGACTATCTTCGGTTTAAACAAGGTATTGATGCTATTGTTCCGCTAACCAAGAATCTGTGTGTATTGGGCGAGTATGAAGAATCTCTGCCAATTCCTGAATAATAAAAAAGAAAATAATATAAATAAATCCGATGAATACAGAGGTGAAACCCGCCGAAAGGCTCAACCTGGTACAGGAATACTATTTTTCACGTAAGTTGCGTGAGGTGGCCGAGATGAATGCCGCAGGAAAAAATGTCATCAGTTTGGGTATTGGTAGCCCCGACAATATGCCGTCGAAAGAGGCTATACAGACCTTGTGTGACAATGCTTGGAAGGATGACGCCCATGGCTATATGCCTACAGTGGGTATTCCACAGTTGCGTGAAGCGATGTCAAAGTGGTACAAGCGCTGGTACAATGTAGAACTAGATCCCAAATCTGAAATACAGCCGCTTATCGGTTCTAAAGAGGGTATTCTGCATGTGACTTTGGCTTTTGTTAATCCTGGCGAGCAGGTGCTTGTCCCAAATCCGGGTTATCCGACCTACACCTCGTTGAGCAAGCTGCTTGGGGCAGAGGTCGTTTATTACGACTTAAAGGAAGACGATGACTGGCAACCCGACTTCGAACAGTTAGAGAAGATGGATACCAGCAAGGTGAAACTCTTGTGGTGCAACTATCCGCACATGCCTTCTGGAGGTCCTGCCCGTATGGAAACCTATACAAAACTGGTTGACTTTGCACGTAGAAAGAACCTTATTATAGTAAACGATAATCCTTACAGCTTTATCTTGAACAAAAAGCCGCTATCTCTTTTGAGTGTACCTGGAGCGAAAGACTGCTGTATTGAGTTCAACTCGATGAGTAAGAGTCACAATATGCCGGGTTGGCGTACTGCAATGCTCTCTACCAACGCGCAATTCATTAAATATATCCTTAAGGTGAAGAGCAACATCGACAGTGGAACCTTCAAACCTATGCAGTTGGCAGCTGTTGAGGCCTTCAATAATACCGACGAGTGGCACGAAGAATATAATTACAATGTATACCGCCGTCGCCGCGATTATGCGGAACAGATTATGGATGCGTTGCATTGTTCATATAGCAAGAATCAGGTGGGTATGTTCCTTTGGGGCAAGATACCAGCAGGATATGCCGATGTGGAAGAATTGACCGAAAAGGTGCTTCACGAGGCAAATGTGTTCATCACACCAGGCTTTATCTTCGGTAGCAATGGTGTGCGTTATGTCCGCATATCGCTTTGTGCGAAAGAAGACAAACTGGCCGAGGCTCTGGCACGTGTGAAAAAACTACAGGGCTTGAAAGAAGATTAACTAACCGATTGAAAAAATAAATTAAAAGAAGATAATAATATGGATGTTGAAAAGTTCAATTTACCAGGCTTGGAAGACAAGCGTCCGATTGTAATTGCAGGACCTTGTAGTGCGGAAACCGAAGAACAGGTGTTGGAGACTGCCAAACAGTTGGCCGCACAGGGAGTGAAAATCTACCGTGCGGGTGTTTGGAAGCCACGTACAAAACCAGGTGGTTTCGAGGGTAATGGTCTTGATGCGCTTCCTTGGTTGCAGCGTGTGAAAAAGGAGACTGGAATGTATGTCTCTACCGAAGTGGCAACCGCTAAACACGTTGAGGCAGCTTTGGAAGCCGGTGTTGATCTTTTGTGGATTGGCGCCCGTACGACAGCCGACCCTTTTGCGGTCCAGGAAATTGCTGACACTTTGAAGGGGGTCGATATTCCGGTCCTTATCAAGAACCCGGTAAATCCTGACCTTGATTTGTGGATTGGCGCCCTTGAGCGTCTTTATAATGCAGGTATCAAGCGCCTTGGCGCTATCCACCGCGGATTCTCTTCTTACGACAAGAAACTGTACCGTAATTTGCCACAGTGGCACATTCCAATTGAGTTGCATCGTCGTCTGCCTGAACTGCCAATTTTCTGTGACCCTAGCCACATTGGAGGACGTCGCGACCTTATCGCTCCGCTTAGCCAGCAGGCAATGGACCTCCAGTTCGACGGTCTGATTATCGAGTCGCACTGTAATCCGGAAAAAGCATGGACAGATGCCAGCCAACAGGTGTCGCCAGATGTTCTCGGCCTCATCCTCAACAACCTCGTAGTCCGTGAAATGAACCAGACCACCGAGTCGTTGGCTGCCCTCCGTCGCCAGATTGACGAGATTGATATGAGCATTAACGAAATCCTAGCAAAACGTATGCGTATCTCTCGCGAGATTGGCCAATACAAGAAGGAGCACGATATGGCTATATTGCAAACCAACCGTTACGACGAGATAATCAAGCAGCGTATGGCACAGGGACAGAGCATGGGTATGGATCCAGATTTTATGAAGGCCATTTTTGAGGCTATCCATGAGGAGTCTGTTCGCCAGCAGTCTGAGATTATGAAGTACAAATAAACTAAAAACTAAGAGACAAAACGGGTCGGCTATCCCCAAAAGGGTAGACGACCCTTTGTTGCAGAAATAGAAAACCATGAGAATTTTGATAATTGGTGCCGGTAAGATGGGCACTTTCTTTTCTGATGTGCTTTGTGACAAGCACGAAGTTGCAATCTTCGACATTAAGGCCGACAAACTGAAGTTCGTGTTTAACACACAGCGTTTCACCAAACCAGAGGAAATCCAGGCATTCAATCCTGAACTGGTGATAAATGCGTCAACCATCAAGTATACGCTCGATGCCTTTAAAATGGTGATGCCTTACTTGTCGAAAGACTGTATTTTGTCAGATATTTCATCTGTAAAAACCGGTTTCCCTGAATTCTACAAGGAATGTGGCTTCCGTTTTGTTTCAACTCACCCAATGTTTGGCCCTACATTTGCAAGCTTGAGCGATTTGAGTACCCAGAACGCCATCCTTATCTCTGAGAGTGACCATTTGGGCAAGGTATTCTTTAAGGACCTTTACGAAGAGTTGCACCTCAATATCTTCGAGTACTCGTTTGAGGAACATGATAAAACAATGGCCTACTCGTTGTCGATACCGTTCGCTTCTACCTTGGCATTCTGTTCGGTAATGAAGCATCAAGACGCACCTGGAACCACATTCAAAAGGCACATGTCGATTGCGCACGGGGTCCTTTCGGAAGACAACTACCTGATTCAGGAGATACTTTTCAATCCGAACTCGCTGGAACAGCTCGGACTCATACAGAAACACTTGACCGAATTGTCGGATATTATTTCGCGCCGCGATGGAGAGGCAATGGAAAAATTTCTTGCAAGGGCGCGCGAGAACATTAAATAAATGCTAATTTAGCAGAGCTGTAGCATACCTTGTACAGAGTTAAGGGGCGGATGTCTATCGGCATCCGCCTTTTTGTTAAACGATAGAATTTTTTATGGAACACTACTTCTTTATTCTTTGCATTGTTTGTTTTGTATTGTTTGTCTGGTTGGCGCAGTATATATTCTCGTATATAGGGCGTGAGATAAGTCTGTACCGAATGTATTCGAAAAACGGAGAATTGCGGGCGCTAATGGCAAAAGATGCACGGCGTTTCCACATCAGTATAGTGTATCTTATGACCTATATGGCGCGGTCGGATGGGGATGACGTCCAATTCGATAAACTGAAAATGATACTCCGATACATTCGGGAAGTTTGTCCGCAAGAGTGGCAGGTTGACGCGGTTGAGGCTCTAAAGTATTTGACTGATAGAGAAAAAGGTAGTGGAAAAAGCAGGAGAACTATGTCTGTTATAAGTGTTCGCGGCTTTAAGGAGGGGGAGGGCCTTCTTTATACAGATGAGTCAACAAAAGGTTGGAAGTATACGCACGATCTGCATGGTACTAAACTTGCAGAAGAACTGGGCCTCTATTTGTCGGAAAGCGACCGTCTGTATGTCATGTTCCTCTTGGCGCGTCTTGCTGCCTCTGATAACAGAATAACGACAAAAGGGAAAAAGTCGGAGTCGTATCTGTTGTACAAACTGTGTGTGAAGGGGCTGAAAATAGGGAAGCCGGAATTCCAAAGCCTGTTAGACAGTTTTGGGGCCGGAAAGGTGAATGAATGGTATAATAATCACTTTGCTGGTAAGGAGAACAATTTTCCGTCTGTAGAAGTTTCCTCTTCGCTTGTTCCTAAGGGAACGGCAACGTCTGTGGGTAAAGAAACCGCGTATCCGCCAGTGGGAGTGTTAGCAGACATCTTCCGTTGTGAAAGCTGTTCGTTTGCCTATTCAGAAAAACGTGTGATGGTAACCTCTTTTCTGAATAAATTGACAATGGGTATAGGTGCTAGCACAGCTGCTTGCTTTATTCTATTCTGGATTTATATGAAATATGAGGAAGACTTAATGTGCAACTTTGTAGATGGAAACACAATTTTAGTGTGTGTCGTTGTGTGGGTGCTTTCTCTTATTCTCTGCTTTACTATTCCGACGTTGGACTCTTCCGTTTTGCCAGTGTTGCGGACCAAAGCGGAAAATGGAATACAGTTGAGGGGCATCATAATGTCGTTGGTGGCTGCAATCCCTTCTATGGCTATTCTCTTTTTGGTTTTAACGAATACACTGTTCATGGTTGCGAATGAGGTGTACTCTGAAAAGACTATCAAAGTGGAACGAACAGTAGAGGACGTTTATACAACAACAAGTTCGGGGAAGCATAAAAAAACATATTACCATATCAAGTTTCCTGGTGTTAGTTTGCTTGGGGAAGACCTGAAAGTTGAAAAACCCAAGAGCTTGTCTGCGCCCAATGCGATGAGCTTGGAGGCATTGCGCTATTTGTCGGGACGGAAGTTCTGGGGCATAGAAAATTCAAAGGTGTTGAAGTCGGTAGAAGTCTCCCATTCAGACTATAGTGGGGCAACTGGAAAAGATGTGGAGTTGACTTTCGGTGTGGGGTATTATGGCGCAGCCTTTTACGACACCTATCGTTTGAAAAACAATTGATTCCCCATTATGTTTATCTATTTATTGTCCTTTTCTCTCGTTGCTTTCTTACTTTATGCGGGCTATGTGTTCTCGCGCGTCAGCCGCGATATATCTCTGTACCGTATTGTCTCGAAGAATGCAGAAGCGCGGGCGCTTCTGGCAAAAGACCCGTTGCGATTCCATACTAGTATTGTGTATCTTATGGCTTCGTTGTTGAAGACTGCTCCGCGAGACAAACAGTTTGACAAGTTGGAATTTATAGGCCGTTATATTCGGGAAGTATGCCCGAAGGAAATTTGGAATGATGTTTTAAGTGAACTGGAAACTCTGACAGCAAACACGTATTGCGAAAAATACGGGACAGAAGGTGGAGTGGTGAACAAGTGGGCTTTTATAAAAGGGAAGGATGATTGGTTCTTCCGACTGAACAAACCCTATTGTTATGGTCATAGGTTCAACAGTGTGGAGATTGCCGAAGAGTTTGGCGCAATCTTGTCGGAGGACGACCGTACATATCTGGCATATCTGCTCTTCCGTGTTGCCAATGCCGATGGAGTGATAACGGGAAGGGGGAAATTTTCGGAGAAAAATTTGTTGCATAACTTGTGCGTGAAAGGTTTGAAGATGGAGGAGGCCGTATTCTATAACCTGCTTAATGAATTTGCTACAGGAAGAGCAGAGGAGTGGTACAACCAACATCTGAAAGGAGAAAAATACCCCGCTTACGATAGGTTGGCAGATATATATCAAAAATACAACGGTTCGTTCTTTGTCGTGGAGAATGGTATACGCACTATTCTGTGCCCATTTTCTTTGATCGTAGGTTTTCTCTTTTCTTTTGTGTTATCTAGCTTATCTTGTTGCTTGGAAGTCAATCAAATGTATAGGTTAGTCAGCAAAGGAGTTTTTTTGATTCCCGTCCTAATTTTCGTGTGTCTGTCTGTTATACGGGTAGACTGGATAGGACAGTCTGGACGACTGCTAAGGACCAAGAAGGATGACAGGTCTCTACAGAAAGACATTGTGGCGGAAGTCTTAGCTGCGTTCGGTGTTGTGGCTTTCTTATACTACGGACTCACTAGTTTTATGTTAGTGGCGGCAAATATAGCCTTTGCTGATGAATATAAGGTTGTAAGGCATGTGAACAGGGTATTTCAGAGCCAGCCAAAATACTATGCTGTGTTAGACGAAAAAGTGACAGCCGAAGATTTCCACCTTGAAGGTCGGGAGAAAAGCCTGGAAAACTCTGTAGATGCCTTTGGACTAATGGTGTTGCGTAAGATATCGTGGCATAATTTGGATAAGATTGAAAACACCATACCAGTGGCGAAAGTTGAAGTCAGTGCGCAAGACTATTCTGAACTCGAGGGCCATTTTCCCGTTTCGCATGAAGCTAAGATAGTCTTGAAGTTCAAGGTGGGGTACTATGGTATTGCCTGGTACGACACCTACCAGCTATTGGAGTGACAAAAGGTCAAATATGGAATATAAAAGCTCCTTTTCAAGTGGCAATTGCTAAATTCCATAAAAAAACGTCAGAGGCAACCGTTTAGTCGGAGAAATGCAGGAGGCAGAGTCCGGCTTACATGGATAAGAAACATGCGGATTGCTGGCTAGAGGGGAATGATAAAAGGGAATAAATTCATAATTTTTGCGTCTAGGCTTTTGAAGGTTGGAAAATAATCTGTATTTTTGCGAGCAATTTTTACGAAACTTTATTCTAAAATTTTTATACACAAATGATTATTGTTCCTGTTAAAGAAGGCGAAAACATTGAAAAAGCCTTGAAGAAATTCAAAAGAAAGTTTGAGAAAACTGGTATTGTAAAAGAACTTAGAAGCCGTAAGGAGTTCGTTAAGCCTTCAGTTTTGAAGCGCGAAAAGATGAACCACGCTATCTACGTTCAGGCTCTTCACCGCGACGACGACTAATCTGACATTAGTCGGCCTTCTTGGCTAAACCTATTTGGCGCGAAGCGTGCCAAATGAAATCAAATCTAAATGAAAGTATAGATAAACGGTTGACTCGCTCATGTTTATCGAAAAATTTCTACAATATATAAAGTATGAGAAGGCTTACTCTTCTCATACTTTTATTTCATATCAGACCGATATGGAGCAGTTCGCTGCGTTTGTAGAGCAACAGAAAGGAGGGTTTAACCCACCAGAAATAACAGCTAACGACATACGATCTTGGATTTTGTCCATAATGGACAACGGAGTGGGCGCTCGCAGTGTGAACAGAAAACTGACGACCTTGCGCACCTTTTTCAAATATATGATGAGGCAGGGGGTTCTCAGTGTGGACCCTACGGCCAAAGTTAAACCTCCGAAAATGGAGAAGAGACTGCCTGTGTTCCTCAGGGAAGAACAGGTGGAAAACTTGTTCGACGAGTTCGGCAATGTGTTCCCTGACGATTTCGAAGGGAAGCGTGACCGGATTCTTTTGGAAATTCTCTATAATCTTGGTGTTCGTGAGTCGGAACTGATAAATTTAAAAGACTGTGATTTCGATTTTAACCGGAATACAGTCCGTGTTACGGGAAAAAGAAACAAACAAAGGTACATCCCGTTTGGGGATAGACTAAAAAAAGATATATTAGCGTATGTAGACGACCGAAACTCTGAAATGGGACCGGTTGAAGATGGCTGGCTCCTTGTTCGTAAGACGGGAGAGCAACTTTATCCGGTTTTGGTTTGGAGAATTGTTGAAAAATATATATCTTCGGTTAGCACACTAAGTAAGCGAAGCCCGCATGTGCTCAGGCACACGTTCGCAACAGCAATGTTGAACAACGGGGCGGATATAGATGCAGTGAAAGAACTGCTCGGCCATGCGAACTTGGCGGCTACCGAGGTCTATACGCATACAACGTTCGACCGTTTACGTAAGATTTATAAACAAGCCCACCCAAGGGCATAAATTTAATACCGATATGAAAGTTAACGTACAAGCAATCGACTTCAACGCAAAGGCAGAGTTGGAGGCATTTATAAATGAAAAAATCGTGAAGTTGGAACAATATTCAGACAAGATTGTTTCAGCTGATGTACACATGCGCGTAGTAAAGCCAGAAGTTTCAAACAATAAGGAAGTAATGTTGAAAGTTGCTGTTCCAGGAGAAGACTTGGTAGCAACAAAGGTTGCTGACTCGTTTGAAGAGGCATTTGCGAATTGTATGGATGCAATCAAGATTCAGATTGTGAAAGCAAAGGAGAAGAAGCAAAAATAATTTTCCTACTGCTATTGTTATTTAAAAAAATATGCCTAAATTTGCACGCTGATTTGGAAAAACGCTTTCTTAGTCAGCGTTGCGTTTAGGCGACCGCCTCTTTAGCTCAGTTGGCCA
>DETD01000031.1:0-89421 GCA_002362105.1 Bacteroidales bacterium UBA3297
ATGTGAAATCGGATACTTTTGGAGCGTCGGACTTATCCCAGTTACAACCCTTGTCAGCGCTCACCAACTCTGTTGATATAACTGGCTTCGCCTTATCCTCTGTCCAAGTGTAGGTCACTACAACCTCGTCGGCCTTGTTATTACAACCGTCAGTATAGTTCGCCTTCCAGGTTTGGCTCTTGGCACAGCCGGAGCCCTCTACTCCGTTGGTTGTCACACTAATCTTGTCGCTGATGTCACCATCACAGTTGTCGCTGCCTTGGAAGACTGGCGCTACAATTTCTGTTGGGTTGCACGCTGATGGCTCGGTCTTGCTCTTTACAGACAAGACTGGCTTTTCGGTGTCGGCCTTCCAACTGTAGGTTATAGTCTTACTTTCTGCTGAAGTTCCGCATGAGTTCGCATACGACGCGGTCCATGAGCGGGTTGGAGCACATGTGGTACCTCCGTTTACGGCGGCGCTCAAGGTTACCTTGGCGGTGTTGTCACACACGTCTGACACAACAAAGTAGTCGACGGTTGGTGCTGTCAATTCGGTGGCTGTTGGATTGCAACCGAGTTCGTATGTCGACTGTCTGCCAGTTGCTAGGCTGATTGTCGGTACGGTCTGGTTGCTGCCGCTCACACTCTGGACTGGCAACTTGCCATCTTCTTCGTACGTGTTGCCGCAAACATCCTTCACTGTATACGTGCGGGTTACGGTCCAGCCACAGTCGTTGCCGGTTGTCTGGTCTTCTAAGGATACGACTACGGTGTTGCAATCTGTGAAGAGCGACTTGATATACTCGTCGCTCTTCAAGCCTGAGATGTCGGCGTTGGCAAGACAGTTGTCCTGACCGACTATATTCGACGGCCAAGTCTTGTCGGTTGCCAGTATTGGAGCGGTCTCGTCTTTTACCGAGATGGTCTGGTTAACTTCTACCGAATTGCCGCACTTGTCCGTTACGGTATACGTGCGGACTAACGACTTGGTACAAGTACCGGTCAATGCGCCGTCGCTTGAGGTTACCTTCAAGTCGTTGTGGGCGGTGCAGTTGTCGCTGAAAGTCAGGCCTGTCGCTGTTTCCAGTGCGCTTATTGTTGTCGCAGCTGAAGGTACGTCGCTGACGCTACAACCTGGTACGATAATTGGCTTGAGCGTTCCGGTATGGGTTGGAGACACATTGTCGTTCAGGGTGTACACATAGCTCCACTTGTTGCTCAAACCACAGTCGGTGTAGGTGTATTCGTAAGTGATCGTGCCGCTGCAGTTTTCCTTTGTCCAGGACTCCTTGCGGCTCACACTTGGTATTACGTTCTTGCCACAGCTGTTCAGCGCTGTCGGAACTTTGGTTGGTTCCTTGGCGTCATCCACACAGGTGATAATCGACGCTGTTGGAATATCTGCAGATGCGATTACAGGGGCTGACTTTTCGATTGTGTAGGTATAGGTCCATACATGGCTGTGGCCTGCACAATCTTCATAGGTGTATTTGTAAGTCACTGTTCCGTCACAGTCTGGTATTTCGCTGATTTCCGGACCCGATATTGGAGACAGTTTGTTTCCACAGGCGTCTTCCACTTCTGGCAAAGTTGGTGCCTTCAAGTCGTCCTTGCACGCTATGGTTTCACCCTTGTCGGATGGCATGGTGAAGTTGTCCGGACTTACAGTGTAGGTGTAAGTCCATACATAGGCCTTGTTGTTGACGGTGTAGGTGTAGCTGTATACGACGGTACCACAACCGTTGTTGGTGTTGTCCTTCCGCTCTTTCAAGGTGAAAGCTACATCGGTACCACAGACGGAGACTGTTGGTGTGGTTGGTACTGCCACTTCTGACAGGCACTTCACGGTACTTCCGCCATCTGCTGGTGCTGTAAACGCACCCGCCTTTACAGTATAGACGAACGACCATGGATAGGTCTGCCCAGCACAGTCGGTATATACGAAGTTATAGGTTACTGTGCCGTTGCCTTCGGCATTGACTGTTGACACAGGAGCGCCGCTCTGTGCGACTGACGCTATGCGGCCGCAGTTGTCCTTCAGTTCTGGGGCGGTTGGCACAACGGCGTCGCTCTCACACGACACCTCTTGAGCGCCTGCAACTGGAACGGTTAACGCTGGTACCTTTACGGTATAGGTGAATGTCCAGTCGTGGCTGTGTTCCGCGCAGTCCTTATAGTTGTAGACATAGACCATCGTGCCGTTGCATGACACTTCGGTCGGTTCGGTCTTCAAAGTTGGGGTGATTGCTACGCCACAAGCGTCGGTTACAGTTGGCAGGATAATACTGCTACCCGATTCGCCGGCCTTCTTCGCCATTGATGGGCACGACACTTCGGCGGTGCCGTTGGCTGGCATGGTGAAGTCTGGGATTGACACGGTGTACACGTATGACCACTCGGCGGTTGAGCCAGAACAGTCTTTATAGGTATACACATAAGTCATCGTGCCATTGCAGCTTACAGCGTCTGGGGTGCTGGTAAGCGTGTATTTGTCGCTGATGTCGTGTCCGCAAGCGTCCTCCACATGCGGCATTACACTTGGTGACAGGGTATGAGGCGCAACTGCCTGACTTGCACAGTTGACGGTTGACGCTCCGGCCGCGGTGCTGATGCTCAGCGACGGCATGTCTACCGTATAGGTGAACGTGTAGTTGGCCGTATTGCCGGCACAGTCGGTATAGCTGTAGACATAAACCACGGTGCCTTCACAGGTCAAAGCTGACAAGTCCGCTGGTGTACGGGTCTTCAAGGTTGGAGTCACTGCGTTGCCGCACTTGTCCGTTACGGCTGGCAGGGTTATCTTTGTTCCGGTCTCGTTCGCGGCCTTGGCGTCTGCCACGCAGCTGACGGTCGCGCTTCCCGTTTTTTGAGTCAGCGAGAAAGGTGGCATTGACACAGTGTAGGTGAACTTCCAGTCGTGGCTGTGTTCCGCACAGTCGGTATAGCGGTATGTGTAAGCCACTGTTCCGTTACAGTTCAACGGGTCTGGAGTGCTGACGGTGCTGACAAGCGTTGGGGTCAGGACACTGCCCTTCGCATCCTTAACTTCCGGCATAGTGATGCCTGAGCCTGCTGCCGCTGGTGCCTTAACGTCTGACGGACAGTCCACGGTCTTCTCTGTCACCACAACTGGTATTGAGAAGTCTGCTATGGTAAGCGCTATGGTCTGCACGCACTGGGTTGCCGTTGTATTGCCGGCGGCGTCGGTGAGCGAGTAATGATAGGTGACAGTGTTTGGCGCTGTCTGTTCGGCTCCGTCCGTTACTGACACGGTCAGTGAAGAGCCGTCCGTGCAGTTGTCGGTCGCTACAGCATGGGCTCTGTTGACGATTTCGGTCTCTATTTCTGACTTACTCTTGCTGCACGCGTCGAGCGTTATCGTGGTGTTGGCAGGACAGACAGGAGCCTCATTGTCGGTCACTTCTACTGTGGCTGGACAGGTTGTGGTGTTGCCAACGCCATCGGTCAACACATAAGTGATTGCCTTGGCTGGATTTTGGGTATTCGCATAAGTGTAGTCTGACGATGAGTAAGCAGCGCTCAACGCTACGCCCAAATCTTTTGCTGCGGTACACTTGTCAGTACCGTAATCCAGGGTCTTCAACTTGGTTAACACCTCAGCACCGGTAAAGGTACACTTCTCTGCTGTGGATGCGAGTGTGATAACTGGTGCGGTAGATGGACACTCCGGAGCAGTATTAACAATGTTTATGGTCTGAACTGCTGTTGATGAGTTTCCACACTTGTCGGTAACCGTATACGTACGGGTTATTACGATTGGGTTAGTGCCGGTTGGATCTGAATCTGACGATGTGACTTCCAGCTCGTCTTCGGCGGTACAGCCATCTTCTATTGACGTGATTCCCATGCCCTTCAACGCTGCGACAGTGGAAACGGACGCTGGTTTAACTGATACCGAACAACCGTCTACAGAAAGGGTGGTCAGTGTTCCAGTAATAACAGGCTTGGTTTTGTCTACGGTCCATGTATAAGTGATTGACACTGGTTCGGCGACATTGCCACATGCGTCGGTGCAGGTTGCTGTCCAGGTCTGACTGTGCTTGCAGCCGGTAACCTCGTCTGTACCGGAGGTTACAATGATTTCTGCATTGTTATCACAAGCCTCGGTCAACGTAAAGTCAGATGCTTTTGGCGCTACGATTGTTGGGTTACAACCCTTGTCGGCATCACGCAAAGAAGTGGTAATGACTGGCTTAACTTTGTCTTCTATCCATGAATAAGTAATCGTCACAGGTGCAGCCGCATTGCCACAAGCGTCGGTATAGTTTGCCGTCCAGGTTTGGCTCTTGACACAGCCGGTGCCAACAACATCGCCTTCCGTTAAACTAAATTGTGCACCTCTTTCACATACTTCACTTAACGTAAAGTCAGAAACTTTCGGTTTATCTGTTTTATTCCAATTACATCCCTTATCACCATCTTTCAATGCAGTGGTAATAACCAACGGCGATTTATCCAAACCGCTCACGCTCTGTGTCTTTACCACATTGTTGGCAGGACATCCATCGCTAATCGTGTATGTACGGGTCACGGTCCAGCCGCAATTGTCGCCACTGGTAGCATCACTGCTCGTTACTGTTATATTGCCGCAGTCGCTAAACAGACGTTCAACTGCCGCTTTGGACATCAATCCACTAACATCAGCATTGCCAATACAGTTATCCTGACCAGTGATGTCAGAAGGCCATACACCGGTCAATGCAGGTTTAGTCTGGTCGCCACCACTCACACTCATTGTGTTCGTCGTGCTGTTATTGTAGGCGTCTTTAATCGTGTAAGTACGCGTCACCGTCCAATTACAGTTGTCACCAGTAGAGACATCGGTATGAGTCACCGTTATATTGCTACAATCGGCATACTTGGCCTTCGCTTGCGCATTGGTTAACAAGACGCTAAGGTCGGCATTTCCCTTACAATTATTCTGATTTACGACATTTGCAGGCCACTCTCCTACGAGTTTTGGCGCATGGACATCCTTAAAGTGCAAAGTTTGCTCACATATTGCCGTTTTCCCATTTGCAGCTTTGAAACTTGTGTGAAGATAATAAGTACCTATACCAAACGAATAAGAGTTCAACTCATTTGCATTACTGTATACAACGGCACTTCTTCCTGCAGGCTGAACCTGATAACGAGTAACAACAGGCGTGTCATCGTTGGGACATTCTACAGAATATCTTGCAGCAGCTGGGATATAAGCAGCATTTGACAATAAGTTTACAACATTACAATCTGAATAATCAGAAACTGGGATATCCAAAGGAGTTGCAACAGAAGAACACTCAATAGGCCGTTTGTCTGTTATGGAAACAACAGACGAACAAGTGCTACTTAATCCAGACTTATCGTAAACTGTCCAATTGATAGTTGTTACCCCTGGCTTGAAATCCACATTGTTCAAATCGCCGATAGTCGCAGAAGTTTCCCCCGCAAGTGCATGGCTTCCACTTGGAATAGTTGTTGCGCCCTCCACCTGCCACAGGACCCTGTCAAGAGCACAGTTATCGCTCACTTTCAACAAATTACTAAACCGGGCAGAACATGCATCGGTCAGACTTACGACTTCAGGAGTAACGGCATTACACTTTGGAGCTGTCGCATCAATTATGTTAATGCGCTGTTCACACACCGCCTGACTAGCGACATAACCAGTAGACCCGGCACGCGAGAATGTTGTTCTGACATCGTACTCTCCAATACCCAGATTTAAAGCCCTCAGAGCATCGGCAGAGGCCACTGGAGTATAAGACGAAGAAGAATGTAATTTATACTCGTAGCTTACAGAAGAATATCGTTTTGACTCAGGAAAATTGTTGGTCGTCGGACATTCGACATCGTAATTTGAACTAGAGAGTTCAATATCTGAAAGCGACGCCATACAATTAGTACCAGCATTCAAAGTCTGCACAGCCGGCGAGGTGCACTTCAAGGTACGGGTATCCCGAACTTGAACTTTAATCGTACACTGAGCTATATTGTTGTTTGCTGCCTTTAACCTGTATACCACCAAATCAAACGGAGTGTCGTAAGGAAAGAAAGGTGCATTGTCTACTACATTTACATATTCGTAGGTCAGTTCTTTTCCACACGGATGCGAACCTTTAATATGTTCAGCTTTATCGAATTCTGCTTTCACCTCAGCGCCAGTCGCATAACAGTTTTCCCCTGTTTCAATAAGAATTGTCTCTTGCGATGCAGGGCACACAGGTTCTGTATTATCGGTAACGACTACAGTTGCCTGGCAATAACCATCATTCTGCAAGCCGGCTTTGTCTGTCAATTTATAATAGAAGGTGTAAATCTCGGCAGTACCGTCTGATTTCGGAACAAAAGAAGTAACACCTGTTTTTGTCCAATCAATCTCGGCTTTATCCAGTGCACAATTATCCGAACCTAACGCAGACAAGTCCTTTGCATTGAACAAGTCCGCGACATCTTGCTGTGAATATGAGCATACATCGTTAGTGGTAGCCAACGAACCAACAGAGACAGGCGAACCAGGACAATTAGGCTTTGTTTGGTCGGTCACGGAAATAGTAGTAGGACAAGTAGCCGTTTTTGCTCCACTACCAGTTCCATTGGTCAATGTCCAGGTAATAACGTCCCCATCTTCAAAATAGACATTGGAAACAGAACCTGTTCCACTACGTTCGCCAACTGTCCAAGATACTGAACAAGCCGCAAATTCAGGAGTAGGAAGTCCAGTGGCCCCACAATTAGACTCAGAAGACGACGGGAGTATCTTAGTAACCTCATAAACAGGAGCACCACTTTCACATTTTGGAGCAGGTACAACAAACCTCAACACTGTATCCTTACAACAACCTGCATTTTCAACAATTAGTGCAACCCACTGGCCACAAGGGTCTATTGTCTGCTCCAATGTTTTTGCAGTTCCAGCAACGACCGTATAACTTTCCAAATCAGGCTCGTTTTCTTGAGTATATGACGAAGGGAAAACGCGCCATTCCCACGAAGTTGCCTGATCACCAGTTACCGAAAAAGTAGATGCGTCCGTCAGCGTTACCTGCGAGCCGGAACCATCCGTTTGTGAAAAATCGGGCGTTATCGAATAAGTGGTAACCTCTACACTGCTTTGCCATTCAAGATCTCCATCTTTCACAAAAACAGTCATTGCACCAACTGCTGCAGGGTAGTTCGGATTCTTGAAGGCGAAGACATTGGAAATACCCGAGCTGATTTTTTCACCGTTTATCTCGCAGGCATACGAAGAAAAACCTTCGGTAACCGTCACATCAACAATTCCACTGGTAGGGCAATAAGTAGCTACTGGAGCAAGCACTTTTATCCGGCTTTGGCAGTAGCCTTGTTTTCCACTTTCATCGCTAACCGTCCAGTAGATAACGTCACCGGAAGCAAACTGTGCCGAAGCTAGTTCTGAAACAGGCTTCGTAGCCGCATTTGATTCGGTTGACCAAGTTAACGAAGTAGACACACACGACGTAACGTCTGGTAAAGTAATCTCACTTCCTGAAACCAAAGTACCCACAGGCTTTACAAAAGCCAAATTGGCATTTTCACACAAAGGGTCAGGAGCCGTCAGAATCACCTTCGACGAACATGCGGCAGTATTTCCCGATATATCTTTTAACGTGTAATGGAAGAGGGCGCCATTTTCAGCAATTGAAAATTGTTTTTCCAACTCGCTCGCCGCAACAGAAACTGGTTCCTCGTAATGAAGCATACAGTTATCGCTACCATATGTACCTTCAAGCAACTTGTCAAAAACCTCTTTTCCTGTCACAAGACAATCATCGCCCGATTCCAAAATAACGTCAGTTTTATCACATACGGGAGGTACGCCATCGGTAACCCTCACATGCGATTTACAAGAGAGGAAATTTCCGTTTTCATCAACCACATTCCATAATATGCCATCCTCTCCCACAAGCAGTTCTACGGCTACAGGTTCACTTAATACCTGTACATAGTCATTGTTATCGGCAATTTTGTAGGCATATTGTGGATTAATATAACCAGAAGGAACCGATGGCAAAGGCAATTCTACCATCTTCCGGCAATTCAAGTCCGACGCTGTTGTAACAACATCGAGCGTATAACCAACACAAGTATCAGGTTTGACAAACTGCATCACCGTATCACGACAACAGCCCATATTTTCTAAAATAAGGGCCACCCACTGACCTGACGGATCTATAGTTTGTGTTAACGTATTTTCTGTACCAGCAACCACTTTACTTGCAGAAACGTCTGGACGGTTATTCTCGCCAAACTTAGGAGGATAGACCCTCCATTCTCGTGCTGTGGCTCCATCACCAGCAACACTGAAGGTAGAAATATCAGTCAGCAAGGCCAGGTTTTCCGCTTTCTGGGTTACCGAAAAGGCCCCATTAATTTGGTAGTTCGAAAGACTGACTGACAACTCGGCTTTTAGTCCACCCTTCACGCCAAAAACCTTTAATTGAGTGAGTTTAGACGGATATATTGAGCTCATGAATGCAAAAACCGGAGATGTACCAGCATACGTCTCCAGCCCTTCCGTTCCACCAGCCCCTTCTTGGAAAGCATAGCTATCAAAACCGGCTGGCGCCGACACATTAACCACACCACTGGTTGGGCAGTAGGTTGCATCCGCTTTGCCCGCCATAATATAAGATTGACAGTGTCCCTGCTGTCCGCTTGCGTCTTCCACGGTCCAGTAAACGATGTCACCAGAAGTAAACTGAGACGAAGCCAAATCTGACACGGGTCTTGCAGTTCCATTCTCCACAGCACTCCACTTCAATACGGTTGACAAACACGAGGAAACGTTAGGTAACGCCACCCCAGCACCAGAAACAGTAGGACCAGCCTCGCTGGCTATGGTCTGAATGCCACCCTCACAAACAGGTTCGGGCACAATAACCTTCACCGAAGAAGAGCAGGCACTCATATTTCCGGCCGCATCTTTTAACGTATAACGGAAGTACTCGCCAGCGGCAGCGTAGGCGTAATCTTTAGCCAGATCGGAACTATTAGGCTCCAACGGATCTTCAGAGTGGAGTACACAGTCGTCGGTACCATAGTCCACTCCTTTTAACTGAGTGAGTATTTCAGAGCCAGACACTTTACAATCATCGCCAGAAGGCAACTCTATTACAGGATTGCCACACACAGGAGGGACGCCATCGGTCAAGGAAACTTTGGTAGTACAATACAGAATGTTACCCCTGTCGTCGGTCGCCTTCCACAAATACGAATACGTTCCAACCGAAAGATCAAGACTCAGATTAGCACCCGGAACCAGAGTATAGTCGACAGCATCAACTGATTTATAGGCATATTGCATATTGCCATAACCCGTGCGGACAGAAGGTACGTCAAGTTCAACCGTCTTACCACAGTTTACGTCACCCGCTGAAGTCGCGATATCGACAGAATATCCAATACAAGTGTCGGGCACAACAAATTTCAGGGCAGTATCTCTACAACATATTGAGTTTTCAACAATTAACGCCACCCACTGGCCCGCTTCATTTAAAGTTTCAGTCAGTGTTTCTCCCGTACCAGCAACAGTAGTATAGCCAGACAAGTCAGGCCTTTCATTCTGCGTATAGTTTGCCGGGAAAACACGCCATTCCCTCGACTTAATCTCATCATCGGCAACAGAAAGCGTAGATGCATCGGTTAGCAAAACACTCCCAAACCCTTTCTGGGTAGTAGTGAAATCGGCTGTTACCTCGTAGACCTTATACGTGGTATTCATCCTCGTTTCATGTCCACCTTTCACACCGTAAACCAGCACCTCTGTAGGGACAGAAGGGAAAGCAGGATTGACAATTGCAAATTTTGGGGAGTTGCCGGCATTGATTTTCGGGTATTCGGTTCCTCCGGTACTCACCTTTATATAATATTCGTCATACCCTTCGGTAGCCTCAACATTTATTACACCACTACACTTACAATAAGTGGCTGTAGCTGGAATCGCCAAAGGAACACAACAAAACGCATTATAACAGTTATACCCCCCCCCATTAATACCGAAGCCAAAACATATATTGGCATTAGCTTCCTCTAAGTCAGACAGGACAACTTCAGAATACGTATTTTTACGTACTCCATTCACCTCAAAATAAAAGTCACCGATATTTATAGCTCCAGTTGCGACACCGTAATAGGCTTCCATTTTCCTTGGGATAGCATTACGCAGAGGTCCGTCTCCATTCTGAAACGGAAGGTCATTTCCGAGTTCAATACAACCAGACACATCAATAAAAGAAGGACAGGTAAACGGATCAGGACAGGTTCCACCCATTTGTTGTCCATATACAAAATCTGCGCTCATTAACAAAAATAGTAATGAGAGCAGCATACGGACTAAAGTTTTAGAATCTCTATTTAATATCTTGTTAATCATAACTCTTATTCTAAAGAAAAGCGCTTTGCAGTCTTGCAGAATCTTTAACCAACATTTTACCACTTAAAGGTTAAGACAAAAGAACTAATCATTTTATACAATGTTCCCTCGCCTCAACCACCTTTATGGGACAAGAAACAGTATGTTTGCCCAAGGCGGCACCACACACGCTTCCGGTCACATTCAATGTATAGGAACCTGGAGTTTCGGGTATTTTCACCTTAATTCCATTTGCTTCTATATTAATGGAAGTTGAAACACTGGCGCCACCGGCATCTTGCAAAGTGACTTTTTCCCACTTCACGTATTGTTCAGGAGTAACAATAGGGAAAGGCAGCACCGCCTCTACACCAGCAAAGAAGTTGCCATAATCAGGGCAAGTGAACTCTACGTTCGAGAAATCGGTCCGCTTGATAATTATACTTGCAATACAAGGAGTGGCATAATTGGTTAGCGCACGGTTTCCGCTTTCGTCAAAGAAGACATAATAAAACTTTATTTCACGACTTTCGCCATTGTTGAGATCAAAATTCACGTTGCCGCCATTCAAAACGCTCCAGTCCTTATAAGTGTTATCCCAATCAATCCAATACTCACGCGTCAACCTTTCACAACCCAAACTGAACTGTATTTCACTTGCAGCAAACTCATACTGGTGGCTCCACATAACATCGTTATACTCAGTAGAGCATTCGTAAAACCTTTGTTCTGCATATCCGGCAAAAGCGTCTTCAATCAGAGCTTTTGTCGCAGTACAGTTTCCCGATATAACACGTTCACCAATAGAGGGGATAAATCCCTCATTCTTTCGTCCATTACAATAAGGGTGATAACGGTCAAGCACCTTTATAGAAACCGGACACGTATATTGTTTATTTCCTACAGTATACGTATATGTGTTTAACACACCATTCTTTGCGTTGTCGTAGGTGTAATAATTATTTTTTGCTGTATTAGAATAAGGTGGAGCATTTACTACCTCCACGGCGTCGACGTTGCCTCTCCAATGTTGCAGATAGCGTTCAATGTAAGGGATTACACTATCGTTTCCAAAGATTGAGAATTGGACATTTTTTGCAATTTCCCTCGCTTCGAAATTTACATGCAGCGTTTCGGGCGGACACATCTCTGCACGCCCCCCCTGACACAAGAAAAGCGCACAAAGACATATTTGCAAAATTGCTATATGGTATTTTGACATTCTAATCATTGAATTATTCATTTAGGGTCACACGAATCAACTTTCTTAACCACGTTAACAGGGCATTCCTTTTTTCTCTTTTGGTTATTCCAATTGCAGACTTTAGCCTCTAACGTAAGTTTGTAAACACCCTCTTTAGGAAACGATGTTACAGAAATACCATCGCCAGCAGGAGTCCAAGCATATGAACTATTATTCAAATCCTTATTATTTGAATCCTTTAGACTTTTCCAACCCGTATTCCAAGTAATATACTCACCTTCAGGTTCTTTCGGCAAATCCAGAATTACCTCTGTATCAGATAACACACTTTGATCGGGACACACAAAATCGACATCAAAATTGGTGCGTTTAACTTTGATTTTCGTCCTACATGGCATAGCAACGTCACCATTATAACGAAGTCCTCTGTTTCCTGCTTTATCTAACAACACATATTGAACTTGCAACCAGTCCTCCCCTTTACCATCAAGACGGAAATTACTGATATCCGTATTCTCCCAATCGATATAAGCCTCCTTCAAACCAGAGCCATCACAATTATTACCATTATTTGTCTTTCCACAATGATACATCAAATCATTCCAGTTAGCTTCACCCCAACTTTTACTTCCCGCTATTATTTGTTGTGCTTCACCTATAAAGAACTCGTCTAATTGTTCTTTTGTAGGCGAGCAACGATCAATTACTAATGTAGACGGAAAATTTGGATTATATGAATTATTTTTTCCACAGTTCGGGTGATACTTGTCTAACACCTTAATTGTAACAGGGCAAGTACCACTTTGCCCTCCGCCACTATAAGTAAAAGTGTTACTACGTCCACTACCCGAATTACAATACGTATAGTATTTACCTTTATTACTACAATTAGGAGGATCGTTTACAACAAGAACACTAACATCGCTAGATGGGATATTCAACCATTCTCCCAAAATCACCTTCAATCTTGAAATAACGCTTTCGTTTGTAAATCCACAATCTTGAACACCCTGCTTTATCTCATACGCATCAAACTCCACAAGCAAAGGTTCTGGAGGACATTGTGAAAACACCATCCTACCGGGAGAAATAAATAATAACAACAACAAGAAATAAGTATATATTTTAGACATCGCCCCTATCAAAATAAATTGTATAGTTTAAATATTTGAGTATAAAATTCAGGCACCGTTTTTTGTGAGTATATCTTTGTATATAGAATTAAATTGAGTTTTCACATTTTCAATAGTGACCACCAAACACCCACAGCCACTTTACCCTTCTTTTAAAACACTTTTTTTATAAAACAAACTTTGTTCTCATCACCAACGCCCATATTCAACAGGCATAGGTTTTCCAAGTGCAAAATTAAAAAGTTATCAACAATTCTGAAATATTTCATCCGTTTTTATGCAGGTACAAACAGGCTTTAATGCACACTTTTTCCCATATCAGACATATTATTTCGCATAAAGAAAAAAGAAGTATTTCGCTTTTTGGCAAAAATCGTATATCTATGCGCATAATATACAAAATAATGCTATTCCACAAGCCATTCTCCTTTTTGCACACAAAGTGGCAAAAAAGAAGAAACTAAAGCACGTATTGGGCAACAATACTAAAAAATCTAAACAGACAGAACCGTTCGTTCTGCTTTTCCCGACACAATCTAAAGCCTGACATAAAAAACTTTTTCTACTGGTTTATAGCATCTTTTATTCACTTCACTAACAGGTTGCATAAAATCCCTACAAATAGGGATAGTTGTATAAATAAGACATCACTATCTTTGTATCGTCAACAAAAAGACTATACGTTAATAGCATTATTTATGTAGAAAAGTATACAAGACTTGCCTTATCTAACCAAGACCTAACAATGAAAAACAAAAGCGGATGTTTGCACAGCGTCCGCTTTTCTTGTTTTCCAATATCCCTACAAATAGGGATAGTTTCAACCCGTTTTATATCCTAATTTTGCACCTACAAAAAGAACTTTTTTCCAACACTAAAAACTGCGTATTACGGAGATGAGAAAAGCTTCAACATACCTGTTGCTGATTGCCGCCGCGATTGGCGCCAACGCACAGAACGAGGCAGACATAATAGAGACCACCACTCTCGAGGAAATTTCGGTAGAGGTTCCCGCCCAAAAAGAGGAACAGCCGCTCACGGCCCGCGCCTCAGCCACCACGGGTATAAGCAAGGTGAAGATGGAGCAACTGCAAATCGACAACATTAAAGGGTTGTCGGCACTGGTGCCCAACCTGCACAACCCCGACTACGGAAGCCGCACCACCTCGGCTATATACATACGCGGTATAGGTACACGTATGGACCAGCCCGCCGTGGGGCTCTACGTCGACGGCATTCCCTATATGAACAAGAGCGCTTTCGACTTCAATTTTTCAGGAATTCGCAAAATTGACATAGCGCGAGGTCCGCAAGGCACCCTCTATGGCCGAAACGCCATGGCCGGCATCATCAACATTGAGACGGAACTGCCCGACCTGGGCAAAGCTAGTACCAGCATAGAAGCCGGATACGGCACCTACAACAAAAAAAGCCTGCAAGCCAGCCACTACAACCACATCGGGAAAGTGGGCGTCTCGGTCGACGGCTACTACAACAGCAACGACGGCTACTACACCAACCACTACGACAATAGCAAGGTGGGTGACGAATGGAACACCGGAGGCAGGGTGAACTTGACCTACAAGAAGAAGCGGTTCAACTCGCTCCTTTCTATCAGCTACGACCATACCGACCAGTTGGGCTACCCCTATGCCAAACTCGACCCTGACGGGGAGCACTACAGCATTAACTACAACCACACCTGCGCCTACCTGCGTGACCTGCTAACCTCCGGACTGAAACTGGAATACGCATGGGACAAACTGATTGTCAGTTCTGCTTCTAGCCTCCAATACCTAAAGGACGACATGGATTTGGACAACGACTTCACAAAAGACAATATCTTCACTCTTGAGCAAAAGCAGAAAGAGTTCTCGCTGTTCGAAGAAATTGTTGTTAAAAGTAACCTGCGCGACCAGGCATTCCGCCACTACTCATTCCTGACCGGCGTCTCGGCTTTCAGCCGCAAACTAGATTTAGACGTTCCTGTTGCCATGCAAAATGACGGCATATCGCGTCTGATAGAAGGAAACGTAAACCAGGTTGACGCGCTTGAGGATATGGGATTCGAACTCGACATCACAAACGACATGCTGCCCATCGGTACCGACATTAAAAACAACAGCTGGGGTGCAGCCATCTTCCACCAATCGACATTCAACGTCAACGAGAAACTGAGTTTCGAGGCCGGCATCCGTGCCGACTACGAGAAGACCGACATCGACTACAACAGCGATTTCGAGACCAACTACATCTTTACCCCTATGATAACCAATGTTAGAAGCGTTCTGACCGAACTGGCAGGGTATAAAGAGCAAGACTTTATGCAACTGTTGCCAAAGGTTACCGCCAAATACCAGTGGGAAAAGGGGCAACACAGCAAAATGGTTTACGCCACCGTTGCCCGCGGGTACAAAAGTGGCGGCTACAATACGCAGATGATGAGCGACATTCTGCAGTTCCAGATGCAGAGAGATGTGAAGGCTGACCTCTATTACCAGATACCGGAAGAAGTGGTAACAGCCCGCGAAATGATGTACGACATTCTTATTATTCCTAATTCTGACGTACCGAGCGAGGAAGACGTGCTGGGCTACAAGCCCGAGTACAGTTGGAACTACGAGGTGGGCACCAAACTGCGCTTCAACAAAGTGGACGCCGACGCAGCCCTCTTTTTCATTGACTGCACCGACCAGCAAGTTACCGTATTCAGCAACATTAGCGGTATGGGGCGCATGATGGCCAATGCCGGACACACCCAAAGTTATGGTGTAGAACTCAGCCTTGCCTACCACCCGACCGACTGGCTGACGCTACAAGGCAACTACGGATACACCTGCGCCGAATTTAAAGACTACCAGGCCAACGACACCACCAACTACAAAGGCAACCGGGTGCCTTACGCCCCCGAACAGACCTACATGCTGGGAGTTGGTTTCAACAAGAACGTAAAAAAGGTGGGACGCCTCTTCGCTAACTTCGACTTCAGCGGCGCCGCCAACACTTACTGGAACGACGAAAATTCGGTAAAAGAAGAGGCCTACGGCATTCTGAACGGAAATATGGGTATAAACTTCGCAGGTTGGAGTTGGCTGACGCTGAGCATTTGGGGAAAGAACCTGACCAACACCGACTATAACACGTTCTACTTCGAAAGTTTGGGGAACAAATTCGTACAAAAAGGCAAGCCTACACAAGCAGGCGTTAAACTAAAAATAAGGATTTAAGATTATGGCAGATTTGAATTGGACAGGGTTGATTCTTGGTGTGATAACATTTTTACTGATTGGCTTATTCCACCCTATCGTAATCAAGGCAGAATACTATTTCGGAGCCAGACCCACCTGGATATTCTTCTTACTGGCAGGTGTATTGTCGGTAGTAGCATCGGTAATGGTGGAGAACATCATCGGCAGCACCACACTGGGCATCATCGGCTTCTCTTGTTTCTGGAGTATCGGAGAACTGTTCGAGCAGGAGAAACGCGTCCAAAAAGGTTGGTTTCCACGTAACCCAAAGCGCACTTATCCATTCGACAAAAAGCAAGAAGACAAATAAGTCCCATACAGAACAGAAGAACGGGAATCTGGATGCCAGACTCCCGTTCTTCATTTAAATATCAAATCTTCCATATAAGCATCTACTTCTTGAACAGATGCGACAATATTCCATACATCTACCACTAGAAAAAACAGTCCGCATGGCGGAGTTACGCCCCATGCGGACTGAATGTCAAGCTATTCTATGTTTATATTTTCGACCCGATACCGGTCTAACGCATCAGTGTAAAGTTTCCCACTTTTTGAGTATCGGTTTCCTCAAGATCAATCTCAAACCAGTAGTCTGTGCTAGGTTGTGGATGACCTAGATAGTAGCCATCCCAACCCGGATATTCGTTGGTGTAAGTCACCAGCAATTTGCCCCATCGATTGTAAATCTTAACAGTGTACTTCGAGTAGTACGAAAGGTTTTCAATCTCCCAAGTATCGCGGATGCCGTCACCATTTGGAGTCATAAACTTTGCCGGTATAACATCAGGGCGAACCACTTTTTCAATAACGAACAGATTCAGAGTAACGATACTGTCGCAACCGTAGCGATTAACCCCCTCATGCGTGAAGACATTCTCCCCTACCTCATAAGAATCGATATAGAATCCATTCCTTTTGTAGATGGCACCCTCTTTAATGGTGTCGTTAAATTCAACAATATGAGGTTTAACAACGGTAAGATATAGAGTCACAACACTGTCACAACCATTCGCACTAACATAAGTTTCCTCATATTTACCCGTTTCAGTTAGCGTCTGACTACCGAACTCATAAGTTTCGCCCTCGCAAATCATCTCTCTAATAGTAGACTTGCTGCTTTCCGTCACCTTCAAATCAAGGGTTACAATACTGTCGCAGCCCGTACTGCTGGTAAAGGTTGCCTTGTATTGGCCCGGATTTTTCAGTGTTCTATCGCCAAACACATAGACATCGCCTCTACAGATGGTTTCTTCTATATTGGAGTAGACTTTGTCTGTCACACTCAAAATAAGAGTAACAACACTGTCGCGACCTTGAATATTTTTGAAAGTCTCCACATATTCACCAGCAGCGTTTAAACGCTTCTTGCCAAATCTGTAGTTTTCACCCTCGCAAATGGTTTCTTCAACAGTCACATAATCAATCTTTGCAATGTTCAGGGTCAGTGTCACAATACTGTCACAACCGGCAGCGTTGGTGAAAACCTCCTCGTAAGTACCAGCAGCGTTATAGGTCTTGCCTCCGAACTTATAGCTTTAACCTTCGCAAATGGTTTCCTCAATAGCATTAGTACTATGTTTTGCCACATTCAGAGTAAGGGTCACGATGCTGTCACAACCGGCAACGTTAGTGAAGGTTTCGACATATTCACCCGCAGCGTTCAACGTCTGTGTGCCGAACACAAAGGTTTGTCCTTCGCAGATGGTTTCTTTAACGGCAGTCCTGCTGATTTTAGCCAACTTCAAAGTCAGCGTCACAACACTATCACAACCAGCGGCATTGGTGAAGGTCTCCTTGTATTTACCAGCCGCACTCAGCGTCTGTGTACCGAACACAAAGCTTTCGCCTTCGCAAATGGTCTCCTCAATAGCATTTGTGCTTTTCAGAGCCACCTTCAGTGTCAGGGTTACGATACTGTCGCAACCGGCTGCATTGATGAAGGTCTCCACATAAGTACCTGCGGTAGCATACGTCTTCTTTCCAAAATTATAGCCTTCACCCTGACAGATGGTTTCCTCGATAGCAACCTTATTGACTTCGGCCACCTTCAAAGTAAGAGTAACAACACTGTCGCAACCGGCAGCATTGGTGAACGTTTCTTCATAGGTGCCAGCTGTTGAATACGTCTTTTCACCAAGTGTGTAGCTTTCGCCTTCGCAAATGGTTTCCTCAATAGCTGTTGCGCTATTCTTAGCCACATTCAAAGTCAACGTCACAATACTGTCGCAACCAGCAACGTTAGTGAATGTTTCCACATATTCACCTGTCGAGGTCAGCGTCTGTGTACCGAATACAAAACTTTGTCCTTCGCAGATGGCCTCTTTAACAGCCTCCCTGCTGATTTCACCCACCTTCAATGTCAGGGTCACGATACTGTCACAACCAGCAACGTTGGTAAAGGTTTCCTTGTAAGTGCCAGAAGTAGTCAGCGTCTGTGTGCCGAACTTATAGCTTTCGCCCTCACAGATAGCTTCCTCAATGGTCTTGTTGCTGATTTCAGCCACCTTCAAATTGAGGGTCACAATACTGTCGCAACCGGCAACACTGGTGAAGGCCTCCTTGTAGGTGCCAGGAGTCGTTAACACCTGAGTGCCGAGCTTATAGCTTTCACCCTCGCAGATGGTCTCCTCTATGTCTTTGTAGCTAACTTCGGCAACCTTCAAGGTTAGGGTCACGATGCTGTCGCAACCGGCAACACTGGTGAAGGTCTCCTTGTAAATGCCGGAAGTCGTCAACACCTGAGTGCCGAACTTATAGGCAGTACCCTCACAGATGGTTTCCTCGATATTTTTAGTCGCCACATCAACCACCTTCAAGGTCAGGGTCACGATGCTGTCGCAACCGGCAGCGCTAGTGAAGGTTTCCTTGTAGATGCCGGAAGTCGTCAACAACTGAGTACCGAGCTTATAAACTGTACCCTCACAGATGGTCTCTTCAATATCTTTGTAGCGGACTTCGGCAACCTTCAAGGTTAGGGTCACGATGCTGTCGCAACCGGCAACACTCGTGAAGGTTTCCTTGTAGGTGCCAGGAGTCGTCAACACCTGCGTGCCGAACTTATAAGCTGTACCCTCACAGATGGTCTCCTCTATAGTTTTAGTTACCACATCAGCCACATCCAAGGAAAGAATTACAATACTATCACAACCAGCTTCGCTTGTGAATTTAAACTCATATTCACCGGCCTTTGTTAGTGACGAACTTTCATACGTATAAGATTCGCCTTCACAAATTCTCTTCTTCAAAATAGTAGGCAGAATTTCATCCAAAACAGTCAATTCAAGCGATATAACACTATCCCCTTTCATATAGTTAACTAAAGTGTCGGTATAAATACCCGTCTCACTTAATGTTTGACCAGCAAATTCGTAAGTTTCACCGTAACAAATAGTGTCGTACAAAGTGGTATCAATATCACACCTTTTCACCAAAATAGGTACAATGTCCGATGCCGACTCGCAAAGGCTGAAATTACTTTCCACGCCAGCAGAAGACACCTGCACTTTATAGTAACCCGCTTCTGCCTCCGAAAGGTTCTCAAAGCTAAGCGTCGGACCTTTTCCAACTTTCTCCCAGTTTTTAGTATAATCCTTCGTCGTGTTCTTATACCAGGTGTATGTAACAGGCTCGATATAAGAAGAGTTTGTATTATCAAACTTCGCTTTAATGGTGAAGTTTGATCCCACGCAAAGCGAATCGTCAGGCATATTCACCTCAACTGGAGGCGTATTCAACAAAATTTCAATATCGTCGAGAGCAAAGTCGCCACCATTTCCACCGGCTCCAGAGTAAACCCTATAGACAATAGAAGTTTGTCCTACTGGAACCGTAAACGGCATACTGAAGTATTGCCACTTATACGCTTTACAGTTGATGTAGAATGTCTCTGAATTCAAGACATTTCCATTTTCGTCTTCTATAGTAAGCGTAACAGGAGCATTAACCGATGCGTTTACAGGGTGTCCCCAAAAAGAGAAAGTCAAATCTGTATTTTCACACAAATCGTCAACTTTCACATTATAGAATGTAGCCTCTTTGTAATCAAGGTCAATCTGTAAAAAGTTACCCCTGGTAAGGTCACCCTCGTGCGTGTGGTCACCAAATTCGGCATACCATCCGTTATAAGTGTGATTTCCCTGATAGGTAGCTCGTTTTATGGCTTCTTTTCGAATAGAATAGCCATTCTTTTTCATATCCCACAAATGTGACGAATAAAGCAAACCTTCAATAACGCCATCAGGTAGAGGGGGAGAACCATAAGGAGGATCGTTAAGAGAATTACCGCCGAAGTCCTCCTTAAAAAGTACAGTTCCATTTTCAGCTCCAAAAGCAGTTACAGCACTTAAAAACAAAGTAATAAAGCAAATTAGTTTGACAGGTTTCATATGTTTTTATTAAACAGATAATTTATTGTTTTTTATGTAAAGGCAATCTACTGTATTATACATCTACAACATGTAAAAGCAAAGAAGATAGATTTTGCTTTTTGTCATCTCCAGTATTGTTTTCTTTACAATTACAAAGTTACCACTCAAACCACAGCAATAAAATAGCAGACATTCGCCAAAAGTGAGCAAAAATGACTTTAATATCAAAAAACTCAAGACACATTCAAATAGAGTTCACAAAACAGACACCGTCATTGCAAATTTCATATCAAACTCCACATCAGTCCAGAGGGTATTAAAGTAAAAAAGTGTTACGTGCGTGCACGTAACACTTTTTATTCTGGTAGTTTTTTACTGGACTTACTTTATCGTCACCTGGGTAGCACCAAATCCGTATTCTTGGAACGATGCATCTTGGAAGGTGCATTGTTTGTAACTGTGCTTCAATTCCTTCAGGATAGCGGACCTCAAAACGCCATCGCCCTTACCATGAATAAAGACAATTTTCTGTCCTTTGAAACGTATATAGGTGTTCATGGTCTCCTTGAATTTGTCTAACTGATATTGTAGGATGTCGTGAGAAGACAATCCGTTGATGTTATCGATAAGAGAGGCAATGTGCAAGTCAACCTCAATAAT
Source organism: Bacteroidales bacterium UBA3297 (assembly GCA_002362105.1). Lineage (GTDB taxonomy): Bacteria > Bacteroidota > Bacteroidia > Bacteroidales > Paludibacteraceae > Physcocola. Next base: position 20,976 of record DETD01000031.1, read on the forward strand.
ATCGCCATTAGGTTTGCTACTTTTTGAAACCTTTGGAGTTTCCGCCTGTTCTTTCTGCGCAGAAGCGGCAGCCAACTGTTTAGCATCAACTTCAAAAGGTTCTGCTGAAGCATCATCTACCACAACAGGCACCATCAAGGCATCCTCGTCAAAAAAGTCGTTGGGTACAAAGCTGTGCAGTTTGTAGAAGCGGACAGGATTGAGGTGAATATGGACATCGGCAGCAGGTTTCTGCACATAGGCTTTCGTCTTCTTAAAGGCGACGAACTGCACATTAAGGTGTTCGAAGGCATTGAGGTCTTCGGCTGTAAAATCGTCGATGAACTCCTTAGTATTAGGTTGAATAAAACCAGAAGCCTGACGGTCGACCTTCACTTGTCCGGTTGAGATGGTATAGGCTAGTTCGTAATTAGAATCGTTGATGAGGTACCACTCGAAAGAAGTAGCCCCCAACTGTCGGCTGTCGACAGGCACAAAAGCCATATACACATTCAGCACATTTCCCTCAGGCCTTTCAGGCTGTACCTTTCCGGTTGTAGGCAGGTCGGCATCGTCGAAGCGCTGTTTCTGCGGAACTTTTTCAGCCGGTTTCGCCACAACGGCCGGTTCATCATCAGAACTCCTCTTACGTTTCGCCTCGTCTTGTTTTTTCAAGCGCGAGAACACATCGTTGTCGGCAGCCTCGCTAATAACCACACATTCCGAAACAGGCGTCGGGAAATCGAAGCCGTCGGCATCGGTTACCTCCACCATATCTTTGCTTAACACTTTGCTGACTACGCCACCGCCCTCGCTATTGAGGAAACGGACTTTATCGCCTACCTTTATCATATTTTCAATTGAATTATAAATCAAAGTTAAGTAATTTTGCGGTAAGATAACAAGCAAGCAATGAAAAACCCCAAAGACATCAACATAGAAGACTATAGTTACGAACTGCCCGAAGACCGTATTGCGAAATATCCGCTACCCCACCGCAACGACTCGAAGCTGTTGGTATACGAGCAAGGGGAAATAACAGAAGACGTCTTCAAGAACATCAGCACCCACCTTCGGGGCGGCATGCTGATGGTGATGAACAACACCAAGGTTATTCAGGCACGCCTCATGTTCCGTAAAGAGACAGGCACACACATCGAAGTGTTCTGCCTGAGCCCGCACGAGCCCAACGACTATGCGCTGGCCTTTATAGCTACCCGCCACTGCGTTTGGGAGTGTATGGTGGGAAACGCCAAACGCTGGAAAAACGGCCAAACCCTGACGCTGCCCGTAACCGTACGCGGTAAGGAGATGGTTCTGAAAGCCGACCGCCATGGTGAGAACAGCCGCACCATGCTGATAGACTTCAGCTGGGACGACGACACAGTGAACTGGGCCGACATTCTTGACGCTTGCGGCGTTTTACCAATTCCACCCTATTTGAAACGCGACACCCAAGAAAGCGACAAAACCACCTACCAGACTATCTATTCGAAAATAAAGGGCAGCGTGGCTGCACCTACAGCAGGATTGCACTTTACAGAAAAAGAGTTCAACGAACTTGCCGAAATGGGCATTGAGCGTGACGAGGTGACCTTACATGTGGGCGCCGGCACCTTCCAACCAGTGAAGAGCGAGACCTTGAACGACCACCAGATGCATACCGAGGTTATTAGTGTTGAACGCAGCACCATTGCCCACATACTGAAATTCATCGGCAGCATTATAGCGGTCGGCACCACATCGGTGCGTACGCTGGAAAGCCTCTACTACTTTGGCGCTATGCTTCACGAAAACATGGACCTGCACGCCGACGAGTTGAAAGTAACCCAGTGGATGCCCTACGAGGCAGGCTACACCATAGGCGTCAAAGAGTCGCTACAAGCCATTCTCGACTACCTCGACAAACACCAGTTGCAGGCACTGAAAGGCTCAACACAGATTATTATAGCACCTGGTTACGAGTTCAAAGTTGTCAAGGCCATGGTTACCAACTTCCACCAGCCAGAAAACACCCTTATGCTGCTGGTTGCCGCTTTTGTAGGCGACGATTGGAAAAAAATCTACGACTATGCGCTCAGCCACAACTTCCGATTCCTGAGCTACGGCGACAGCAGTCTGCTTCTGCCCAAAGGTTTGAATTAAGCACCTAGCACTCCATAAAAAAGCACAACCCCACAGTTGCAGGGTTGTGCTTTTTCCGTTTATACGAGTGCAAAACTATTGTGCTTTATCGTCGAAAAAGTTTTGTTCCTTGGCATCTTCCTCCCTAAACCAGGTAGAATAGAGGTGATAGTTGTCGGCAGTGCGCTTAATAATGTTCTCGATTTGTTCAGGAGAGATGTCTTTCACCTTTTTTGCTGGCACCCCGGCATAGATAGAGTTCGGCTCCACCTTCTCACCCGCCTTAATCAAAGCATTCGCGGCAATAATACAGTTTTCCCCAATTTCGGCATTGTCGAGTATGGTGGCCCCCATGCCAACAAGTACATTGTTGTGCACAATGGCACCGTGAATAATGGCATTATGCCCTACCGACACATTGTCGCCAATAATAACTTTCGACTTCTGGTAGAGGGTGTGCAACACCACACCGTCTTGTATGTTGACGTGGTTACCAATACGGATAGAGTTCACGTCGCCACGTAGAATAGCGCCAAACCAAACACTGCAATCTTTGCCTATTTCCACATCACCAACAATGGTAGCATTATCGGCCACATAAACAGATGGGTCTATTTTTGGAGTAAACCCACGAACACTCTTAATTAAAGCCATTGCGTTACTGTTTTTTTTATTTTTCCGGTAAATATACGAAAACAAAAAGTGAACAAAGGTCCACGCGGGCGAAAAAGTCAGCAAAAGCAGAGGGAAGCCTTAGAAAAAGCCACAAGAAACAGTTAATAATAGCAACGGAAAAGGAGCCGTTTAAGAAAATAAATGGTTAAATTTGCGTTATAGTATACAGACAGAGAACAAGGATAAAAAAATACATCAATATGGGGATAGCTAAAAAATTATGCCAGCTGATACTGAAAGTGACAGGATGGACCGCAGAAAGTAAGATAGAGATACCCAAGAAATGTATCTTCTGCGTGGCTCCACACACCAGCAATATGGACTTTTTTATAGGAAAAATAGGTTACACCTCGCTCGGAAACGTACGTCCAAACTTTCTGATAAAAAGCGAATGGTTCCGCTTCCCGTTCAACCTGTTTTTCGGTCCTATTGGCGGCATACCCGTTTACCGTAACAAAAAAGACAAAAAGATGGTCGACGCTATTGTAGAAGAGGCAAAAAAGCGCGACACCTTCCAGTTGGCCATCACACCAGAAGGAACCCGCAGCCGCAACAGCAAATGGAAACGCGGTTTCTACCACATTGCCCAGGGCGCAAACATTCCCATTGTAATCGTTGCCCTCGACTTCGGCCGTAAAAGAGTCTATGTCAGCCACCAGGCCGAGATAACCGGCGATGCTGACAAAGACATCAAAGCCATACAGCGCTGGTATGTAGACAACGACATTAAAGGCAAATACCCTGAAAAATTCGCCATAGAAGAATGAGCAAACTACTCCGACTACTTATAGCCGCACTTTCTGCAGCATTGCTGCTAGCCGCCTGTGAAGACGAACCCGACTTCAGCAGCGATAGCCACCTACGCCTTTCCTATTCAACCGACTCGGTCTGCTTCGAGCCGCTAATTACAGGACAAGCCACCTCGACACGCACCATAAAAGTGTGGAACAACAGCGGAGAAGACTTAAAAATCAGCAATGTAGAGTTAAGGTCTGCCTCAAATAGTTTCCAAATGATTGTCGACGGCCGCTCTGGCACCAGCATCAACAATTTGGAGCTACTCAATGGCGACAGCCTTTTCATCTTTGTAAGGGCCAACATGCAGGTAAACGACGAGAAACAACCTGTCATGGTAAACGACTCCATTGTCGTCAGATACAACGGCAACCAAGACCGCATCATACTGAATGCTATAGGACAAAACGCTGTCGTCCTCCGCGACTACACCATCGAACGAGACACGGTTTGGACCAACGAACAGCCATTCCTTATTTTCGGGAAACTTGAAGTTGCTGAAGGCGCCACCCTAACCCTGAAAGCCGGAACTGAAGTACTGTTTCACCGGGGAGCGTCGATCTCTGTAGCAGGAACACTCGACGCCAGAGGCAATGCCAGCGATATGGTTCTGTTTAGCGGCGACCGTATGGACGAGATTGGTCCGGGAATGCCTTACACCAACATTTACGGCCAGTGGGAGGGCATCACCTTCACCGAGACCAGCACCAACAATATTATGGAAGGCGTCTATATGCGGGGCGCCACTTATGGTATAGTGGTAGACACGGCAGAAATTGACGACAACCAATGGCGGTTAATCATTGCCAACAGTGAGATAAGGACCTCGAAAAGGGGCAACTTGAAAGCGACTGACGCCCGCGTCAAGGCCTACAACAGTGTGTTTGCCAACGGAGGAGTCCAAAACGTGTACCTTTCGGGAGGCGAATACCTGTTCAACAACTGTACCCTGAGCGAGAACAGCGTTTCATCGCTCCGCGTCAGAGAATCGCTAGTCTTACGTGGTGACGAGACACACCCTGTCGCCGCCCAGTTCAACAACTGCATCATAAACGGCACGCACACCAACGAGGTTAGCACAAGCGAAGCCGACTGGTGTACCTACAGCATCAACAACAGTCTGGTTAACACAGAAAGCGCCGACACTGCCACCTATTACAAGCAATGCGTATTTAACGAAAAAGCAGGATTTGACTTCCGGCTTTCAAAACTCTACTACTACGATTTCCACATCGACAGTACCAGTTTCGCCCGTAACATAGGCGACACCGCACTGATTAAGCTATACCCGGAATGTGCAACCGACCTCGACGGAAATGTGCGCATCAACAACGGGAAGGTCGACGCTGGCGCCTATGCCTATATGGAAACGGCAGCCCCAAAGGAATAGCAAGCAGAGGCGGCTGGCTACAAACAGCATAAACCAAGAAAAATGAAAGCTTACAGATTTCTGATACAATTATCGGTATGCGCCACACTCTGCAGTTGCACTGACCTACCGCAAGACAACGCCAATACTGCCAAAACAACGGACAACGAAGGGGCAGAAGAACCTACGGAGGAAGTTGTTGACATAAAGGTCTGCAAAGGTGCGGGAAAAGCCATCACCGACCTACAAAGCGACACCGACAATCCTGAAAGTTTCAGCGGGGCCGAACGCCTGCGCATTGTGTCGTACAACTGCGAAAACCTATACGACACCGCAGACGACCCTAACACCAACGACGACGAGTTCACTCCCGAAGGAGAAAAGAATTGGACGAAAAGCAAATACAAGACCAAGCTGATTAACGTGGCGAAAGCCATAAAGGCTGCAGGTAACGGAACTATGCCGGCTATAGTCGGACTTGCCGAAGTGGAAAACAAAACCGTATTGAACGACCTGCGCAACCAAGACGTTTTAAAAGCAGAGGGCTACCGCTACGTCCATAAAGACGGACCAGACAAGCGTGGTATAGATGTAGCACTACTCTACAGCACCAGCCGTATGAAACTGGCCAGCCAGAAATGGATTCCCGTAAGGCTTTCTTCCAAAAGCAGGGCACGCGATATATTATACGCAAAATTCCAACTGAAAAACAACGAGATGCTCCATGTTTTCGTCAATCACTGGCCGTCGATGCGCGAAGGCGAGGCTGTTAGCGAAGACAAACGCGTTGCCGCCGCAAAAGCGGTGCTACACACCATCGACAGTCTGCGCAAAGCAGAAGACGGAGCGAACATTGTGCTGATGGGCGACTTCAACAGCACCCTGTCGCAAGCTGCACTAGCCAACGTGCTGAAGGTAAAACAGTACAACAAGTCGGAAGGCAAAGGTTCGCTTTGCGACCTGACCAGCCGCTACGACGGAAACGACAACATTGGCAGCCACAAGTACGGCGGAAAATGGGATGTGCTAGACCACATGATTGTGGAAGGCGGCATGCTGAACAAGAATGCCAACGTGTTCACCACACCATACAGCGGGCACATCTGCCACGAACTCTTCCTGCTTTCCCAGTCAAGCAAAGGCTACTACTCGCCCAAACGGGGCTTCAAGGGTAACACTTGGACTTGTGGCTATAGCGACCACTTACCGATAAGCCTCGACCTCTACATCCGATGAAGAACTTCGCCGCAATAGACTTCGAGACCGCCAACAACGAACGCACCAGTGTATGCAGTGTTGGCATCGTCATCTACCGTAACGGGAAAGAAACCGACCGTTTTTACAGTTTGATAAAGCCCGAGCCCGAGTACTATACTTACTTCTGCTCGCAGGTGCACGGACTGACCGCCGAAGACACCGCTAACGCTCCCGTTTTTTCTGAAGTGTGGAAACAGATAGCGCCCAAACTAGAGGGTCTGCCACTGGTTGCCCACAACAAGGCCTTCGATGAAAGTTGTTTGAAGGCCGTAATGCGTATGTACCAGATGGACTATGTCTACGACGAGTTCTACTGCACGCTTATCCAGGCACGTAAAGTGTTTGGGCGGCGATTGGGCGACTGCAAACTGCCAACAGTGGCACGCGCGTGCGGTTTCGACCTTTCGCAACACCACAACGCCCTGGCCGACGCAGAAGCCTGTGCCGCAATAGCCCTGCAAATACTGCCCGACCCAGAAGAAACAGTCCAAGAGTAACTTTAATAGAAAAAAACAAGCCTTAACCTCACAGAAAACCTATCAAGAAAACAGCGATAATTACGACAGGGAAAAAAGTCTATTCCGCTCACTTTCATAGTCACTTTTGCTCTTTTTCAACATAAAAAAACGCCCTACTTTTGTTGCAAGAAAAATAACAACAAAATATAGGAATCAAAACTCTGTATTTTAAACAAAGAAAAGTATTAACCCACTCTATCTAGATTTATATTCATACAAACGTAAAACGCCCTAATTAGGACAAAAACCCTTTAAGAACTATGGCAACAGAAACAATTACCGGTTCATGGAAAGCGAACCGTGACGGAAGAATCAGTGCAAACGCATACGCTATCTGCTCCGACATTCTAACCCTTGACAACGATGGCCGTGTATTCCGACAGTTCGACACGACTAAAGTAGTAGACAACGATGACAACTTGAAAGAAAAGTACCGTGTGATAGTAACATTGGTGGGCAGATACACCTTAGAAAGCGACGTGCTTCGTTTCAGTGATATGAATCCACGCTTTGAGAATGCCGAGTATTCGATTGAAGGCAGTTCACCAGAAAAGAAAAAGGCCCTAGATACCACTGAAACACACGAGAAATACAAAGCTATTTTAAAAAGTTTGATAGCGGAAGTGATGATGAACAAGGCCCTAGAATGCCAACAGGGGAATTCTGGCAACATACCTCCCTGCCATGTGAGGGTAGAAAACAACCAATTGGTTATGAAGTGGGAAGGTTACGACGCCGAAGACCGAATGAACCAATGCGAAGAACCCGCCAACCTGAATCGTACAGAACCTGCAATACCAGTTGAGGAGGCACTCAACTCGGTTGCAAACCGCTTTTTCAGAGCCGTCACCGAAGGCGACTGCACCTATTTGAACAATGTTACCCTCCTTATGCCTTGCGGCATTGAGAAAAACGGGAACAACACATCCATCAAAATAGAGCCGCTTGTTGCAGGAAATATGAAACTCATTGTTGTCTTTACCGATAAAGTCACCATGGGGAAAACCGAATTAAAACAAGGGAGAATGGGTACTAAACCTGTATATATGCACGAACTAAGCCAACTAATGGGACCTTTTGACGGCATATGTGTCAACCCTGTTAACGGGAAATCGATCTGCCTCCGGCAAGAAATGGTTGAGGCAATGGCTAATGGCAAATGGGGCGGCATTGACGACAACGGTCACCCTGTTATACAATAGACATACTTACAGCTTCAAATAAGGTTTCTTTGCGTACAGGCTTCTCAGTAAAGTCAACTGCTAGCAAAATCACCGCTAAATTAGGTGAATAAAATCCATCCTGTGGAGGGGGCTGTGACTTTCGTTATGTTATTTTGATACAACAATTAGAAATGTTCACACCCTCCGCCATTCCCGTTTCATAGGGACTTGGAAACACCAAGAATGCCTTTTTTAGCTTATTTTTGCAAGAGACAAGAAACAGGAGGAAAATAACAAAACTTCCAAATAGTTTCCACACAAATACGTTTAATTAGAATATGCAAGCAGCCGACATACAAAGAATGCGTTCCTTACTACAGACCAGAGACCGCAATTTCAACATTTTTGAAGCCTATAGCAACTATTTGGACCAATGCGCCGACTACATCACCCCCGAAATGATGCGGGAGATGATGAACGACTACCACCTTGACGAGCTGACCGCCTACCAACTGCTTTTTGCTGCGGCAATTGGAGCTAACGAAGACGAGGGCGAAGAGGCCCGTTACTACAACGAGCACTACATAAAACCATCGATCAGCCGACTAACGCCAGAAACTTACACAAACAACGCCTTCTACAAGAACATTCGCATACCCGAGAAAAAGCACGGGCGCTGGCAGCTGGGCACAGAATACTACAAGCCCTACGAAGCATTTATCTGGCAGGATATTCGCTGCCAACATAATCTGGAAGAAGTGCCACAAATAGGCTTTTTCAGCGAAACCTTTCACTTTCCGGCCGTATTGGAAGACGGACGGGAATGGATGAGCACGAAACCCAACGAAGTTGAGACCATACAGCCGGCCATAGACGCAGCAAAAGGCAGTGTCACCGCGTTCGGGCTGGGGCTGGGTTACTTCGCCTATATGGCAAGCGAGAAAGACGAAGTGGAACGGGTTACAGTGGTGGAACGCGACAGCGACGCCATTGCCCTGTTTGAGGAGATTACACGTCCGCAAATGCGGCATAAAGAAAAGATAAGCATTATAAAGGACGACGCCTTCAACTATGCTTGCCAAACTCTGCCCCACCAAAGGGCCGATTTTGCATTTGTCGACCTCTGGCACGATGCGGCAGACGGTGTGGAACTCTACACACGCATGCGGCAATTGGAACACCTAAGTCCAAACACCACATTCAGCTACTGGGTAGAAGACACCCTGCTAAGCCATCTCCGTTGGAAGCGGCTCGACGAAATGGTGTGTAAATTCAGAAACGGAGAGTGCGACTACAAAACAGTTATAGAAGCACTACAAAATAAGAACTTGCGGATGTCTGTTTAACCTACTGTTACAATGCGCATCTACACTACGATACTATTTCATGAAACTGTTACTACACACTTGATAGTAGCGTTCTCCTATGCGAAAATAACGGGCATCATCCCCATAAATAATCACTTTTAAAGTATCTCCTTTCACATTTTTATTAATCAGAAACAAAGTTTGAACGTCGGCACCAATAACAGGATATTTTATTGGTTTAGAATTATTTATATCGTTTATCAGTTTATCAATATTTGAAAATTCCACCTTTCCCCCAAATTTTTCGAGGGTATAAAACTTGTAACTATCCGGTATCATTTTGTATGAAACTGTATGATTACAACTTAAAAGGAGCAATGAGCTAACAAGCAATACTAGTGTCTTCATAGCTTTCACAAATTTTATTTTTTTGCATTTTCTGCGATTTCATCAAGAAAAAACACGGGCTGATTCTCTATTACCATTATTTGAATCTTGTTTTCCAAGCAATAAAAAGGAGCTAATGTATCTTCGCAACCAGTGAAAAACATTTGCAATCTGTAAAACACTTTAAATTTAACAAATCATGAAAACAAGGAAATGGTTACTAGCTGTATTTTGCGTAGGATCGCTCAATGCCTTTTCTCAAGGATGGGGATTCGGAGGTAATGGATCTTCCGGATTGAGCACCTACACTTCTAAGAAAGATGTCAATTACGTCGGAGACGGAAAGGACTACCACACGATGGATATTTATTATCCGCAGGAAGAGAAAGCCTCTTATCCCGTCATCATCCATATCTACGGAAGTGCATGGTCGAGCAACAACTCGAAAGGGTCGGCCGACTTGACCACCGTTGGTGAAGGTGCGGTAAAGGCTGGCTACATTTTTGTAACTCCCAACCACCGTGCAAACAATGACGCACAATGGCCTGGACAAATCAACGACATAAAGGCGGTGGTACGCTACCTAAGGGGTAACGCCAAGTCTTTGAAGATAGATACCTCTTTCATCGCCATCTCCGGTTTCTCCTCTGGTGCACATTTGGCAACCATGATGGGTACATCGCGCAACGTAAAGGAGTATACAGTAGGCTCCACAACAATGGATATAGAAGGAAAATTGGGACAATTCACGGACTTCAGCAGTAGCGTAGACGCCGTTTGCGATTGGTCGGGTCCTGTCATCCTGGATAAATTGGATTGTGGTTCTGCTATGGACTTGAATAGTTTCATTTCGCCAATGATGGGCAACTGCTCCGCTTTCCAATGTCCAGACAAATATGCTTTGGCAACAGCTGTCACCTTCATGGATCCGAGCGACCCTCCTCATTTGCTCATACACGGTTCGGAAGACGTTATCGTGGCTCAATGCCAAAGTCAGCTTTTCTACGAGGAGTTGCAGAAAAACAACATCGAAAGCAAGTTTATACCTACAGGGGGCGACCATAGTGTCAACACAGACAAGGTGCCAGATATGATTGAGTTCTTTAATGCCGCAAGGTTAAAGAAAACATCTAAAGGTGGTGAGCAAGATGACAAGAAAGAAGAAAAGCAAGACGGTGATCAAGATAGTAAAAAAGGAGGCAACGGAACAATCATTGCCGCTGGTGAATATCCATTAAGCTACACCGTGGAGAACACAGGTGCCGATTGCGAAGATCCAGTATCTTTGAACAAAAACAACTTGAAGTCTTGCAAGACGTTACCTAACCCATTCGAATGGGCCGACGGTAGTGGCAAGGTAACCGACTTCTGCGACTGGTCTTGCCGTCGTAACGAAATCAAACGTGAAATTGAGTTCTGGGAAATCGGCGAGAAGCCTAAGTTCGACGACTTGGAAGCATCCTACTCGAACGGGACACTGACTGTCAAGATTCACAACGGCAGCAACACGCTCACGTTGACGAGCAAACTCTCCATTCCTTCCGGCAAAGGACCCCACCCTATCGTCATCGGTATGGACAACAACACGGGTAGCCTGAACTCTTCCTACTTCTCCAAGTGCATCCAAGTGCCTTTCACGCACAAACAAATTGCAGAATATAACTCCGGGTTCGGCGGCAACGGTAGAAGTCAAAACGACCCCTTCTATAAGTTTTACCCTAACACATTCAACACCAAGGCAGACTACTGCGCATGGTCTTGGGGCATCAGCCGTTTGATTGACGGATTGGAGATTGTGAAAGACCAGATCGATGCAGACCTTAGCCACATCGCCGTAACGGGTTGTTCCTATGCAGGTAAGATGGCCTTGTTCGCCGGTGCATTCGACGAGCGTGTCGCCTTGACTATCGCTCAAGAGTCAGGTGGTGGCGGTATCAACGCATGGCGTGTCGCTTCTGAGATAGGTTCCAGTGTGGAGGGCATCTCCAACACCAACTACGACTGGTTCCTTAGCAGTTTCAAGAACAACTTCCAATCTCAAATCGACAAACTGCCATACGACCACCACGAGTTGATTGCCATGATTGCTCCCCGCGCATTCTTGGCATTCGGAAATCCTGGTTACACCTGGTTGGGCGACGAGGCCGGATATGCATCGTTAAGGGCAGCCGAGGAGGTTTGGAAATCCATGGGCATTGAAGACCGTTTCGGCTACGTCATCGAAGGCGGACACGACCACTGCAACGCATCCAGCAACCAAAACAAGGCAGCTCAGGCGTTCATCAACAAGTTCTTGTATTGTGACGATTCTCAAAACACAAAGATCCGTACCAGCTCTGTGAACAAGGTTTACAACAGCGGCAAATACGATTGGGGTGGCCACACGATGGTGAACAATGGCTGCGGAAACGGAAGCTTGTCGGGAACGGATATGGTGTATATGGAGGGAAACGGAAATCAACTGTTCCAATGCGAGCCAAATCCCGCAAGTGACGAAACGACCGTCAGTTTCAGTCTCGCACAAAACTCTTTCGTAACGATTGAACTTTACAACAGCATCGGTGTTAAGGTTATGGATATCGCATCTGGCGACTACTCGGAAGGGAACCATTCTTTGACCTTCTCCGTTAACAAACTGCCTCAAGGAATTTATTTTTATGTTATGAATGCGACTGACTTCGCAGATAGCAAAAAATTGATTGTTAAATAAATAAGATAATTCTTATGAATCGGGGGGAGGAACGTGAGTTTCCTCCTCCCGATATTTAATTGTGTAATGTTTGTCTTCAATGGATTTTCAAAACGCCACTATAAAAATATATTCTTGGAACAATAGTTGCTATTTGCCGGCATTTGTTGTACCTTGGCGAACTGCAACAAAAAGAGCTAAGGAACTGCATTCTTCAATTCCAACAAGCGTTTGTGGTAGTTCTCTTTTAAGTAAATGAGGAAGTTTGTTCTTATATTGTGGTTCTGTTTTTTCTCCATGGGTGTCTACGCTTCCGTGGAGTCAAAGGTGCATGTGCGGTTCAAGCAATTTTCCACAGAGAACGGGCTCTCCTCTAATTTGATTTTCGCCATGGCCCAAGACTCGTTGGGCTTCTTATGGCTGGGAACCGATTTTGGACTGGACCGCTTCGACGGAACTCTTTTTAAGCATTTCAGGAAGGATAAATATCCCAACATGCACAGGGAAGACCTTTACTATGTGGACTGTATGGACGGTGACGTCTATATAGGTGGCTTCAGCGGAACGTTTCAAAAATACGACCGCACAACAGACTCTTTCACCGACATGATGCCAACGGAGTTGGATTCCTTAGGCTATTCCCAGATAAAGGGAATGCACACTTCCACTAACGGGGAACGCTACCTCTTTACGAATGAAAGAGTATTTCGCTACGATAACCAACTCAAACGATTCAACGCTAAATTCCAAGCGTTTGACTCCATCTACTCGCCCTTTATTTCAACTTTGCACGTCGACGGAGATAACAGGTTCTGGATTGGTTCCATCAACCAACTGACGATTTATGATTCCAACGGGCTTACATTGAAGGTTTTTGACCGCTGCGGCTACGTGACAGGAATTGTCCAAGAAGAGAAAAATACATGGATAGTCACGTTCATGAATAACCGGATTTGGATTGTAGAAAACCGTGGTGGAAAATTTCGTATCAAGGAAGAGATTCGTCCTCCTTTCAACAGGTTAAACAAAATGCAGAGGGGAAGGAACGGGCGCTATTGGTTCGCCACCGATGGAGACGGATTGTGGTTCGCCGACTCGATAAACGCTGCGACTACGTTTACCGAGGTAGTCCCCGCTAATGCCCCTACGGATGGATTGAGAAAAATATACTCCGTTGTCGAAAGCAAGGATGGTACAATCTGGATTGGCACGCAAAGCACAGGACTTTGGTCAATCAATATGGATGACCACCCCTCTATCGTATATTCAAAAGACTATGGATTTCCTCTTTCGGCATGCACCTCCTTTGCGGAAGATGGTCAAGGGAACCTTTTGGTGGGAACGGATGGCAACGGTGTCTATTCCGTCTCGCGCGATTTCAGAAAAATAAACCATTATCATCTTCCATGCGACAACGTCTTGGGTGTCACTTCTACGCGCAAAGGCATTTATGTCTCCACATGGGGAGGGGGACTCTTCACATTTTCGCCTTCAACCGGACAGTACACCCCCATCCGCTACGCTCCAGACTTCAATCCGACAAATATATTTTTTCATCTCTGCGAAACGAATGACGGCACGTTATGGGCCTGTTCTGCTAACGATGACCCGTATGTCAAACATCCGAATGAGCCCTGGCGGAGAATTTCTTTGAAAGACACCTCATCTTCTAATTGGGAAAGTAAATGGACGACCCGGGTCTTGAACGCCTCTGGTTCGTCGAAATGGATTCTTACCACCAATCTGCTGTGGTTTTTCGACGGGAAGACCCCCCTTCTTGTCCACCCAGAACTATACGTTTCAAAGACACACAATCCCTTTGCCGTGATTGACGCGGATTGCGACGAGGAGGGCAATCTCTTTGTGCTCTCTAACCATGGAATCCTAAGGTTTTCAGTCAACGATTGGGCGATAGATACTCTCTCGTTTATACCGAAAGACACTTACCGAATCATCCAACGGGACAACAATGGGAACTTTTGGATCGCCTCGGTTAACGGAATCTTCTCATTTGACTACAAAAAACAAACCTACTCAAGGCTGCCGGGCGACTACCCAGACTTGTTTTACTATAAATCAAGCTACAAGGACGCTAATGGTCGACTTTATTTTGGCACGGCAGACGGTTTTTATTCCTTCAACCCACAAAACATTGCGCCAGACACCTTCATCCAGCACCTCTCTTTTGCGGAGTTGTATATTTCAAAAGAAAAAGTCGGTAGCGACAATCCGTTGGTAAAAGCGGGCGACCTCTCCGACTTGAAAATGTTGGAACTAAGGTATGGCATGACGGACGTGGACCTGCATGTTGACCTTGTTGACTATTCAGAAAGGGGAAAAGCTTTCCTACGCTACCGCCTGAAAGGACTTACTGATACATGGACCTCCGTCGACGCAAAAAGAGTCATCTCATTCAATTTCATACCGACAGGGCATTATACGTTGGAGGTGGAAGCCTACCGCTCTGATGTAGAGAAACCCTTGAAACGTATTTCGTTGAACATAAACGTTCTTCCCCCTTGGTGGGAGACCTGGTGGTTTTATATGCTGTTGTTGCTGATGGCGAGTGCGGTCTTATTCATCCCGTTGCACAAAAAGATTACCCGTTTGAAAGAGGAGAAGGCTTTGCTGAAGAATGAGATAGATGAGCAAACTGCGTTGTTGGACAAAACAAGGCGTGAACGTCAAAAACTGATTCATGCCCTGACCTACGACCTACACAATCCGCTCTTTGCTGTGGTGGGAGATCCATCCGCCATCTCCGAGGAGACCTCGACGGAAGAGATTGTCGAACTGGTGATTGACAAGGCATTACTGGCAGACAGTGTGCTCTTGTTGATAGGTATGAATCCAGAGACAAACAATGGCATCAAAACGATGCTGAGCAACTATGTTTGTGTGAAGGAAGCTTCGAATTGGAACGAGGCCATTAAGTCGTTGGAGATGTACTCCCCAGATATCATCATCTGCGATATGGAGAGCACCATGAAAGAGGAGATGGACGGCATGCTCTCGTCCGACCTGCTCAAGCATATCCCCATCCTTTTTGTCTCCGACAAGAACGAAGAGACCGACCGGTTGTTGGGTCTGCTATGTGGAGCCTTGGACTTTATGGCGAAACCATTCAATCAGTTGGAACTGCTGTTGAAGTTAGCTAATATATTGAAAGTAACGCAGGAACAGCAAAAAGTCATATTACAACGGACCATGACAAGCAAGATGAAGAATATTATGGACAATTCCCAACAGGAGGAATCCATCCATCCCTTCCTTCAATCTTTTGTCGATGCCGTCAGAAACAGTTACCAAGACAGTGACACATCACCAGACACCCTCTCTTCGGCGCTCTCTGTGAGCAAACCGACCATGAATAGGAAAATCAAGACCTTGACAGGCAAGACTCCGATGGAGTGGCTGACTGAGTATAGGCTCAACAAATCCCTTCAATTGTTGCAAGACCACAATGAAGGAAGAAACATATCGGAAATAGCTTATGAAGTAGGATTCAACGATCCTTCATACTTCACGAAAAAATTCAGGGATCACTTTGGAGTCCTCCCTTCACAGGTGACTTGAACTGTCGCACCTTCGGCGCTCACATACTCCGTCATACAATTCGTAGGGTTTACACCCTACGCTAGCAGATATCGCACCTTCGGTGCTCACGCTTGTCTAGTAAGGCTCGGCAACACATAGAGGTTTGGCCAGCGCCGAAGGTGCGGAAGTCGGCAGTGTAGTGCGTGAGCGCTACGCTGTCATTACACGCATTGGGGAGCGCTGAAAGTGCGACAGATTTGTGCATCTTGTTTTGGATGTCGGAGGATGGGCAACAACATAAGGTTATTTGTTGGTATACAGACCCTCTATATCATTGGAATAATACAAATTAGGCAAGCACCCTTCTTCTATACATATTTTAGTACTATCTGTAAATGCTAAGCATTTCACATCTAAATAGTTGGAAGGAGCGAACCCGGATGATTTGTCAATGACAGGAAAAACTTCAAATCTGTATTTTCCGCCCATAGCTATCTTTTTGACATATTCTGATTTCTGAACTTTTTGGGACACTATCTTATATATGTTGCCATCTTTTGAGGCATAAATCAAATAATAATTATGAACAGAGTCAATCTTTGTGATTGACATTCTCTTATTACTGGTTGTTGAACAAGACGACAACAATAAGAAAAAAAATGTAAGTTGTAATAAAAAGGTATATTTCATCATAGTATTGCCATTATTACTTTTCCGATAGATTCTAAATCAGCATAGCCTGCATTATCTGGTTCAAACAAAGAATAAAATTGCCCGTAATGATATTTTAACTTAATTTTCCGCTTCATAACACACAACACTATCAGAATTTACTTTCACATACTCACCTTCTTGATACATTTTTTTTAATGTGCACGCAGCATATTGATTTCCTGCTTTAGCACTCTTTTTCAAATAAAATAATGCTGTGTCCAAATGCAATGGATTTGAAAGCAAACCAGCCATTTCATATAAGTAAAATACATTTTCACCATAAAATGGATCTTTTTTATCTGCGATAATTTTTGCATATTTTATCATATCTTTATATTCTTCTTTAGAATTGTCATAATAAGCATTCAATTCCAATTCATCAAATGCATCTACATCTAAATCATACTCTATTTTCTATTTTATCTTTCAAATCACAGTAATACTTATTATGATAATAGTCATTTTGATTGTCACACGAACAAAAGACTTCACAAAGAACAGCAATCAATATAAAGTTTTTATTTACCATATTCTTTTCTATTTTGTACTGGTTGCGGAACCCCTTCAGACTTCTTTTTTTCTTTATAAATAGACCAGCCCTTCATTACACATGAAGAATCTGAATTTATCCAATGGACCTCTTCTGTTGCTGAATAATGCATTTTAATGATCGTGTCTCCCAGTTCAAAAAAATTAAGCCTTATACTTTCACTTTCATGGTTCACGGATATGTCACCTATTCTATAGTTTTCTAATAACTTGATTATTTTTATAGCGTTAGAAAAATCGTAATTGATGTCACATCCTCTTATCTTTGCCCTTAATAAAAATGTATCTAAAGGAATATTTCCAATATACAATTTCTCATCTCTTATAATGATAGGTAGCGGTGTCCTTTTTCTTCCTTTACAAATAGGTTGACTAAAATAAAAGCCAGCGCCGTGCTCATACCTTAAATTAACAGAACTAACTCCTAGGAAAATTGTGTCTATCAACCACGTTTCCCTGCCTTTTGCAAATGAATAAAATTCTCCATACCTTGGTGTGAATTCTTCTTCTGATACTTGCGGCGTCGAGCCACATGCACAGATACAGAAGACCACGCATACCAATAATGATTTAGTAAAAACGTTCATTGTCACTAAAGATTTATTTACCCCATAACTTTTTCGAAATTTTGTCCATTGTTGAATCATATTGTAGACGCTCTACAGCGGGCCGTGGTGCTTTATTACACGGGACCCCGTATAGTAGTAGGTGTAGCGCGAGGCGTTGCCGTCGTCGTTCAGCACCACCAGACGTTTCTCCTCGTCCCACGTCACCGTGCGCGTCGTGCTTTCGTTCACCACTAACACGGATTTGACGTTGGCTTCGTACGCGTAACGGTCTTCACCTATCTAGCTGGCAGCATCGGACTTCTCACAATCGTAAAGGTACTGCAAATCGCACAAAGTTGCAACTGTTAATCCGCTAATTGTTTGTCTTTTACGCAGCAGATTGTTCTTCACGTCGAATTCCATGCTCAAGCAGTAGGCCAGCACCGAAGGTGCGGCAGTCAGCAGTGTAGTGCGTGAGCGCTACGCTCTCATTACACGCATTGGGGAGCGCTGAAAGTGCGACAGATTTGTGCATCTTGTTTTGGATATCGGAGGATGGCCAACAACACACGCAGAATACCATAAATAGAGTAATAGCCTAGGTCAAAAAAAATGAGGATGACCACCAACGGGACACCCTCTTAAAACAACTGAGCCGCAAGCGGGACTCGAACCCGCGACCTACGCATTACGAATGCGGCGCTCTACCAACTGAGCTATAGCGGCCTTTTGCGAGTGCAAAAATAAACGAAAAAATCGATTTTGCAAAGTAGAAGACCAATTACATTTCGTTTTCCTTCATGCGTTCTGCATTTTCAGCAACAATCAGGTGGTCGACACAATCTTGAATTTCGCCATCCATAAAGGCAGGCAGATTGTAAATGGTGTAATTGATTCGGTGGTCGGTAATACGGCCCTGCGGATAGTTGTAAGTGCGGATTTTAGCCGAGCGGTCTCCCGTGCTGACCATCGTCTTACGACGAGAGGCAATGTCATCGACATACTTCTGGTGCTCACGGTCGTAAATGTACGAACGCAGACGGGTAAGGGCACGTTCCTTATTTTTCGGTTGATCGCGAGTTTCGGTACACTCAATCAAAATTTCTTCAACCTGGCCTGTAATCGGGCTTTTCCACGGATAACGCAAACGTACACCCGACTCCACCTTGTTCACATTCTGGCCACCAGCGCCACCCGAACGGAAGGTGTCCCATTTGATAAGGCCTTCCTGAATTTCCACATCAAACGGCTGAGCCTCTGGCAAAACAGCGACAGAAGCAGCAGAAGTGTGTACACGTCCCTGTGTTTCAGTAGCAGGAACACGCTGCACACGGTGCACACCGCTCTCGTACTTCATTGTACCATAAACCTTGTCGCCAGTAACGTTGAACACAATTTCCTTATAGCCACCAGCAGTACCCTCGGTAAAACTGCTGACAGAGACCGACCAGCCCTTAATTTCACAATACTTCGAGTACATACGGAACAAGTCACCCGCAAAGAGGGCCGCCTCGTCACCACCCGTACCGCCACGAATTTCAACAATGGCATTGCGCGCATCTTCTGGGTCTTCCGGAATGAGAGCCAACTTGATGTCTTCCTCCATTTGCGGGAGTTTGGCATTCAGGTCTGCAAATTCGGCCTTAGCCATCTCCAACATTTCCGGATCGGTTTCGGAGCTGATAACAGCCTTTGCCTCCTCGATGTTGTCGAGAGCATTCTTGTACTGTTTTTTCAGTGCAACAATACGCTCCAAATCGGAATACTCTTTGTTAAGCTTCACATACCGCTTCATATCGGCAATAACCGCCGGGTCGGTAATGAGTGTAGATATTTCCTGAAAACGGACCTCGAGGTCAGTAAGTTTGTCGAGCAATGATGTTTCGGCCATAAAACTGTTTTGTGAAATTTCCGCAAAGATACGAAAAATAAAAAAGGTTTACCAACTGAGCTGCAATAGCGTTCTGAAGGTTAGCGCTTACGCAATATCGTCGTCGAAATGGCGTACCATGAAATAAAATGCCAGGGTTAGCACCGCCAGAATAATGGAAGACTGGAACAGAGAGCGTGCCTCGAATTCGAGGGAATACTCTAAAAAGTAGGTCAGCACAGCCAACAATCCGGCAACAGTGGCCAGCACACGCGACACATTGTAAAAACGGTCGAGCACAGGGCTAAACGAGCCACTGTAAACGAAGAAGTTCAAACCAGTTACGCCCAAAATCCAGAGCAACGAAAGTTGGTTCAACTGGTCGTGTCCCTCTTCAGAAACCACAGGGAACTTTCCTAAAGCCACCAGCAAGCCGGCCACCAAGAAAGCCACAACACAGGCAATGCCCGCGAAAAGATTCAATTTTTTC
The DNA here is from genome assembly GCA_002362105.1 of Bacteroidales bacterium UBA3297. Lineage (GTDB taxonomy): Bacteria > Bacteroidota > Bacteroidia > Bacteroidales > Paludibacteraceae > Physcocola. The sequence goes on from DETD01000031.1 coordinate 40,947, forward strand.
ATTAGCATGATTATTAACACCGGCAAAGATACAAAAAAAGCGTGTCGGTAGTTTTACAGACACGCCTTATCGGTATTTTTAAAGGAATCTCAATTAAGGGAGTTTAATGTACTTTTTAGCACCCGTCTTAATGCTGATGGTTTCATCGTAAAGATTCTTGCCATTGCAAGAAACGGCAATGTGGCGCGAACCAGCGGCAACACCATTAGCCTGCGCATCGCCCTTGCTTTTAGCCGGAGTGGCACTGAAGTTGGTATAATTGTCAATCTTGACCTCAACCTGTTTGCCCGCATATTCGCCACCGCTAATAAAATAAACATAAGCGATGTCGTCGGCACTAACGCCTCCGTTGGCATTGTTGGTAGTTGTAGAAGACTGGGATGACTTACAAGCGTTAAAACAGATAACGCTCAGTGCAGCACAAAGAATAAATAATACTTTTTTCATAACGTAGTTTAAATTTAGTCGGTGCAAAGTTAGTAAAAAAATCAGCATATACCTAACTCACCCGTCAATTGGCGCAACTGAGAATCAACCCATTCAGCATCTTTCAGGCGTTGCTGGAACGCCTTCAACCGTGCAGCGTTGGCCGAGTCGGCAAACCAGAGTCTCAGATAACCGCCTTCGGCATATTTTTCGGCCAGATGCTGTTTAGCCCGCAGCAAGTGCTGTTCCAGACCTAAGTCGGGATAATTCTTTTTTCCGAACAACAGCGTGCGCCGCATAATGTCGTCGCCGTCAATATACCGGTCAGCCTCGGCAACAATACGACCATACAGCGTTCTCGGCTCTTTTTTTGCCGAAGCCCTATGGTCTTCAACCGCATCGGCCATCACCTCAATCTGTGCTTTCGAGAACCACTTTTGCAACATTTTATCGGCTCGCACATACTCGGCAGACTTCACATGGTGGAACTCACGGCCGTCGGCCAAGCCCAAATCGTGAAAGGCAGCCACCGCAAACGCCAGATTGGTGTTCGCGTTATAGCGCATAGCAAGGTCCAGACTCTCACGGATAACTGAGTGGGCGTGAGCCTGCTGGTGCGCCTCGTCGAAGGCGTCGTATTGCGGCAATATACGGGTTTTGACATAGTAAAGTAACGAAGGTGAGATGCAGTTCAACGCATCCACCTTCTGATAGGCCAGCCGCTCGTCGCCATTTGCCAAATGTATGATGCCACAATAACGGAAACCCGCTTTCAGCAACACCTGCTGCATAATGCGGTTGTCGGCATGCGTATCGACCCGGAGGTTCGGACGAACCGACCAGGCATAATTGAAGCACTGGCGTGCAACGTCGTGATAATCGGGACGGCTGGCAATTCGGTGAATAGTGCCGTAAGGCAGCACATCGTCGGTCCACTGGCCGTTATAAATAACACGGTAAGTCGGGTCATCAGACAAAATCAGGGCGAAAGTAGCCACCACCACCCCATCGTCGGCAAGCACCACATAGCTGTTGCCCCGTCCGATTTCTGCAGCGACAAGTTCCCGTTGCGGATAGCCGCCAGTCCATTGAAGCATATTTCCGTCGGTCCGCATAATCTGCTTTCCGAATTCGAAAATCTCCATCATGTCATCCAAATCAGCAGCAACCGCCCTGCGTATAGAATAGTCGGTATTCATAAAAAAGTTCGTTTTGTCCACAAGATTATTACACAAACGACCAAAAAGTCAGATGCAAATTTATTTTTCCAAATTAACTACCCTACCCATAAACAGTATGGTTCCGGTTCTTTCATCGCAAATGGCATAGAGGAACGGATGGTCAGCAATGAAGGTTACAGGTTTGCGCTTCACATCCATACCACCCAAAAAAGAACAGATCCAATATGTGGCAGCAGCAGCTTCAGTTCCAACTTCATCCACTTTAATTTTAACTTTTTGCATATAGTTGGAAACAAATAGGTCATCAGCTATCTGGTTTAACGAATTGGCATTAGGTACAAAAATATTGTGGACACCCATATCCGTCAAAATTGGTTTAAGATTAATATCGCACTCCGTCTCGAAGTGGGGGACACGAACCTCGTCAAAAGTTATAGACTTGAAATTCAAATTCCAATCCATATGGGCGATTACAGAATCAACATCCAAAAAAACATCTTCATTCACACTTTCTTTTCTTTCGGGAAAAGCCGTTTCATACAGTGTTTCAGGAATCTCCATACACTCCTTATTTCCAGAAAGTTGACTAAAATCGTAAAAATAAGCCGGTTCCTTGTTCTTTTTCAGTTTACCGGCAAGAGAGAATTGTTCAACCTGTTCTTTCATACTGAACTTGATGCCTGCCGCCTCCTTTTTCAGTTTGTCGGCAATTGAGATTTGCTCAACCTGTGAAGACACCTTAAAATGGTAATCGATTGAAAGAAGGTTATTCTTATTTTCCTGGAGTTGCTGTCTATTGACTGTATCAGAAACAATCTTAGCCATAGTTTCAGTCTCCATGCTTCTCATTTTCCTATTTGGCAGAATGACAATCAAACTGTAACCAGCATTCTGATAAAACAGTTTAACGGCCTGGAAATACTTGTTTTCAAAATAAGGAAGTTCTTTTTCGGTATATCTCAAGTATTTGCAATCAGCCACACTGCCATTTCTGTTATAAAACGGCAGCTCATGGGAGGGGGTAATAGGAGCATCACTCCAAATGCCCTTAAAATAGACGGTATTTATGGCCACTATGGCATCAGTTTCACTCACCTCTGGCGCACACTTGAGGAATCGGTTTGTGCGGTCAGAAACCCATTGACTCATTTCGTTTTCAACAACGGATTTATTTTCACAGAAGTCTCTAATTTGTATGTCGGACAGATAGGAGTCCGACATCAAATCAATATATTTGCTCTTGATTTTAACTTTAGTATTCAAACAACTGTTTATCCATAAACCATTTGCGATTAGCAAGCGGTTGACAGACGAAGTGTCGTTTGATAAAGTCAGAAACCGATGGTTGTATTTGTTGATGTCAGACATTGACAATCCGTCGAAATTCATGGCGTGCAGCATTTCGTTTTTCGACCGATCGTTTGCACCATTCATCAACATGCCCATACTCAACTTGACGCTAACAGGACTGAACAGGAAATTCGCATCCCGGTCGCTCGTTTTGGCTTGCTTTTGATAGAACGTATTGATAAAGCCACCCTGACGATTGCGGATTTCCGACTCCGGCAACTCGTTGGCTGCAGAGTTGAGGCAACAGAAAACAAATATGACAAATAAAATTCTCTTCATTCTTCCCGTTAACGTCTAATTTGATTGTTATATATGCAAAACATTCATCGGAAGAGGCCTTCCTTCACTAACACACGAAAACCTTTGGCAACGGAGCAAGCCAGCGTTTCAAAGAATATAGCAGGAGAAAAAAACAAGACCGCATACCCTATCAGCCCGGTTAGCGGTTCTTTTTATAGTAGAAGTGTCCGTAGCAGATACGCCCTAAATCGCCGAGACTTATAGCATACCAATAATCGGTAGACGGAAGTTCCATGCCACGGAAAGTGCCATCCCATCCATCGCTATTCGTGTAGTTTTTCTTTACATACAACAGCTTGCCCCAACGGTCGTAAATCGAGACCTCGTTGTTATACATTTCAATATTATCAATCACCCAATAAGCCCCACTCTCATCGGAACCAGGTCCGAAGGTAGGATGTGGATAGATAACCTTTTCGCAATTCATATTCGACTTCATTGTCTTTTCTTTCGGTTCATCGGCAACAGGAGCAGAATCACACTCTTCAACCGACAGATAAAGAACGACCGTACTGTCGAGACCAGCCGACGAAGTATAAGTCGTGGTATAAGTACCTGTTTCGGTAATAGTGTCACCACCAAATACATAGACCGAATTCCTGCATATAAAGGTATCGATAATAGTTGTATCGGCTTCTAAAGGCGCAACAGCCGCGCAATGCGAACACAGGGTCCACATTACACACACTAAAAGCAATATTCTCTTTATTGCAACCATAGTTTAAGCCTTTAAAGAATAGTAAACACGACTATAATATCGTTACAAAAATAATAAAAATTCGTATTTCTGCAACCTTTCTGCCTTAGAATGCGAAAAAAAGCATCATTTTCAAGCATATAGCATATAAAAGGACTATAACAGCAGTTTCACCAGTTCTTTTTCCTCCGCATCAGGCAACAGGCGTCTCAAATGTTCCAGCATTTTTTCGAAAGACTCTTCCGGGGAGCAGGGCGACGACAGCAGTTGCTCGCCATACAGCACTTCGGGAGCCGCATAGCGCGCCAGCCCCCAACCGTAAGGATTGCCGTGCTTGTCGCACTCGTACTCAAAATCGGCAATAGCAAGCATAGTAGACATCTGCAAGGCGGAAATCACCTTGTCGAAAGACTCTCCCCTGTCTTTTTCAACCCGTACACCCAGCAGTTTCTCTTGCGGAGACAACCGTTTTTTAGGGAAGTCGATAAAGGGGCAAGCCCTTTTAATGTCGCGGCTAAGCATCGACTCGTTATTCACCACCAGATCGTAGATATACTTCTGCCGGTTAATTCCGTCAGCATCTAACGGAGCATTAGAAAAACTGAACTTGCTGCGGCGGTAGTTCACTAGATGGCGGAACCATTCAAGACTGAGGTATCCCGACTTTCCGTTGAAATAGGAACCATAGGCACAATTCCAATTCCTGACAATGGTCATTTTCCACTCCCACGGGCCTTCGTTCTCTGCGTCGAACCAGTATTCACGAGGTGTCATCTCCTCAACAGAGAAACCGGCAATCTTGTTCTTGAAGAAAGGAAGAAAACCAACTTCCATAACCAGGTGCTCCAATTCGGAGCTACAACTAAGCGAAATACTAGAAAAATCCATAAACGGCAGTCTAAAAATACAGACTCAAAGTTACACAAAATTGAAGAATAGCGAAAAATGAACGAATTTTCACACCCCTAGCTCAAAGATTAGCATCAACAAAACTCGATATGAAAGAATAGTTCAAACCAAGAACCACACAATGACCTAACTTTGCGCCATAGAGCTAAACAAAAAAACAGATGAAACGACTACTAACTACAATATGCGCACTGGCCCCATTAGCGGGCACAGCCGCCATTCCGGTAACAGATGCCGAGATTGACCTGATAAACACAGTACCCAACTGGAAGAGGGGCTCGGTTCACGACCCTTCGATTACCAGCACCAATACCGACGGTAAGAATACCTACTACGTCTTCGGCAGCCACATGGATGTAGCGAAGACGACCGACTTTAAAGACTGGACAGTCGTCACCAGCGAACGAGCCGACAGCCGGCTGTTCTGCGACGAGAACGGAAACATCTGTTCGTTCGACAAAGCCTACAGCACCAACAAGGTGACCAGCGTAACCAACTACGCCGGCCAGACCGTCGACTGGGGCACCTTCAACATACCGGCCTACCAGGGCGCGATAGACAACTTCAGCGTGAAGGGCAACCAATGGGCCCCCGACATGATTTACAATCCGCAGATGAAGAAATGGTGCTACTACATGAGTCTGAACGGGAGCAAATGGAACTCGGCCATCGTCCTCTTCACCAGCGACCATGTGGAAGGTCCGTTCCAATACCAGGGTCCCATTATTTTTTCAGGATTCAACGTCACTAGCAACGCAGCGACAGACTATAAGAAAACCGACCTGCAAATCGCCATCGGGAACCAGAACACACTGCCAGCCCGCTACAACGTAGGAGAGAAATGGGGCACTTACTGGCCACACGCCATAGACCCTGGCGTGTTTTTCGACGAAAACGGAGACCTGTGGATGAACTACGGCTCTTGGAGCGGCGGCATCTACATCATAAAACTTGACAAGAAGACCGGATTGCGCGACTACACCTACAAATACGATAGCAACTTCGAGACTAAAAACGCCAGCGTAACCACCGACGCCTACTTCGGAAAGAAGATTGCAGGCGGCTACTATGTGAGCGGAGAAGGCAGTTATATCGAGAAAATAGGCAAATACTACTACCTCTTTATATCGTATGGTTTCTACTCGCCAGAAGGAGGCTACGAAATGCGTGTGTTCCGTTCAGAACAACCAGACGGACCGTACACCGACCATACCGGTGAAAGCGCCATCTACAACAAATATCTGATGAACTACGGCACCAAAGCCACCACCAACCGGGGAATGAAGCTAATGGGCGGCTACCAATGGGCCGGCATGGACGTCGCAGAAATAGCGCAAGGCCACAACAGCGCCCTGATGGACGAAGACGGGAATGCCATGTTGTTCTACCACACCAAATTGAACAACGGAACCATCATCCACCAACTAAGGGTGCACCAGTTGTTCGTCAACGAAGACGGATGGATTACCGCCGCTCCGCACGAATACAACAAAGACAACGATGTAGCCACCACCAGCACAGTGGGCACACAACGTTTTTTCAGCAAAGCAGAAATTGAAGGCACCTACAACCTCATTCTGCACAAGTACAACGTGGACTACGCCAACTACGAATACAGCAAACCCGTCGGCATTACGCTAAATTCCGACGGCTCGGTTAGTGGAGCCTACACCGGCAAATGGAGTCTGACCGACGGCACCAGCTACATCAGCCTGACACTGAACAATGTGACCTATAAAGGTGTGGTAGTGCCAGGCAGCCTCGATGCCACCAACGTGCCTGTAGTGGCAATAACGGCCATGAGTACCAGCAACGGGGTGAACATTTGGGCCAGCAAACCGAGCGGAAAGGCCTGCATCGCTAAAGACATAGCCGCAATGGACAACCTCCAGTTCAGAGACGGCGACAGCATTTACGGTAACATCGGCTTCGTCGGACTAACAACAACCAACGGCTGTACCATCAACTGGAACAGCGGCAATACCGACGTGGTAGACAACAACGGCACCGTGAAGCCGCAAGACACCGACACCCCGGTAAATATGACCGCAGCATTGCAGAAAGGCGACTACGAATACACAAAAACCGTGGAAGTGGTTGTGAAAGGCAACGGCACGGCCAATGCCGACATTATAACCGGACTGGTGGCCTACTATAATTTCGACCATAATTTGGTAAACCAGTACAACGAAGCACAAACAGGAACCGCCAACGCACAAGCCAACGGTACAAAACCGACCTTCGACACCGACAGCGAGCGCGGCACCGTTCTGCACCAATACTTCGGTTACGACGACGCGAAGAGCATCAGCTATACCACCTTCAGCAACCCACTGGCCGGACAAAAACTAACTGGAGCAACCGTCTCGGCCTGGGTAAAACGGTTGAACGGCGACATGTGGGACGCACTCTGGGGATTTTGCGACAGCTACGGCAACGTAACCGCCCGCTACTATCTGACCGGAAACACCTACATCGGCTACAACGACGGGAACGGCACCTGGTTCGATTACAACTATCCAGAAAGCGCCAAGTTGAACACCATACCACAAGAAGAATGGGCCTTAGTCACCATTTCGTACAACAAGCAAGGCTTCGACCTCTACATCAACGGAAAATTTGTGGCCAACCAGTCGCGCTATGCCGCCTACAATTCGAGTGGCGCCACCGATTTTAGCGCACAGCTGGGTCACTTGTCGAAGTCGACTAACTTCTATTTGGGTTACAGCTCGTTCTGGGGTTCGACACCAGCCCTATTCGACGACCTCCTCATTTGGAACCGAGCACTTAGCGCCGCAGACGTGGCACGCCTCTACGTAGTTGAAAGTACGGGAAAGAGCCTGATGCCAGGTAAAATTACCAATGAGGACGACCAGACCCGAAACGAGTTGGTAAAATCAGCCGAACCGCAACTCTACCCTAACCCAACATCAGGAGAAGTCAGTATTGTGTTCCCGAACCCAGAAGCCGTAAAAGTCACCATTTACAACGGATGTGGACAAGTAGTTTGCAGACAAGACATTGGCAGCAGCCAAAACTCACTAGACCTGAATTTAAGGCCAGGCATCTACGCTATAAAAGTAGAATCGGTCACAAGTGTATGGCATAAGCAGATTATCGTTAAATAAAACCTACCGGCAATTAAAGGTAAAGCTGGTGTTACCTATTGTAGCACCGGCTTTTTATATGTATTTTAGCAAACCAAAACATTTAGACAAAACAACCTATTATGCAAAAAATTTATTTCAGTCTGCTGGTTGCACTAGTCCTCGGTGCCTGTGCAAACAAACCCGCAGAAGTTCCAACAACCAACACGGCAATAGTAGAAGAGAATGCAGAAACAGAAGCTAAAGCAACAACAGAAAAGGCGGAATCTGAATCAGCATTCAATTGGCAAGACAGTTCGTTTGTCGCCGTTGCCTACATTGGTTACGACAAAGACATCGCAGCCATTAAGGCATCAGACCCATTCAAGAAGTTGGCAGAACGCCTGCCACAACTGAACAACATAGACCACATAGCCGTTGACGCACCAGGAGAAGAGCTGTACCTTGTTATTCCAAGACACAAAAACGCAAACGTCACCGTTTATGAATATACCTTCGAAATGGCAACGAAGGAAAAGCCAGAAAAAAGCGGATTGGTGTACTACCAGAAGGAAACTGGTGACCCTATAATTGTAAAAGGCAACATCAGCGACATCTGCCCCAACATGCAGATTGAGCTAAAAAGCGGCAATGGCGAAACATACACCTTCAGCCCTAGCCTCAGCCTTGAAAATGGCAAACTGTACGTAACCAAAGGAATGCAGGAGTTAGAATAAGAACAGTCCCCCTCAACACAATAAAAAAACTAGAATATCAGACATTGAAGTGTGTATGCAGATTGCTAGCACCAGTTTGTAAACAGGTTGTTTTTTTTGTAATAATCACACTATATTTGTAAAAAACAAATTAGGCACACACCTAGTGACCGACATAAATAACAGATTAAATTCCATTTACAAGATATGAAAATCAAGCCTTTATTTCTTTTTACATTTGCCCTACTATCAACAAGTAACTCAATTGCAAGTAGTCCGTATGCGGAAGCGATTTCTAGATACCTAAAGGAGAATAATATAGAAGGCGTTTATAAAGAATTCGCCAAATGGCAAAAAGAAGAGCCCAACTCTCCCAATATTGCCGACACATGGGCATGGTATTATTATACAACAGCTTACAATCAGAATATCAAAATAGACAGTGTACAACCCAAAGGGGTTGAAGACTATATGGAACTTATTGGGAAGGATGGCAAAAACGAATTCATATACGCTGAAATTATCATCAATTGTGATTCGCTGAAAAAAGGGCTAGACATTATTGACAAAGAAATCGTCAAACATCCCGACTGTATAAACCTCTATTTTACGAAAAGCGATATTTTGCTAACCCTAATGGAAAAATGCAGTCACAAAAGTTCATACACAGACAATCTGAGAATCCATTCCGAAAAAGGCGACAATACTGAAGATGAAAAATTCAACTATTTGATGATGAAAGCCCTTTCACATCCTAAAATTATCGGCGACAAGTTGGTCGTGGGCAACCTGGCCGACGATGCAGTGAAGATCCTCTGCCAAATTTTAGACCGTTCAAGAAATAATGGGAACCAATGGTTTGACCTTTACGACAAAAAAATAGAGAATGGAGAAAGTATGATGTTGGAGAAATTTCAAAGCTATTTCCTATTTTTTTTAAAAAATGCCGAATACGACAAAGCAACTGTTTTCAACGACAAACTACTTAGCGTTTATCCTGAGCGCTTCGACTTCAGAACAAACAAGTCTCTGATTTCGATTTCGAAAAAAGACTTCAGTTCGGCTTTAACCCAATTAGAAATACTACATAAAGATTTTCCTAATGACGATATAATAACCATAAATTTGGCTGAGGTATACATCCACAACGGGAAAAAGAAGCAAGCAGAAAAACTTTTCAAGAAGATGTCGAAATCGTCTAATCCTGAAATAGAAAAAATGGCTAAAATGAGATTGGAGAAAATTAAGTAAGCACTTCCAATACGAAGTTATACTTATCTATCTTGTTCAATAAAAGTTCAGTCATAGTATGAAAAAAACATTATTCTATACACTTTCTATTGGTGTTCTGACGCTGATTTCTTGCCAAAATCGACAGCCAGAGAAATCACCCTTAGAAATGATGGTAAACGATTACGTGGAGAAAAATTTTCCCAACTGGGACTCTACCAGATATGAAGGCGACACATTATACCTTCATGCCTACTTCTCTCATTACGATGCTGACCCTTCTATAAAAATAACCGACAGCACAGCAGTATTAGATGTTATTGCATCTGTGGGTGGAGCCGAGAACCGGATGGTGTATCCGGAGTTTCAGCCTCTGGTAGCACCGCCGCCAGCACCAACAAAGGATGAAATAGATACAATAGAATATATCGACCAACTTGTAAAAGTCATTAAGGAAGCAGAACTAGAAATACATGGGAAAGAGTCTGTTGCCCCTGCATTAAAAAACAATAAAGAGAAAAAAAGGTACTATGAAGACAGATTGGCCGATTTATACAGAGAAATAGATACCCTCTATTTGCTAAATCCAACTTTGATTGGATATACCTATTTTGGTCCAATCCAAGTGATCATATTGGCAAAACACGACGTAGACAAAAAAATAGTTAATCCATTTCTAAAAGGTGTAAATATAATGGATCTTCGTCCTAGATACATTAGGCATAAAAAAGAGGAAAGAGAAATCGATTATTGTGGTTGGGGTTCTTTTAACGTCTATGGAATTGAGCCAGCCGGGCAATTCAGACAAGTTGGAGAATTTTTAATCGACTGATTTCTTCGGACATCTTCATCAATCCTGCGCAAGATAATTCAAGAGTTCGCCAACCGCAACAAAAAAAAGGGTGCACCATTCAGCGCACCCTATATAGTAAGTCAGGAAAAACCTTAAATTACTTGCCAAGCTTAGCCTGGATCTTCTTGCTTTCTTCCTCGTAACCAGGCTTGTTAAGCAGAGCGAACATATTCTTCTTGTAAGCCTCAACACCAGGTTGGTTGAAAGTGTTAACACCCAAAACGCCACCGCTGATACCACAAGCCTTCTCGAAGAAATAGATCAACTGGCCAAGGTAGTACTCGTTCAAGCGAGGAACGCTGACGCGCATGTTAGGCACACCACCATCGACGTGAGCCAACTGGGTACCCAATTCAGCCATCTTGTTCACCTCGTCAACACGCTTGCCAGCAAGGAAGTTCAAGCCATCGAGGTTCTCCTTGTCAGAAGGAACAACAAGGTTCTTTTCAGGAGTTTCAACAGAGATGACAGTTTCGAAGATGGTACGCTCGCCTTCCTGAATCCACTGACCCATAGAGTGAAGGTCGGTAGTGAAGTCAACAGAAGCAGGGAAAATACCCTTGAGGTCCTTACCTTCGCTTTCACCATACAGCTGCTTCCACCACTCCATCATATAGTGGAGTTTAGGCTGGAAGTTAACCAAGATTTCAATCTTCTTACCCTTAGCGTAAAGAGCGTTACGGCAAGCAGCGTACTGTGCAGAAGGGTTCTGGTCGAAAGGAACGCTAGCAGCAGTAGCAGCCTCCATGTCGCGCGCACCAGCAACCAACTGGTCGATATCGAAGCCAGCAGTAGCAATAGGAAGCAGACCTACAGGAGTAAGAACAGAGAAACGGCCACCAATGTTATCAGGAATAACGAAAGTCTTGTAACCCTCAGTTTCAGCAGTCTTGCGGGCAGCACCCTTAACAGCGTCGGTAACAGCAACAATAACCTTCTTAGCAGTTTCCTTGCCACGCTGGTCTTCGCACTGCTTCTTCAACAAACGGAAAGCGAGAGCGGTTTCGGTAGTAGTACCAGACTTAGAGATATTGATAACACCGAACTTCTTGTCCTTCAAGAACTCAGAAAGTTCAGCCAAATAATCTTCACCAATGTTGTTACCAGCATAAATCATGATTGGGCCGTTCTGGCTCTTGAGCAACCACTGGAAGCTGTTGCTAAGCGCTTCAATAACGGCACGTGCACCAAGGTAGCTACCACCGATACCAGCAACGACAACAACCTCGCAGTTATCGCGGAGGGTCTTAGCACAAGCCTTAATGTCGTCGAGGTGTTCTTTGGTAATAGAAGAAGGGAGGTGCAACCAACCAAGGAAGTCGTTACCCAGGCAAGTGCCCTTTTCCAAACCCTCGATAGCAGCCATAACTTTCTGTTCGAGAGCCTTAACTTCGGCAGCAGAGGTGCAACCGAAAGTCTTGTCGATGTTTAACTTGATGTTTTCCATTATAATGAATTTTTATACTTTTAGTATTAATGCATTTTTTCAGTCAGCAGTTTAATTTCCACCATCGGAGAAATCTTACCATAAAGGATGTTGTAAACCGAATCGAGAATAGGCATATCGACCTTTCTCTCGGCGTTAATTTCCTTCATACACTTGGTGCCGTAATAGCCTTCGGCAATCATTTCCATTTCCATTTGTGCCTGCTTAACCGAGTAACCGTCGCCAATAAGGGTACCAAACGTGTGGTTACGGCTGTAGTGTGAGTAACCGGTAACGAGCAAGTCGCCCAAATAGACCGAATCGTCGATAGAGCGCGGCGTATCACTCACCGCAGTAATAAAGCGGTTCATTTCTTGAGCCGCGTTACACATAAGCACAGCCTGGAAATTGTCGCCGTACTTCAAGCCATGACAGATGCCGGCAGCAATAGCATAGACATTCTTCAGCACAGAAGCGTATTCAATGCCAAACACATCTTCGTTAGTAGTAGCCTTAATGTAGTTACTGGTAATGGAATTAGCGAACCAAGAGGTCAGCTTCATGTCGGTACCTCCAATCGTCAGATACGACAAACGCTGTTGAGCCACCTCTTCAGCATGGCAAGGGCCACCAATCACCATCAGGTTATTTTCAGGCACGCCATACTTCATACGGAAGTATTCCGATACGATGACATTCTCTTCAGGCACAATACCTTTGATTGCCGACACCACAATCTTGCTGCGCAGACTGCGCTTCAACTTTTCGAGGTGCGACTTCAAATAAGGCGAAGGCGTAGCAAAAATCAGCAAGTCGGAGTCGCGAACAACTTCGTTAATATCGGAAGAAAAATGAATGCGCGAGGTGTCGAACGACACACTGCTCAAATAAGACGGGTTATGGCGCGTGCGCATAATAGCCTCAATCTGTGAGTCGCGACGCATATACCAGTTGATATGCCGGTCGGGATTAATCAAACAGATTTTGGCAAGGGCAGTAGCCCAGCTACCACCCCCCATAACACCTATAGTAGGAATTTTATCCATCACTGGGTAAAAAGTGTTTTTATTCAATCTTGCCAAGCCATTCGGTAACCTGGTCAACCGAAGGGTTTTCCAGACCGACCTTGTACTTCTTATTCACGCCACAGATGTCTTGGTGGAATTTCTGTGGTTTAACCTCCTTCATATCAGCCACCAAATTGTAGCCAGCTTTCTGCACCAAAGGAATCCAATCGGCAGGAATGCCCAAAGCCAGGAATTTAGCGTCGGCATCCTTCGGAGTCTTCTTCTCAGGCTTCATCTGAGGGAAGAGCAGCACCTCTTGAATAGTGGTCTGTCCGGTCATAAGCATCACCAAACGGTCGATACCGATACCGATACCCGAAGTAGGAGGCATACCGTATTGTAGAGCACGGAGGAAGTCTTGGTCAATAATCATAGCCTCGTCGTCGCCCTTGTCGGCCAAACGCATCTGTTCCTTAAAGCGTTCTTCCTGGTCGATAGGGTCGTTCAGCTCAGAATAAGCGTTAGCCAATTCCTTACCATTCACCATCAGTTCAAAACGCTCGGTCAGGCCTGGTTTAGAACGGTGCATCTTGGTCAGCGGGCTCATTTCAACCGGATAGTCGGTAATGAAAGTAGGTTGAATGAAAGTGCCCTCACAGAATTCGCCAAAGATTTCATCAATAAGTTTACCCTTACCCATTGTGTCGTCGATTTCCATCTTGAGTGCCTTGCAGACCTCACGGATTTCCTCTTCAGACTTGCCGTCCAAGTCGTAGCCGGTCTTTTCCTTAATCGCCTCAAGAATAGGCAGACGGCGGAAAGGCGCCTTGAAACTGATCACATTATCGCCCATTTTCGATTCAGCGCAACCGTTGACAGCGATACAGATCTTTTCGAGCAACTTTTCGGTAAACGACATCATCCAGTTATAGTCCTTATACTGGACATAGAGTTCCATACAGGTAAATTCAGGGTTGTGGGTACGGTCCATACCCTCGTTACGGAAATTCTTGCCAATTTCGTAAACGCCCTCAAAACCGCCCACAATTAGGCGTTTGAGGTAGAGCTCGGTCGCGATACGCATATACATATCCTGATCGAGAGCGTTGAAATGGGTAATGAACGGACGGGCAGAAGCGCCACCCGCAATAGACTGCAAGGTAGGAGTTTCCACCTCGGTATATCCAGCCTCGTCGAGCGTGTTACGAAGGGTGCGGATGATGGTCGCACGCTTCTCGAAAGTAGACTTAATGCCATCGTTGACCACCAAGTCGACATAACGCTGACGGTAGCGGAGTTCAGGGTCGTCGAACTTATCGTAAGCGACACCATCTTTATACTTAACAATAGGAAGCGGTTTGAGCGACTTGCTGAGGACTGTCAGTTCAGAAACGTGGACAGAGATTTCGCCCATCTGCGTACGGAAGACATAGCCCTTAACACCAATGAAGTCGCCGATATCGAGCAAACGTTTGAAAACGGTGTTGTACATATCCTTGTTCTCGCCAGGGCAGAGGTCGTCACGGCTGATATAAACCTGGATACGTCCTTTACTATCTTGGATTTCTGCGAAAGAAGCCTTACCCATCACACGGCGAGTCATCAAACGGCCTGCGATAGAAACTTCTTGCTGGGGAGCATCGTCCTTAAAGTTGTTTTTCAAATCGGTAGAATAGCCGGTAACAACGTATTCGGCAGCCGGGTATGGTTCAATACCCATAGCACGGAGTTCCTTCAAGCTCTCGCGACGAAGGATTTCCTGTTCGCTCAAATCTAACAAACTCATTATATATCTAATGTATATTATTTCTAAGGTACAAAAGTACAAAATATCTGCCGAAATTCATCAAAGAATATGAAAACATAGCCAAAAGGGGCTACGTTTTATTTGTCTTGCTTGTTTTTGAGGTCGGCAAATTCCGGTTTGTTAACAATACGCGAAAGAGTTTCTGGTGTCATACGCATATAGAGCGCCAGCAAACGGAGCGGCACCCGCGACAGCAGTCCCGGATATATCATAGCAATACGTCTGACACGAATTTCCAGGTCGGGCGTACTCATCATAAGCGAGAAGTTAATTTCACGCATAGACGTAATATGTCCGAGCAGTTTGAACATACAGACCGCAAAACTGTGGTGTTTCTCAATCAGGTAGTACAAATCGTCGTAATTCAAGAAACTGACCACCGAAGGCTCCACCGCGTCGACGAGTTCAACACACGGCGACTGCGTATGGAACGCACGTCCGTTATGTGCAAAAGCGGGTCCCATAAGAATCCAGTTTATATACTCCTTATCGCCCCGCATTTCAGAAGACTTCAACGTTCCATCTTCAATAAAAAAAACGCAGTTGGCGATTTGGCCAGGCTTCAATATAACCGTTTTTTGAGGCAGATAGACCCTAGTGAGCCGCAACATAATATCGTCGGCGCAATCAAAAACAGGGTGAAAGTGAGACAGAAACCCAATAACACCGCTGAAATCAGCCTGTGCTGTTTTCCGCTTTCCCGAAGTTTTTTTATTTCCTGTCATAGCACTAGTAGCTTAATCTTTTAAAATGTAGTTTCGTTTAAAAATATCAATCAAATCACTCATTCCCTCAGAAGCACCTTTTTGAATAACAGTAATAGCATGCTTGTAAGGCGACTTAACAGGTTTAGGGTCTATAAGGAAAACCGGCACATCGGCGCCCACGTACCCCAGCAGTCCAGCAGCAGGGTAAACAGCGAGCGAAGTTCCAATCACCAGAAAGATGTCCGCCTCTCTGGTCCATTCAGCCGCCAGCTCAATATTAGGCACCCCCTCACCGAACCATACGATGTACGGGCGTTTCTGCGAGCCATCGTCCGCCATATCGCCCAACCGCAAATCGGTGTCAAACGGCCAATCGTGCGGCCAATCGGGGTACTTAACCGAAGCATACTTCGTCAACTCGCCGTGCAGGTGCAGCACTTTTTTAGATCCAGCCGCCTCATGCAGGTTATCGACATTCTGGGTAATGACCCTGACATCGAAGAATTCTTCCAATTCAACAAGGCCTATATGTCCGTAATTAGGCTTCAGTGTCTGCAACGAGCGGTGCAAGCTGTTATAGAAGTCGAGGACCAGTTGCGGGTTTCGCGAAAAGCCTTCAGGCGTAGCCACGTCCTCTACCCTATAGTTATTCCACAAGCCATCGGCATCGCGGAACGTACTCATACCACTTTCTGCACTGATACCAGCGCCTGTAAGCACAACAAGTTTCTTTTTCAATGCGTTTTTCATAAAGGAAAAGCCACAATCCTCCCACCTGAAGGTTTGTGGCAAATGTATTAGACTACTGTAGTAATTTGAATATCAAGAAGAAGAGAAAAAGATTAAAGGAGACCGTTAATCTTTTCTACGAGCATATTTTTAGGCATAGCGCCAACGGTTTTGTCGACGACCTCGCCATTCTTGATATAAAGAATGGTAGGCAGGTTACGGATTCCGAAAACAGAACACAGGTCCTCGTTTTCATCGGCATTCACCTTTCCAACAGTAACCCCCTTACCTTCATAATCTTTAGCAATAGCAGCAATGGTAGGACCAAGAGCCAAACACGGACCGCACCAGCTAGCCCAAAAATCAAGCACCAAGAGGTTGTCGGTAGCGGCTACCTCTTTATAGTTGCTATCAGTTACTTCTATTTCCATGGTTGTATACTTATTTAATTGTTAAAACAAAAATAGGATAATAATCGGAGCAGACAAAATTTAAGTCCAAAATCTTGCATATAAACCACTTCTTGCTACTTTTCGGACACAATTCAATTCAAATAGAACATTAATAGTCCGTCATCGGACATTTGTTGCAACCGTTCAATCATCGGGTAAGAAGCGTTCACTTTGCACTTGCGCGCGAACAGCGGCACCGTTTTGCCCGTGCTTTGTTCGTGCACATGCAAATAAAGCAACACCTCGCCCTGGTTTTCCTGTAGCAGCGGCAAAAATTCGGAAACGAACATATCGTCAATCTTGTCTTCACTGATGGTGATGGTCATCTTCTTCACCAACTGTTCTTTGACAGAAGACAATAACTGAACAGTTCCAATCTTAAATTCCAGCGCATCGGTCGGCTTGCTCCACTGGAAGCGCGACTTGAACTGACCCTCGATGTATACAGCCACGTTCTTGTGGAACCTGTTAGCCAGATTCATATAGTCTTCGCCAAAGAGGGCGAACTCGTGACTACCCTCATAGTCTTCGACCGTAACAATCGCGTACGGATTGTTTTTCTTCGTCATGCCCTCACGCACATTCGTAACCAAACCGCCGCAAGAAATCTGTTTGTTATAAAGTTTAGCTTTCTGTTCTTCCGGAGGGAGGTCGAAATCGGTCATATGGGTATTGACCACATACTTCAAGGCCACGGCATAGTCGTCGAGCGGATGTGCGGAGAGGTAGATACCCACCAAGTCTTTCTCCTTGTTCAGCCTTTCGAGCGTAGGCCAAGGCTCAACGCCCTTAGGGAACGGCGGTTGCGGAATCTTCACGCCCGAATCGTCGGCCAAATCGGCAAAAAGGTTACCCATAAGGTCCGTATTCTTCTCACTCTGTACCTTGCTGCCATAGCGCGACAGCTCTTCGGCAAAAGTACCCTTAGGTCCCTGTGCGAACATAAACTCGCGCTTAAATCCCTCGAACGAGTCGAAAGCGCCACTCAAAGCCAAACTTTCGAGTGCCTTACGGTTAAGCGAAGAAGAAGGCACACGCTCTACAAGGTCGTAAATATCTTTGAACTTGCCGTTTTGCTCGCGTTCCTTAATAATGGCATCGACCGCACTTTCACCCAGACCTTTCACACCAGCCATACCAAAACGAATAGCGCCGCTCTGGTTTACCGAGAAGTTGAGCTCACTTTCGTTCACATCGGGTCCCAACACAGCCACCTTCATGCGCTTGCACTCCTCCATAAACTTCGTCACCTTGGTAATATCGCTCTTATTACTGGTCAGGTTGGCCGCCATAAGTTCAGCCGGATAATGCGCTTTGAGGTAAGCCGTCTGGTATGCCACCCACGAGTAGCAGGTAGCGTGCGACTTGTTGAACGCATATTTAGCGAATTCTTCCCAGTCGCTCCATATCTTGTTCAGAATCTTCTCGTCGTGACCGTTCTTAGTACCACCGGCAATAAACTTGCCCTTCAGCTGTTCCAGAATGGCCATCTGCTTCTTACCCATGGCCTTACGGAGCTTGTCGGACTCACCACGGGTAAAGTTGGCCAACTGGCGGCTGAGCAGCATGACCTGCTCTTGGTACACCGTAACGCCATAGGTATCCTTCAAGTACTTCTCCATACAAGGAATATCGTAGGTGATAGGTTCCTTTCCCAACTTACGGTTAATGAAAGTAGGAATGTACTGCATAGGACCCGGACGGTAAAGGGCGTTCATGGCAATAATGTCTTCGAACACGGTAGGCTGCAGTTCGCGCAAGTATTTCTGCATACCGGGCGACTCGAACTGGAACGTGCCGATGGTATCGCCACGGCTATAGAGTTCGTAAGTGAGTTTATCGTCAATAGGTATATGGTCGATGTCGACCTCGATGCCCTTAGAGTGTTTGATGTTGGCAATTGCCTCCTTCAAGATAGAAAGCGTCGACAAGCCGAGGAAGTCCATCTTAATCAGGCCCACCGACTCAATCACGTGTCCGTCGTACTGCGTCACTTGCACATCCTCGCCCGTATCTTTATCTTTAATTGTACACAACGGGGCGAATTTCTTCAGATCGTCGGCACCGATAATGAAACCGCAGGCATGTATACCAATCTGCCGGTTGGTGTTTTCCAACTGGCTGGCATAGGTGAGCGAGCGTCGAACAACCGGGTCGCCGTTATCATGGGCATCGGCCAGTTCGGGTATGTATTTAAAACAGTTCTTCAGGTTGACCTTCGGCACCTTACCGGTTTTCGGGTCAGCCAAACTTTCGTCGAACTTATCGGGAACAAAAGAACAGATACGGTTCACCTCTGGAAGCGGCACCTGTTCTACACGGCAGACATCCTTGATACTCGACTTGGTCGCCATAGTACCATAGGTAATAATGTGCGCCACCGTTTCCGCACCATATTTTTTAGTCACCCACTGCAACACCTTACCACGGCCGGCATCGTCGAAGTCGACGTCGATATCGGGCAAAGAGATACGGTCGGGATTCAAGAAACGCTCGAACAGCAAATCGTACTTGATAGGGTCGATGTCGGTAATACGCAGGCAGTAAGCGACTGCCGAACCCGCCGCCGAACCACGGCCCGGCCCTACCGAGACACCCAGTTCTTCACGGGCGGCACGGATATAGTCGCGCACGATAAGGAAGTAGCCAGGGAAACCCATGGTCTTCATGATGTAGAGTTCGAAATTGATACGGTCCTTCACCTCTTCAGTCAAGACCTCGCCATAGCGCCAGTGGGCACCCTCCCAAGCCAATTTGGCAAGATAATCGCCCTCGAGCTTGATACGGTACAGTTTTTCGTAGCCACCCAAACGCTTGATTTTCTTCTCACCATCTTCGCGACTGAGCACCACATTACCGTTCTCGTCTTCCGTAAACTCGTCGTAGAGCTGTTCCTGCGTATATTTTTGCCGGTAAAGTTCTTCCGTGCCAAACTCTTCAGGGATATCGAACTTCGGCATGATAGGTCCCGACTCAATCGAATAGCTCTCGACCTTAGCCGCCACCTCCATCGTATTGGCCAGCGCCTCGGGAATATCGGCAAAGATAGCCGCCATTTCGTCGGGCGTCTTCAACCATTCCTGCTTCGTGTAGTGCAGACGCTTAGGGTCGTTAAAATCGGCACCCGTAGAGAGGCAGACCAAACGGTCGTGCGCCTCACCGTGCTCCTCCTCTACAAAGTGCACGTCGTTGGTGCAGACAATCTTCACACCCGTCTCCTTCGAGAGGCGGATGATGTCGGGAATATAGCTTTCCTCCACCTCATAGACATGGGTGTCGGCATTCACCTTGTCGGTTTTGTGTCGTTGGATTTCAAGGTAGTAATCTTCACCAAAAATCGATTGGAACCACTTCACCGTTTCGAGAGCGCCCTCGTAGTCTTTCGACAACAGTTTCTGCGGCACCTCGCCGGCAATACAGGCCGAGCAGACAATCAGCCCCTCGTGGTACTGTTCCAGCAACTCGTGGTCGATACGGGGTTTGCCGTAAAAGCCGTCGACATAGGCAATAGTTGCCAATTTGCAGAGGTTTTGGTACCCCACCTTGTTTTTGGCCAGCACAATCAAGTGCCAACCGTTCTTGTCGACCGTGTATTCCTTTCCTTCGAAATTTACAGCCTTGAGTGCAGAATCGTGCAGTTTGTGGGAGCGGCGTGCGCAATAGGCCTCGGTACCGATAATCGGGGTAAAGAACGGGGTTGCCTTCTCCACATCGAGTTTAGCCTGCGCCTCCTTCTTTTCCTCGTCCGACGCCGCATCGTTAGCAAGAATACCCTCCAGTTCCTTAATTTTATCCTTCTTCTTGCCGTTCACCTTGTTGGCATAGTCGGTAAACTCCTTAATGCCGAACATATTGCCGTGGTCGGTCAGGGCCATAGCATACATACCGTTCTTAAGGCACTTGTCGACAAGGTCGGTCACCTTCGACATACCGTCGAGAATAGAATAATGCGAGTGGACGTGCAGATGGGTAAATTCTGTCATAATAAGCGGGGTATTTTACAACGGAAACAAAGTTACAGATTTTATTCACCACTAAAAAAGGCATTTCACAAGAAGATATTCACAAAAAAGGATTATATTTATAAACTCAAAAACGCACGAAAAGCACAACACCTATGAGACAAGCAGACTGGAACGATGAAGACTGGATAGACACTATGCACCGAGCCATAGCCAGCAACGACGAAGATATGAGGCACCGCCTACGCGTGTCAGTATGGGAAGCTACCCTCGAATTTGTACAAAAAGGGAGCTACCTGGCCAACCGCAAAGAGGTTAAGCTGAACTTGACGGAAGACCCCGCCAAGGAAACCGTGTTTTACGACAAGGAGATACACATCCCCAGCAGCGCCCCCCGCTTCGACAGCACCACTGTGCGCGTAACGGTCGACGACTCGCTGAACGCCGCCCACAAACTGGTAGGCGAAGGTAAAGAGCCCTGCGTGCTGAACATGGCCAACCGCCAGCTACCGGGTGGAGGCGTGCACAACGGAGCAGGCGCCCAAGAAGAGAACATTTTCCGCCGTAGCGACTACTACCGCTCGCTCTTCATCTACAAGCCAAATTTGGCCGAGAAGTACGGACTAACCCCCGACCCCAAGCATCACTACCCGCTTGACCGCGACTTTGGCGGCATCTACGCCGACGGGGTCACCGTGTTCAGAAGCGACGAGAAGAACGGCTACGCCCTTCTGGGGCAGCCCTTCAAGGTTGCCCTTGTTGCCGTGGCAGCCATCTACCAACCCGAAGTGGTAGACGACCGCATCAGTCCCGAACTTGTGCTACCAACCCTTAACAAGATACGCACCATCTTCCGCATAGCCTATATGAACGGGCACCACCACTTAGTGCTTTCGGCATTCGGCTGCGGTGCATTCGAGAATCCGCCACGCCACATGGCCGAGCTGTTCAAGTGCGTATTGCAGGAAGATGAATTCCGCAACCGTTTTTCAGAAATCGTCTTCGCTATTTTGAAGCGCGACGAGTCTGACGGTAAGGGCAACTACGAATGTTTCAAAGAGGTGTTCGGAGAGACCTGCACACTTTAAGGCACAATATTTGTATCAGACAACACAAAGGAAACCGGGCTCCCGTCAAAAAAAGACGGGCTGCAACCAGCAATTGCTAGAAAACCCTTAAATTTGCAAACAAAAACCATAAAAGGGGCACGCCCCTGAAGAAAACGAAAACAGCACATGAAAAAAATCTTTATGCTTCTGTTCGCCATCGGCATAAGCGCCTCTACTTGGGCGCAACAGCCCCTACCAGCCAACGAAGCCGCACAACTGGAATCTGCTATTGAGGAACAGGCTGGGAAAATAACCACCATAACAAGCCAGTTCAAACAAGTGAAGCACGTATCTGGCATGAGTAAGGATCTGGTATCGATAGGCGATATGATGTATAAGAAAGAAAACAAAGTCATACTGAACTACACCACCCCCATCAAATACCAGATGGTGATGAACGGCACCAAAGTGAAAATGGTGAACGGCGGCAAGGCCAAAGTTTACGACACCAACGCCGCAGGAGCCAGCACCAACGAGATGCAGAGGATGATAAGCTCGTGTATGACCGGCAATATGAAAGCCCTGAAAAAGGACTACAAAATCAGCTATTTCGACAAAGGACAGAACTATTTGGTAAAAATAGTGCCAAACGGTACAAAAAAACTCTTCAAAGAGATTGAAATGGAGATGCAGAAGAGCGACAAGATGCTACTCCGCCTACGTCTGACTGAAAATGCGAAAGCCAGCAAAAATGGCGAAGACTACACCGAGTACCACTTCAGCAAGACCCAGAAAAACGCGAACTTGGAAGACCGTCTGTTCGTTATAGAGTAACAACGCATAAAACGCAGCCATGAACAAGCTCATACTGCCCAGCCTACTACTTCCGCTGTTTATAGCCTCAGCCTGCACCCCAAAACTCTTTAAAGGGATGGAAGGGGAAGGCAAACAGACTATAAAGAGGGAGCAGCTGTATCCGTTCTCCTACAGAAAGGGGGAGACCGTCACCTATTCTATGCAGTTAGACTACAAAGACAACGTAATAAACTGCATACTATTGGTAGAACCCGACGAGAAGGGCAACATTAGGGGCGTATGCACTTCGGTTTTTGGCAGCATAGTACTCGACTTCTACCTTAACGAGAAAGGGATGCTCATCTACGACTGCATGGAACAGCTGAAACACAAGAAACTGCTCCGCCTGTTGGAAAAAGACCTGATGACCACCTTTTTCAAGCGTTTCGACAAAGAGACCTACGAGGCCAGGGTCTGGCACCTGGAGCACAACAGTCCGTCGACCATTGCCACCGACAAACTTGTGTTGAACAAAGGCTACAACATAAAGGGAAAACTAGGCAAATGCAACATCAAGACAGACGAGATAGAGCAACACGTGCTAGAAATAGAGAACAGCGGCAAACTGTCGGCCGCAAACATCCGCTTTGAATACGAACAAGGCAACATTGTTCCTAAAACAGTAAAAATAAGCCACCCGAACCTCGGGTTGTCTATCCTTATCGAGAAATACGAAACCGAGACAAGCAACTAACCCATGAATACAGAAATAGGCCAACGACTAAAAGCCCTGAAATGCGGTATACTGATACCCACCTACAACAACAATGGCACCATAGCCACTGTTGCACGCGAGGCTTTGACCTATTGTGAAGACGTATGGGTAGTGAACGACGGCTCGACCGACAACACCAACCAGCTGCTTGAGGAGATAGAAGGCCTGCACCTGCTAGGCTACACCCAGAACCGTGGAAAGGGCTACGCCTTGAAAACAGGCTTCAAAGCAATGGTGGAGGCGGGTATGCGCTACGCGCTGACAATTGACGCCGACGGACAACACAAATGGGAAGACCTGCCCGTGCTTGTGGAACAGGCCGAACAACACCCCGACAGCCTGATTTGCGGTACACGCAACGTAAAAACACAGGAAGGGATGCCCGGGAAGAACAGTTTCGCCAACCAGTTCAGCAACTTCTGGTTCAAGGTAGAAACCGGGATGGATTTTCCAGACACCCAGTGCGGCTACCGCATCTACCCCATCGACAGACTGAAAAAGAAGCACTTCTTCGGCACAAAATACGAGTTCGAGTTGGAAGTTTTGGTTCGCTCGGCATGGTCGGGCATAGAGTTGGTGGCACAACCCGTACACGTCTACTATCCGCCAGCCGAAGAGCGTGTCAGCCACTTCCGGCCCTTCCAAGACTTCAGCCGCATCAGCGTACTGAACACCATTTTGGTTATAGTCGCCTTTTTATGGATAAAGCCGCGCGACTTTTTCCGGAAAATAACCTGGACCAACATTAAAAAAAAAATTGACGAGAACCTGATACACAATCCCGAAAGTGCGGGAAAGATAGCCTCGGCCGCCAGTTTGGGCGTGCTGTTCGGCATACTGCCGCTATGGGGGTTCCAAATGCTGCTGGTGTTGGCAATAGCGCACTTGTTGAAACTAAACAAAGTGATAGCGCTGATATTCAGCAATATCAGCATTCCTCCGTGCATACCGTTCATTTTATGGGGAAGCTACGCGATAGGCGGAGTACTGACCGGTAGCGGGAAAGCGATACCCGAATTACGGGAAATAACCCTCGACAACGTATGGAACGACACGCTGCAATATCTGGTAGGTTCGTGCACACTGGCCGTAATAGCCAGCCTGGTTACAGGATTGCTGGTGTACGCCATAATCACCCTAAAACGCAAGTAACAAAACTATTAACTATTTATCGACCCTCAAGTGGTTGTAGGCGTCGTTTATCTTTTTAACTTTTTCCGTATAGACCACCTTTAACAACTCGTCCTTCACCATATCGGGGTGGTATTTTTTCACCAGATTCCTATAAGCCAGTTTAACCTCGTCGGCCGACGCCGTAGCAGCCAAACCCAGCACTGCATAGTACACATCGAGTGAAGCCGGAGCCCCTGCTTTGCCGGCAGACTGCTTTTGGCTGGAGTCACCGCCAGAGCCAGCCTTCCGCTGTTGGTTATTGGACTTAGACCGCCGGTCTTGACCGGCATTCATCTTTTTCTTCTGGCGCTTTTCATCTTTCTCCTCCACAAAAACCGGGTCGCAGAAATCGTCAGTTTGTTCCGACCTGTAACAGGTACGATAGTACTTGACATCGTCAGCAGGAAGCGAGAAAAACTCTATAACCCTGCTAATGACCATCCACTCCCTAGGGGTCACACCACCCACACAGGCAACCGAAAACAGGAATTCGACCACCGCAGAGAGTTCATGGCGGTTCAGGTTCTTCTTGGCCAGCGCAGCACATATATTTATACGGTTGGCAGACGCCTGGCTTATTTTATAGGCATCATCAGTCCGGACAAAATAAAGTTTGTTAGCGTCGGACTTCAATTCCTGCTTCAGGCACGCAAATGCCGCCCTCCGTTTCTCGTCGTCAGAGAAACTGCACTTAAAAAACGAGCAGGCCTTCAGCACCTCGTTTTCCGACACCTCGCCATCGGCCCTCATCACAATAGCCAGCAACGACACCAACCCGAAGCGGTTGTCGTTCCATATAGCATCGTCGCCAGGTAACTTTCTTGCATTATACTCGGCCGCAAAGGCCATAGCCAGAACAGTGGACACTAAAATAACAGCAACAATCATAACGCCAGATCATCAAATTTAACAGCAGAAACACTTATGCCCGCAGGTGCTTATAGGCATCGTTAACAGCCTTGAACTTTTGGGCATAAACCGTTTTCAGCAACTCATCTTGGACCATATCGGGATGGTATTTCTTCGCCAACATACGATAGGCTGCCTTCACCTCGTCGGGCGACGCACCAACCGGCAGCCCCAACACCCCATAATAGAAGGCGACACCATCAGGCACAGCAGCACCCAGGTCAGTAGACCCCTGTTTAGCGTCAGTTTTGTACTGACGGTAACAGGCACAGAAATAGTCGCACTCCTCCTTCCGCAAATAGAAGCATTCCATAACCTTGCAAATGACAGCCCACTCTTTAGCAGAGACGCCGCCAACACTGGCCACAGCAAACAGGAATTCGACCACCGCATAACGCTCTTCATCCGTCAAGCCGTTACGCGCATTTCTCGCATATTCAGAAACCAAAGCGAACGTTTTCGGAGTCAGTTGGTACTCAGCGCCCACCTTGTTGAAAGTAACCACATAACTGTCGGCTTCAATTTCACTGACCAGCATACGGTAAATGTTATCTGCCTCCTTTTTAGGATACGCTTCTTTAAAATAATAAAAAGCCTTCACCACCTCATCTTTCGACACCTCACCATCGGCCTTCATCACAAGAAAGAGCAGACCGGCCAAACCTTTACTATTCGCCAGTGCCCTCTTTTTCTTCAATTCCGACAGCGGAATAACACCATACTCGCGGTACTCGACGATTAGATTGAAGACGTACACAAAGATGGCCGTCACGACTAAAAGACCAGCGACATGGAGAAGAGTCGAAAGGATAAGAGTACCCATTTTATCAGGCGATTAACTTATTGTACGCAAATTCCACCTCGCTGAGTTTTTCCTCTGCAACCCCCTTCAAGGCACCGCCGTCCGAGATTTGCGCCTTATATCTTTCCACCAACTTATCGTAAGCCGCCTTCACCAGTTCAGCATCGGCCGAATCGGCAACCCCCAAAATGGCGTAAGGAGAAGCCTGCAAGGCATCGTCCGTCTGTTTGTCTGCCACCCGGAACTGTTCGTATTTTTTAACCAGATAGGCGGAATCGGATTCAGAAAGCCCCAAATGGGCGAGCACACACCCCAAAAAGTTCCATTCGGCATCGACAATGCCCCCCTGCTTCACCGCAATAGTGAACAGCATTTCGGCCACAGCAAGCAGCTGCAGATAGCCGTATTTTTCTTTCAGTTGTTCCACTTCCGAAACACCATCAGCCTCATTAACGGAAGTGTTGAGGTATAGGTACACACAATCGAGCACCTCACCAGCCTTTTTCGACCTGAACATCGACTGCAACCGCGACTTAGCGACCGCTAACTCCGCCTCTGACGACTTGCCATCGGCCATAACCACCTTGGCGATAAGGAAGCCCAGCACCTGGTTCGACAAATCGTCGCTTTCCGAACACCGGAAATCGGACTTACCGACCACACACAAGTTCAAAGAGAAAAGCAACAGAACGGTGAAAGACACCGCCAGCAGAAACACGAGAGCCACCGCGCTGGAAATCGTAAAATAGATAATAGATGAAACCAGCAAGACGATGCCCGCAACAAACAGAAGTCCTTTACTTTTCGTGCCACACCCAAGTTGACACTCGTTTGAAGATTTTTGTACCATAGTATAATAATGTTATATAACAAAGATAACAAAAGAAGTGAATAAAAAAAAGGAACAGTACCCGTCACGAGCACCATTCCAAGTTTGTAAAACACTATCACAAATTGTTATGATAACATTCTTAAAAAAAGAATTAACTACTACCTAATTTGTATTTATGAACAAATCTATGTTTTCACCCCCTTCAAGGGCTATTGCAAAGATAGCCCGAGCCGTATAAAAAAAGTAGTAAGAAACCGCCAAAGAATAAAAAAATACAGTCAAAATGTATGAATTATTGCTCAAATCGTGAGAAAATACGGGCAAGGTCGAATAAATAGTTTTTGATTATTTTACATTATCGCTTACATTTGTAAACAGATAAGAATGAAAAACACCCTATGTTTAGAAGGATAATAATACAGCTACTCACATTAACCATTTGCATAGGAGCGACTGCCGCCACAAGCAGCCTCAAGAAGGTTCGCTTCGACAATTATAAAACCAACGACGGACTTATATCGAACCGAGTTTTCGCGCTGCAACAAGACAAAAACGGGTTCCTTTGGATAACATCTGACTTCGGACTCCAGCGTTTCGACGGCAAGAACTTCAAACTGTACGACAAAAGCGGCTACAAGAACCTGTGGCGCAACGACATCTATTTTGCGAAATACGACGGCAACAACATACTGACAGTAGGTGGCTACAACGGCTTCATTATGGACTACCACATAGACCGTGACACCTTCATCGACATTATGCCGCAAGAGTTGGAAGAGAACAACTACCACATGCTGAAAGGGGCCTATACCAGCCGTAAGGGCGACCGCTACCTGTTCGCAAACTGCGGTTTCTACAAGCAAGACAAAGAGAGCGGCAAGTTCTACCCCCTGTTCGACCCCCTGCCCAAACTGAAAACCGGCATTATTGAAGCCGTCTACCAAGACGAGATGAGCCGCTACTGGCTGGCATCGGTAAACGAACTGGCTGTCTATAGCGAAAAGGGTGAGTTTATAAAACGCTTTGACGTAAGTAAAGACCAATGCGGATTCCGCACCCGCTTTATGCCGCTGAAGGACAGCCGTTTCGCGGTCACCCTGCAAACTGACGAGATTTGGATATTTGACGGTTCATCGGCCCAAATCGGTGAGCCCGAGCACATAAAACTGCCCTTCAAAGACATCTACACCCTGCTGACCGACAAGCACGGGCGCATTTGGTTTGCGACCGACGGCGACGGCCTCTGGTATACCGACGACGCGCTCACCAACAACGCACACTACGTGCAGTTGCAACCCATAGAAAACAACGCGACCGACATACAGAAAATATACGCACTAACAGAAGATAAAAGCGGAGGCATCTGGTTTGGTACCCAGAACTCGGGCATTTGGCACGTCAATCCCTATAGGAAACCCTATTTCACCTTCTCGTCGGACTACGGATTTCCGAAAAACGTATGCTCGTCGTTCACAGAAGACAACAATGGGAACCTACTGGTATCGACAGACGGATGCGGCATCTACCGCTTCAATAAAGACGGGAGTTTCACCCACCATCCGCAGGTGTTCAACAACATCACCCACCTGTGCAAATCGACCCAGGGCGATGTATACGCCAGCACTTGGGGCGGAGGTATACTGCAAATAAACCCATCGAACGGGAACGGTGTCCGCATTATGCCCAGCGGCCTCAGCAACACCAGCAACACCCTATTCGGGATAGATGCGACCAGCGACGGCGAAGTCTGGGCCTGCCCGGGCAACGACGACCTCTACAGAAGGGACAAAAACGGAGTTTGGAGCCGTGTAGAGCTCGGATACGACACACTCAGCCACTGGCCCAACCGCTGGATAATAAGCGTAAAAGAAGGTAAAAACGGAGTGCGGTGGATAATAACCACAAACAGCCTGTGGCGGTTGGAAGGCGACCAGAAACACGCACTAGTACCCGACCTGGCCTACGTGCGCAGCCACAATCCGCTAACGCTGAACGACGGCGTGTGCGACAGAGAAGGGAACTTCTACCTTGCGTCGAATTTCGGCATACTCCGTTACCCCGCACAAGGAGGAGAAGCCGACACCCTCGACTATGTGCCCCGCCAAAACTTCCTGTCGATACTGGTCGACCAAAACGGCCTGCTATGGTCAGCGGGCGATATGGGCATTGTGGCCATAGACCCTAAGAAAAAAACCTGCCGGTCGCTACTAGCCGACAACACCAACCTAGAAAAAAGCAACTTCTACATCAGGTCGAGCTATGTAAGCAGCAACGGCGACATTTACTTCGGCACCAACGGCGGCTTCTACCAATTCAACCCGAACAAGGTGCTCGAGACCGACAGCCTGGGCTACTTCGGATTTTCGTCCCTCTACATCAACAAGCAGAAAATAGCAGTGGGCCAGCAAGAGTTAGCCCAAGGCGCACTTAACACTCTAGACGAACTGGTGTTGAGCTATGGCCGGACAGACGCCAGCATCTGCATAGACCTGGTCGACTTCAACTTCCTTGGGAAATCGGACCTCAGCTACCGTTTGAAAGGGCTGAACGACGAGTGGGCATCCGTTCCATCGGACAACATCGTCAAATTCAACTACATACCTACCGGTAGCTACGTATTGGAAGTAAAGGCCGAGAAGATCGGCGAAGAACAAATCGTAAAGACCATACAGCTCCCCATCAGGGTACTGCCACCATGGTGGGCGACCTGGTGGTTCCGGTTACTGCTACTACTATTGGTAGGCGGCATTGCCTGGATGGCCTACCGCCGCCGTGTACGCCACCTGACAGAACAGCGGAAAGAGTTGAAAGCCAAAGTGGAAGAGCAGACACAAACCCTGCGCAAACTGATCATAGAGAAAGACCGCATTATTTCCGTCATTGCACACGATTTGAAATCGCCAATGTTCGGCATTGTGGGCGCCCTCGAAAACTGGCTGGGCAACTATAGAGGCAAAGACGAAGACCACGGACAAACGATTATAGAAAAGACCTACAGCTCGGCCAACATGCTGCAAAACGTGTTGCTGAGCCTAGTCGACTGGGCCCGTGCCAAAGACAGCGAGATGGACTACCTGCCAACCGAGGTTGACCTAAGGCTGCTGATAGAGAACATGTGCAAACTGCAACAGCCACGCGCCAACAACAAGGGGCTGCGCCTTACCACCGATTTGGCCTACAAGCATTGCAGCAAGAGCGACGAACGCATGACCAGCACCATTGTCAGAAACCTCATTTCGAATGCGATAAAATTCAGCAACCGCGGTGGAGCCATCACCCTGAAAGGATGGGAGACCCATAACGAGTGCGTATTCCAAATTATAGACCAAGGGGTGGGTATGACGAAGGAGCAAATTGCCCAGTTTAACGAGCACCACCACCTAGACTCGACAAACGGTACCGAAAATGAGAAAGGAACCGGGCTCGGCCTCACCCTCTGCAGCGACTACGCCATACGGAACAAAGGACGTATGGAAATCGACAGCCAGCAAGGAGTGGGAACGACCATCACCATCTACCTGCCAAAGGGGAAGAAAGAGGTCAGCGCACCAACCAAGCACCAGCTAGAAAGCGCCAGCCTAAACATCAACAACGAGATTCTGCAAGGCAACACGGTACTGGTGGTAGACGACGACGAACTCATCTGCGAAAATATATCGAGCACACTGCAACCCTACATGCAGGTAATAACCGCCAACAACAGCAAAGAGGCGCTCGACCTGCTGGAAAACTGCTCGATAGACATTATAGTCAGCGATGTAGAGATGCCGGGAATGGACGGTATAGAGTTCTGCAAAGAGGTGAAGAACAGGGGTCTGCAACTTCCTTTCCTATTCGTTTCCGCACGAACGGAAGACAACGACCGTCTGGCAGGCCTGCTGAGTGGAGCTGTAGACTACATACCGAAACCGTTCAAAAGCGAGGAACTGCTGCTAAAGCTGAACAACATACTGGCCCTCCGCCAACAAGTCCAGAAAGAGCTGTTAACCGAAAAGATGAGGAACAGCATCCCGACCGAAGAGGAAGGGCAAAAGAAAGAGGAAGCCATCAATCCGTTTGTTGAGAAGTTCATCAACGTGTTGGAGGCCAACTACAGCAACAACATGCTGAGTGTGGATATACTGGCCAAAGAGATGGCCGTCAGCCAGTCGACACTCGGGCGCAAGCTGAAGAGTCTGGTCGGGAAAACGGCCGTCGACCTGCTCACCGAGTTCCGGTTAAACAAAGCCAAACTGATGCTAAGGGAAAAGACAGAAGAAACACAGATAGGAGACATAGCCTACAAGGTGGGCTTCAGCGACCCGTCGTACTTCTCGAAAAAGTATAAGGAATTCTTCGGGCACTCACCGTCAGAGACGAACGAATAAGCAAGGGAGTAGCGCTGACTATTGTCCAGCGCCACCCTCGTGACGCCTATAGACCATCGGCACAAAGCGTATACCATTGACCACCTGCTCTCCGCTAGTGGGTACAAAGCCGTAGTGCGGATAAATAGGGGCCGCATAAGGGGAAGAGTTGACCGTGATAGGTCCCGTCGGGAACTCCCTCAGCAACGCCTCGAACAAAGACCGTCCGACCCCCTGCCGGTGAAACTCCTTGTCCACAAAGAAAAGGCTGAGGTGCTGCGGCACCCGGGTAGCCGCCATCCCCACCATCCGCTCACCGTGGAAAGCGCCCCAGAACTGCATATCGGCAGTAGGAGCAACCTTGGAAATAAAACTATGAAACTCATCAATTCCTTCCTGGGAATAGTCGGGCGCCTCAAACTCCTGGAAAACCCTCCAAGCGAGTTCAAGCGCCTCCATTTTTTGGCTTTGGTCGAGCTTTTCTACCCTCATTTTTTCAAACTGTAAAAACTGCTACATAAAGGTAACAAAAGATACGGGAAAAAAACAGCGGAAGCCCCATTTTCCACAACCACACCCGCAAGAACTCCCATACCTTTATTTTAATATGCAATTTTTACAAAAATTCACATCAAATCGTTAAATCGGGTGATAGTAGCCAAACAAAACATTGAGAACACTACCATAAGAGCGTAAAAATTACTATTTTTGAAACTTGAAATATATACTATTTATTTCTGATAGATTTCACGTCAGAGAAAAGCCAATCACACACGTTTCTAAAAGCAACAAATATGTGTCTGAAAAAATTTATACTTGTATGTTTGAGTGCCATAATTCCGTTGATAAACAGCTATTCGCAAAAGATAAGCATTGACGGGACCGAAAAATCGTTAAGCGGATTCATCTGCGGAGAGCAGCACAGCATCAGCCTGTCGCCCTCCAATTCCTGGAGCATCAAGTTCCAAAATCCATACTTCATCTGGCAACGGTCAGACAACGGAGGCGCATCGTGGCAGAACCTTCCCGACCGGGGAGAGGGCGTCACTTCAATCAACGTTGTGAACTACGACGGAACCCCGCAGCAGTACCGCGTCGTTATAGGAGAATCGGAAGATATTGCCAACGAATATGTGCTAAATGGAAGTTCGACGGGGATATACATAGTCACCAACGAAGTAAAAATGCAGTGTGACCCTGGCATTTGCGGAGACGGCGGAAACCGCCTGGTGGTCTGGAAAGAAGACTTCAAGAGCGTACCACGAGGCGAACGCCGCGAGTGCGACAACCTTGTAAATTTGAAGTTTGCCGGGAAATACAACACCAGCTACGGCACCAATATAGGCGACGGCAGGTACGCCGTCGTGTCGCATTCCGATGACGGCTCTACAGCCCAATACCACTGGTTCTCAGGCGGAACCGACCACACCGGCAACAAAGATGGTGGCTTTCTCATTATCAACAATATAGACAACGGGCCATCGGACGTACTACTCTACGAGAAGAAAATAGAGTTCGAACTGTGTCCCGACACCTGGTACTATTTCTCACTCTATGCCATGTGTATAACGGGCGGATTTATCGGGAAAAAGTATCCGAACGGCGCATTCTGCAACTTCACCTTCGAGATTGTCGGTGAAGACGGCACCACCGTACTAGCCTCCAACAAATCGGGCGAAGTGCCGCTATCAGACTACGGCATATCGTCGTGGTACAATTACGGGGTAAGTTTCAACTCAGAAGACAACAAAAACGTCACGCTAAGGATTTATGACAGCGCCAAAAAGAATCTACCGGGAAACGACATGGCCCTAGACGACATTTCGCTTATCGCATGTGAAAAAGTAACGCCAGAAGTCTCTCTCGGCGTAGGTTTAGAGACCGACAAAGAAGGAGTCTGTGGCGAAACCACCCAACTCGAGTTGTCGGATATGTCGGAATGGGAGAAAAAACTGCCGGACCTCTACTGCACCTGGCAGGTATCGGGAGATGGAGGCCTAACGTGGTCGACCCTGGAAGAAAGCGGAGAAAAAGTCTATTCGATAGAAGTTCCGTTCAAGGAATCGGAAGAAGGTATCCGCTACCGCGTCATCATCTCGAAAGACAAGAAAACAGGAGCATTTATTGCCGAAAACGGCTATTCAAACGACCCTTGTTCCCTGTACAAAATCAGCAACATCTCGACCCTCACCTGCAATTGCAAGATGCCCGATTTAACCCTCACCTCCGACAAGCCTATTTTCTGCGAGGACGAGGTAAAACTCACAGTTCAAACAAAGGACAATTCAAAAGTAGACTACTTTGAATGGATCCAGCAAGACTCAAAAAAATGGGACATCATTGAAACTCAGGCCGGGAACACCATCACCGTAAAAGACAAAGTTGAACGTAATTACGGTGTCGTGGCATGGAAAGGCAACTGTTCATCAGACACTGCATTCATTACCATAAAGGCAAAAAGTGCAAGCCTTTTGGTCGCAAAGGTAGAATATGATAGCACCGTCTGCGAGAACGGCACGACGACATTCAAAGTGCTTAATCCGCTTTCAGATAACATTATCTGGACGAAAAAGGGAGAATCGGATACCGATTTCACCATCTTTGCGACCACGACCGTTCCTGAAATAACGGTTAGCCCAAAAGAGAAAACCATCTACTGTGCCGAATCGGAAGTCATTTCCGACATCTGTATAAAAAGTTATACAGGCTATTTTACCGTTGACATAGAAAAACCAACCACACTCGCCTTGAGCGCATCGACTGGAGCAGTCTGTGCCAACGGCGAAGTGGACCTCAGCGCAGATTTCGGAACTGCGACCAGCATCGCCTGGGAGAAGAAAGCGGAAGGTGAAACCGAGTTCTCCGAGTTTGCCACCGGGCTTACCACGCCAGTGACCGTGAATCCGGCCCAAAACACTACCTACCGCATCCACTCCACCGGCGTATGCCCCAACATCTATTCGGAAGAAGTCAGTGTAACCGCAGAAGACTCGCTGCACATCAGCATAGCGCCAATAGACACTAGAATCTGTGCGGGTGCGGTGGTCGACCTGAAGGCCATCACCGAGGGGACGCCAACGGCCGTCGTCTGGGAGAAGACCATAGGCGGCAGCACCACACAACTGTCTAACAGTTTGAACGCAACAGACATTCCAGCACAGACTTGCGACTATACCGTAACCGCAACGGGAGAACTTTGTCCGGACGCCATCCAAAGCCTGACGGTAACAGTTGACACAGAGGCACAACTCGCCCTGAGCGCATCGGCACAAGCGGTCTGCGTCAACAGCGAAGTGGACCTCACCGCAGATTTCGGAACCGCCACCAGCATCGCCTGGGAGAAGAAAGCGGAAGATGAAACCGAGTTCTCCGAGTTTGCCACCGGCCTCACCTCGCCAGTAACCGTGAATCCGGCCCAAAGCACCACCTACCGCATCCACTCTACCGACAACGGCGTGTGCCCCGACACCTATTCGGAAGAAGTCAGCGTAACTACAGAAGACTCGCTGCACATCAGCATAGCGCCAATAGATACTAGAATCTGTGCGGGTGCGGTGGTCGACCTGAAGGCCATCACCGAGGGGACGCCAACAGCCGTCGTTTGGGAGAAGACCGTAGGGGGCAACACCACAAAACTGGCTGACGAACCAACTGCCAAGGACATCCCTACACAGACTTGCGACTATACCGTAACCGCAACGGGAAAACTTTGTCCGGACGCCACCCAAAGCCTGACCGTAACGGTTGACACAGAGGCACAACTCGCCCTGAGCGCATCGGCACAAGCGGTCTGCGTCAACAGCGAAGTGGACCTCACCGCAGATTTCGGAACCGCCACCAGCATCGCTTGGGAGAAGAAAACGGAGGGAGAAGCCGACTTCTCCGAGTTTGCCACCGGCCTCACCACACCAGTAACCGTGAATCCGGCCCAAAGCACCACCTACCGCATCCACTCCACCGACAACGGCGTGTGCCCCGACACCTATTCGGAAGAAATCAGTGTAACTACTGAAGACTCGCTGCACATCAGCATAACGCCAATAGATACTAGAATCTGTGCGGGTGCGGTGGTCGACCTGAAGGCCATCACCGAGGGGACACCAACGGCCGTCGTTTGGGAGAAGACCGTTGAAGGTAGCACCACAAAGCTGGCTGACGAACCGACTGCCGAGGACATCCCTACACAGACTTGCGACTATACCGTAACCGCAACGGGAAAACTCTGCCCAGACGCCACCCAAAGCCTGACCGTAACGGTTGACACAGAGGCACAACTTGCCCTGAGCGCATCGGCACAAGCGGTCTGCGTCAACAGCGAAGTGGCCCTCACCGCAGATTTCGGAACCGCCACCAGCATCGCTTGGGAGAAGAAAGCGGAGGGTGAAACCGAGTTCACCGAGTTTGCCACCGGCCTCACCTCGCCAGTAACGGTGAATCCGGTCCAAAGCACCACCTACCGCATCCACTCTACCGACAACGGCGTGTGCCCCGACACCTATTCGGAAGAAGTCTTCGTTTTAACCGAAGAACCGGCAGCAGTAGAACTAGCAGGCGACAACTCGATATGCAGGGGCAACGACTACCCGCTCAACCTCCATATAAAGAACGGGCAGACCCTCGCCTCCCTTGTACTAAGCGAGACCAGCGAGGGGGCAATAGTCAGCCAGAAACAGATAGACATGGGCAGTTCAAGCGACTACACCGGCACCCTTTCCTACTACCTTCAGAAAGGGACCACCTTCAGCCTGAAAGCCACCCCACACTACTGTCCGGAAGTTGAAGCGGTCCACAGCGTAAGGGTCGACACCGTGCCGGCACACTACGTGTTTAGCGCATCGGCAGACACCATCTGCAAAGGCGACCCCGTCACCCTATCGACAGACTTCCCCTACTCGGCAAACAACCTGCTCCTGACCTCGAAAACGGCCGGAACAGCGGAAGAACAGTATATGGGCGCGCCAGAAGAGCACCTGTACCCCGACGCCACCACCACCTACACCCTAACGCCACGCACGGCAGAAGGTTGTCCAGGAGAAGCGCAAAGCCTCACGATACAGGTATCGGAGCCAATAACCGGCACCACCGCAGACACCACCGTCTGCATAGGAGAGACAGCCAGACTCAGCGTAACTGGAGGGTTGAAGAAAGAGCATTACGTATGGGCCTCGACGGCTGCCTATGCCGACTCCATCGCCATAGGCAACCGACACTCCGTTTTGCCAAAAGAGACCACCACCTACTATGTGCAGGCAACAAACGGCAAGTGCGTAAAAGAGATGGAGATGACCGTAAACGTAGCGCAGCGGCCAAGCATCGTCGCAACCCAGGAAAACGCGAAAACCATCATCATAGAAGGCGTTGGCGGCACCGGGAACTACCAATACGACCTCGGATTGGGATACGACCTGAAAAACGTCATAGAGAACGCCCTGCCAAAACGGAAATACAAAGTCAGCATCAGCGACGAGCTGGGCTGTGTCAGCGATACGACCATCACCGCCCAGTATTACCAGCTGATAATACCAGACTTCTTCACCCCACAGAACGACGGCATCAACGACACATGGAAGATCATCAACCTTGATATGTACTCGAAGGTGAAAGTCAACATCTTTGACCGGTATGGCAAACAAATCTACGCCTCGACCGACCCTCTGCAAGAATGGGACGGCACCTACAACGGGCACGCCCTGCCATCGTCGGACTACTGGTACACCATCTACGTATTCGACACCAAAGACCAATATACCGGCCATTTCACGTTAATACGCCAGTAAGGCTTCATCGGGAAAACAGCGGCAACAGCGTTCGGAGTTGCACCGTATCGCTAGTTTTCCTAAATTTGGGTAAGACTATTAAAAGCAGTAACACTATGAGCGAGAAAATAAAGCTAGCCGAGGCCCTCAGCCAGCGGAAAGACCTACAGAAGCGCATCGAGCAATTGAAAGACCGCATAAAAACCAGCGTAAAGGTACAAGAAGGAGATGCACCGCTAGAAGACCCCAAAGAGCTGGCAGAAGAGATGGACCGCTGCCTTAAACGCCTGGAGTGGCTCATCTACCACATCAACATCACCAACACCCAGACCCTGGTAGAAGGCAAAAGCCTGACCGAACTGATGGCCAGGAAAGAGGTGTTGACCAAATGTATAGAGGCCAAGCGTGAGATAGTCAACCATGCGTCAGAACTCTTCGACCGCTACAGCCGAAACGAAATCAAATATGTGATAACCATCGACATAAAGGCCAGCCGTAAAGAACTGGACAACTACTCGCAAGAGTTGCGCGAACTAGACATGAAGATACAGAGCGCCAACTACAGCACCGATTTGCTGTAAGCGCGCACAGCGACATAAAAAAGGCATCCTGACTTCGGGGGCGAGCCAAAAACATCGGTGGTGCTGTGAAAGGGGTAAACAGAAGAGTTCGAGTCTCTATTTTTTCATGTAATTGCCCAGCATAGCATCATGTAGCAAGTTGCACATCGCACCTATCACGACCAACTGGCTGACCAGAAGGCAGGAAGGGAGGGTTTGGGGAATCATAAAACACACGTCAGCGGCGACATTGCGGAAAATCCATCTACAAGCACCTCATTTCTATTCCAAAAAAGAACATTTTCGTACAGGCATTCCATTTAATCAACTATAAATGCTATATTTGTGAAAGACTTGGAGGCATCCAAGCGAATAGATTTCAGGAAAAACAACTAACTACATAAAATTAATGTTTGAAGATTATGAAATTGAAATTTAGGCAAATAGCATTATCAGCCATTCTATCAGCCGCCAGCATTCACACCTGCGACGCAGCCGACGGCAGAGGACTGTATGCGGCTCAAACAAACGACGGGGTATTCGTAAGTTGGCGAATGCGGAGCAGCGACGCGCCAAACAGCACCACCTACAAACTATACGCCGACGGCCAACTGGTCAGCACCCAGACCAGCAAAACCAACGTAAAAATCGGGAAAGCGTACGCAGGTTCTACCCTCTCACTTGAAGTGTTAGACAAAGACGGCGTTGTGATAGACTCACAAACAGGCGTGAAGAGCGACGGCGAGCACTACCGTCACCTGAAGTTGAACCACCCTGGCACCTACAAGCTACCTTCGGGCGATGTGGTCACCTATTCTCCCTACGACTGTTCGGCCTACGACATGGACGGCGACGGCGAGCAAGAAATCATTATGTGCTGGGAAGGCGGAACAGGAGCGTTAGCCACCCCAACCGCCCCTCCAATCCTCGACTGTCTGAAATTAGACGGCACCCTATTGTGGCGCATCAACCTCGGCCCGAACGTACTGGCAGGTTGCCGTTTCACGTTCTTGTGCTACGACTTCGACGGTGACGGCTACGGCGAGCTGATTGCCAAAACCGCCCAAGGCTCGAAAGACGCAACGGGCAACTTCTTGTCGAAAGGAGCAGCCGCAGGAGCCAACCACTACGCCTCGTCGATCAATGGCAGCGGTGTCATTACCGACGGAGGAAAGGAATGGCTGACCTGCTTCAGCGGAAAAGACGGCAGAGAGTTGGCCACCATCGACTACTGGCCCTATTTCAACATACAAAGCGACTGGGACGACCGTCCAACCAACACCGACGGGAACACCTACGGGCACCGAGGCAACTGGATGAAAGGCTGCGTCGCCTTCCTTCCTGTGGACGGGAAAGCCAAACCATGTGCGGTAACCACACGCGGCATCTACACCTACTCGTATGCCGCCGCCTACAGTTGGGACGGTAAAAACCTGACAAATTTATGGAAGCACTCGTCCGAAAAAAGCGGTCAAGGCATTTACGGAGAAGGCGCGCACAGTGTAACCTGCGGAGACGTTGACAACGACGGATACGACGAGATCATTGTCGGAGCAGCCTGCTTGGACCACGACGGAAAACTACTTTGGAGAACCGGTTTAGGACACGGCGACATGACCCATTTGGGCGAATTCGACCCCGACAACGAAGGGTTGGAATACTTTATGATTACCGAAGAGCCGGAGTCGAAATACGACTGTGCCCTACTTGACGCAAAAACAGGCAAGGTGCTGATGTACAAAAACCAAACAGGAGGAGATACCGGCCGAGGCCTGATACTCGACTGCGACAGCACTTACGATGGAGCCGAGGCAATGGAATGGAGCAACGACTACCTTTTCACCTGCAAAGGCAAGGAAATTGCCGCATGGCACACGGGCAGCACCAACTCAAGCTCTATCAACTTCCGTATTTTTTGGGACGGAGACCTGCTGGAGGAATATGCCGACCGCGGACACGTCGACAAGTGGGACAACGTAAACAAAACCTGGTCGCGCCTTCACGTCTTCGGCTACAACATCTACGTCGACGGTCAGAAGGTACAATGGGCCGCCAACACCAACAACGCCACCAAATACAACCCCTGCCTCCAGGCCGACATTTTGGGCGACTGGCGTGAGGAGTGCCTATTCTGGACCTCACAAAACGGGAACTACTACCTCACCATCTACTCGTCCACCATCGAGAGTCCGTACAAACTGCCATGGTTACGCGACGACCACGTCTACGATATGGCGGTAGCCTGGCAGAACTGCGGTTACAACCAGCCACCACACTTGGGATACAGTCCGGTGGAATACTACAAAAAATTGAAGAACGCAGGTCCAGCCACCATCGGGCGGTGGGGTTCAGGCGGCGCCCGCAACCAAACAGTGGAAGTGGGCAGCCCAATGGTGACCACCGTCTACAACTTTACTAACGCCGTTTCGGTGAAGGTGGTAGGCACACTGCCCCCAGGCGTGACAGCAACAGTGGCCAACGGCCAGATAAAGATAGGCGGCACACCCACACAAAGCGGCGTCTACCAATACAGTCTGATTACCGAGGGCGCACTCGACGGGAACGAAGTAACCGACACCGGCGGCACCATTACCGTGCCTTTCGGCGGAGAAGCCGAACTCGTCAAGCACGGAGCTGGCAGCAGCAGCCAGAGTATCGGGGTAAACGAAGCCATAGCAGATTTCTACTATGAATGGATTAACGCCGTAACCGTAGAAGTGGAAGGACTGCCAAACGGCATTAACGCCGAAATAGACAATGCGGCAAGCACCGTAACCATATCTGGTGTTGCAGACGACAAACCTGGCGACTACACCTACACGGTAAGAACCATTGGCGGGACAAACAACTGCGAGAAACAAGGCACCATAACGATAGAAGACCCAACATCGGCCGTTTTGGAAAGTGCCAGCCCTCAGCATTTGGCTGTTGCTCCAAATCCGATGAGCACCTACACGGTGGCTAACGTCAACACAACACCAGGCACCAAAGTGCAGTGGTATGTGCTGAACCTACAGGGCACCCTCTGCAACAGCGGACAAATAGTTGCAGCCCCAGACGGGATAGCCGAATGCTTCATTCCACGCTCAGGCTTGTCGTCGGGCGTCTATTTGCTGAAAATTGTGGAAGAAGACCAATTCCACTATGCGAAACTGATTGTAAAATAAATACAGAAAAATAATCCAAAGACAATAACGGATGCCCCACACGACAGGGGGCATCCGTTATTTTTTTTTAGTGAATCACATCCAGCACCAACACACAAAAATTAATGATATTTTATAATTTAGCAAAGGAAACTGATACCAAGAACACCATGATAAAAAGACTCCTTACCCTACTGTGCATGCAACTAGCTTTCTGCTGCACCATATTTGCCGCCAACTACCTCACTTTTACTGCCGAGAAAGACAGTTCGGCATTCAGTATAGAGGACCACGACATAAAATCGAACATCTTTTACTCACTAGATAACGGAAAGACCTGGAACAAACTAACAGACCAACCCGTCAAGTTGGCGAAAGGAGACCGGGCGCTATTGAAAGGAACAGGACCAAACCAAAAGCCATCATGGAGAAATTATTCCAGCTTCAAAATGGAGGGAAGCATTGCCGCCAGCGGAAGTGTGATGAGCTTGGTAGACGGCGACGGCGAAAGTAAAACCATTCCATACGCCTACTGTTTTTATGGTTTATTTCAGGACTGTACAAGTTTGACACAAGCACCGGAACTGCCAGCTACTACATTGGCAGAAAGATGCTATGATAAGATGTTTTCCTTCTGCTTCAGGCTCACACAAGCACCAGAACTGCCAGCAACGAAATTGGCAAGAGGGTGCTACACGGAGATGTTTTACGGATGCATCAGGCTGATACAGGCGCCAGAACTACCAGCTACAACTTTGGCAGAAGAGTGCTACAGCAACATGTTTCACGGATGTACCAGTCTGACACAGGCACCGGAACTGCCGGCTACACAATTAGCAAAAAGTTGTTACAGCAGTATGTTCAGCGGATGCTCGAAATTGACAAAAGCACCGGAACTGCCGGCTACGACATTAGAAAGTGATTGCTACAGCGCAATGTTTGAAGGATGCTCGAATCTGACAAAAGCGCCAGAACTGCCAGCTAAAACGTTGGCTGAAAATTGCTACTCTGAGATGTTTCTCGAATGTACCAGGCTGAAACAAGCACCGAAATTACCAGCTAAAAAATTAGCAAAAAGTTGCTATGCCAGTATGTTTAACTGGTGCAGCAATTTGACAAAGGCGCCAGAACTACCAACGACAACATTGGCAGAAAGATGCTATGAAAAGATGTTTTGCTTCTGCTTCAGTCTCACTCAAGCGCCAGAACTGCCAGCTAAAACTTTAGCAGAAAATTGTTATAGTTGGATGTTTAGAGAATGCCCTAAATTGACAAAAGCACCAAAACTGCCTGCCACACAATTAGCAAAATGGTGCTACTACGGTATGTTCTGTGCGTGTACAAGTCTCACTCAAGCACCAAAACTGTCGGCTACAATTTTAGATACAGGGTGCTACGCCGAGATGTTTAGCGGATGCGATAGTTTAACACAGGCACCGAAATTGCCAGCTAAAGCATTGACAGATAGGTGCTATAGCGGAATGTTTAGCGGATGTTCCAGACTAACAAAAGCACCTGAACTGCCAGCTACAACATTAGCTGAAGACTGCTATACGCTCATGTTCGAAAGTTGCACAAGTCTCACTCAAGCACCAGAACTGTCAGCAACACAATTAGCAAAAAGTTGCTACGACAGTATGTTCTATGCGTGTACAAGTCTCACTCAAGCGCCTGAACTGCCAGCTAAAACTTTAGCAGAAAATTGTTATAGTTGGATGTTTAGCGAATGCTCTAAATTGACAAAAGCACCGAAACTGCCTGCCACACAATTAACAAAATGGTGCTACTTCGGTATGTTCTGTGCGTGTACAAGTCTCACTCAAGCGCCAGAACTATCGGCTACAATTTTAGATACAGGGTGCTACGCCTATATGTTTAGCGGATGCGCAAGTTTAACACAGGCACCAGAAATGCCTGCCACGACATTGGCAGACGACTGCTACTACGGTATGTTTAACGGATGCACAAGTTTGGCAAAAGCACCGGAACTGCCTGCCACACAATTAGCAAAATGGTGCTACTACGAAATGTTTGCCTCATGTCACAGTCTGACACAGGCGCCAAAACTGCCGGCGACAACATTGGCAAGGGCTTGCTACGGAGGAATGTTTAGCGCATGCACCAGCCTGACACAGACACCGGAACTGCCAGCGACAACATTGGCAAGGGCTTGCTACACCGAGATGTTTAGCGAGTGCTCGAATCTGACACAGGCACCGAAATTGCCAGCAACAATTTTAGACGAATGGTGCTACGCCGAGATGTTTAGCGAGTGCTCGAATCTAACAAAAGCACCAGAATTGCCAGCAACAACATTAGCAGTGGCTTGCTACGACAAAATGTTTAAAGGATGCTCGAATCTAAAACAGGCACCAAAATTGCCAGCAACAACATTAGAAAAAAGTTGTTACAGTAGTATGTTCTGCGGGTGCAACAATTTGACTCAAGCGCCGGAATTGCCAGCAACAACATTGGCAGAAAATTGTTACAAAGAAATGTTTAGCAGATGTTTCAATCTGACACAAGCGCCGGAACTGCCAGCAACAACATTGACAGATTACTGCTACCGCGAAATGTTCAGCAAATGTACCAGTCTGACAACAGCGTCTGAATTGCCAGCTATAACATTGGCAAAAGAGTGCTACAGCGAAATGTTTCGCGAATGTACCAGTCTGAAACAGGCGCCAGAACTGCCAGCTACAACATTAGCAAAAAGTTGTTACAACTGTATGTTCAGCAAATGCACCAGTCTGATACAGGCGCCAGAACTGCCAGCTACAACACTGGCAGAAGGTTGCTACGGAGGAATGTTTAGCGGGTGTACCAGTCTGACAAAAGCGCCAGAACTGCCGGCGACAACACTGGCAGAAGGATGCTACAATGGAATGTTTAGAGAGTGCACCAGTCTGATACAAGCACCGAAACTGCCGGCTACAACATTAGCAGAAAAGTGCTACTACAGAATGTTTAGCGGATGTACCAGTCTGAATAAAGCACCAGAACTGCCAGCGACAACATTGGCAAAATGGTGCTATAGATATATGTTTAGCGGATGCACCAGTCTGACAAAAGCGCCAGAACTGCCGGCTAAAACACTGGCAGGAAGTTGCTACTACGGTATGTTTGACGGATGCACAAGTTTGACACAAGCACCGGAACTGCCAGCTACAACATTAGCAGATTACTGCTACTGCGAAATGTTCAGCAAATGTACCAGTCTGACAGAAGCGCCAGAACTGCCAGCA
Source organism: Bacteroidales bacterium UBA3297 (assembly GCA_002362105.1). Classification (GTDB taxonomy): domain Bacteria; phylum Bacteroidota; class Bacteroidia; order Bacteroidales; family Paludibacteraceae; genus Physcocola. The sequence continues at coordinate 85,173 of DETD01000031.1, forward strand.
ACAACATTGGCAGAAGGATGCTACTACGAAATGTTTAAAGAATGCTCCAATCTGACAAAAGTGCCGGAACTGCCAGCCACAACATTAGCAGAAAACTGCTATCAATGGATGTTTTTAGGATGCATAAGCCTGACAAAAGCACCGAAATTACCAGCTACAACATTGGCAAAATATTGCTACTACAAAATGTTTATAGGGTGCACAAGTCTGACAAAAGCACCGAAATTGCCAGCTACAACATTGGCAAAATATTGCTACGGCTCCATGTTTGGCGGATGTACCAGTTTGACACAAGCGCCGGAACTGCCAGCTACAACATTAGCAGAAAGTTGCTACAGTAGTATGTTCAGCGGGTGCAACAGTTTGACAAAAGCGCCAGAACTGCCGGCTAAAACACTGGCAGGAAGTTGCTACTACGGTATGTTTGACGGATGCACAAGTTTGACAAAAGCACCGAAACTGCCAGCCACAACATTGGCAGAAGGATGCTACTACGAAATGTTCAGCAAATGTACCAGTCTGACAAAAGCGTCTGAATTGCCAGCTATAACATTGGCAAAAGGATGCTATGGGAGAATGTTTAACGGATGCTCAAACCTTGCATACATAAAAGTCGCATTTACGGACTGGGGAACAGGCACCGATTCTTGGCTTTATGATGTTGCAGAAAACGGAACTTTCGTCTGCCCTGCAGAATTGTCAAGAAATTATGGGAGAAGCTGGATACCAGTAAGTTGGGAAATCGCAAATGAAGACTTCGACAAATAATGTGTAAATTAGTCCGAAGAAACCAAACACCATGATCAAAAAAGTCCTTACCCTGCTGTGCATGCAACTAGCTTTCTGTTGCACCACCTTTGCCGCCAACTACCTCACTTTTACTGCCGAGAAAGAGAACTCGTCGTTCAGTATAGAGGACCACGACATAAAGTCGAACATTTTTTACTCACTCGACAACGGAAAGACCTGGAACCAACTAACCGACCAACCCGTCAAGTTGGCGAAAGGAGACCGGGCGCTATTGAAAGGGGGAAAGCCAGACCAAACGCCATCAGAGGAAAATTATTCCAGCTTCAAAATGGAAGGGGCTATTGCCGCCAGCGGAAGTATAATGAGTTTGGTAGACGGTGACGGTGAAAGTAAAACCATTCCATACGCCTACTGTTTTTATAGGCTGTTCTATGGTTGCTCTAGTCTGACACAAGCGCCAGAACTGCCGGCCACCACATTGGCAACAAGTTGCTACAGCTACATGTTTCGCGGATGTTCCAGTCTGACAGAGGCGCCGGAACTGCCAGCAAAAACATTGGCAACAGGTTGCTACATCTTTATGTTCAGCAGGTGTACAAGTCTCACTCAAGCACCGGAACTGCCAGTAACACAATTAGAAAAGAACTGCTATGAAGGTATGTTCTTCAGGTGCACAAGCCTGACACAAGCGCCAAAACTGCCAGCGACAACATTGGCAGAAGAGTGCTATAGAGATATGTTTTGCGAATGCACAAGTCTGACAAAAGCACCAGAATTGCCAGCAACAACATTGGCAACAGGTTGCTATAAAGGAATGTTTGCCTTGTGCCACAGTCTGACACAAGCGCCAAAACTGCCAGCAACAACATTGGCAGAAGGATGCTACTTTAATATGTTTGGCGGATGTATGAGTCTGACACAAGCGCCAGAACTGCCGGCCACCACATTGGCAAGCCACTGCTACGAATCTATGTTTCAAACTTGCCTCGAACTGACACAGGCACCCAAACTGCCGGCCACCACATTGGCAGAAGGATGCTACTTTAATATGTTTGGCGGATGTATGAGTCTGAAACAAGCGCCAGAACTACCGGCTACATCATTGGCAAAAGAGTGCTACCGCGAAATGTTTAGCGAATGTGAATTAATAGAAGCACCAGAATTGCCAGCAACAACATTGGCAACAGGTTGCTATAAAGGAATGTTTTTTAATTGCACAAGTCTGACAAAAGCTCCGGAACTGCCAGCTACAACATTAGCAGAAAACTGCTACTGCGAAATGTTCAGCAAATGTACCAGTCTGACAAAAGCGCCAGAACTGCCAGCTACAACATTAGCAGAAAACTGCTACTGCGAAATGTTCAGCAAATGTACCAGTCTGACAAAAGCGCCAGAACTGCCAGCTACTAAACTAGTCAATCGGTGCTACCAAGTGATGTTCAATGGATGCACCGGCCTAACACAAGCACCGGAACTGCCAGCTACAACATTAGCAGAAAACTGCTATCGATGGATGTTTTTAGGATGCATAAGCCTGACAAAAGCACCGAAATTACCAGCTACAACATTGGCAAAATATTGCTACTACAAAATGTTTATAGGGTGCACAAGTCTGACAAAAGCACCGAAATTGCCAGCCACAACATTGGCAAAAGGATGCTATACCTATATGTTTAGCGGATGCACAAGTCTGACACAAGCACCCAAACTGCCGGCCACCACATTGGCAGAAGAATGCTATAACAATATGTTTAGCGGATGCACGAAACTTTCACGCATCAAAGTCGCATTTACTGACTGGGGAACTGGCACCGATAATTGGCTTACAGATGTTGCTGGAAACGGTACTTTTATCTGCCCTAAAAAGTTGCCGACAGAATATGGGGAAAACTTCATACCCGAAGGCTGGAAAATTGTAAATAAAAACATAAACAGATAAATAACAGGAAAATTCACATAGGAGGACTCAACACCATGATCAAAAAACTCATTACCCTACTGTGGGTGCAACTCGCATTCAGCTGCACCTCATTTGACGCCAACTACCTCACCTTTACAGCCGAGGAAGACAACTCGTCGTTCTGTATAGAGGACCACAACATAAAGTCGAACATTTTTTACTCACTAGATAACGGAAAGACCTGGACACAGCTAACTGACCAACCTGTTAGTCTGGAGAAAGGAGACCGAGCGCTATTGAAAGGAGGAGAGCCAGACCCCAAACCATCAAAGGAAAATTATTCCAGATTCATAATGCAGGGGGCCATTGCCGCCAGCGGTAGTGTAATGAGCTTGGTAGACGGAATTGGAGAAGGAAAAACCATTCCATACGCCTACTGTTTTTATAGGCTGTTCGAACATTGTAGTAGCCTGACAAAGGCGCCAGAACTACCGGCTACAACATTGGCAGACAAATGCTACCAGGAAATGTTTAGCAGATGCACAAGTTTGACACAAGCGCCCAAACTACCAGCGACAACATTGGCAGACAACTGCTATAACGGAATGTTTAGTGCATGCACAAGCCTGACACAAGCACCAAAACTGCCAGCTACAACATTGACAAATAACTGCTACGGCTTTATGTTTGACAGATGCTCCAGTCTGATACAAGCGCCGAAACTGCCAGCTACAGTATTGGAACATGGATGCTACGGCTTTATGTTTAACGGATGCACCAGCCTGACTCAGGTACCGGAACTGCCGGCCACAACATTGGCAGAAGGTTGCTACAGCTACATGTTTAGCGGGTGCACCAGTCTGACACAGGCACCAGAATTGCCAGCAACAACATTGGCAACAGGTTGCTACAGCTACATGTTTAGCAGCTGCACAAGTTTGACACAAGCATCGGAATTGCCGGCTACAACATTGGAAAAAGATTGCTATGAAGGAATGTTTGATGATTGCACAAGTCTGACACAAGCGCCGAAACTGCCAGCGACAGTATTGGAATATGGATGCTACCAAAGCATGTTTAGCGGATGCACAAGTCTGACACAGGCACCAGAATTGCCAGCAACAACATTGGCAACAGGTTGCTACAGCTACATGTTTAGCAGCTGCACAAGTTTGACACAAGCATCGGAACTGCCGGCTACAACATTGACAGGAAAATGCTATTGGGAGATGTTTAGCGGTTGCACCAGCCTGACAAAAGCATCCAAACTGCCAGCGACAACGTTGGCAGAAGAGTGCTATATGGGAATGTTTGAAGAATGCACCAGCCTGACACAGGTACCGGAACTGCCGGCCACAACATTGGCAGAAGGATGCTACGAAGGGATGTTTAGCGGGTGCACCAGTCTGACACAGGCACCAGAATTGCCAGCAACAACAATGGAAAAAGGATGCTATAAGTCGATGTTTAGCGAGTGCACCAGCCTAACAAAAGCGTCTGAACTGCCGGCAGCAACACTGGCAGAAGGTTGCTATGTGTGGATGTTTAGCGGGTGTACCAGTCTGACACAAGCGCCAGAACTGCCGGCTACAACACTGG
>DETD01000031.1:89459-152413 GCA_002362105.1 Bacteroidales bacterium UBA3297
ACACTGGCAGAAGGTTGCTACGGAGGAATGTTTAGCGAGTGCACCAGTCTGATACAAGCGCCAGAACTGCCGGCGACAACACTGGCAGAAGGTTGCTACGGAGAAATGTTTGAAGGATGCACCAGTCTAACACAGACACCAGAACTGCCGGCTACAACACTGGCAGAAGGTTGCTACGGAGAAATGTTTAGCGGGTGTACCAGCCTGACACAAGCACCCAAACTGCCAGCAACAACACTGGCAGAAGGATGCTATGGGTGGATGTTTAGCTGGTGTACCAGTCTGACACAAGCGCCAGAACTGCCGGCGACAACACTGGCAGAAGGATGCTATAAGAAGATGTTTAACAAATGCACAAAACTTTCACGCATCAAAATAGCATTTACTGAATGGGGAACTGGCACCGATAATTGGCTTGAAGACGTTGCAGAAAACGGCACATTTATCTGCCCTAAAAAATTATCGATAAAATATGGAGAGAACTTCATACCCGAAGGCTGGAAAATTGTAAACGAAGACTTCAACAAATAATTGGTAAATTTGCCCAAAAGAACTCAACACCATGATCAAAAAACTCCTTACCCTGCTGTGCATGCAACTTGCACTCTGCTGCACCTCATTTGCCGCGAACTACCTCACCTTTACAGCCGAGGAAGACAACTCGTCGTTCAGTATAGAGGACCACGACATAAAGTCGAACATATTCTACTCACTAAACAACGGGAAGACCTGGGAACAACTAACTGGCCAACCCGTCAGCTTGGCCAAAGGGAAACGGGCGCTACTGAAAGGAGGAAAGCCAAACGGAACGCCTGCATGGGAAAATTATTCCAACTTCAAGATGGAGGGAGCCATTGCCGCCAGCGGAAGTGTGATGAGCCTGGTAGACGGAAATGGAGAAGGAAAAACCATTCCATACAACTACTGTTTTTGTAAACTGTTCGATGATTGTAGTAGTCTGACAAAAGCGCCAGAACTGCCAGCTACAACATTGGCAGAAGGATGCTATAGGGAAATGTTTGAAGGATGCACCAGTCTGACACAAGCGCCAGAACTGCCAGCGACAGTATTGGAATATGGATGCTACCAAAGCATGTTTATCGGATGCACCAGTCTGACAAAAGCGCCAGAACTGCCAGCGACAACCTTAGCAATAAGATGCTATTGGGAGATGTTTAGCTACTGCACTAGTTTGACACAAGCGCCGAAACTGCCAGCTACAGTATTGGAATATGGATGCTACCAAAGCATGTTTAGAGGATGCACAAGTCTGAAACAGGCACCGCAGCTGCCGGCTAACACATTGGTAGGAGGATGCTATATGGAAATGTTTGAAGGATGCACCAGTCTGACACAGGCACCGGAACTGCCGGCGACAAGACTGACAAAATACTGCTACTATGCAATGTTTAACAAGTGCACCAGCCTGACACAGTCACCTAAACTGCCAGCCACAACACTGGAAGAAGAATGCTATATGTATATGTTTAGCGGATGTACAAGTTTAGCACAAGCACCGGAACTGCCGGCCACAACATTGGCAGAAGGATGCTATAAGTGGATGTTTAGCGGATGTACAAGTTTAGCACAAGCACCGGAACTGCCAGCCACAACATTGGCAGACTACTGCTACAACCGCATGTTTTACGGATGCACCAGCCTGACACAGGCACCGGAACTGCCGGCTAAGACATTGACAGAAGGATGCTATAAGTGGATGTTTATCAAATGCGAGAAACTTTCACGCATCAAAATAGCATTTACTGAATGGGGAACTGGCACCGATAATTGGCTTACAGGTGTTGCTGAAAACGGTACTTTTATCTGCCCTAAAAAGTTGCCGACAGTATATGGGGAAAACTTCATACCCGAAGGTTGGAAAATTGTAAACGAAGACACCAACAAATAATGTGTAAATTAGTCCGAAGAAACCAAACACCATGATCAAAAAAGTCGTTACCCTGCTGTGCATGCAGCTTGCACTCTGCTGCACCTCATTTGCCGCCAACTACCTCACTTTTACTGCCGAGGAAGACAGTTCGGCGTTCAGTATAGAAGACCACGACATAAAGTCGAACATCTTCTACTCACTAGACAACGGAAAGACCTGGAACAAGCTAACCGACCAACCCGTCAAGTTGGCGAAAGGAGACCGGGCGCTATTGAAAGGAACAGGACCAAACCAAAAGCCATCATGGAGAAATTATTCCACCTTCAAAATGGAGGGAAGCATTGCCGCCAGCGGAAGTGTGATGAGTCTGGTAGACAGAAATGGAGAAGGGGAAACCATTCCATACGCCTACTGTTTTTATAAATTGTTCGAAAATTGCACCAGATTGACACAAGCGCCAGAACTACCGGCCACGACATTGGCAGAAAACTGCTACTACAAAATGTTTAACGGATGCACAAGTCTGACACAGGCACCGGAACTGCCAGCAACAACCTTAGCAGGAAAATGCTATTGGGAGATGTTTAGCGGGTGCACCAGCCTGACAAAAGCATCCAAACTGCCAGCTACAACGTTGACAGGAGGATGCTATTGCGGGATGTTTAGCGGATGCACAAGTCTGAAACAGGCACCGCAGCTGCCGGCTAACACATTGGTAGGAGGATGCTATTGCGGGATGTTTAGCGGATGCACAAGTCTGAGGCAGGCACCAGAACTGCCGGCTAAGAAATTGACAGAAGGATGCTACTACGCAATGTTTGACGGATGCGCCAGTCTGACACAAGCGCCAGAACTGCCAGCTACAACACTGGAAAAAAAATGCTATTGGTGGATGTTTAAAGGATGCACTAGTTTGACACAAGCGCCAAATCTGCTGGCTAAGACATTGGCAGAAGAATGCTATAGAGAAATGTTTAACGGATGCACAAGTTTGACACATACACCAGAACTACCGGCTACAACACTGGCAGAAGGTTGCTACGGAGGAATGTTTAGCGGGTGTACCAGTCTGACACAAGCGCCAGAACTGCCGGCGACAACACTGGCAGAAGGATGCTACAATGCAATGTTTAGAGAGTGCACCAGTCTGATACAAGCACCGAAACTGCCGGCTACAACATTAGCAGAAAACTGCTACTACAGAATGTTTAGCGGATGTACCAGTCTGAATAAAGCACCAGAACTGCCAGCGACAACATTGGCAAAATGGTGCTATAGATATATGTTTAGCGGATGCACAAGTCTGACAAAAGCGCCAGAACTGCCGGCTAAAACACTGGCAGGAAGTTGCTACTACGGTATGTTTGACGGATGCACAAGTTTGACACAAGCACCGGAACTGCCAGCTACAACATTAGCAAAAAACTGCTACTGCGAAATATTCAGCAAATGTACCAGTCTGACAAAAGCGCCAGAACTGCCAGCAACAACATTGGCAGAAGGATGCTATATGGAAATGTTTGAAGGATGCACCAGTCTGACACAGGCACCGGAACTGCCAGCTACAACATTAGCAGAAAACTGCTATCAATGGATGTTTTTAGGATGCATAAGCCTGACAAAAGCACCGAAATTACCAGCTACAACATTGGCAAAATATTGCTACTACAAAATGTTTATAGGGTGCACAAGTCTGACAAAAGCACCGAAATTGCCAGCTACAACATTGGCAGAAGGGTGCTACGACTCCATGTTTGGCGGATGTACCAGTTTGACACAAGCGCCGGAACTGCCGGCAACAACATTGGCAGATTACTGCTACCACGAAATGTTTAGCGGGTGTACCAGTCTGAATAAAGCACCGAAACTGCCGGCTACAACATTAGCAGAAAAGTGCTACTACGGAATGTTTAGCGGATGCTCAAACCTTGCATACATAAAAGTCGCATTTACAGACTGGGGAACTGGCACCGATAATTGGCTTGAAGGTGTTGCAGAAAACGGTACTTTTATCTGCCCTAAAAATTTGCTGATAAAACACGGGGAAAACTTCATACCTAAAGGTTGGAAAGTTGTAAACGAAGACATCAGCAAATAATTAGTAAAGGAGTAGTCAGGATAACAGAGCCACAATTTGGTTAAATCCGGAGCACATACACTAAAAGATGTATATAGCAAGGTTGGCACGTAGCGTTTTCCAAACGCAGCGGTGTGGCACGAGAATCCGGGCACGTTGAAATGGCGGAGGGCCATTCCAACATACCCGGTTAGGGAGATACCGTCTTCCAGACGGATGGCAACGAAACATAACAAAGGACAAGTGACAGGCTGGCAGGGGACCGTAAATTTCGGACAGCAGAAAAAGCGATTTCAACCATTAATGGAGAAAAAACGACAATATTTTGTAAATTTACGTGTTTAACGAACACAAACACAATATGAAAAAAATCTTTATCCTATTGTTCACGCAGCTTGCACTCTGCTGCACCTCATTTGCCGCCAACTACCTCACCTTTACAGCCGAGGAAGACAACTCGTCGTTCAGTATAGAGGACCACAACATAAAATCGAAAATCTTTTACTCTTTAGATAACGGAGAAACCTGGAACCAACTAACAGACGGGCCCGTTGGTTTGGCCAAAGGAGATCGGGCACTACTGAAAGGTGAAAAGCCTGACAGTAAGGTAACAACGAGCTATTATTCCAACTTCAAAATGGAGGGAGCCATTGCTGCCAGCGGAAGTGTAATGAGCCTGGTAGACGGTGACGGTGAAAGTAAAACCATTCCATACGACTACTGTTTTTGTAGACTATTTCAAGACTGTTCCAGTCTGACAAAGGCGCCAGAACTACCAGCAACAACACTGGCAAGAGCTTGCTACCTCGAAATGTTTAAAGGATGTTCCAGCCTAACACAAACGCCAGAACTACCAGCAACAACATTGGCATATGGCTGCTACTACTATATGTTCAGCAGGTGTACAAGTCTCACTCAGGCACCGGAACTTCCAGTAACACAATTAGAAAAGAACTGCTATGAAGGTATGTTCAGCAAGTGCACAAGTCTGACACAAGCGCCAAAACTGCCAGCGACAACATTGGCAAAAGGGTGCTACGCTAATATGTTTAGTGAGTGTTCAAGCCTGACACAAGCGCCAGAACTGCCGGCGACAACAGTAGCAGAACTTTGCTACAATAGCATGTTTTACATGTGCAACAGCCTGACACAAGCGCCAAAACTGCCAGCGACAACATTAGCAGGAAATTGCTACGCCGATATGTTTCGCGGATGTACCAGTCTGACAGAGGCGCCGGAACTACCAGCTACAACTATAGCAGGAGGATGCTACGCCCACATGTTTCACGGGTGTTCCAGTCTGAAAAAGGCGCCGAAACTACCAGTGACAACATTGGAAAAAAATTGCTACAGCTACATGTTTGGCGGGTGTTCCAGTCTGACAGAGGCACCGGAACTGCCAGCGACAACATTGGCAACAAGTTGCTACAGCTACATGTTTCACGGATGTTCCAGTCTGACAGAGGCGCCGGAACTGCCAGCGACAACATTGAAAGACAGTTGCTATGAATATATGTTTTGTAGATGTACCGAACTGACAAAAGCGCCGGATTTGCCGGCCACAACATTAATAGGACACTGCTACTGGAGTATGTTTGAGGGCTGTTGGCGCCTTACATATATAAAAGTTGCATTTTCAGACTGGGGTCCCTCTACTACCTATCGTTGGACTGATTATGTTGCCAAAAACGGGACTTTCGTCTGTCCAGAAGAACTAACCTTATATTATAACGGCAGCCACATTCCTGAAGGGTGGACCGTTAATTGGCTGGAGACACGAACAGAGGCGGTTCCTGCAGAAGAAGGCTTGTCGGTTCGCACATCGGGGCTCACTATTTTCATCGGCAATGCGAATGCTGACATTGAGGTCTACGAGGTGGGAGGAAAACTGATTGGCAAAGCCAGAACTATGAGCGGAGAGGCACAGATGACAGTGCCGCAATCTGGAATTTATTTGGTTAAAGCCGGGGCGCAAACACGCAAGGTTGTACTATAGCAAGGTTGGCACGTAGCGTTTTCCAAACGCAGCGGTGTGGTGTGGGAATCCGGGCACGTTGGAATGGCGGAGGGCCATTCCAACATACCCGGTTAGGGAAATACCGTCTTCCAGACGGACTGCAACGAAGCGATAAGTGACAAGACTAAGTTACAAGTCGCTGGTGACGAGTATACGGCTACCAGATTGGAGGTTCCATTCTTCCAGACGGGCTGCGACGAAACTATACAAATGACAAGAGGCAGGTGACGGAGGACAGGTTGCAAGAAACAAGTATAGTGACCTTTTTGAAAAATTAGCCTACCGGAATGGCTGCTGTTCTGCCTTATTTTTTTCAGGAGTTTACTACTACAAGGTTGGCACGTAGCGTTTTCCAAACGCGCTGGTGTGGTGTGGGAATCCGGGCACGTTGGAATGGCTGGGGCCTTTCAACATACCCGGTTTGGGAAATACCGTCTTCCAGACGGACTGCAACGAAGCGATAAGTGACAAGAACTAAGTTACAAGTCGCTGGTGACGAGTATACGGCTACCAGATTGGAGGTTCCATTCTTCCAGACGGGTTGCAACAAAACTAAACAAGTGACAGGTAACAAGTAGCCTATATAGTAAAGGCAGGGAAACAGATACGCAAAGTTACGCTGTGAAATTCGAGATTTCTGTAGAATTGTCTCAGCAATTGAGAAAATTGTTGCAAACAACTATAAATTGACGGAATAATTTAACTATATGCAGTTTTTTTCGTCACGAAAAGCCAGCAGTTAGCTTTAAATTTGCCCCAAAGAAACTACAAAGCTAACTACCATGAATAAAACGACTACACTACGAAAACTGTTGTATACGATAGCATTCACCAGTTGTATATCAGGCACGAGCGCCTATGCGCTTGAATGCACACCCGACCTGCACGTCGACGGCAAGTACCTGAAAGACCCCAACGGGAACATTGTGAACCTGCATGGTGTAATGGACACCCCGAGCATGTGGTTCAACAACGACCGCTGGACCAGTTGGGACCTTGGCGGCTACGTAGAAGCTGCCTGTCCACGCGCCCGCGACTATTTTACAAAGATATTCGAAGCCATCACCGACAACGAGCAAGGAGCGTACTGCGACATTTTCCGCCTGCACATGGAGCCAGCGTGGCTACGTAAAGAGGGGGCTGTTACAAACGGTGGCGAAGACGACCTTGCCCAGAACTACGACCGCAACAAGGTCAAACTCTACCTCGAGAAGCTGTTTCTGCCCATAGCAGAAGACGCAAACAAACACGGCCTTTATGTGATAATGCGTCCACCGGGTGTATGTCCGGGAGACATTCAAGTGGGCGACGCCTACCAGAAATACCTGCTCGATGTGTGGGACATTGTGTCGAGCAACGAGTTCGTGAAAGCCAACGCCGGCTGGCTGTCGTTAGAGTTGGCCAACGAGCCCGTACGCGTAAAGGACAAGAACGGCAACCGTCCGACCGACGGCCAATGGGGTCCGGCAAACGGACCGGCCAAGACCGACTTCTTCCAACCCATCATCGACAAGATCCGTTCCAACGGCTTCACCGGCATCATCTGGGTACCCGGCGAGGGTTACCAGTCGTCGTACGAGAGTTATGCGAAATATCCGATCAAAGACAACAACTTCGGCTACGCCATCCACGTCTATTCGGGCTGGTACGGCCAACAAGACAACAACTGCAGCACCCAGAGCTTCATCACCAACATGAAGAAGCAGGTGCCACACGTCGATTCGAAGCCTATCGTCATCACCGAATGCGACTGGTCGCCCGGCGAGACCAACAACACCAACTACGACGGCTCGGCCACGGGCAAGAACTACGGCACCTGGGCAACCGCACACACCTCGACCTGGGGTAACGCACTGAAAGGAATGATGGACCACTTCGGCAACTTCTCTATCACCCTGACCAGCACCACCTGCTACGTCGATATGGACGTCTACATGAAGAGCGGGAAAGTGCAACCCGCCTTTATGAACAAGCCACAACCCGAAGAGGCCAGCGGCGTTGCCTGCTTCAAATGGTACAAAGAGTGGGCGCAGGAAGACTACCCTTCGTGCGACGGCACCCTCTCTAAACAAGCGCCCTTCAACGGCACTCCGGCCGCTATACCCGGCCTGATTCAGGCAGAGGACTACGACCTTGGCGGAGAAGGTAAAGGCTACCACGATACCGACAAAGGAAACGAGGGCGGCGAATACCGCGAGGACGGTGTAGACATCAAGGCAAACGGCAACGGCAACTACTCGATAGGCTGGATGGCCCAAGACGAATGGCTGACCTACACCGTGAACATTGCCGACGCCACCCGGTTCCACTGGAGTGCCAACGTGGCCACCGAGAACGAGGGTGCCCAATTCCACTTCCAGATTGACGGAAAGGACGTGACCGAGCCGATCGACATACCGTCGACAGGCAGTTGGACCACTTATAAGGAGATAGAGGGAACGGTGAACCTGCCAGCAGGTACCCACCAGCTGAAACTGGTCATCGACAATCCGTATTTCGACCTCGACTGGATAAAGTTCGACCTGGTACACGAGCCTTTCAATGGAACCGCTGCCAGCATACCCGGCACCATTGAGGCGGAAGAATTCGACTACGGCGGCAAGGGCGTTGCCTACAGCGACAACGACAGTACCAACCAAGGCGAAGCGTTCCGAACAGAAGGAGTCGACATCAAGAAGACTGTCAACGGTACTATTGTTGGTTGGACTATGAAGGACGAGTGGCTGGTTTACACGGTGAATGTGGCTAAAACCGGCAGCTACAAACTTACAGCGCTGGTATCGACCGACAACGACGAGGCTGCTTTCCACTTTGAGCTGGACGACGAGCCAATCAGCGGCAGCATCGGTGTCACCAACACTGGCGACTGGGACGTACTGACCGAGGTTAGCGAAACGGTGAACCTGACCGCTGGCGAACATTTGCTGAAACTGGCTGTCGACGCTAACTATTTCGACATCGACAAGTTCAGCTTCGCAGAGGAGGAATCGACTTCGGCCGAGGTTGTCACCGCAGAAAATGCAACCCACTACACCATCTACACGGCGCTTGGCGTGGCTATTGGCCAAGTGGAATCGGGCAACGACCTCACCGCCACTCTAGACGGTCTGCATCTTGCAAAGGGCGTCTACTTGGTGAAATCGGATGCGGGCAACACCATCCGCTACGTGGCGAAGTAAGGTTCGAACAAAAGACCAACAATAAACAAGAAAGGGAAAACGGAAATCCGTTTTCCCTTTCTTGTTATAGGATCTAGCGATTCACAGAAGTGGCTGGCAACAGGGCTGCGATGCCGTCCCCAAAAGGGAGAAAAAGCATCAGCCCACAAGCCATTCAGTAAGGTTGCGCTCGGCGGTGCTGAAATTGGCACCAATTTTCACAAAGCGTTTGCCGGGAGCGGAAATCCTTTCCGCATACTTTTTCTCGTCGATTTGCGCTAACGCCTCCTGTGCCGACTGGTCGCGCTTGCACTCGATAAGGTAGGCGCAGGCCTCCGTCTCGAAGAAGATGTCGACACGGCCACCCAGAACAGGGTGCTCCACAGCCACCTGGTGACCCGTGAAACGGATCATCAGATAAGCCATATTCCGGAAGTTCGCCTCAATCTGCTTGGGGTCGTTGCTCTCGAAAGGCACCTGGCTCATGATATATTGTATTTGCGACATAAAGCCGTCGACGTCGTCGGCTTCAATAGTGTCTCTCAAGACAAGCAAGTCGCCATCCATTTCACCTTCACTTCGGCCAGAGAACTCAGCCATCAGGCACTGTACAAAACCATCCTCCACCTCTTCATTTGGGAAAGCGAGATGGTAAAATTTCCTACCATCGTATCCCTTAATGGTCAGGTAGCCGCTCTGGTACAGGGCGGCGGTGATGTTCTCCTCGCCATTGCCAAATGAGGAAATGCTCTCGACTGTGGCAAAGATGCCATTGTTAAACTTGGACAGGTCGAACGACTTTTTCTTTAAAATCTTAGTCAAATAGGTCGGAGTACCGGTAGCGAACCAAGAATTAGCCAGTTTCCTGTCAGACAACGCATTAAGCAAACTGAAAGGATTATACACATCTTCCGACTGTTCTGTAAAATGGTAACCGTCGTACCTGCGTTTTAGCAACGTGTACATTTCCTGCCTGCTAACCCCTAATTTTGCGGCAAACTGTTGCACCTCCTCATCAAAATAAGCGTGTAACTCAGCTTCCGTGATACCACAGATGGAAGTATAATCATCACTCATCGAGATGTCTTTCGGATTGTTCGCCGCACTGAAAATACCCAGTTTGCCATAGCGCGTCACACCAGTCAGGAAGGCGAACTTGATAAAACTGTCGGCCCGTTTCATCACTCCATACAGACCTTGCAACAAGGCTCTGTTGCTGTCTTGCAGGGCAGCGTTGCCAATCGTGTCGGTCAGGGGTTTGTCGTATTCGTCAATAAGGACAACCGCCTTCTGTCCCGTCCGTTCGTATGCACGCTGTAACAAACCTATGAGGCGTAAACCGAAAGTCGTTTCTCCCTCTCCTTTGCCATAAACAGACTCTTGCCGAAGAAGGAATTTGTTGATAACAGACCGCGTTGTCTCCTCACTCGTGTACGACTCGCCAGAGAAGTCCAAATGGAAGACCGGATATGTCACCCAATCCTTTTCCAAGTGTTCCATAGCAAGTCCCTTGAACAACTCTTTTTTGCCAAGGAAATAATTTTCGAGCGTTGAGGTCAGCAAACTTTTTCCAAAACGGCGCGGACGGCTCAGGAAATAGTATTCGCCCGAATCAACCAGTTTGTAGATTAACTCGGTCTTATCTACATAGACGTAGCCGCCCTGTATAATTTTTTCGAATGTCTGTATGCCGATCGGGTATTTCATGGTCTGCGCTGATATGGGGTTGACTTTCTGCAAAGATAGTGGTTTTTAGGGAAAAACAAGGCTACCGGAATGGCTTCTGATTTGCGCTGTTTTTTCAGGGCTCGACACTATTGCAAGGTTGGCTCGTAGCGTTTTCCAAACGCATTGGTGTGATGTGGGAATCCGGGCACGTTGAAATGGCGGGACCATTTCAACATACCCGGTTATGGAGGTACCGTCTTCCAGACGGGGACTTCCTACAACACACACATGAGGAACATGATCCTATAGGCATTGCATCTAACTTGGGCTATACCATACTGCAGTTGCAGGGTTGGCTCGTAGCGTTTTCCAAACGCACATAGTTCATGCCGGCATCCGGGCACGATGAAATGGCAGAACCATTTCACCATACCCGGTTATGGAGATACCGTCTTCCAGACGGAGACTTCCTACAACACACACATGAGGAACATGAGCCTATAGGCATTGCATCTAACTTGGGCTATACCATACTGCAGTTGCAAGGCTGGCTCGTAGCGGTATTGCTGGCACTAGAAATAGGATTCGATAGCGTAAAGAGGGACGTTCGTCATCCAAGACTCTTCCCTGTAATCGGACATAGAGGTTCTGACAGCACTGGTAGAACTATTTTCCCGCACAAAAGATTTAAGGCTCTTGGCTTGAAGGTTCTCTTCGGCCTTCACCTCTATAGGGACCACCACTCCATTGTGCTGGATTAAGAAATCGACTTCCTGCTCCGACTTGTCTTTAGACCAATAAAACAACGGAAATTTGCCAATAAGTTCCTGCATCACATACTGTTCCGTAAGCGCGCCCTTAAATTCGGTAAACACCAAATTACCCTTCAAAAGTGTTTCTTGGTCCAAATCGCACATAGCAGACAAAAGTCCGACATCTAACAAGTAAATTTTGAACGACGACCTATCTTCGTAACTTTTCAAGGGGATTCTAGGCACCTTCACACGACATATCTGGTGAATGAGTCCACAATCCCTTATCCAATCAATTGCAATTTCGTACTCCCGAGCCCTGGCGCCCTCACGAACCAATCCATAAATAAATTTTCTGTTCTCCTTACTCAGTTGCGCAGGAAGCGAATTCCAGAGTTGTCTGATTCTAGGCACAATTTCAGTAGGGGCATGTTTAGAAAAGTCCCTTTCGTAAGTAGCCAGAATAGCATGCTGCACTTGTCTCACCTCCTGCAAGTCGTTGTTTTCGGCAAAGAGTTTCACCGCCTCGGGCATTCCTCCCACAAAATAGTACTGCCTCAGGCGCATTTTCAACTGGTCGGAAAAAAGGCGCACAGTAGACCATTTTTTCAGACAAAGCAACTCCCCTAACTGCTGTTCCCCGACCGCCATCAGAAATTCGGCGAAAGACAAAGGCCTAAGCACCATAAACTCTATTTTTCCCACCGGAAACGAGGTTTTCCTATGAAGTTCAACCCCTAACAACGAACCGGCAGTAATAACATGGTGTTCGGGAGCATTTTCAGCAAAATACTTCAGGGCAGTAAGCCCCTCGTGGGCCTCCTGAATCTCATCTAGAAAGATCAGCGTCTCACCCGGTACCATATTTGTCTTTGTGGCGGTCTTTATAGCAAAAAGAATCCGTTCCATATCGAAATCTTCGTCGAAAAGATTCCTTAGCTGTTTTCTTTCCTCAAAATTGACGTAGGCGACTTCTTTATAACAGCGTTTTCCAAACTCTTTAACCAGCCAGGTTTTTCCAACCTGCCGTGCGCCTTCCACCAACAAAGGTTTCCGGTTCTTTTTGTTCTTCCAGTCCAGCAAATCCTTAAAAGAAAGTCTTTCCATATTGTAGCATTTTACTGTTAGCGGAACAAATTTACACATTTTTCATACGACTTTTGTGATTCTGCACACAATTTTCGTACGACTTTTGTGATTCTTTACACATTTTTCGTACGACTTTCCGTCATGGCGGACATAGCTAGGTACAGCCTTCCTGGCTGAGAGGTGAAGATAGGTCTGACCGTGGGCGGTGCCCACGGTTACAGAGGTATAGCCTTACAGGCTGGATGGGCAGGTACAAAAGTACTGGCTACAGACACGTGCGATTTCTGCCGTGTGGCGTCTGATTTGCGCTGTCCTCTCAGGGCTCCACACTACTGCAGGGTTGGCTCGTAGCGTTTTCCAAACGCACATTGCTCGTGCGGGCAGCCGGGCACGATGAAATGGCGGGGGCCAATCCAACATACCCGGTTATCGAGATACCGTCTTCCAGACGGGGGCAACGAAACGACAGGTCGCAAGGGACTGGTAAGGAGATTGGACTAAGTTTAAAGGTACCGTCTTCCAGATGGACTGAAACGATACAAAATAAGTGACAAGAGGTAAGTAACAGGAGAACGGACCGCGACGAGACAACAAAAGAAAAAGGTTGCAAGTAAGAAACACCGATGGTGCCACATTATCTTTTAACAAGCCCAGCCAATACCTTTTGAATTCTATCGGAAACAGCATCATCTATACGATATTGTTTGCAAAGCGGACGGAAACAGTCGACAGCGCGGTAAACATGCTGAATTTTCAATTCCGGATTGTCAACAAAATCTTCCGCAAATTCTATAAAGTCATTCGTGCTTAAGCCAGACTTTTTACCCATTAGTCCAAGAGCGTGTATATGTGCAGAAGGGTCCTCCCACGTATTGGCAGAGAACATAACATCGTAGGCAGGAGATAAACGCCAACGCCCAGATTTGTCCATAAGGAAAGAGATGTTTTTATTGTGATCATCAGAGACACCAGCAGCAAAATTAAAAACCATTCTTAGAAACAATTGGTCTTTGTCCTCCTGCGGCAGCCGTAAAGTGTCGGCCAGCCAACATATTTTCAAATAATCATCCGCCTCAGGCATAATGGCAGCAAGCGTTTGACAAAAGACTTTCTCACCATTTCTGCGGTCGAACCTTTCTGTAACAAAGTGCCTACGTCCATCAATTTCTTTCAAGAAACAAGGCATCATATTAATCCCTGCCATCTTTGCCATTTCGTAATACACCATCTCCACTTCGGTAGTTGGAGAATCGTAATCCTCTTTAAATTTGATGATGTAGTGTTTATAACCATCAGGTAGTTCAACCTGTCCAGAACGGAATTCGTCAGTTTGCGGGTTATATGCGACAACAGCCTTTGGTCTCATACCACCAGCAGAAGTGCCAAGATAAATCAACTTCTTCATCGTGAAACTTTCGTTGGGCGAAATCATAGCCATATCCCTATCTCTGTAGATTTTAGCGGCAAGTTCGGCCAAAGAAGACACATCTACATGATCTGAACCGTCACCAACAAACCTATCGGGTTGGAATTCCAGCGCCCCCATAGCCCTTTTTCCGATATACGAAAGTTTCAGCAAAGGCAAGGCCTCTGTTATTGGAATATTATTGTCAGTCATCCACATGTCGAACAAAGAAGAGCCCCACCGGTCAGGGAGGGAATCCGCTAAAAATTCGGGTAAACCCTGATACAATTTATTCTTATTACCAAAGAAAGAGCCAGAGAGAGGCTTCCGTTTCGGATGCGTAGAAGGACAAATATCATACGGCATTCGCAGATATTCATCAGTAAACTGGAAAACAGAACAATGGCGATTGAAATCCCAATCCAACTTTCCTATACATTTTCCCCACAGAAACACGTTAACAATTGTATGTATCCCCTTCATAAAGCCTTGCGTTTACTGTTAAACCTTTTCAGCCTTTTGCCCGACTTCTCATCTATAAGGAAAGGAGATGCAGGCAAATCGGGCAACAAATCGACAATGCCCTCCAAAAGTCCGCTAACACGCATGATTTTCAGAAGCGTCCCAAGCGTAATGTCGTTAACTTTAAGCGACTCTATCCGTTTAACCGTTATTACAGAGACCCCTGACTTATCGGCCAGTTCTTGTTGGGAAAAACAGCAACTGAGCCTCACAAGTTTAATCTTTTTACACAGTTCCGTAACAATATCCTCATTGGAGAACTCGTATACAAAGTGTTTATCGAACGGCTTTTTCATTTCCGGGTGCCTTAAAGTATCATTAATGATACAAAGTTGAAAAATTCGAGGTAAAAAAACAAGGGTATTGCCCATTTTATAACCGATTCCCCCAAAAAACGGCCGTCTCTCCACATTGTGGGGAGCTACAGCCCGTCCGACACCGCTTATGTTGGCAACAAAAGCGGCGGAGGTGGTTGCATATTTTCAGCGCTTTCCTTATTTTTGCAAGGCACTATGCACCCTAAAAAGCGCACAGTTGTGACATACATAGAATTCAATTAATAGCGTCGCTATTTATTCTGGAAACGCTTCAAAGTTTGGCCACTAAGAAGTTTCTAATACAGAATGATAAAGGCAACGCCCGCGCCTTGCGTGGGTGATGTTTATCTGTATTAGAGGGTCTGGCCAAACACCCGAAGCGTAGGTAAGCATTTGCCCACGCTTTGTGTGTTTATACGCCTGACCCTGAAAAAGTTTGCACGATATGGAATAGCCTGACGCTCTAACCCCGGCAGGGGGAGGAGCCCTACCCTTTAATTTGAACCGCACGAAAACCGCCACAAAGCTCTTTTGTGGCGGGTAAGGGGACTTATGCGCCTGTTTCAGGCCATACGGCCCCTGTGTTCCGCTGGTTTCGGCTCCGCTCTTTCCCCCGAACGGACAAACGAGCAGAACACCATGAACATTCACGACATCCTCGCAAAAGTCAGACAACAGTCGGTTACCGAACGCCAGAAAGGCGCTGTTTTTGAAAAACTGATGCAGCGCTGGCTGCAGTCGGACCCCCGCTACTGCAACCTGCTGAAAAAAGTTTGGTTGTGGGACGAGTTTCCGGCTAAGGGCGAGTTTGGCGGCAAGGATACGGGCATTGACCTGGTGGCCCGCACCGAAGAGGGCGACTACTGGGCTATTCAGTGCAAGTGCTACGATGCGAACGCCGTCATCGATAAACCGGCCGTCGACACCTTCCTTTCCACCTCGAGCAAGACTTTTACCGATGACGTGACCTTAAAGACGGTGGGTTTCAGCCTGCGGTTGTGGATATCGACCACCGACCACTGGGGCCCGACCGCCACCCAGACCATCGCTAACCAAAATCCGCCCGTGCAGCGCATCGGCCTGAAGGATTTGGAGATGAGTCCGGTCGACTGGACAAAATTGGAAGGCGGCAGCCAGGGCAGCGACGCCCGACTGGCCGGCAAGCAGTTGAAGGAGCACCAGCTGAAAGCCATCAGCAAGGCCAGGACCCACTTTATTGAGGAAGGCAACGACCGCGGCAAGCTGGTGATGGCCTGCGGAACGGGAAAAACCTATACGGCCCTGAACCTGGTGGAACAGCTGACCGACCAGAAAGGACTGATATTGTTTATGGTGCCGAGCATCGCCCTGCTGGGACAAGCCCTGAACGACTGGAGCGCCGACAGCAAAAAGCCGTTTAAGGCCGTCTGCATCTGCAGCGACAGCAAGAGCAGCAAGATTACCAAAAAGAACAACAATTTCGACGATAAGGAAGACAGCGTGATAGACCTGCCGCTGCCCGCTACCACCAATGCGGACACTATTGCCAGGCAGCTGAAACTTTACAGAAAACACAGCGAGCAGGGCAAGGGTATGGTGGTGGTGTTCAGCACCTACCAGAGTGTGGATGCCGTGAGCGAGGCACAACGCGCCATTTTGAAAGAGACCAACGGCGAGTACGGCGTGTTCGACTTTATTGTCTGCGACGAGGCGCACCGCACAACCGGTGTGATGAGAGACCGCGACAACGAGAGCAGCTTCACCAAGATACACAGCAACGAAAACGTGCAGGGACGCAAACGCCTGTACATGACCGCCACCCCACGCCTTTACGGCGAGGGTGCCCAGAAGAAGGCGGCCGAAAAAGATGCAGTCCTCTTCTCGATGGACGATGAAAACATCTACGGAAAAGAGTTCTTCCGTGTCAACTTCAGCTATGCGGTCGAACACGGACTGCTGACCGACTACAAGGTGCTGGTGCTGACCGTAAACGGCAGCGACCTGCCGGCCAACATCAAGGAAAAAGTGGAGAACCCTTTAAGCAAGGAATTCGACTTCGACGATACCACCAAGCTGATAGGCGTCATCAACGGACTGGCCAAGCAAGTAAAGGGCGACGGCGGCAAGACTTGGGAAGTGGACCCGAGAAAGATGCACCGGGCACTGGCGTTCTGCTCGTCGATTGGCGATGACTACAAGCCCGGCACATCGAAGAATGTGGCACATGTGCTGCCACAACTGTCGCAAGACTACTACAACAGCCTGAACGACGCCGAGAAAGACAAGGCCGTACTGATTGAAGCCAAACATATAGACGGCAGTATGGACAGCCTGCAACGCAACGAGCGGTTGCAGTGGCTGCGCGAAGAACCCGAAAACGAGAACATCTGCAAGGTAATCACCAACGTGCGCTGCCTGAGCGAGGGCGTGGACGTGCCCGCCCTCGACGCCGTGTTGTTCCTTTCGGCCCGCAACAGCCAGGTGGATGTGGTGCAGAGCGTGGGGCGCATTATGCGCAACTTTAAGGAAGGCACACCCGAAGAGAAGAAGTACGGCTACATCATCATCCCGATTGTGGTAGACGAAAACCAGAAGCCGGAAGAAGTGCTGGACAACAACACGACCTTCGACGTGGTGTGGAGCATTTTGAACGCACTGCGCAGCCACGACGACAACTTCAATGCCGAGGTGAACAAGATTAACCTGAACCGCAAGAAGAACGACCCGACAAGCGACCCTTCGGGCAAGATTACCATCGGTGCCGCCGGCTTGGGCGTGGACGACCCGCAAGCGCACGACGATGCCGTTGTGCTGGGTTCCGACGAGGTGGGCCGGCAGCTGGCCCTGCGCTTCGGCGAGTTGAAAGACGGCATCTACGCCAAACTGGTGGAGAAGTGCGGCGACCGCCTCTACTGGGAGAACTGGGCGAAGGAGGTGGGCGAGGTGGCCAAGAACTTTATAGCCCGCATCACGCAGATGGTGTTGAAAGAGGGCATCCACAAAGAAGAGTTCGACCACTTCTTGGAAGGCCTGCAGAAGAACATCAACGACAGCATAGACGGCCCGCAAGCCGTAGAGATGCTGGCCCAGCACCTCATTACCCGCCCCGTGTTCGACGCCCTGTTTGCCGAATACGAGTTTGTGAAGAACAACGCTGTCAGCCGCAGCATGCAGCACATGATAGAACTGCTGGAAGACAAGGGGTTGACCAAAGACCTTGATGTGCTCGAAAAGTTCTACGATTCTGTAAAACGCAATGTAACCAACATCGACAACCTAGAAGGCAAACAGAGCATCATCAAGAGCCTGTATGAGAAATTCTTTAAGGGAGCGTTCCCGCTGACCGTGGAAAAATTAGGTATAGTCTACACGCCAGTAGAGTGCGTGGACTTCATCATCCGCAGTGTGAACGACATTCTGAAACAGGAATTCGACACCAGTCTGACGGAAGAGAACGTGCACATTTTAGACCCCTTCACCGGCACCGGTACGTTCATCACCCGCCTGTTGCAGAGCGGCCTGATCAAGAAAGAAGACCTAGAGCGCAAGTACCGCAACGAGATCCACTGCAACGAGATTGTTTTGTTGGCCTACTACATAGCCGACGTAAACATTGAGAGTGTGTTCCACGATATAGTCAAGCGGGAGCACTACCTACCTTACGACGGCATTTGCCTAACCGACACGTTCCAATTGAACGAAAGCGGCGACAACGACATCTTCAGTCAATTGTTCCCTGAAAATTCGGAACGCTTGAAGAAGCAGAAGAAAGCACCGGTTCGGGTGGTGATTGGAAATCCGCCGTATTCGGTTGGGCAGAAGTCTGCTAACGATAATGCACAAAATTTGAGTTATAAGACATTAGATTCAAGAGTAGAAAATACTTATGCAAAGTATTCAACGGCGACACTAAAGAATGCTTTATACGATAGCTATATCAAAGCCTTCCGTTGGGCAAGTGACCGCATCAATGCGAATGGTAACAAAGACGGCGGTATTGTAGCCTTCATAAGCAATGGAGCATGGCTGGATGGCAATGCCCAGGATGGTATGCGTAAGTGCTTTGAGGACGAATTTAGCAGCATTTATGTGTTGAACTTGAGAGGAAACCAACGCACATCGGGCGAGTTGAGCCGAAAAGAAGGAGGTAAGATATTTGGCAGTGGTAGCCGTACCCCAATTGCCATCACCTTCTTGGTAAAGAATCCGAAAGCAGAAAACAAGAAAGCAGTTATTCATTACCACGACATTGGCGACTACTTGTCAAGAGAAGACAAATTGAAGAAGGTCAAGGAATTCAGAAGTTTGGGCTCTGGTAAGATTGATTGGCAAATTATCAAACCAAATGACAAACAAGATTGGATTAACCAAAGAGACGGGGTGTTTGATACTTTGATAAATCTTGGAGATAAAGAAGATAAAAGTAATAAATCATCAAAATTTTTTAATGCCGTACATACAAATGGATTAAAGACACAAAGAGACGTTTGGTGCTATAACCATTCACACAATGTTGTCGTTACAAATATGACAAGAATGATTTCATTTTACAATCAACAGTGTGAAGAATATAAGACGAGCAATCAAAGTGCGGAAGATTTTGTCAATAAAGATTTAACTAAAATAAATTGGACATCAGGCCTAATTTCGGATTTAAAAAACAACAAAAAGGCTGTATTTCAGCCAAACGAGATAATCGATTCTTTATATAGACCATTTACAAAACAAAAACTGTATTGTAATTATCAATTTAATGAAAGACAAGGAATAAAAATAAAAGGCAAACCGGATAACGATTTGCAAAACATTTTTATATCTGTGAGTGGCATTGGTACGAATAAAGGATTTTGTTGCCTTATTTCAAACCTAATACCAGACCTTGGTATGTTAGGAAGTACACAGTGTTACCCCCTCTACTGGTACGAAGAGCGAGGGGAGAAGAAAGTTGGAAACCAGTTGGAATTGTTTGGACAAGAAGAAGGGGAAAGCAAGTATATTCGGCACGACGGCGTATCTGACTGGATTTTGAAGGAAGTGCGTAGCCGTTATGGAAACCTGACCAGCATCAGCAAAGAAGACATCTTCTACTATGTGTACGGCCTGATTCATTCAGAAGAATACCGCACCCGCTTTGCCGACGATTTAAGGAAGTCGCTGCCACGCATTCCTATAGTAGACAAGGTAGCCGACTTTGTCGCCTTCAACAAGGCTGGCCGTGCTTTGGCAGATCTGCACTTGAACTACGAAAGTGTTGCAGCACATCCGGAAGTGAAGGTGACCGAACTGGGTAAGAAAGAAGACTACATCGACGAAGAGACGGGTGAAACCGTTATGAACGGCGACGCCTTCAACTATTACAGCGTGGAGAAGATGCGCTTCCCAAGCGGACAAAAAGCGAAGGACAAGCCAAGCACCATCATCTATAATCCACACATCACCCTCGAGCATATCCCGGCCGTAGCCTACGACTATGTGGTGAACGGCAAAAGCGCCATCGAGTGGATAATGGAACGCTATGCGGTAACCATCGACAAAGACAGCCTGATAAAGAACGACCCTAACGACTGGAGCCGCGAACACAACCAACCCCGCTACATACTCGACCTGCTGCTGAGCGTCATCAACGTGAGCGTGCAGACGGTGGCGATTGTGAAAGGCCTGCCGGCGCTGAACCTGGGCGCAAGCGCAGCCACAGCGGCCACCACCACTCCACCAACACCAGAAATAAAGCCAATGACAGAGTTGCTGGAAGAGGTGGCCAAAGAAGAACAGTTTGTGCGCTACCTGCCAGTGTACGGACTGAAAGCGGCGTGCGGCGCATTCGAAAGCAACGAACTGCCCGGCGTAACCGGCTGGGTGGACATAGCCGAAAGCGGCATCCACCCGAAAGGCGACCTGAACTATTTTGTGTGCCAGGCCAAAGGCCACTCGATGGAGCCACGGATACAGGACGGAGACTACGTCGTCTGCCGGTTCTACACCCCGCAGAGCGCCGGCAGCCGAAACGGGAAGATGGTGCTGGCCAGCATCAGCGAGTACGACGGCGACTACGACGGCCGCTACACCATAAAGGAATACCGCAGCGAGAAGAACGCCGACGGCACAGGGAAATCCGTCACCCTGTATCCGCTAAACAAAGACTACAGCCCGATAGAGCTCAGCGAAGACGACGATGTGCGGATAGTAGCCGAAGTGGTGGGAGTGGTGAAGTGAGGAAGAAGCAGTTGGGAGATACCGTTATTTCTACCATTAATTGAGGGGAAATGACGATATTTTGATAACTTTGTGTGGTTAACCTACACAAACACAATATGAAAAAACTCTTCATCCTATTGTTCATACAGCTAGCACTCTGCTGCACCTCGTTTGCCACCAACTACCTCACCTTTACAGCCGAGGAAGACAACTCGGAGTTCAGTATAAGAGACCACAACATAAAATCGAAAATCTTTTACTCTTTAGATAACGGCAAGACTTGGAACAAACTAACAGCCCAGCTCGTCAACCTGGCAAAAGGAGAACAGGCATTACTGAAAGGAGAGGAGCCAGACGAAAAGCCAACATTGGATAACTATTCAAGTTTCAGAATGACAGGGGCAATTGCCGCCAGCGGAAGCGTGATGAGTTTGATAGACGGGAACGGCGAAAGTAAAACCATTCCATACGCCAAATGTTTTTATAAACTGTTCTACAACTGCTATAGCCTGACACAGGCGCCAGAACTGCCGGCCACCACATTGAAAAAAGAGTGCTACAGTGAAATGTTTAGCGGATGCTCGAGCCTGACACAAACGCCAAAACTGCCCGCTACAACATTGGAAGAAGAATGCTATTTGGTTATGTTTAGTGGATGCACCAGTCTGACACAGGCACCTGAACTGCCGGCAACAACATTGGCAGTAAGTTGCTACCAATCTATGTTCTACAACTGTACCAGTCTGACAAAAGCGCCGGAACTACCTGCAACAACTTTGGCTGAATGGTGCTATAATTCTATGTTCGATGGCTGCACAAGCCTGACTAAAGCGCCAGAACTACCTGCAACAACTTTGGCTAAATTGTGCTACGGATGTATGTTCTTCGACTGCACAAGCCTGACTAAAGCGCCAGAACTACCTGCAACAACTTTGGCTGAATTGTGCTACCTCAGTATGTTTAGCGGATGTTCGAATTTAACACAAGCGCCGGAACTGCCGGCTACGACATTAGCTAAAAGTTGCTACAATTATATGTTCCTCGACTGCACAAGCCTGACCAAAGCGCCGGAACTACCTGCGCCCAAATTAGAAAAAGATTGCTATAGCTATATGTTTTACGGATGCAAAAACCTTTCTCGCATCAAAGTAGCATTTATTGACTGGGACTGGGAAACAGGCACCAGTCTATGGGTTACAGATGTTGCAAAAAATGGTACTTTTATCTGCCCTAAGGACTTGCCGGAGATATATGGGGAGACTCACATACCTGATGGCTGGACAGTGATACGGGAAGAAGATTTAAGCACAGAGGCGGTTGCTGCAACAGAAGGCACGACGGTGCATACATCGGGACTGACTATTTTTGTCTGCAATACGGACGCTGACATTGAGGTCTACGAGGTGGGAGGAAAGCTGATTGGCAAAGCCAGAACTATGAGCGGAGAGGCACAGATAACAGTGTCACAATCAGGTATTTATTTGGTTAAGGCGGGAGCGCAAACGCTAAAGGTTGCACTATAACAGGGTTGGCTCGTAGCGTTTTCCAAACGCACATTGCTCGTGCGGGCAGCCGGGCACGTTGGAACGGCGGGGGCCATTTCAACATACCCGGTTATGGAAGTACCGTCTTCCAGACGGACAGCAAATCGAAAAAGGAGTTTGCACAGGCTGAACTGGTTATGGAGGTACCGTCTTCCTGACGGGGGCTTCCTACAAAGCATACACAAGAGGGACATGAACCTATAGGCACCGTATCTGACATGGGCTAGCACATCCAACAGTCGCAAGGTTGGCTCGTAGCGTTTTCCAAACGCACATAGCTCGTGCCAACATCCGGGCACGATGAAATGGCAGAACCATTTCATACACATTTTCCATACGACATTCCGCCAAAACGTGCAAAGCTAGGTTCACCTCAATTTTCGGTAGCGGAAAAGCCAAAAAAGCATCACATACAACAAGTTTATGGAAGGGAGAACATCAGCCTACCAGCCATTCGGTTAGGTTGCGCTCTACCGTGCTGAAGTTGGCACCAATTTTCACAAAGCGTTTGCCGGGAGCGGAAATCCTTTCCGCATACTTTTTCTCATCGATTTGCGCCAACGCCTCTTGTGCCGACTGGTCGCGCTTACACTCGATAAGGTAGGCGCAGGCCTCCGTCTCGAAGAAAATATCGACACGGCCGCCCAGAACGGGGTGCTCCACCGCCACCTGGTGACCCGTGAAACGGATCATCAGATAAGCCATATTCCGGAAGTTCGCCTCTATCTGCTTGGGGTCGTTACTCTCGAATGGCACCTGGCTCATGATATACTGGATTTGCGACATAAAGCCGTCGACGTCGTCGGCACGCACCAAACGCCTCAACTGCAGATAGTCGGCATCCAGTTCGTCTATATCCTTGCCGGTATACTCTACCAGCAGGTAGCGTACAAAGCCGTCGGCCACCTCCTCGTTCGGGAATCCCAGATAATAAACATCGTCCTCATACCCCTTAATGGTCAGGTAACCGCTTTGGTAAAGGGCGGCGGTGATGTTCTCCTCGCCGTTTCCAAAAGAGGAAATGCTCTCGACTGTGGCAAAGATGCCATTGTTAAACTTGGACAGGTCGTACGACTTTTTCTTTAAAATCCTAGTCAAGTAGGTCGGAGTACCGGTAGCGAACCACTTATTGTCCAACGTCTTGCTCTTCAGGCTACCCAACAGACTGAACGGATTGTAAACACCACAACCCTTCACCGTAAAATGATAGCCGTTGTATTTTTTCCGGAGCAGTTCGTACATCTTTTCCTTTGAGACCTCCATCTCCTCCGCAAAAACCGCCACCTCACCATCAAAATAGTTGTGAAGTTCGTCCTCAGTAATGCCGCAGATTGCAGAAAACTCCCTATTCATAGAAATATCGTCGGGATTGTTCGCCGCACTGAATATACCCAGTTTGCCGTAGCGTGTCACTCCGGTCAGGAAGGCGAACTTGATGTTCACATCCGCATTCTTCAGCACGCCGTACAGGCTTTGCAGAATCTCGCGGTTCTGGTCCTGCACGTCTGGATTACCGATAGCGTCGGTCAAAGGCTTATCGTACTCGTCAATTAGGACAACGCATTTTCGTCCTGTTTTTTCAAAGGCACGCCTCATCAGTCCAGAAAAACGGTTTTCGAAGCCTTTCTCCACCTCATTTTTTCCGTACATTATCTCCCAATTGGAAAAATACACTTCCAAACGGTTCCGAATGGCTTCCGGATGGGTATAACTCGCCCCAGAGAAATCGAGATGGAAGACGGGGTACACCAACCAGTCTTTCTCTAACTGCTCTATGGCAAGCCCATGAAAGAGGTCTTTACGCCCCAGAAAGTAGCTCTCGAGCGTGGTCGTCAGCAGACTTTTTCCGAAACGGCGCGGACGACTCAGGAAATAATACTTTCCTGAATCTATTAGTTTATAAACCAGCTCGGTTTTGTCCACATAGACGTAACCGCCTGAGATTATTTCCTCAAATGTCTGTATGCCGATCGGGTATTTCATGGTCTGCGCTGATATGGGGTTGACTTTCTGCAAAGATAGTGGTTTTTAGGGAAAAATAAGGCTACTGGAATGGCTTCTGAGTTGCACAGTGTTTCAGGGACTAGCTATAATTACAAGGTTGGCTCGTAGCGTTTTCCAAACGCACATTGCTCGTGCCTGCTGCCGGGCACGTTGGAATGGCGGAAGCCATTCCAACATACCCGGTTATCGAGATACCGTCTTCCAGACGGGCTGAGACGAAACAAAATAAGTGCCAAGTAACAGGAGAACGGACTGAGACGAGACAGATAAGTGAGAAATAACAGGTTGCAGGTGACGCGTATGAAGTGACTAGATTGGAGGGAACGTCCTTACAGACAGCGGCAACGAATAAACAATCCGCAAGAAGGAAGCAGGAGGTCCTTACCGTGTACTTTCAGAACTGGCACTAGAACTAGGATTGGATAGCGTAAAGAGATTACACATTTTTCGTACGACTTTTGTGGTTCTTTACACAATCTTCGTACAACTTTCCGTCATGGCGTGCGTGGCAAGGTACAGCCTTTCAGGCTGAGGAGTGGATGCATGTCCGTCCGGGGGCTTCACACCCGGTTACGAAAGGTACAGGCTTACAGCGTACTTATAACTCAGAAGGAACACCAGCCGTAACAGATGGTGCCGTACCCAAAATCTGGATATAACCTTCCAACCTGCTTATAACACAGAAGAAACAGCAGAGCACAGACCATATACAATAAAAGGAATACGGGGAATGCCTAATTTTAGACATTCCCCGTATAGTTTAACCATATTAAGCGCAGTAAACAGGACGCCCCAAAGAACATCAGAGCAACTGCGACTACTTCGAAAGCAGAATCTTTATACCGATACCGAAGTCGCTGCAAACCATAGGGTAAGAAGTAGAAACCTTCGGAGTAGAAGCAGTACGGTCGTAGTAGAAACGGACATTCAAACGCGAGCTGACCACATAGTCGGCACTGAACTTGATGATGAACGAATTGATACCACTGCTCAGCTGTGAATACATATCCTCAATCTTACGGATGTAAGCATCGGTAAGTTTATACGACACATCGAAACGGAGGTTGAGGTCGTTCTTGATGGTTTTCTGCTTGTTGTTGCTCAAACGGACAATAGCGCCAAAGTCGTCAATACGGTAACCGGCACCAAAGACATACTCGTCGCTATACGATTCAACCACCTGCAGCGCATTCACATCGAGCGAATTGGTTCTTGAGCGCTTCATTTCAGCCTTCAGCGACAAGCTGTTCTTCAGCGTAGCCTCGGCACCCAACAAAGGCGAGAACGACTCGTTAATATTCACATTATCGACAGTGTACTGTGTGCTAAAGTAGCCATTATCGAGTTCAGGCGAAGTACCGGCCACCTCACCGTAACCACCGCCCAAGTCGGTCCATTCGGTCAACGATGAATAAGAGTTCACATTATAGGTACACTTGTAGGCGTGGCTGAGCGTCAGGCTCTTCAAATAGTTCTGCATGTACTCCCAACGAGAGAGCAAATCGACAGAAACACGCCAGTTTGGCAACATGCTCCAGATGTTCGGCAACAAATCGAGATTCTGCGACGAAGGGTTAGAACCCGTATAAGCCGCCAAGAAGGCCGGAACGAGCACATCGCTAGAATTAGCCGAGAGTTTGTCGTGGTATTCTCCCGCATCGGTAATACCTGTATTACGGATGAAGTCGGCCTTTACCCTACTGCGAATTTCCTGGCGGTAGCTCAAGAAATTGTTGAACAGTTTAGAGTTAAGCGTCTTTCCCTTGAAAGCCGTCTTAATAGCGATATGCGTACGCGAGAAGGAGCCCGTAAAGGTGTTGGCGTCTTCGTACATATAGTAAATATCGTCGACCCTCGTCTTCATCCAAGCGGCATTGAGGTCAATTTTGACACCAGGCAGCGGAATAATAGACGATTTCACCTGCAAGTCTTGTTCGCGGGTCTTAATTACCGGATTCGTCACAATAGAAGAGTCGTCGAGCATCCAACCACGATCCTGCACCTTCTTGAGGTACTTGTCGGCCTTATAGAAACCGAACGTGAAATCGTAGCCAGGCGCCCTACCATCTTGTCCCAAGAATCCACTTTCAGGATTGTAGCCGGTAAGCGTAAGCGCGTCGACCTCACGGTAAGAGATAGACAGGTTGCGTACCGACATAAGGACACGCGCCGTAACATCGACCACATCAGAGAACGGAGTGCGCTGTTTCTGCGTACCAACAACACGCAGGCTCAGGTTGCTGACATCTTCAGTACCAATCAGGTTGATGACATTCTGGTCGACCACCTTGAACTTGGCAGGGTAAACCTTTCCATCCTTATCGGTAAGGGTCACCGTCAGTTTAGTGGTACCGAGACGGTGGCTGATACGGGTCTTGTTATCCTTACGCAAACGAATGTTCTTGCGTTCGTAAACTTTTGGCTTAGCCTCTTCTTCCTTACGTTTGGCCTCAGCCTCCTTTTCTGCCTGTTTCGCCTTCTTCTTCTCTTCCTTAGTCTGTTTTTTGTCGTCCTTAGCAGGGCCCTTCTTACCCGTACGGGTCTTGTTGTTAGAGAAGCGCTTGTTAATCTCCTTCAGGTAATTGCTCTTATTGTAGAGCGTTTCGAAGTTGAAGCGGACATCGCCATTCCACTGGCGCTTGCTGAACGCAATGTTACCGGTTTCGGCCCTACGGCCCAAAATGGTTTCGGCACCACGGTCCCACGTATAGTCGGAAGCGAACTGTGCATTAGAAGTCACCCAGTCTAAATAAGGGAGCTTATTGATAGGGATATTCCAGTTCGCCGTGAAGCGCTGGTTGTACTCGATAGGCGTACCAAAATGCTTAATGCTGCTCCAAACCGTATCTTTCCAACGCTCGTACCAGTCGTCGGCATTCACTTCGCGCAAATAAGACTTGTTGATTGGCACATCGCGGTAGTTACCATTCTCGTCGCGGAAAATTTCGTCGACCTGCGAATTCATAGCAGAAGAGAAGCTCAACTTCAAACTTCTCGACAAATTCCACTTGATATCGGCCGTACGCGACCAAGTCCAATCCTTGTCCCAAGCCAAATAAGGGAAGGTGGTATCGTGTTCGATAACCGTCGTATAGTCGCGCAACTGTACCTCGTTGTAGTAACGCTTCATGTTCGTACTGAAAGCGTAAGAATTAGGGAGGTAGTTGAAATTAAACTCGCGTATCAGTTTCAGGTGGTTCGACCTGAAAGCCTTCACCTTCTTAAACGGCTCAACCGGTTTGAGGCTGAGGTTGTACGAGTAGTTGAGCATACCGTTGTAGTTACGCGTAACATCGTACTCCACTTCAGGCGACTTCTCGGTCGTCTCGTTATAACCCAGCGAGAACGAGAAGTTGGCAGGGTCGTACGGCATAGGCTTTTCGCTCGCAATACCCACCCTCACATTGTTCAAGTTGTAGCTGTGGAAGGTGGTAGTCGTAACCGCCATATCGCGCACAGAATCCTTTGCCCGCTCGGAAGTCTGGTTTTCGATAGACTCATTGAGCGTCAGGTCGGAGTTCAACGGATCGTACTTCGGCTTAGAGACGGTTTTCTCTAAGGTATAAGAGAACGGCAGGTTCACCTTCGCCTTTTCAGGGAAGAGTTTACCGAGCTGCACATTAGCCGCGAAGTTATATTCGTAGTAGTCGTCCTTTCTGCGGTCGTCGACATTGTCTTCAATAGAACCGAAGCCCGCCTGTTCGATACGTCCACCGAGGGAAACAGAACCGAGGTCAGAGAAGACGATACCGAGGTTACCCAAGCCGGCGCAACCGCCCTCTTCGTCGAAGCCAACCATACGCAATTCGTTCACCCAGATGTCGGCACTGTGCATCACCTTGTCCTCGTTACGGACACCAATCATCAGGGCCGAAATTTCGCCGAACGACGGAGTACCAATCACCGTAATGAGGTTACCGTTGGTCTGGTCGTTCTCAGTATAGCGTTCGTTGATGTGTACACGACCGGCCGCCTTAGCCTTGTCGCGCTGCTTCTTCAAATTGGTGAAGGTAGAGAACGCAAAGTCGATATTGTTACTTTCTGGCCAGATAGCGTATCGGTCGCGACTGCCACGAGGGGTAATCGTCAGCGGAATCTGGTACTCGTAATAGTTCTCGGTAAGGTCGGAACCCATACGCAGGAACAAGAACAAGTGGTTATTGCCAGTAGGGTTCAGCACATCGTCCTTGTCTTCAGCGTGTACGAACATACGCAGACGCTCGTAACGGCGCATATCGAGCGACGTCTTCTTATAGACGGCACGTGCCTGCTTGGTACCGAGGCTGTCGAGCGAAATCAGCATAGACTGCTCGTTCTCTTCACGCACCTGGGTCTGGCTAGGGTCAATCACACGGGAAACACCCGGAGGCAGGTCGTAAGGAACCGGCGACTTGTCGGCATCGTTCTCGATATTGACAGACGAAACGGAAATAGAACCCGTACCGCCATTGCTGTCGATGCCGTCGTTATAGGTAGCCTCGAAGAGGTTCTTGTTCTGAGAGTATACACGCCAGTCGGTACGTACCAGGTTCATGGCACCGAAACGCAAGTGGGTTTCGGTAGAGAAGCCGGTCATATACATACGGATGTAACGTATAGACTGGAAGTTAGAGATAGAGCCCTCCTTACGGTTGTAGGCATCGATAGGAATTCTGAACTGGTACCAGGTAACCGGATAAGAATTACCGTTCTTCAGCGTCTGGTTAGTCGACACCTTGCTAGCAATATAGTGCGATGCCCACTGCGACTCGTTTTCGAGAATGTTCTTGTCGATGTCGACCACATACTCGAAATACTGTTCCTTCTCGTTCAGCGTATGGTCGCCATTCAAGTCTTCCACATCAGGCGCATTGGTGCTCGACGAATAGTTGGAAGAAGAAGAAGAAGAATTGCCCTCCATACCATTATAATATTTATAACGGTAAAGAATACCCATATCGGCTCCATTGCCCAACGAATACTGGTCGCCCAGGAAGTGGCTGAAGTTATCGCCCGAAGGGTCGTTCAACGGAGAGTGGATATCGGCGTCGAACTTAGCGAGAGCCGTAGTGTTCAGTTTCTTCTTAATCTCGTTGAGGTAGAATTTGTAGATTTCGTACTGGTGCTCGTCGTACGTGCTCAAACCATCGAGACCGACATCCTGCTGCTCGATGTTGCTGTTATCGAACGCATAAGTGATGGCCTGGATACGCGGTACACGCCCCCAGATGGTGGTATCGACCACGTTTGCCATATCGGTCGTCGGCATACCGTTCTCGAAAGAGATACGTCCGTCCTTCAAAATGTCTTCAGAGACCTCACCCAAGTTGAAGACCAACTTACCGGAAGAGAGGTTGACATTCGGATTAGTAGCGAGCGTATAGTCGTCGAACGGATCCATCATCCAGAATTCGATATAGGCCACATTCGCCTTGTTGAAGTCTGAATTCTCGATCTTCCTCATGATACCACCCCAGCGAGACTCAGGGTCGTCCAACGTACCATCGGGGTTCATACCCGAAATATCGAAGTTGTACGGACCACGCTCCTGCGGATAGAACGAGAGGTTCAACGTAGGCAAGATGGAAGACTCGCCATACACCCTCTGCTTCAGCGGATAGAGTTCGTATTCATGAACAAGACGAACCAAGTTGTTGCTCATCTCGTCGTTATCGTTAGCCAACGACTTCGGAGTATCTTTCGACTTGTTGTTCAGCACCTGGTCGATACGGTACCATGCGAAATGCGCACGATTCATGCCATAGCCCAAATGCCCCTTGTTGCTAACCAACTTGCTACCCCAAACCGCATCGGACTCGCGAATGAACTTATGGCCCACATAAGTCGCATCGGAAACGACAGGCGTACTAGCCAAAGACCAAGCCAACGGGCTCAAGATATTGATAGAGGACTTCGTGCCCTCGAAATCGTCGATGTAAGAAACACCGTTACCCTCGCCATCGACAGCAGCCGCATGGCCAGGAATGAGTTGCGCGAACTCACCCGAAACAGCGATAGTAGAAGGAACAGTGGCATTAATCAGCGGCAGTTTGTCGACCATGTCGGTCAACCACTGGCTAGGTGTATTGTATGCGGCATTCAAGCCCCAAATAGTGTTCGAGATAGGTTCCTCGCCATAAGACACCTTCTGCGTATAAGGCTTCTCGTTGAGGTGCATAATGGTACCACCAAACGTGAAGTGCTCGTTGAAGTCGTACTGCAAAGTGGTACCGAGCAACGACTTGCGCTGGGTATCGAAGAACGACTCGCTCTCGAGCGAAACATTAATCGGCGTATTGCTGGAAAGGGCCACCTCATCGAGGATGGTAACAACACCCATGTTGTAGTCGACGGTATAGCCTTCGTTCTCGACCAGCGTACGTCCACCAGCGGTTACCTTCACCGAACCACGCGGCACATTGGTCGCACCGAGGCGAATTTGCGAGCCCGACGAAGACCTATATTCACCCGTAAGGATGAACTTGTCTTTCTCGGCATACTCTTTCGCATCGGACTGGGTCAGTTCGTACAACTCGGTAAAGGCGTACTGTTTAGCCAGTTCCTTGTCGTCGATTTTGCGGATGAGGCCCGCGCCGAAAGGCTCAACCGAAGGCAGGTAGACACGACCATTGGTAGCGTCGACCGTATAACCGTCGACAAAGTCGAAGTAGCCATCGGAAACCGCCTTCTGCTTAGAGTTCAACCGATCGAGGTTCAACACCTTGATCAACGGAGTCTTCTTAATGTTGCTGATAGGCAGGTATTTCAGGTAGCTGGAAATAGAGTCGTTCGAATAGTAGTACTCGATGTCGAGTTTGAACTTTTCAGAAGATACATTGTAAGCCGCCAACGAGTAGACGTTCTTCATCATCAGCTTCCACAAACGCGGGTTGCTAGGCGAGTTGCTGGTACTCTTCAACAACTTCACGAAAAGCGTAGAGCTGGTAGAGTCGGAAGACACGCGGTCGGTCGACAACTCACCCACCTTGTAGGACTTACCCTTGTAGGTATACTGGAACGCCACCGCACAGACATCGCTCGGGTTAAGCGTGCTACGCAGCGAGATAGTACCCAGATAAGGGTTGAACTTGAACTCGTCGGGACCCAACATTCTGGCACTGTTCACCACCTCGTAGTCGACACCGTTTTCGAGGTACTTGCCGTTGTACTGCAACTGTTCCAACTGGCTGGAGCCATAGTTACGGATGCCCACATTTTCGCCCGTGTTCAACGTAGAATAGAGGTCGTTGACCGAGTTGTACGGATTAATTTTAGCGGAGTTCGACTCAGGTTCGCCCAATTCAGTGAAGGCGATTACGTTACGGGTGGTTTTTTCTGCAGAAGAAGAGGTGCTGGTAACCCAGACCTCGACCTTGTTGATGACCACGCCAGAAGCGTTGGTAGGCGCCTTCGACATCCATTCGTCGTAGTTGTCGTAGAAGAACTGCGAGAGGAAGAAGTGCCTGTTGGCCTCGTAGTCGGCCGCATGAATCTCGAAATCGGTCGTTTGAGCGCCACCCTTGGTGGAAATTGTCTTACGCTCAGACTGCTGTTGGGCCGCGAGGGCAGAAACACGCAGTTTGCCGAACTGCATATCGGTACGCACGCCAAACAAGGCGTTCGCACCCGTAATCAGTTGTGTAGAAAGCGGAAGGGTCACGTTACCGGCCTCCACCTTCTTAATAATATTATCTTCCTTACCCTCGTAAGAGAGGTTGATCAGCGACTGGTCGAAATCGAAGGTGGCCTCGGTGTTGTAGTTCATGTTGAACTTCAAACGGTCGCCGACCTTACCGGTCGCATTGAGCTGGATTTTAGTATCGAAATCGAAAATAGTCGACTTACGGTTACGCTCGGCAATGGTCGGATTGTCTCGGCGCGTATGTTTCAAGCCGAAAGTGAGGTCGACCGAACCCTGCGTCTTCAAAGAGACACCACCCTCACCGAAGATTTTATCGCCCGTAGGACCGATGTCGACACGCAAATCTTCAAGCGAGTACTTGTTGCCCTTATCGGTGTTAGCGGCATTTTTCTCGTTCCAATAGGCGTTCATCGACTCTTGGAGCGACTGCTCGCTATATTCGCCCGCATCAAGCACAAACGGAGTAGCGATATCCATATCGCCCACCTTAGTGCGATAGATGTAGTAACCATTTTCGGGATCGTAGTCGACCTCGTGTCTGACATTCGACGGGTCTCTCAAGTCGGCCGGCGACTTCTGTTGCAAGTCTTCGTACGTAACAATTTCCGGTTTAGCCAACGGATAGATGAGTCTGCCAGTATCGGAAGCGGCAACATCGGTAGAAGATTTCTCGGCATCCGAAACAGGAACGGGAGCAGGAAGCGGAGACGGCAGCGCCTGGCTGTCGGCTTCGGGTTGAGCAAGCACCGTAGTGGCTGAAATTGCAATAGCAGCAACAGCAGCGAATGGCGAGAGATATTTTTTAAAGTTAGATTTCAAAACTTGTGTATAATTAGCGTGGCAGGCAAAAGCAACAACACCACGAATAATAAACGAAAGTGAATATGTTTTTAGTATATCGCGACAAGAGGGAATGCCCTACTTGTTCAACCTGAGGGCCTCCTTGACCAGTTTGTTGAGCGGGAGGTCGGGTTGCGCCGCCAGTACCTTGTCGACCAGAGCGGCAGCGTCGGCCGCCGTGTAGCCCAGCATAGAGAGGGCCGCAATAGCCTCGCTGCGGTCTTCGTTGCGCGGATTGGCAAACGGAATGGTCCCCCCCGCAGCCGAAGGAACCACTTTGTCCTTCAAGTCGATGATGAGGCGCTGTGCCGTCTTCAAGCCAATACCCTTCACCTTCTTAATGGCATTCACGTCGCCATTGGCAATGACCTGCTGAAGCTCGGGCACCGAGAAAGACGAAAGGATAACAGAAGCCGTATTGGCACCCACCCCCGAAACAGACATCAGTTGGCGGAACAAGACCCTTTCAGACACATCGGAAAAGCCATAAAGGATAAAGGCATCTTCACGGATGATTTCCTCGATGAAGAGTTTGGCCTCAGCCTTCCCCTCGAGTGCCGAATAGGAATTGAGTGTAATGTGAACCATATACCCCACCGAATTGGCCTCGACAACCGCATAAGTAGGAGTCAGTTCACTTATTTTACCACTGATATATTCGTACATAACAGAACAATCTAAAACATTTAACTTGTAAAGTTACAAATTTATAAGCAGAAAATGAAAAAGAGGTTCCAAAATCGGCCCACGCCACACGAAACAGCATTCTAAATAAGGGCCGGAAAACAAAGAAATAAGACAAAGGACTTCATAAAGCCGCAATAAATGCCGATATTTGTAACCAATACAGAAACAGGCGGACAAAAACGCAGGAAACAAGAAAAAAGAGACAATGAAGACGAAAATAATAAGGAACTGGATTGTTCCTACCGGCCAACAGCCGACCGAGATGGATAAAAAAATACTCCACTACCAAAACAGTGGCTGCCTGGTACCCAAACGCCGACTTATACTCAATGACGAACAGATAGAAGGCATCCGCCGAAGTAGCGCTGTCAACACGGGTGTGCTCGACGAGGTTGCCAAGCACATCAAAGCCGGAATGAGTACGGAGGAAATAGACCAGATTGTATATAAATACACCACCGACCACGGAGCCATACCTGCCGACCTCAACTACGAGGGCTACCCTAAAAGCGTATGCACCTCGGTGAACGAGGTGGTCTGCCACGGCATACCAAACCCCGACGAGATATTGCAGGAAGGCGACATTGTGAACGTCGACGTGTCGACCATTCTCGACGGTTACTACAGCGATGCCTCGCGCATGTTCATCATCGGCAAAACCACTCCCGAAAAGGAACGGTTGGTGAAGGTGGCTAAAGAGTGCCTCGAGATAGGCGCTGCCGCCGCTCAGCCCTACGGATTTGTGGGCGACATCGGCAATGCCATTGCCAACCACGCCCATAAGAACGGCTACTCGGTGGTAGAAGAATTCTGCGGACACGGTGTGGGACTGAAATTCCACGACGATCCAGAAGTGGTTCACTACGGCCGCAAGCACACGGGCATGCTGCTGGTACCCGGCATGGTGTTCACCATTGAGCCCATGATCAACATGGGCGTGAAAGAAGTCTTCATCGACGAAGACGACGACTGGACCGTTGTCACCGAAGACGAACTGCCTAGCGCACAATGGGAGCACACCTTCCTGATGACAGAGAAGGGGTTGGAAGTACTCAGTTGGTAAGCGTTTGGAAAGACCAGACAAAACAAAAAGAACAGCAAGACATGGGTAAACTGGAATGGGAGCCTGCCAACGGACAGGCACCGACCGAATTGGAGGAAAAAATACTGCAGTATGAAAAAAGAGGCTGCCTTGTTCCACCGAGACGCCTCCTCCTCAACCAAGAACAGATTGAGGGAATACGCCGTAGCGGAGTGGTAAACACAGGAGTCCTTGACGAAGTGGCCAAACACATCGAGGCCGGGATGACGACCGAAGACATTGACCAGCTGGTCTACAACTACACGCTGGCACATGGCGCCACGCCAGCCCCCCTCAACTACCAAGGCTTTCCGAAGAGCGTCTGCACCTCCATCAACGCACAAGTATGCCACGGCATACCCAACCCGAACGTGAAACTGAAAGAGGGGGACATCATAAATGTAGACGTTTCGACCATACTCGACGGCTACTATAGCGACGCCTCGCGCATGTTCATTATCGGAGAAGCCAGCAAAGAGGTGAAAAAACTGGTGA
The DNA here is from genome assembly GCA_002362105.1 of Bacteroidales bacterium UBA3297. Taxonomy (GTDB): domain Bacteria; phylum Bacteroidota; class Bacteroidia; order Bacteroidales; family Paludibacteraceae; genus Physcocola. The sequence goes on from DETD01000031.1 coordinate 124,802, forward strand.
AAGTGACCAAAGAGTGTCTTGAGATAGGCGCAAACGCCGCACAACCTTTCGGATTTGTCGGCGACATAGGTGCCGCCATACAGCAACACGCCGAACGCAACGGCTACTCGGTGGTACAAGAGCTATGCGGGCACGGAGTTGGGCTGAAGTTCCACGATTTGCCCGAAGTGCTCCACTTTGGCAAGAAGGGCACGGGTATGTTGTTAGTACCCGGCATGGTTTTCACCATTGAACCGATGATCAACATGGGCAGCCGGAAAGTGTTCATCGACCGCTCGAACAAATGGACCATCTACACGCAAGACATGAAGCCAAGCGCACAATGGGAACACACCTTCGTGATGACCGAACACGGTTTGGAGATACTGACCTACTAAAAAGTTAATGCATAATGGTTTAAAGAGGGCACACTAGAACGGAATACCCTCTTTTCGTTTTAAAAGCCGTCTTGTTATACAAGGTGTAGACGATTAACAAAACAAATGTTTACGAATGATTAAAAATCGGGCTTTGTTTTTTATTGTACTGGCAGCGACACTTGTCGTTGTCGGCGCTTATATTGCACAATATGCATACTACCAGCCATTAATGAGCACCTTCATAAAAATGGTTATTCTGTCACTTGTAGGTGGTATATCCTTCTTTTTACTATCAAAGAAAAAAAAGAAGGAGAAAGCGGTAGAATCTGTCGCCATTGTAATAATTCCCCTAATATTATACACCATAGTGGCATTGATAAGCTTAGGAGCAACCATGTTCTCCCTATTTAAAGGGGTCTTTAAAGTTTTGAACGACCAGGGGTATCATGGCTGAGACCGGCAGGAAATCTGGTAAGCATCCAAACTGGTAGAATTTCACAATAGGATGGATGTTTACCAAATGTTTACTAAATTGCTTTTAATACTATGTGGAACATAAGGTCTTTTATTGTTTTGGTGATGTTTGTTCTGAGTTTTTCGTCGGTAAAGGCAGAAAACACCAAACTAACGTATGCCGATGTACGTAAAAACGTTATAAAACTTGCCGATGGGTTAAAATCCCGGTACGACACAGTGTTTATAGCGGTTTACCCAGAGGGAGATTATGTTGTCTTGACAGACTCGGTACTTTACGAGAATGGGGAGTTTGATGGATTTGCCATTTTCACGGCTCATCAAAATGCTGACTCAGTGTTTATTGTGAGAGAGCTCGATTCTGAAAAATGCACATTAAACTTTTCGAGAGACATAATAAGAGAATTGCTGAAAACAAAGAATGGTATTAGTTGGGAAAATTCTGAATTCAGACGACCATATGGTGTAATTCTTATTGACGGGAAAGTAGTTTTCGAACATAGTGTTCCCCAATGCTGTTTTCAAGGAGGAGCAAGAATTGAAGACACTGCAGTAATCTATCTATCGCTAATACAAGCTCTTTACAAACGGTGAATATTTGTATATCGCAAGCGGCTGTAATTGAATCAAATACTTTTAGTTAGGAGTTGCAGGACTTTTGCTCGTCCTATTTTCTAGATTTTATGTTCGCGACAAAGATAAGGGGCAAGTCGAGTTTCAAATTGGATGCTTACGGGAATCTGTTCACAAGCATAAGGAAGTTTACGCATCATAGCATAAAAAGGGGGAAAGTCTGTCCGTCGACTCTCCCCCTTGGTTTATAAAAATGTTGTAAACAAATACAACAAGTTCATTTACTTAACAACAGCACCCACATTGATGTCGTCGTCGCCAGTAACGTTGATGTTGCGATCGGTCTTCGCTTGGATAGCATTCGACTTCATGATATCGGCCATATCAACACCGGTAACATCTTTCACCACATCGAAGGTCTGCTTCATAACCGAAGGCACATTAGCAGAGATGCCAGACACCTCACCACCAGTAGTACCATAGATCTTAACATCTTTGATAGTAGACATCGGCTTAGCGATGTTTTCAGCAACCTGAGGCAATACCTTTTCGTTCATCTTAGTGAGCATGTCGATGACAGCCACCTTACCGTAACGTTCGTAAGCCTCAGCCTTCTTCTGCATAGCTTCCGCCTCGGCCTGACCTTTAGCCAGAATACCGGCAGCTTCAGCCTCGAGGTTAGCCTGAACGGCAGCAGCTTCGGCACGACCTTTAGCCTCGATACCGGCAGCTTCTTGCAAAGCCGCATACTTGGCAGCATCGGCCTTCGCCTTAACGGCTCTAGCCTCCTGTTCAGCAGTGTACGCCTTAGCGTCGGCCTCTTGCTGGGCCATATAGTTCTTCGCTTCAGCATCACGTTTCTGCTTCTCCAACGAAGCCTGAGCGTCGATCTCAGTCTGGTACTTGTCGGCATCGGCCTGCGCATTGACTTTCGCCTTCAGTTCGTTTTCAGAAATCTTGATAGCCTCAGCAGAGAGGATCTGTTCACGCTTGGTCTGTTCGATACGGGCATCGACCGTCTTGATATTGATGGTCTTCAGCTGTTCCTGCTTCTCAATCTCATAAGCGGCATCGGCCTCAGCCTTCTTTGTGTCGGAAACACGTTTCAAGTCAGCCTGTTTGATAGCCAATTCGTTGTTACGCTCAGAGATTTCAGTTTCAGTACGTACACGAACATCGTTAGCCTCCTTCTTAGCCTCAGATTCAGCGATAGCGATATCACGTTCAGCATTAGCCTTGGTAATAGCAGCATCCTTACGAATCTTAAAGGTGTTATCAGCACCGAGGTTCTCAATCAGTTTATTACCGTCGGTAATGTTCTGAATGTTACAAGAGATGACTTGAAGACCAAGTTTCTCCATATCTTTGGCAGCTTTCAACTTAATTTCGTCAGAGAACTTGTCTCGGTCGGTAATTAAGTTTTGAAGAGTGATAGCACCAACGACCTCACGCATATTACCCTCGAGCGAGTTCTTAATCTCATTAGCGATCTGTTCAGAACTCATATTCAAGAAGTTCTTAGCCGCCAAACGAGTACCTTCAGGATCAGGTAACACGCTCACTTTACAAACTGCATCGACCATAACGTCGATGAAATCGTGGGTAGGAACAGGAATAGATGTTTTCACATCGACAGTCACCTGACCCAGATAGACCTTATCCAAACGCTCCAAGAAAGGGACCTTGAATCCACCGGTTCCAATCAACACCCTCGGATTGGCCCTGAAACCAGAAAGAACATAAGCCACCGAAGGTGGAGCTTGAACATAAAGAACTTTGATTAATACAATCAAAAGTACGATGGCAACAACTGCCGCAACAATTAGAATTTCAGCTTCCATAAGTATAAAAGTTTTTTGTTTGAATCAAAGATAGAGAAAAGACGGGCGACTGGTACAAGTTGCAAGGTTGCAACATAAACAAACCGCCCAATATAATATATAAAGGGCCACCACCCTACTTCACCTGAATGCGCACACTGCCGGTATTAGAAAGGAACTCTGGCGCATAGAGACACTGGACAGTAGTAATACCATTAGAGAAACGTCCCTTGTTGGTGACAAAGAGTGGATACTCGAACACATAAGTACCCTTAGGCAGATGGTCGAAGAAGTAGTACATAGCCGCATCTTTAGCCGACTGGTAATAGCCCGTACCCTCGCTATAACGGTAGCCGGAAATTTGCAGTAAAGGTTCCAGGCAACTAGCCCGCTGGTCTTTGAGGGAGACATATTCCAAATCGCGGTCGGTACGGAGCACCAACCTGACCACCAGTTTGTCGCCCACCTTCAAATGGGTATTGTTAGAGACCTCACTCAAAACTTCCTTACCATTTTTCACGATATTCAGCATCACCGTCTTTTCGACGTGCAGGCCATTTTTATTAGCCAACACCTTATCGATATCTTCCTCGAACTGCCAATAGAGAGCCCCCCACGCAAGATTATCGCCCTCGGCACTTTCCAGTTGCAATTTTCCCATTTCAGGCTTCACCCCGTCACCAGGCACAACCACTGAGAAATAGCCCGTACCGACTTCCGTCTTTTCGGGTTTGACCGTTTTACCCGCCATCTTAACCGTAATCTTGTTTTCGTGACTAATCCAATCAGATCCATTAAGTAGCAACACATTCAAGGCATCGACATTAGCGATAACGTTATCCCAGTTTTGCGTACGTTTCTGGTTGAGCAGCCAAACCCTCAGTTCGTCTTGTTCGGCCTGTTGGTTGTCGACCAGGTGCAACGCCTCCATAATGCGGGTATGGGTAGAAATGGCCGCATCTTGCCAGAAGTAGCCACTCACATTCTTTTGCCAGAACATGCCCATCTCGTCGGTAGTGGTAGAGAACTCACGAAGCGAGCGTGCCACCAGTCTGGCCTCATCCTTATCGCCCCCCCGGTAGAGGGCAATGGCTGCCAAAGCCTTACCGTATAGCGAGCACTGGTCCCACTGCTTCTTCATCAGGCCATAGTAGAAATTGTAGGCCGTACCGCAATCGGCAGGCAACTTGATGTTAGAGAACAGGCTACGCACTTGGAAATAGTAGAGTTCGAACATGCCGATATGGGCGTTCTCCTTATAGTTTTTATCGTACTTGACCAGCCACTCGTAGTTTTTCCGCACCTGGTTATCGAGGAAGATTACCGCCCTCTTAATGTTGCCGTCTTGCGAAGCGACACTGATGCCCGCCTTCTGCAGACGTCCGAAATTATCGAGCACGAACAAAGTAGAATGCGAGCCCGCCTTCATACCTTTGAACCAAGCATAACCACCCTCGTCGGTTTGCAGTTCAGCCAACCGTTTGAGCCACCCGTCGCAATTGGCCGCCAGCGTATTGAGGTCGAACAAAGAGGCCAAACGCTGCTTGCGTTCGGTTTCCGACTTTGCGTCCATCACCCAAGGGGTTTCGTTGAGCAAAACATTCTTCACCTCCTGGTTCTTCTCTAAATTCGACAATAAAGTTTCCTTATCGGCACTCTGCTGCTTCCACAACTCGATAACCTTGAAGATTTTCGGATTGCTGACCGCAATATGGTTCGCCAGTTTTGAGGCGAAATACGCCGCAGAAAGCGAAATGGCATTGTCGTGTTCCACAACAGCCACAGAAGGCAACGCCTGCACCGCATACCAGACCGGATTGGTTGCCACCTCCAACTTCAAGAAACGGGAAGAAAGGGTTTTAGAGTTGTTGTTAACCAAGCGGTCGAGCGTGAAGTCTTTGGTTTTGCCACCGCGCACCCACATTGGCTGCGACTGGGTGAGCACCATCCTGCTCGACAACACCGGCAAAAGTTTCTGCTCGGCATCGGAGAAAGCGCCCGACTTGGCAACGACACGCACCAACAACGCCTCCACCTGTAGTGGCACACTAACCGGCCACTCGACAGCCGCATTCTGACCTGGGGCCAATTCGAACTTGGAATCAGACTCAACAATCACTTTTTCGGTAACAGGGTCGAGCAACTGCAACGTGGCACTCCCCTTTAAAGCCGCATCGGACAGATTGACCACCTTGGCAGAAAGCACGCACTCGTCGCCATTACGAAGGAAACGCGGATAGTTAGGCGACACCATAAACTCTTTCTGGCTGACAACCTCCTGAGTTAAAGAGCCCGTATATAGGTCTTTAGAGTGAGCCAACGCCATCAGTTTCCAACGGGTCAGGCTTTCAGGCATTGTGAAATTGAGTTGCACATTTCCCTCTTTATCGGCAGTTAGCTGCGGATAGAAGAAAGCCGTTTCGGCAAAATTGGTACGGATGTGGGGTTGGGACTCAGCCACACTATCAGCCATAATCTCGCCCATAGCAACAGCTTCCTCTTTAACAGAACGATTTTTTGGCATAGCCGCCTTCGCACTTTTCATATTTGCAACACTGTATATTGCATTTTCCGCATCTTCTTCTTCTAAAGACAAATCCCCGCTATCTTCTGCACTCAGCATCAGAACAGCTCCTGAAGTCGGCATCGAGAACCTCAATATACGCATGTAGCTCTCAAAGAAATCTTTCCACCTGTCGAAAGACAGGCTATATTCGGTAGCCATGTACTTTCCATGAGAATAACAAGAAGGAGAAAAACTTTTTTGCGGAACAAAGCCCGGCATATTGAAATAACGGTGGTAAGCCGGAGAGAATACCCAGGCATGCCCCTTTATCTGGTCGAGCGAGGCATCGTACATGGTAGCCAACACTTCAGTCGCCTTTTCAGAAGGCAGGGTGATGGTCCATCTCTCGGAAGAGCCAGGTTGCACCTTATTGCGGAACACCGCCAGTTTGACTGGAAATTTTGTCTCAGGCGACTTCTTATCAAACTCAATCACCTTATTCGCCACTTTACCCTCACTAATTAAGAAGAACTGAACCTTCAAGTGGGAGTTGTTCGACAACGAGAAGTTGAAGGACTTGATTTCATTATCGAGATCGTACCACTGTTTGCTGAAGCCATCATTATCGTCGAACGAAACCACCAAAAGGTGCGCATTGTGCAACGACGACCCCACACGGATGGTAGCCGTTTCGCCATCGGCCAAATCATGTGAAGCGCAATCCTCAAACCAGAATGGAATTTCAACAGGAGGCACATTGTCCGTCTTGCGGTAAAGAATGGTTTCGAAATCTTGCTTTACTACTCTACCCTTATCATCGGTTACAGACATTTCAACCTTGTACTTACCCGACTTCAAGTTTGCCGTATCGAGAGGTAATTTGAATCCCTCTTTTTCGGAAGACCGCACCTTGCCAGCAGCCACCTCGGCATCGTTACAATACACCTTATAGGCCACCTCACGGGCAAGCCCTTCGTAATTGAGGTTCACGACCGAGAACTTCAACTCAGAGAATTCGGCAGGTTGGACGGATTCACGGCGCGGGCAGACAATAGCCACAGAAACGTCGGAAACCGTAACACGGACCGACTGTTCGTGCGTCTCGCCATTGGCATCGGTCACCTTGGCCAAAACCACATAGTCGTAACAAGCCGTAGCCGACAGATTCTGACCTTTTTCGGGCACAAAGTCTATCTGGTATTCCCCCTTATCGTTTGTTTCAGTCTCACCCTCGGCCACGACGTCCTCGACCGAGGAGTTGGAGCGCCACCACCAGAAGAACTGGTTCTCGGAGCGTGTAACCCTGTAGGCCACCTTCGCATTCTGGACCGGAGTCCCCAACAAATAACCGGCACTTCCGACAACAGTCACCTTGTCGCCAAAAGTGTACGATTCTTTCGGCCGGCTGAGTGCCACTTCGAACGACGGCCGCTTATATTCCTCCACCGAAATGTTGGTAGAAAACCTGTCTACCTTCAACCGGTAGGAGCCAGCCAGTCCGTTGGCAGGCAGCACAAAAGAAGAAGCCACAGAACCAAACGCGTTCGTGGTCAAATTCTGTTCAGCCACCTTTTGGTTGTTCGCATCGTAAAGCACAGCCAAGAGGTGCCTACCTTCGAGCGCCTCCATACGGACATCGCTAATGCTGTAGACAATCGACTTAAAATAAACCGTCTGACCAGGCCGGTAGATAGAACGGTCGGTAAAGGTAGCCACATTGAAAGCAGACGCATTATCGCTGCTTATCGCATTATAATGGTTGTTTAAATGTAAGTCGTAAGAAGTATATACATCCTTACCTTCAGAGAACCAACATTCATATTTACCGTTTTTCCTTGAGAGTTCAAAATCGGCAAAACCGTCTTTGTCAGTCAAATTACTGCCGACTTGGGTATATTTCATTTTATGTTGTTCGTAGGACCATTTCCCCTCCGAGAGGTTGGCAGAAACCCCCTGTCGTGGAGCACCCGTTTTACGGTCGGCCACCACAAAATAGTTTTTCCCGTTGAACGACTTATTAAGTGTTATAACAAACAAATTGGAGACGATGAAGCTAACCGACTCCTTACCCATGACCAATTCGTAAATACCGAAACGCTGGGCGGGAATTTCCAATAAAGTATCCTTTCTTATGCAATAGTCCGTCTTCTCTAAAGCGAAAGAATAGTCAGCCACCTTTTTGCGAGGCAGTTTGTCGGTGTTTTTCGTGTTCCAGTCACGAATAGAGCACTCCACCCTGTTCAACGTCAGATTGAGATTCCGGGTGTTCGCATACGATACCTTAAACTTTATTTTATCAGCCTCGTGAACCAAATTAGAAGTTAAAGACAGATCCACTTCTGTTTTCTTCATATTGCTGACAACCCCTTTCAAGCACTTAACTTGCGGATGATTAGGGAAAGCGGCAATACCATCGTTGCAGACTTTCAGCACATCGGCAGTCGAAGTTTGCACTGGTTGCTCTTGTTTGTAAACAGGCAGATAGTTATAAAGACTATTTGCAAGCTCGACACGCACCAAAATAGAAACCGCTTCTTTTTGAGACTCGGCAAGCAATTGCCGCAACGCCCCAACATACCCTTTCTCGTCATTAACGTTATGAGCATTCAGATACTGATATTTTATCTGATTGATCCGCGCAGCCACATAAGCCGACTTATCGGCATCGTCCTTATGGAAAGCCACCAGATCGGAATACCATTGTCCACATTCCTTATCGGTGAAAATCTGTCCCTTTTCGTACCCCTTATTATCGATGCAGTAGTGCAGCAAAAAGTCGTAAAGAGAGGGGCGATAGAGACGGCTGTCCTTCCCCGCATCCAACAAAGCAGAGTAGGTGGTGGTCTTAGTTGTTTTAAGGGCAGGTTCGGCAACAGCCTGTAGGCACAACGAACGGATAGTATCCACAAAATTGTTAGTCGCCCACTCCTTCATATCGGAAGGGGCAGCACCCGCCAAAGCGGTCCGACTGTCCACTTGCCACCTGTTTTCCGTATAGAAACTGTTAAAGGCCATAGCCTCGGCAAAACGAGTCATAGCAACAGCAACAGGGTCGGTTTGTCTGGACTGGAACAGCTGCAGGCTATTAATGCATTTGCCTAAAGCATCCTCATCAACTCGTTCAGAGAACTTCATACGCGACAGGATGCAACGCAACTGTTGTGGCACATTTTTCTCGTTTTTAGCCTGTTTTTCAATTGCATCGAGCTTTTTCAATGCCGTTTTGGGATTTCGCACTGCCTCATTTTCCAGCGATTTCCAAGCGTTTTGATAGTCGAAAGAGGAAAATAACAAACCCATAATAACCAAGCATATTAATGACAAGTATTTCGAGACTTTCATAATTAGCAGAAAAAAATAATACTATAATGTAAATCTATAAAAATTTCACAACAATAATATAAGACTGACTTCAAAAAAAACAGAAAAAGGACAAGAATGTCAGGAAAACAAAAAGTAAACAACCAAAAGAAAAAAATATGTTGTATATTTGAGATTAAGCAAAGCAAAAAGAACCATGAACAAATTTATTTCCAGCATACTTATCGCCCTTATGGGGGTAACCCACACGGCTACCGCACAAACCGAGGTAGACCTGAACCCCATCTACAAGAACATAAAGACGAGCCAGCTGAGCCTGCTGTTGCGCGAAAGTCCGCAAAAGATAAAATCGGTTTACGGGACGACCAGCACCAAGGGGCTGAAAGGCGATACCGTATACGTGGCCGCAGGCTCGTCGGAAGCCTATGCCAAACTGATAAAAAGCCTTCACTGGAACCTGGTGCCCGTAGAAGTGCCCAGCGACACGATGAAAGCCCTGCCACCGGCTGCCGACTCTCTGCTGGTGCGCGAAGTGAACGGCACCACCTTCAATATGGTGCGCGTTGAACAAGACAGCACAACCCACAGCGGCTTCCTCATCAGCCAGACTGAAGTGACCCAACGCCTTTGGATTACCATTATGTACAGCAATCCGAGCGAATGGACGGAAAAAGAGTCGGGCTGGCCCAGCTACAACCAACCGGTGGAAAACGTGAGCTGGAAAGAGGTAAATGCCTTTATTACACGTTTGAACAAAGCTACCGGCAAGAAATTCAGACTTCCGAAAGCAAAAGAATGGGAATTTGCCGCAAAAGGCGGTCTGAAAAGCCTCGGCTACAAATATGCCGGCAGTAACAATGCCACCGATGTGGCCTGGTGCAAACCCGAATTTGTGATCGGCAGCGGTCCGCACGATGTGGCCCAAAAACAACCCAACGAACTGGGCATCTACGACATGAGCGGGAACGTATGGGAAATGTGCGCCGACAATTTCGGCCGCGATGGCAAGGAATGGATTGTAATTAAGGGGGGCTGCGCCAACGAGATTGTGACCGACAGCGAAATTGACCGCAAAAGAATTATTACCAGCAACGACAAACTGCCCTTCCTAGGCTTCAGGCTGGTGGAAGAGGAGTAAAACTTTGAACGAGGAGTTTTAAACTACGAACTTTGCGCTCTCATCTTTCAAATTTAATTAGGTTAGCAAACAGAAAGGAAGTCTTATGACAAGCAAAGAATCGGCATTGCTGCAACTAATGCAAGACGAGGGCTACACCCTTGGCACCACCAACCTTACACTACACCTGCTTGGCGACAAGAAAGAGGCATTAGACGAACTCATCTTGTTCATCAGCGACGAACACCCTAACGAGGAAGACTTTATTGAGCGACTTTCGGAAGTGTGCGAGAAAGTAGGAATTGAATTCTAGCGAACCGATTCACAAACGTCGTCTAAACATTTGTCATTCAACAATCAAACAACCTGCTAACGACTACAGCTATCCTTTGATAATGTGTAACCTCAAATATATCTTTCTATTCCTTTTCTGTCTGTTTCTAAGCAACTGCTCAGGTGGTTCCGACAAAGCATCGCAGTCTGACGAGAAAAACGGGACCGACATTACAAATTGCGAACCGCCAACCTATGACACAGAAAATACCGATTTACTACATACAGATTATACACAAGGAGACCTGAATGGCGATAACTACAAAGATTCGGTTACGTTAGAACTTCGCGGACCAAGTGGACGTATTTCTGTTTACTTCGGGACAAAGGAAGGGAAATACAACCTGTTCAAGAAATACGATTGCGAAGAATATTGGAATGAATTAGGTCTAAGGATTACAGGCGACACCCTTAGGTGCTCTGGCTACGGCATAGCCTATAACTTCAAATACAAAGGCGACGATTTCTACCTACAGGGATACGAGAACATAGACATGTGCTGTCCGAAATACAAACTCGACTTTAACACAAAGAAATTGATATTTGTTCTTGAAGGAGTACTAGATGGAATGGAGTATGATACGACCTATTACCGTTCGATAGACATTCCGCAAGATAAAATACCAACCTCATACACCATTACAGATTGCTTTAAGAAAGACTTTTCCAAATATATTTTATATGACGAGAATTTTCTGAATTCTAAAATCAAAGAATATGTAGAAGAAATAAACGAAGAGAACAGAGAGGGGAAGTCAACCGTTATTGATAACGATACGCTTTTATTATTTCACGAAGAGATAAAAAGAGGTGAGTACGACAGCTATACTCTAAATGTATCGATCGACAGGAAAGGCCTAACCAACAAATTGCGCCAATTTTTAGAGGCAGAAATGTGCAGAATGCTAGCCGAAGACGACAAGCATATATACGATAACATTGCCGACGCCTATAAAGCACGTAAAACAGAATGGAGAAAAGAGTTTGACTTCGAGAACGACCCCTATTACCAAGATGATTATTTTATAAGTAGAATAGGCTCCCACAACAACCTTATAACTTTCAGAATAGGAACTTTTCATTACGACCAGTTGGCAGGACGAGGTACTGAAAAAGAACGTTATATAACCTACGACAAGAATACGCTCGAAGACTTCACCTGGGATATGGTAAAAAAAGAGGATGGGCTCCATAAACTTATGGTTGAAGGGCTTATGAAGTATTATCACGTCAACAGCATTGAAGATATGTGGTTAAACGACGACTACAAACAAGGCAAATACATTCCCTTCCCGAAAAATCCACCGTTCGTTATTAACGACACTCTGATACTTCAATTTCACCGATGGGAAATAACCGAGGCCTGGGGCGCAGGCTGGCCATCGGCAAAAATTCCATTAAATAAAGTCTTGCCCTACCTGACCGACGAAGGCAAGCGTTTCCTGAACATAAAAGAATAAAGGCAATCCTAAAATCAAGAAAAAGTCCCGATTTCAACACTCAAAAAGTCGGAAAAAGTCCCGATTTTATTGCCATAAGCAGAATTAACCATTTATTTTACAGCATATTAAAAAGAAAAAGCAATGAACATATAAATGAGATTCTAAAAAGAGACTTTTAGGAAAACAGCGCCCCATCTACTACTGCATGTGTCTGAACAACAGGAAGGAAGAAGAATGCATCATCCCTCCTATTAAGTTTGCGGGGCTATAAGTAGCGAAAAAACGATAAAAAAGCGAAAAAAACAATCCCGCCGACAGGAACGACTGCCGACGGGATTTCCTTTTGGTGATTATTCAATATGCAATGCGATAGATTTAGAACCTCCTCATGGCCTCGATGGTGTTTTCGCGAGAGCCAAGCGAAGAGAAACGGATGTATCCCTCGCCAGAAGGGCCGAAGCCCACACCAGGCGTAGTAACGATATTCTTTTCTTTGAGCAAGTAATCGAAAAATTCCCAAGAAGTTTGGTTATCGGGCGTCTTCGCCCAGATGTAAGGGCCGTTAACACCGCCATAAACAGCGAACCCGGCTTTGAGGAGCGATTCGCGGATAACCTTGGCATTGCCCAGGTAATAGTCGACCAACTGGCGAACCTGCGCCTTGCCTTCTGGAGTATAGACAGCCACCGCACCGCGCTGAATAATGTAAGGCGTACCGTTAAACTTTGTGCACTGGCGGCGCAGCCACAACTTGTTCAGTTCAACCACCTCGCCCTTAGCGCCTTTCGCCTTCACATCGTGAGGGATAACAGTAAAGCCGCAACGGGTACCGGTAAAGCCTGCATTCTTAGAGAAAGAGCGGAACTCGATAGCGCAGTCGCGTGCCTCGGGTATTTCGAAAATAGAGTGCGGAACATCCTTCTCGGTAATAAAAGCCTCGTAAGCGGCATCGAAGAGGATGAGGGCACCTGTTTTGTGCGCATAATCGACAAAGACCTTCAACTGGCTTTTCGTAAGCGTCGTGCCAGTCGGGTTATTCGGGAAACAGAGGTAGATAAGGTCAACCGGCTCCTTCGGCAGTTCAGGAACGAAGTCATTAGCCGCTGTAACCGGCATATAGACCAAGTTGCTCCACTGTCCGTTCGGCAACAAGTCGCCCGCACGGCCCGCCATAGCGTTCGTATCGACATAAACCGGATAGACAGGGTCGGTCAGGGCCACCTTGCAACTGTTGCTGAAGATGTCGCCAATGTTACCACAATCGCTTTTCGACCCGTCGGAGACAAAAATCTCGTCGACAGCCAGCGAAACACCATTTTGTTTATAATCGTCGGAAATAGCCTGTCTTAAAAATTCATAGCCCTGTTCAGGTCCATAACCATGAAACGACTCTTTATGAGCCATTTCGCAAATGGCTTTCTGCATTTCCATAATACAGGCGGCCGGTAGCGGCAGCGTAACATCGCCAATACCCATCTTGATAACCTGAGCCTGCGGATTGCCCTCTTTATAGGCCGCCACACGGTGAGCTATTTCAGTAAAAAGGTACGATCCTGGAAGTTTCAGGAAGTTATCGTTAACACTAATCATAAACAGCAAAATCTATTTTACACATCAATACTACCCGAGAAGACCGTAGTAGCGCCACCCGTCATAAACACATGGTTGGAAACCTCGTCCCACTCAATCAGCAAATCGCCCCCATTCAGTCTGACGGTCACCTTGCGCTCAGAGAGGCCATTAAGAATAGCGGCCACAGCGGTAGCACACGCGCCCGTACCGCAAGCCATGGTTTCGCCAGCGCCACGTTCCCAGACGCGCATACGTAAAGTCTGCCGGTCGATGACGTTCACAAACTCCGTATTTGTACGGTTAGGAAAGAATCCGTGGTTTTCAAAAGACGGGCCCACCTTCTCCAACGGGAAATTTTCCACACTTTCGTCAAGAAAGACAACGGCATGGGGGTTACCCATTGAAACAGCGGTAAACTTGTAGTCGGTACCCAGAACCTGTATAGGCTGTCCGACCACTTGGGGCAAATTGCAGGCAACAGGTACCAGCCGAGGAGTGAGAACCGGCTCACCCATATCAACCGTAACCGTGTTCACCTTACCATCGGTGCCCAAGTGCAGGTTCAGAATCTTGACCCCGGCCTTCGTCTCCAAACTGACACGGGTCTTGTCGGTAAGTCCATTATCGTAAACGTACTTTCCCACGCAGCGGGACGCATTACCACACATTTCAGCTTCAGACCCATCGGAATTAAACATACGCATACGGAAATCGCACGAATCGGAAGGAAGGATGAGAACCAGACCATCGGAACCAATACCCGTATGTCGGTCACTCACCTTAACAGCCACATCGCTAGGATTGGCAACAGACTCTTTAAAGCCGTTGACATAAACATAGTCGTTTGAAATGCCGTGCATCTTTGTGAATAACATAACCATGAGGTTTTATTGGTTTCTGCAATGCAAAGGTAGAGTAAAAGCGACTCCACTTTGGGTATTTGGCACGAGTAAAAAGGGAAAAAACAGAAGAAAATTACAAATTGAAAGTTTACGGCATATTATCGATTACGGTTCGTATAAAAACAGACAAGCAAAGTAACAAAACGATACATTTTAAAACCATTCACAAACAATATCGACAGCACATACCACAAAAAAGCTATTAACCCGTAATACAACTGGCAAAAGTGAAAACTCTTTGCCCGAAACAGAAAGCATTCGGGCAAAGAGTTTTCACGACACGAGCCAGACAAGGCCCCCAAAAGAGAGGGGGGACAAGCAATAAACCGTTAGCTTATTTCAACAAGAGTTTCCTCATTGCGACACACAAATCAGAATCAGATCCGTAACAGAGCAGGAAACTGAAGTTGTCTGCCAATATTTCCTCAGGATCAATAATGTAACTTGTAGAGTTTCCAACCTTGTCATAGAAGTCTTCGGCTTCATCAACATCGTGTATAACAGGCTCGCCGTCCTTCAAGACAAGTTCACACTTCTCTTTGTCGATTTCGAGCAATCCGACTTTCAGATAATCGAAGAAAGAACCACCGTTCCATTCTTCATCGGAATAGATAAACATGGCACAATCGACCTTCTTCCCGCCAATCTTGAAAGTGGCGTACGTGTTGTGGTGGTCAACATCGGGGTTGGAAATCATTCTGTTCTTAAACGACTCTGGCACAGCAATGTCTTTCTTGAGGGTATTAAAACCAATCAGTTCGTAGATTTTCTTTTTAAAATCGGGATTGTTACGTGTAAGAACATGGAACAGTTCGTGTGCGATCAGCCGAGAGTCAATTTCAACTTCAGCACTTGAACCGAAAGCCACCCCCTCTTTACGTGTATAAGCCAAACAACCGCCCTCTTCATTCATTGAAGACAACATAAACGGGATTTTCTCGGGGAGCGGCAACTTATATCCTTCCTTTTTGATGATTGCATTCAATCCAGCCACACCTTTCATGGCGGACTCTTTATCTTCTTCATTCCACGAGCGGGTCTGGTCTTTAACAAAAGCAACCACATCGTCATACGACACGCCGTCTCTTTTGAGACGCGACAAAACATCGAACGTTCCCCAGTTGGCGAGATAGGCAGTACCCGAGGTCAGATATTCAGCCGTCTGCTCTTTGGAATAAAACACAGGATTGATCAACTTCACCGCATCAGCGGCCCAAGAAGAGGCAGAACAGAATAAGGATAAAGTGGCACAAACTACAATTTTCGAAAAGTACTTATTCATAACTATATTCAGATTAATAAGAGTTTCATTGTAAAAAATCAAGATATTCAAAAATAGGGGAAAAGACTTAAGACATCACCATTAACCCGTCTAGGGGAAATAAGCCAGTTTCCAAACAGCCAATTGTTTTACACGATAGACCATTACCAACAAAAGGATTAATTCCCAAATATACAAAATATCTATAAAAACCAAGAAGTGTTTTGTATAACCGAAATCATTATCCACGTAAAACCACCAACCGGCTTGTTATATGCGGGAGATGACCCAAAATCACAACAACATGGGGGAAAAGTCATAAACACGACAAAACAGTTTTCATAAATTGCAGTCGGAAAATAACATTAACTCATTTGAACGCTCCCTCACCAAACAGGGGAAAAAAGATTTACGATATGAAATCACACACATTATTGACCAAAATCAGGCCAACAGCATTATTCTTGTTGGTAACAATGTGGCAGTGGGCACAGAACAGTTCAGCCCAGGAAGAGAAGAACCTGTTCGATGAAAGCAAGACGGAGGCCACCTTCTACGTAGCACCAGCGGGCAACGATGCCAACGACGGTAGCTTCGGCGCGCCTTTCCGTACGCTGGAAAAAGCCAAGAAGGCCGTGCGGGCCGTAAACAGCGATATGAGCAAAGACATAGCCGTATGTCTGCGAGAAGGCACTTACCAACTAACCAGCACCCTAACCCTGGGCGCTGAAGACGGCGGTAGCAACGGACACTACGTACGCTATGTGAACTACCCCAACGAGCATCCGCTCATCACAGGCGGACAACCTATAAACGGCTGGACCCTCTACGACCAGGAAAACAACATTTGGTGCGCAAAAAACGTGGAACTGCGCTTCCGCCAGCTGTATGTGAACGGCAAGAAAGCCGTACGCGCCTGTTTCCCGAATGTAAATGAAGACGGCGACCACGACTTTGTACGGCTTACGAAAGTAGACACCTTCGGCAGAGCCTTCGACGTGGCCAGCCAGTATGTTGCCGACTGGAAGAATTTCGACAAGGTGGAAATGCACCTGATGATAGCCTGGTCGGACAATGTACTGCGCCTTGAGAGCAAACAAGAGAAAGGTAACATCACAAAACTTATACCGCGCGACCCAGAACGCACCCGCCTCTTCCGACGCAAATACCCAATGCTGGGCGTAGCCTTTTGGAGCAATCCGCCCAAACAACAAGTATTCTACCTAGAGAACGCTTACGAGTTTATCGATGCCCCGGGCGAGTGGTATCTCGATGAGTCAGACAACACCCTTTACTACAAGGCGCACAACGGCGAAGATATGAACACCGCTGTGGTAGTTGCTCCCTACCTGAACACCCTGGTCAGCATTGAGGGGAAAGATACCGACAGCAAGGTCGGCTACTTGGCATTCGAAGGCCTGACTTTCGCACACTCCACCTTTATGCGCCCTAGCTACGAAGGTTTTCTTGACCTACAGGCAGGTATGTACAACATAGAGGTGATAGAAGAGAACGGACTGCTCGGCAGTAACAAATTCCTGCTATGGAGACCAGAAGCCGGATTCCGGGTTGAAAACGCCCACCACATCAACATCAGCAAGAACGTCTTTACCCAAATGGCGGCCACCGGTCTCGACTTTGTTTCGGGCACCAACGACGACAAGATAGAAGGGAACGTGTTTAGGGACTTGGGCGGTTCGGGAATAATGATAGGCAAATTCTCGCAAGACTCACTTACGGAAATACACGAAGCCTACAACCCCACCAACAAAAACGAGATTTGCACCCGCGACACCATCAAGAACAACTACATACACAACGTAACTACCGAAATTCAAGGAGCAGTAGGCATTGGCGCCGGTTATCCGCACGACCTACTTATCGAGCACAACGAGCTGTCGTACATGAACTATTCGGGTATATCGGTCGGGTACGGATGGACCACCAAGCCAACCGCCATGAACCACAACCGCATTAACTGGAACCGCATTCACCATGTGTCGCGCCTGCTTTCCGACTGCGGTCCAATCTATACACTATCGAACCAAGGTTACGAGGGAGAAATCCAGTACAACTATATCACAGACATTTCAGCCTCGAAGTACGCCGACTACTGGGTACTACCAATCTACCTCGACGAAGGTACAAGCGGATTCAACGTCAGCCACAACGTTTACAACAACGCGCCAGGAGGCGTATCGTGCAATGCCTGCGGAAGCAACATCAGGGAAGACAACGACGGGCAGTCGGCAACCGTGAAGGAATATGCCGGCATTGAGAAAGACTACAAATACATTCTATATATTGAAGACATACCGCTACCCGACTTTTCGGAAACAGTACCACAGTCACCTTATAAAGAGCACTGCCTGCCGGGTATACTGCAAGCGGAAGACTACGACTACGGAGGCCAGCTGATCTCGTTCAAAGACAAAGACTTCGTGAATGAGGGAAGCGCCTACCGCGAAGACGGTGTCGACATAGTGGCACTTGGCGGCGACGACGCGCCAGAAGGTTACGCTATAGGCTACACCAACACCGGCGAATGGTTAGAATACACACTGACCGTTAAAGAGGCAGGCGCCTACAGGTTCAGGTCAAGAGTATCGTCGGGACTTGAGCACTCGGGATTCCGCCTGTTCCTCGACGGAGAGGCTATTTGCGACACTGTTGAAATTCCGCAAGGAGAAGACTGGGACACCTACACCACCATTGAAGGCGAAACCAGCGCCCTGACAGAAGGCGAGCATGTTCTGCGGCTGACAATAACCGGCAGCTATGCCAACATCGACTGGTTGGAATTTGTAGGCAAAGACGGCAGTTTTACCAAAGCAGAACAAATTACCGCCACCAAGAGCGAGCAGGGCTACAGCGTATACACCACCAGCGGCGTCTGCGTCTGCCAGCTACCAGTTGGAGAAAACAGCCGGAACATTATGGACAGCCTACTCCAAAAAGGCTTGCCAGCCGGCATCTATTTCATCAAACAGGCTAACGGCACCTTCAGTAAACAAATCTTGACAAAATAAACTAATACTACCATGAAATATAAACTATACGCAACACTAATAACCAGCCTACTGGCCACAAGCGCCAGTATGGCCGAAAACGAATGGAACGGGAAGCCCACCATATACGGGGTGAACACCCTGAAGCCACACGTCACCTCAATGCCCTACAGTTCACTGAAAGAGGCATTAAAAGGAGACCGAAGAGCATCGGAATGGTACCAAACCCTATCGGGAACCTGGAAATTCTACTGGGTAGACAAGCCCGCAGCCAGAAACAACGACTTCCAGGCCGACAACTACGACGTCAGCAAATGGGACGACATCAGCGTACCCGGCAACTGGCAAGTACAAGGTTACGACAAACCCATCTACAGCAACGTCGTATACCCCTGGGGAGCCGACTGGTACATCAGTCCCGGAGAGGCGCCAACCAACTATAATCCTGTAGGGCACTACCGCCGCAACTTCACCCTGCCAGATAACTGGAACGGCAAACGCATCCGCCTCCACTTCGAGGGTGTGGAAAGCGCCTACTACGTGTGGGTGAACGGGAAATATGTAGGCTACAGCGAGAACTCGTATACCGACCACGAATTTGACGTGACCGACAAACTGCGCGAGGGGACGAACAACATATCGGTCCAAGTATTCCGCTGGAGTGACGGCAGCTGGTTGGAAGACCAGGACTTCATCCGCCTTTCAGGTATATTCCGAGACGTCTACCTCTATGCGACCCCCAAAGCCCACATACAAGATTTCCAGATTAACGCCACACTCGATGACAACTACACGAACGGAGTGCTGAACACCACTGTCTGGGTAGACAACTTCGGCAACGAAACCGCCAGCGGATACAGTGTGGAAATGGCGTTATACGATGCCGATGGCAAAGAAATTGTCAGCCCCATATCGAAACCCCTCGACGACATAAAGACCGGCGGTGCAGAAGTCAGCACTTCGTACAAAGAGACCCTTTCCGGCATAAAGACCTGGTCGGCAGAGACCCCCAACCTCTACACCGTGGTGCTGACCCTGAAAGATGGAAAAGGAGAAACTATACAGATAGAGAGTAACAAAGTGGGGTTCCGCAAGATAGAACTGAAAAAATGGTCGGACGGCATCACCCGCTACTGCATCAACGGCCAACCCATTAAGTTCAGAGGCGTAGACCGCCACGAGATAGACCCCGACAAAGGCCGAGTGATGAGTTACGAGCGAATGGAAGCAGACGTGAAGTTGATGAAACAGTTCAACATTAACGCCCTGCGTATGTCGCACTACCCTAACGACCCACGCATGTACGACATCTGTGACCAATACGGCATCTACGTTATCGACGAAGCAAATGTCGAGTCGCACGGAGCAAACGACAAACTGCCCAAGAGCAGCGACGACTGGCGCGGAGCCTGCGTGGAACGTATGACGGCAATGGTTCAGCGCGACAAGAACCATGCATGCGTCTGCCTTTGGTCGCTCGGCAACGAGGCCGGCAACGGCAACGTTTTCGGTTCGGAACGGGACGCCGCCCACTGGGCAGACCCGACCCGACCCGTCCATTACGAAGGCGACTGGAGCAACGCTGATGTAGCCAGTTGGATGTACTTCGGGCCTGGCGCCGTGAGTGGCTACAACGACAACAACAAACCCGTTATGCTCTGCGAATACGAACACGCCATGGGAAACAGTGTGGGCGACCTGCGCGAGTATATGGACGCCTTCTACAGCAATCCGCGCTCGTTCGGCGGCTTCATCTGGGACTTCATCGACCAGGGGCTCCGCCGGGGCAACAGCAACTACTTCAACTTTGGCGGACTGTGGGGCGACAGCCCTAACGACGGCAACTTCTGCGCCAACGGCCTGGTATTCCCTGACCGCACCCTCCAACCAGAAATATGGGAGGTAAAATACCAATACCGCAACATTCTTGTTAAAGATGTAGAGGCATCGAAAGGCAAAGTCAGCCTGGAGAGCCGCTTCAACTTTGTGAATATTGCCGACGTGGCAAACGGCTACTGGAGCATTAAGGAAGACGGGAAAGTGATAAGGACCGGCCAACTAGATGCCAGTCTGCTAGATGTAGCCCCATTGGGCAAGAAGACCATTGCCGTGGACCTGCCAGACATAGACGTAAAAGACGGTTCGGAATACTACCTGGAGTTCGACTTCCAGCTAAAAGAGAATACCCTTTGGGCCAAAGCCGGACACAGCATTGCCACCGACCAGTTCCGTATAAACCTAGGTGAAAAGGAACCTGCACGCATCAACACAGCCTCGCTCAACAAACAGAAGGTAACCACAACCGACAAAGAGGTCAGCATAGAGGGATCCGATTTCAGCGTGGTTATAGACCGCAGTTTGGGCATCATCAAACACTACCAGGCAGATGGTGTCACCCTTATCAGCGAAGGTGGAGAGCCGAACTTCTGGCGCGCACCAACCGACAACGACAGGGGTAACGGCATGGGCAAGCGCTGTAACGCATGGCGCTACGCCGGCGCCAACCGCACCATGCACTACTCGGAAGTAACGGAAGTGTCGGACCAGGAAACCCGCATCTACTTCCAGATAGACCTGCCAGAAGCGGGCTCGTCGAAACTCGGACTCACCTACACGGTTTACGGCAGCGGCGACATACTGGTAGACTACACCCTCTACCCTGACAAAACGCAAGCAGAAATACCAAATATCGGATGTCTGTTCACCGTGCCAGGCGGATTTGAGAACGTACGCTGGTATGGCCGAGGCCCAGAAGAGAACTATGCAGGCAGGAAGTCGGGCTATATGATGGGACTTTATTCCACCACCGCCGACGATATGACCATACCATATATGAAAATAGGAGAAACCGGCCAACGTACCGACGTAAAATGGGCAGCCCTGACCAACGAAGACGGAGTTGGCTTACTGGTAGTAGGCTCACCACGAATGGAGTTCAGCGCCCAACACTACACCCCTGAGCAACTGACCGAAGTGGAACTACCTTGGGAGTTGAAACGCGACAACGACATCACACTTCGGGTAGACCTGCAACAGATGGGACTTGGCGGAGTAAACAGCTGGGGAGCCAAACCAATGGACGCCTATATGCTCTTCCCGAAAAAAGACTACAGCCACAAGTTCCGCATCTGCCCAATCCGCAAAAAGTTGAACAATCCAAGCCGCTTGGCCAACCTCGGCTTTCCAAATTTAGAAACCAGCGACACCAGCACCGACTATCCGACCGACATCTACGACAACCAAGACGACTCGGCAGTAGAGCAAGTGGCCGCCAGCGAAGCGTCTGCGCCAGCACACTACCAAGTTTACGACATGCTAGGCCGTTGGGCAGGAAGTTTCACTTGTAGCAATAAAAGCAACCTTCAGGCCATGACGGAAACTACCGTAAAAAGAGAGGGCGTATATGTAGTGAAATCGGACACCGAAGGCCGCGCCTACCGCATATTGGTAACAAAGAAGTAAGACAAGCCCGTTCTAAAACCATCATTATAGGACGAAGCAAACCCCTATTGCGCCGCTGTTGGACGAACCCAACAACGGCGTGATAGAAGCTATTAACTTTGTCCTATAATCATATTATTTATGTAACGGATTTTTAATAGGCTTGCCAGTCATCAGCAAATACAGTTCAGCCTCTTCTTCGGAGAAAGAGGTAGGCTTCTTATCGACCATTTTGTCTACTAGTTTAGAAAAGGCAAATATATTCTGGAATTTCGTAATCAACACCTTACGATATTCCTTATCGTCTTTATGCTTGATGTTGAGCACTATATAATCGCTATATTCATCCAGTAAGGCACCACGCTCCATATCGGAATTGATTTTACCCTGCTTGATGAGATTGTTCAGACACTGGTAGCACATAAACTCCAATTCAACATCAAAGCCATTCCGAGCTAGAGATGTATTTGAACGTGTATCATCGAAACTGCTGTGCACCTCATTTCCACAGACGCTGCAGTTTGCAACAGTTTCGAGGGGTCCCGCCGGCTCGTAACACATTGCATCGTCGGGGAAAAAAGCCGGATTTTCGTCTTCTTTGCCAAGCGATTTCAAGTTGTCGACGAGGCTAGTCGACGCTTGACAGGAATTGTTTATAAAAACCAAAATGCTGCTAAATAGTAAAGAGAGTCTTTTTTTCATATTTTATTGTGAATCGGTTTTAAAGGATGGTTAAGACTGGTATCTGTGGCGGTTGGGTCACCGTGGAGGATGTTCGCCACCTCGCGGCAGCCGCCGTCGCACAGTTTCTGCAGGTTGCAGCCGTTGCACGCCTGCGGTTTATAGCGGTTATTGGCAAACAGGTTCCAATAGTCCGTATCGGTAACCATAGGTTCGGCCAGCACGTGGCCCACAATGTGTGGCGAGTGGTTGCAGGTGCGTAGCTGTCCGGCAGGGTCAACCACAAAGAAGTTCGACGCGGCCGAACAGCGATAGCCGAACTTTATATGGCTGTATTTTAGTTCGTCGTCGATGGTACAACCGGCTATTTCCGTACCCAGGCTGGCATTACGGTTTGCGTAGGTAAGCACCTCTTCGGCCGTGTCGAGCAGACCTTTCAACTGCTCGTGCGAAAGTAGCAGTTGGTCGATATGCAGCAAGCCCCTACCACCGGGAAGGAATCTGTTCAACAGCACCGTCGACGCTCCGTTAATCAGCGCCATCGAAATGTTTTTGAAAAGCTCGCCGTAGTTGATTTTAGTGACGGTGATGTTCGCCGTAGTAGAAACACCGACCTCTTTGGCTCTTCTAAACCAGTGCAACACCCCCTCCACATTGTCGTTGCCGGTCAGTTGCTTAAAGGATTTGTAACCCGGCATACTTAGACAGAGGTGTACGTTCTGCTCTTTAAAGAAGTGGAGCCATTCGTCACTCATGGCCTTACCGTTTGAAATTAAGACCATCTGGTGGTCGAAACCGCGTCGATGTCCCTCATCGCGAATGTATCTCACAATGTCGGGGGTCTCTTTTTTCAATATGGCCTCACCACCGGTAATCGAGAACTTCTCGACGCCGGCATCGTAGAGCCTGTCGATGGCCCGCTTCCACTGGGCCAAGTCCAGTTCCACCCTTACAGGGTAAGCCGAAGAGGGGGCATACCAGGGGCAAGAGCAGAACAGGCATTTATGGTTGCATTTATACGTCAGTTCTAGGACGACCAGTTTCGGAAGTTTTACGTTGTTTTCCATTTTTTCGTAGGAAATGTATTCAGACCTCAAATACCAGCACGTACAGCGAGGATTTATTTATAAGAAATTTTCCGGTATTCAACAGCGTATTTGTGTGAAAGACTGTATCCACCTTCCGAACGATCTTCTTTAGTGATATCGATATAACGCTTAATCCAATTACCGGAACGGTCTCTTTTGGCAATCTTGTAT
The DNA here is from genome assembly GCA_002362105.1 of Bacteroidales bacterium UBA3297. GTDB lineage: Bacteria > Bacteroidota > Bacteroidia > Bacteroidales > Paludibacteraceae > Physcocola. Next base: position 148,871 of record DETD01000031.1, read on the forward strand.
TCTATGGTATCCTCACCCTCTGTTTCGCTGCTCCCCTTCCATTTCGAGATGGTAGACACCAAATTTAGCGATTCGTCGTAGCTGTATTCTATTTCAATACCAAGCATACCACGATAGTCCATAGAATTTAACATACCATTATCGTCGTAGGAAAAACGAATAGAAGGTGAACCCATGAAGTTTTCGTCCAAAGAATACTCAACCAATTGTCCTCTATCATTTCGGTTCGCCGTCCATACCGCCCCCGTACCATACTCGCCTAGCAAAGGAGGATAAACAGCCCTACCCATTGAGTCGAAAGAAAAACACCTTACTTTCACTCCATCATCAAACACACAATACTGCGAGATATAGTCAAAACCATATTTAGCTATTCTTTCGTCGAACTCATCCAAGTCATAATTATACAGAGAGTCCGTCTCAACATAGAATACAATCACCCTTTCAACGTCGGCCCTCACATCGTGCAACTTAGCGTCGGCCGACCTAAAGCGAGTCCTAGAGACCTCACCAGCCACTGCATTTTCTATTGCCAGAATATCCTTTTTCGCCTCACACCTAAAGTTAGCCTTATATTCATTGTAAAGCTTGAGCCATTCCGCATCTTTAGGGCCGACCTCCTCATACAGAGGTTCTGTCGCAGCACCAGCTTCAGCAATTGAGAGTAAAGCAATAAAACAGGATAGGTGTAAATATCGTTTCATTGAGAAAAATGTTAGTTTCGTAAACAAGTAAAAATATAACAGAAGAGCTATTTGCCACCACATGTGGCAATGGGCATCAATAACAATCCCAATTATAAAGGACCTTTGAGAAGTCGCGTTTTTTCAGTTCCTCAGGCGTGCAGAAGAAACCACAGACGCCAGAGTCACCCCACCAAATGTCGTTATCGGAATCGCTATCAATCTGAAGCAGCACCACCGTTTGATTCTCATTACGCGGGTCATCTTGACAGAAAGCAGGATAACCACCGATTTTATGTCCATCAGAATCTGCAAAATCCTCAATCAGACTATGGGCTTCCTCCGAAAGTTCGTCATAATCGTCAATAGGCTCATCGTCAGACAATTCGTTATATTTCTCGGTAAAGATATCCGTGAAATTATTGTCGAGAAGCGACATTGGTTCCTGTGTTTCGGAGAACGAGATAGCGAATTCATCTTGAATAGGGAAGTCTTCATCATCTTCCGGCTGAGGGAGTTCATCAAGCCACGCCCTCACCATATCATCCGTAACCGTTTCGTCGATGGTTTCGTACCAAACCACACGCGCCCCGCCGTCAATGTCTAATCCATACACTTCATCCTGTCCGACCCAGAATTGCATCAAGCCTGTTTGCGGATAATCGGGAAGGTAAGAAAGTTCCTCACAGTCAATTTGGGCGACCATACGTAGCGGACAACCATTTGCATCGAACGGAACAGCCTCTTTATTTGGCAGATAAGGCAAACCACCCACTTTGCTTTCAAACAGAGAGACAGGCTTTTTTGTAAGTTTTAAGCGAAGGAGCGGCTTCATCGTGTTTTTCCTTATATCGTCGAGCACCTTTTTAGTCAGTTCTATCTGGCGCTGTTCATCACCCTCCTCGTCATCTTCACCAATTATAGCCAAGAAGTCATCATACGACATAATTCTGACACCGTTTTTCGCAGCCTTCTGGAGTTTAGAGCTTCCAGAGTTAGGGTCGGCACAGACCAGGATGTCGAGATCTTTGGTCACACTGTCTTTTACCACATATTTTCCCTCAACCAAATCAGAGAGTTCGGCACGCGTGTAGCCAGGGCAAGCCCCCGTAAAGCAGACCGAAGGGAGTTTTTCCACTTCTTCATTTTGAGCAAGCGTTTCATTCACAGGCACTTCCTCGGCATTTCCAGTTTTACCAAGCCGTGCCAAAGCCTCAACAGCATCATTGTCACCCTGTTCTACGTCGCAATCTTCGCTTTGAGCCAAATCGTAGAAGTTCAAGAGGAAGTCGTTGAGCGACGGATATTCGTCCGAAGTAGAGTCGTCGTCAAAAGAATACATAGCCCAACATTGTTCGTCAAACTTATAAACAACAAATTGATTATCGTAGAAGTCGATGAGCGGCATCATATTCATCGACTTAAAATCGGTATCCAAATCTTCTTCCGCATCCACAATTTCATCAAAAGAAAGGACTCTAAAATCCGCATCAACATGATCGTCTTCTATAAAGAGCGGATTTTCTCCACAAGCCGACACAAAGTGTTGCACATCTTCGGGCAACTCAACTCCATAGACCTTCACAATTTCAGCCACCTTTTTCTCATTGACAGGCGCAGAGGTGAATTTTTCGATAAATTTTTTCAGATTCATAAACTATGTATTAAAATAAGAATAGTCAAGTATTAGCTAAATATACGACAAAAAGTTATATTGGGCACAAATAACCGTTAAAACATAGAGATTAAATACCCTACCAGTCTAACAATCGTCACTATAAGTGGAATTAGTACGCCCAGCACAAATAGTAACAGTTTCAGAATCCGTTCCCATCTTTTTTCCACAACTCATATTCTTTTTTAGTTGTTTGTTATTGTTGAGGCAAAGTTAGAGGGAGCAAGCCACCGGAAAAAGAGCAAATATGCGTCAAAAGTAAGCAATTGATAACAAACAGCACATTTCGGCTCGAGGGAACGGAGCCGCTGCGGAAAAGGTTTAAGATTCAACCGTACAGCATCACTTCAACAGGGCAACCACCCCACTCACCGCCATATAGCCATAGACCACTTTGCGGAGCACAGCCACCGAAATACGGTTAAAGACCTTGGTGCCGATAAAGGTGCCGACCACCACGCCCAAGATTGCAAACACCCAAGCCTGGCCGACAGCAGGAGTCAGAAATCCGTTTTGCGAACGCACCACCGTCATAAAGACATTACCAGCAAAAAAATACAATTGGGTTTGTGCGGCATAATGCGCCTTATCGGGTTCCGACTGAACGTAATAGAGCACCGCCGGCGGCCCCTGCATGCCAAAGAATCCGCCCATCACACCGCTAACACTCCCCATCGTCATCTGCATAGGAACAGACTGGCTGACATGGATGCGGGAAGAAAAGAACAGGAAGTAGACACTAAGCAGAATGAGCACGCCACCCAACACATGCATAAAGAAAACGGTGTCGAACTTGGCGACATAGCCCACCGCAAAGTAAGAAGTGACGAAAAAGGCGGCCAGCATAGGTACAACCCTTTTCAAAACAATGAAATTCCGCATTTGCACCACAATCACCAACGACTGTGTGAGCGCCAACAGTCCCGAAAGCGTTGTAGACTCCCCATAAGACGGCATGACATAAGGCAGAATGGTCATGATGAAGATGCCAAAGCCAAACCCACTGACACGCTGGATGAAACTGGCGACCACACTGGCCACAAACAGAATAAGGATAACAGAGACGGAGAATGACATTGACGGCACTAATTTTCCGCAAAGTTAGCGATATGCAGACATAAATAAAACAAAAAAAGAGAACCAAATACTTGATCCTCTTTTGCGGTGCGTATGGGACTCGAACCC
>DETD01000031.1:152509-159295 GCA_002362105.1 Bacteroidales bacterium UBA3297
CAGCTGAACTAACGCACCAGTTTTTATAATTGCAAGCCTTATCGGTTTTGCAGTGCAAAGTTAGAACAAAAATCAGACATATACAAACCCAGAGCAAAATATTTCTATCTATTTCACACGAAAAATGAAATTGGGAGGAAAGCACCCCATAAAGTGGCAGGGAGGCATCAGCAGCACCATTTTATTCTACTCTGCTTACTTTCTGTGCACATTTGCTCTTTCAGAGGGCAGGCAGACCCTCTAATTTTGCGTCAAAAACAAAACTTAAACGATTATGATCACATTTCTAACATTTGTTCCACTGGTATTAGTCGTCTTTACGGTGTTCAGTATAGCTTCCAAATTAGGGCTGGAAGACTCATTAGCAATTGTTTCGCTCGTCACCATACCAATAGCAGGCATCTTTCTGTACTACACCAACCCAAACGCGCTCTTTTACATATACTCTGCCATTTGTGCCATTTTCTTTCTAATCATATCTGTAAAATTTTACGACACCTACATTCCATTTATCGTTATCGCCATATCGGCGACGGCCGTCTACTTTTTGAAGACCGACACAAAAATCTACAACGATCTGTTTTTAAGTTGCTGTTTCAGCTACATAGCCATCATTATCGCCGCATTGAAAATTTTATCGAGCGAACTGGGGCATCACTAAGCCAAAAGAGTCACACGCACCGCACAACGGCTTTCAAAAAAAAGTCGGACTAAAAACCTTACACAATATACCCTAAAAAAAGAGAATCGAATTATCGACGCTCTTTCTGCGGTGCGCATGGGACTCGAACGCTTGGTAAACAGGTATCTTGACAAGATTCCGGACTCTTGCCATAAACTTTTTTCAATTCTTAATGTTGATTTTAAGGACTGCTAAATTAAAAGAACAATATCAGAAGCATCTTAAAAGACAGCGGGACGGCACACCATTGAACCTGTTCGAAACACCCGAAAAGTTTCAAATCGCCTAAAACTCTTAGTATTAAAGCCACCAAACAGACAATATTTGTTGGCAAATACATTTTTTCGGAATATTTTATCCGTATCATGTATGTTTTTTTATAATTTTGCGTTGAAAAAAGAAGGATATAGTACAGTATTAAACTTGTCATTTGCAAATTCACAGTTCAGGACTGTACATTATTTATGTAGTTAGTCGTTTCACAACCACCTGTCATAGGGTTCTTACAGTTGGCGTTGTTAAAAAAAGGAAAGAGAACCCCCAAAATTTATGAAGTCTAAACATATTTTACCTTGGATTTTTCTGCTGTTCTGTTCATTCACACAGGCCCAAGAAACATTAAGTCCAGATTTTTTCCGGAAGCATACCGCATTGAATGGTCTTAAAAACCAGCAGGCAATAGTTCTTCCCGAATTAGAAAGAGAAGGATGCGAATTTTTAGAATGGAACACAAAAGAGGATGGAACTGGCAAATCGTACAAGCCAGGAGAAAAGTTCACGCCTGATGGGGACACGACCCTTTATGCCATTTGGAAGAAAAAAGACCCTAAAGACCCAGAAAATGGAAATGGCAACGGGAATGGGAACGGAAACGGTAATGGCAATGGCAACGGAAATGGGAATGGCAACGGAAACGGAAATGGTAATGGCAATGGCAACGGAAATGGGAATGGCAACGGAAACGGAAATGGGAATGGCAATGGGAATGGAAACGGTAATGGCAACGGAAAAACAAACGTTACCTACGAAACGATAAACGTTTTACTTTGTGAGGGAGAAACCTACAAAATCGGCAACAAAGAATTCTCAACACCAGGGACCCACACAACGAAGTTAGCCAACAAACAAGGCGGCGATTCAATTGTCACCCTGAACATAGAGCAAGCGCCAAAAGACACCGTAGAGATAAAGGACTACATCGTGGACAAGACCCACTATGAAGGCAACGGATTCTCGGTTGACATAAAAGAGGGGACAGTCAGCACCTACACCCAGACACTGAAAAACCAATATGGTTGTGACAGCATAGTAACGCTCGTCCTCACCTCCTACATCCAGCCATCGCCCATATACGAGACCATCTGCAAAGGCGAGACCTTTACCATAGCAGGGAAGACCTTCGACAAAACCGGCGACTACGAAGTTGTGCTTGGAAAATTCAAGGGAAGCGACGCAGACTCGACACAACAAATACACCTGTTTGTGTCCGAGCCAAACGAGACAACACTTTATGACACCATTTCAATTGCCGACAGAAAATATAAAAAGAACGGTTTCAACATAAAAAAGCTTAAAGTCGGCGAGAACACTTACACCAAAACCTACAAGAACCAATTCGGCTGCGACAGCGTGGTCACACTGGTGTTGGAAGTTGCCCCACACACCGTTTACGGAGAAGAAATAGACGAAGCAATTTGCGACAATGAGACCTACACATACAACGGCGAGACCTACAAGCCTGGCAACAGCTACACTTTGCATGAAACAACAGCCCTAGGCTACGACAGTGTGGTTATATTGAACATAAAGAGTTTGCCAACCAGCAAGAGCCGCTATTCGGCCACAGTAAATATTGGAGACAGCTATTCGGAAAACGGTTTTGAGTTGCCAGTGCAGGAAAAAGAAGGCGTATTCTTCCACAAACTGACAACCACAAACGGTTATGGATGCGACAGCACCATAACTCTGCAGTTGAACGTCGTAATTCCGAAAGACACCATAACAGTTCCAACCCTGTTCACACCCTATTTTCGAAATGGGAAAAACGACATCTTTATGGACGATTACGAAGTCTACATCTACGACCGTTATGGCAACCTGGTCTGCCACTCTAAAAACGGTTGGGACGGATATTATAAAGGAAAACTTGCCGACCCAGGCGTCTATATTTACACAATCATACTGAAAGACAAGAGAAAGAAGAAAGGGACAATTGAACTATATAAATAACCTACATTTTACCTCAAGAAATGTTCAAAAAGATTAAAAGTTTGCTGATGATTCTTTTGTTGGCGACATGGCCAGCCATGCAGGCACAAAAGAATCAGAAGCCAAACACAACTATTGACGCTTTGCTTTGCGCAAACGACACCTTCAGAATAGGAGACAAAGAATTCACCACTCCAGGCGTTTACACCATAAAGATGAAAGACAAGCAAGGGGGAGATTCCATTGTGAACTTAAACCTCAAGCCTGCGAGGACGGACACCGTGATTATTAACGACTTCATCGTCAACGAGACCCATTACAACAAGAATGGCTTCACGGTCGACGTAAAGCTAGGCACCCTCAGTTTTTTCTCAAAGACCCTCAAAAACGAATATGGTTGCGACAGTACGGTGACCCTGATACTGAATTCCCTTACCCAACCCATACCCGTCTACGACACCATCTGTAAAGGCGAGAGCTACACCATTCATGGTGAGACCTTCGACCAGACCGGCGAATACAAAATAGTTCTTGGCAAATACAAAGGCTGCGACTGCGACTCATCGTTACAGCTCCACCTTTTTGTAGCCGAACCCAACGACACCACCATCTACGACACCACCTCCACCGCAAAAGGAAGCTATACGGCAAATGGCTTCAACATTGGGGAACTAACAGCCGGAGCCTCTACCTACACCGAAACATTTAAAAACCAATTCGGTTGCGACAGTACAGTCACCTTGTCGCTATATGTAAGCCCAGACTCCGCATACAGCAATCACCTATACGAGGAAATCTGCGAGAACGAGACATTCACCTATAAAGACAGCGCCTACAAGCCGGGCAGAACCTACATTCTGCACGAGACAACAGCCACTGGAGCCGACTCGATTGTATATCTGCATATTAAAAAACTACCAACCAGCACGTTCCATTACTATGCAGCCGTTTTCAAAGGATACGACTACCAATACTACGGATTTGACTTGCCAGTACAAGAAAAAGTTGGAGTATTCTACCACAAACTGACAAAGACAAACAGGTATGGTTGCGACAGCGTGGTCACGGTGCAGCTGAAAGTTGTGGAGCCAATAGACAGCACAATTATACCAACGCTGTTTACGCCTCACACCCGCGATGGCAAAAACGACGTCTTCATGAAAGGTTACGAAGTCTACATCTACGACCGTTATGGCAACCTGGTTTGCCACTCTAAAGACGGTTGGGACGGCAGCTACAGAGGAGAGACAGCCGACCCAGGCGTATACATCTACACAATAATCTTAAAAGACGACAGAAAAAAGAAAGGGTCTATTGAAGTATACAAATAACAAGAAAAGAACAACATGAAGAAACCAGTTATCACTGCCATTGCAATCCTAATAACGACGACCGCCCTATCAATAGAACGAAAGTTCTTAGAAGGCTACACCATAGAGCAATCGCGCACCAACACAGAAAAAGCAGAGGGGGGTCTTTCCCTGCTGAACGGAAAGCTGGCCTTTACCAGAAACGACACCGTCTACTTGGCAGAAATGGGCGACAGCCTGGACATTCAATCCATAACCCCAATGCCCGACCTCAGCAGTTTAGGCATAGAAGGCCAGTTTACCCAATACGGCAAAACCATCATTTTTTCAAAAGGGGGCGAGCTCTACCAAGCAGAACAGGTCAACAACCTTTGGGGGAATCCTCAGAAATTGAAGATTGACGGACTTGGCGGAGGCCGAACAGAAATAAAGGGGACATCGTTTGCCGCAAGAAGATGGACCTACCGAGAGCCTGCAGTGAAAGGCATGTACAACCCTGCGCTTTCGAAGAACGGGAAACGCCTCTACTACTCTGCAACATTTGAAGGCGGAGCCGGCGGAAAGGATATTTGGTATTCAGACTGGAACACCGACCGATGGTCGGCACCAGTAAACATGGGCGAAAGAATCAACACCTCCGCCGATGAAGACTTCCCATTCTTGGCAGGCGACAGCTCATTCTATTTTACGTCTAGCACCAGCGACACGCTAACGGGTTCGAACATCTTCAAGACCAGCCTTACAGACCGTACAAGACCAGAGATGATACCAACAGCCTTCAACACCAACAGCAACGACGAGAATTTTGTAGTGGTAAACGGCTGTCCGTTCCTCATTTCCAACCGAGACGGCAACGACAACATCTACCGTCCTGAGAAACAGAAGCCTGTAATAGTAGAGACCGTACCAGCCGACACTGTGCCGGCGGAAGCCATCGTCAAGACCGACACCGCAATGAAGGTGATAAGGAAGGACTACAACACCTGCATCTTCTACTTCGATTTCGACAAGACATCGCTGATTGACAGCTACGATAAAGAATTCGACTACATCTACGAATTCATCACCTCTAATCCAGACAGCAAATTCCTGATAAACGGACATACCGACACCCGAGGCACCGAAAAGTACAACAAAAAACTTTCAATCAGCCGAGCAAAGATTGTTCGCGACCGACTTGTAAAGATGGGCGTAGACAAGAGGCGTTTGGTACACCAGGGATTCGGAGAGTTACAGCCAGAAATCAGGGATGCGAAAACCGAAGAAGAGCACCAGAAGAACCGCCGTGTAGAAATCATCAAACTTGACTAATCAGAGACCATGAGAAAGAAAGCTATATTATACACATTGTTTACCGCACTCGGCCTTTTACAGGCAAGTGCCCAGCAAGACCTTTTGCTCTCGCAAGAAATCTTCTCGCGCGTAAACAAGAACCCAGCCGCGACCGGTAACACCAACGATGTAGACATCTTCCTGCATGGCCGAATACAATGGGCGGGCATAGAGAACAGTCCGCGCACGGGCGTGTTGAACGTGACCAATTATATCGACAAGATTAAGTCGGGAATGGGCTTCACCTGCTCGTACGACAAGATAGGTGTGGCACACAGCACCACAAACATGAAGTTGGTTTATGCCTATCAGATAGACTTGAGCGACAACTACGTGCTCTCGTTCGGTTTGGGAGGCGGCATCAACATCGGTTATTTCGATGCCTACCAAAACACAGTTGAAGACTACTCGGAAATAGGCGAGGAATCACTCCCCGCCGACAAAGAGACAGAAGTATCGCCCGACTTCGATTTAGGTTTTGAGTTGACCAACCCCTACTGGACATTAGGCGCCTCGGTCACCCACCTAACCAAGAACGAGGAGACCACCTTCCAGTCGGAACGCCATTACTACCTATACGGGACATCGCTAATTCCGCTATGCACAAAATGGGAACTGGCCCCAACCGTAGCCTATATGCACCGCAACAAAACCAACGTGCTTGAGATTGGCTCACTTGCATTCTACGACCGTTTCATCTGGGGCGGAGTCACCTTCCGACCAGACCTCAACGAGGGGTTCGACCCATCGATGCTGGTTATGACACTCGGTATAGAATGGAAGAAATTCCGCTTCGGCTACTCTTACGACCTAGGTTTCGGAACGAATTACCGACTGCCTTCGAACACACACGAACTCATTCTCTCGTATGGAATAGACAAAACGAAAAAGAAGAAGTAAATAGCGAAAGCGGGTGGCAAAAGCCATCCGCTTTTTTATTGGTGCCCGTTTTTGCACATATCTGTTAGAAGCCCTTCTCCTTACATTGCGATAGGGAAAAGAACGGTTACATGCTCTTCTGCTCACCTATTTTCTATCGTATAAAAACATTGGCAGCAGAAGCGCCGCCTTCATGGGACGGAGAAGCATTAGGAGTAGCAAACATACAACCAATAGTCAGCATACTAGTTTTAGGATGTATAGGACTTATAAATCTAATCGGCCAGTCAGTCAAACATACCAATAGCCCTATAACGCAAAAAAGAGAACCAATTTCTTGATTCTCTTTCTGCGGTGCGTATGGGACTCGAACCC
>DETD01000031.1:159304-206296 GCA_002362105.1 Bacteroidales bacterium UBA3297
CAGCTGAACTAACGCACCAGTTTTTCCAGCTAACCTTATCGGTTTCGCGATGCAAAATTAGGTCAAATTGGGCTACTATGCAAATTTTCTTTCCTAAAAATCGCAAGTAAAATATAGTAAACTTATAATCAAACGTTTATTTCTGCACCAGCGTCACACCGCCAGGAGCAACAGAAAGTTCAACACGCGCCCCTTCGACCATAGGCAGGTTATGCCCCACATGACCAACAGGGAAATTGAAGCAGACCGGATAGTCATAGTCGGCCACCATAGCCATCACAATCTCTTCAAGTGTCTGTCCAAATTCGGAGTTCGGCACAATATCGGTAAACTGCCCGACAATCAAGCCATTAAGTTTAGAGAGCATACCACTGAGGCGCAGGTTGTGCATCATGCGGTCGATGTGGTATAACTTTTCCGAAAGATCTTCAATAAACAAGATATTCCCTTTGACCGGGAACTGGAACGGAGTACCCTGCAACGCATAAATGAGCGAGAGGTTGCCACCAAACAGTCTACCCGAAGCCACACCGCAGCGGTTCATAGGGTCCGCATCGACCTTGTAGTCCATGCCTTTCTTACCGAAAAGGATGTCGCGCATAGCATGCAACACACTCTTTTGCGAATGAGAATTTGCCAACGCCTTAGCCATAGGGGCGTGCAACGAGCAGCACCTGTTATGCGAAACAGCCGCATGCAGGGCCGTAATGTCGCTGAACCCAATAATCCACTTTCTGTCGGCGAGCAGGCTAGACAAGTTCATCCGTTCGAGCAAGCGTAGCACACCATAGCCGCCACGGCTACACAAAACGCACCTCACCTCAGGGTCGGTCAACGCATTTACAATATCGGCGCACCGGTCGTCGTCAGTACCGGCAAAATGTCCGACGTGGTCAAGCGCGTGAGGAGCCACACGCACACGAAGCCCCCACCCCTCCAACGTATGTTTAGCGCCATCGACCAAAGCAGCATCGGCCAAAGCGCTAGAAGGAGAGACTATAACAACTAAATCGCCCTGTTTGAGGGCAGGAGGAAGATTTCTTGTGAGCATTTTATCGTTTTTTCAAAGAGTTTTCAAGTTTAGAGAGTGTGGAAAGGACGCCTTCGGACTGCCTTTGCAGATTGGCCGCCCCCTTCACCAGCACGTCGGAAGAGAAATCGGTCACATCAAGCACATCGGCCATATCGGTAAGGGCCTTGCGGATGTCGGCGACCTCACGAAGAGCGGATGTCGGGTCCATAGTGTCGGCCAAACCGTTTTTTACTATGCCCACTAGTTTGTTGCTACGTTCCACACACTGGTTAAAGACATTGACCTGCCGGTTCAACAAAACGACCTCGTAATTGTGTTGCAACCGCAAAATTTCGCCAGCAATCCAATCGTTAGCGAACCCGTTGCCACGCATACGCGCCAGTTGTCCGCCCAAACGAGCCAGCGAATCTTGAGCATTGTACGCAACCAACGAATCGCGCCAGTTAAAGAAGACAGGAACAGGAACATCAGCCCCCGGATTGTCGATTTCGTCGTAATAATGCGGATAATCGAGGAACTGGAAGAGCGGGTCTTCCGGCATGTGGGTCCGCACCATTCTGGCAGGCTCAACCATAAAATAGGCCGGATCGAGCCGGTGCACATACTGCGCCTCGTTCAGCATATAGCCACCACCCCAGGTTGGGTCGAAAAAATAAGGTTTCTGGTCGATGACACAGCCCACCCACTCGTGTCCGTCGTCGCGCACGTTATTGTGTGAAACCGAGTAGCCACCAATCAGATATGCCTCCACACCCAGCCGTTTAGCCACCGCATAGAACAACGATGCGAAATTTGCGCAGACCCCCTCGCCGTTTTTCAGCGTCCAAGCCGCCAGTTCGTCGGGATTAGAGAAAGACAGTTGCACATCGCGCTTCTCCATATTATAGCGCAGGCGGGAAGCCTCCCACGAATAGAGCGCCCAAAGGCGGGCCTCTACCCCACTGTAATGCTCACCTATATAGGCCGCCAGACCGTCGACCGTAGCCGTATAACGGGCAGGAATATCAACCGCCACATACGCATCGGCAGGCAACGCCTTCAGGCCTAACGGCAGCAGCAGCGCAAAAAGGGACGAGAGCAGAAACGACTTCAGCATCGGGAGAACCATCACTTACGGAAGAAACGACCCAGAACAGGGACAGCCGTGATCGGCAAATCGCGTTTGAACACCAGCGCCACGTAAAGCCCCAGCATAAGCGTATTCTGCACATAGGCGAGAATGCCAGTAAGCGGAGACAAGCGGCTGACCGCAAACATACCCATTGCCACAAAGAAATAAAGCGCCAGCGTCTTGAGGTCGTAATTGACCGGATAGTAGTGCTGCCCCGCAAAATAAGAGAGAATCGTAATAGTGACAAAGCAGATGAGCGAAGCCACCGCCGAAGCCCAATAGCCCCAGACCGGCACACCCACCACATTGACCACCACTGTAATTATCAAACCAATAACCGAGAAGATGGCGCCAAAATGGGTCTTATCGGTCAGTTTATACCACAGCGAGAGGTTGAAGTAAATGCCCTGGAACAGGTAAGATACCAAAACCACAGGCACAATAACCAATCCAGCATGGTAGTCGCGCTGTATAATGAACTTCAAGATGTCGAGGTAGAACACCATACCCAAGAAAATCAGCAGTGAGAAGATGACAAAGAACTTCATTGCATCGGCATACTCCTTTTTCTTGTCGCCGCCCTTGTTTTGGGCGAAGACAAACGGCTCGTAGGCATAACGGAACGCCTGGGTGAACATCATCATCACCATAGCCACCTTAAAGCAGGCGCCATAAATACCCAGCTGTTCCTGCGCCTCGACAACAGAGTGTCCGCCCCACGTATAGATAACCGGGAAAAGAATCTTGTCGAGCGTCTGGTTCATGATGCCGGCGACCCCCAAGATGAGGAGCGGCAGCGAGTAACGGAGAATCTTCTTCAACAGGCCCCTGTCGAGAGCGAAATCCGCCTCCCTGATTTCACGCGAGAGCAGGGCCACCTTGCTCAATGTAGAGATAAGGTTCGCCACAAACACATAGCCGACACTGTAAGAAGGGTTATAGAACCAGTCGACCGTAGCCGGAGCGACCTTGTGCAGCCAAGGACAAATGAGGAGGAAGAACACATTAAAGAAGATGTTGACGCCAATCATAATCAAATTGACCATCGCGAACTTCGCAGAACGGTTTTTGTAGCGCAGATAAGCCATCGGTATGCAGCAGAAGGCATCGATAGCGACCGTCACACACATAACAGCCACAAAGTCGGCATGTCCGTCAATCTGCAGTGCCCCAGCCATAGCTGGAGAGAGCAAGACGGCAAAGACCGCAAAAACAGCCGAAGAGAGCCCCACGCACCAGAGCACCGAGCTGTAGACCTTTTTGGGTTCGTTTTCCTCTTTGTTCACAAAGCGGAAGAACCCCGTTTCCATACCATACGTAAGAATAACGATCAGCAACGCCGTCCAGGCGTAGATGTTGGTGTAAATACCGTATTCCGATTGGTTGGCCAGCACGTAGGTATAGTACGGCGCCAGACACCAGTTGAGGAAGCGGCCAAAGATGCTGCTAACGCCATAAACAGCGGTTTGTGCAGCCAATTTCTTCATTTCAGCCATTTTCAAAAACAAATCAAATTAACCGATGCAAAGGTACAAAACAAAAAGGTATACAACGAAAAAAGAGACCCAAAGGTCTCTTTTATCAACGTCAAAATTTCTTAATCTGAATTAGTCAAGAATCTTTGAACTTGGTTTGAACTTAGCAACAGTCTTAGCAGGAATTTTGATTTTAGCCTTAGTAGCAGGATTAATACCTTCGTGAGCGGCTTTTTCAACAGTAGAGAAAGTACCAAAACCAATGAGTGCAACAGAATCTTTCTTTTTCAAAGCACCCTTAACAGCATCGATGAAAGCGTTCAAAGCCTTTTCGCTATCAGCCTTAGTCAACTGAGAAGCAGTTGCGATAGCATCTACCAATTCACTTTTATTCATAATATATAAAGAGAAAAAATTAATAATTTTTGTTTTTCAGGATTACCAGATTAGGTACTTTTATTAACACATACTAATTATCTAGCCTTGCAAACAAGGCACACACCCCAAAATTATAGATAAAACATTAAAAAACAAGAGAAGAGGGCGGAAAAATGTTCAAAAAAGCGAATTAAAGTGCCAGTTCGGGTAATAATGGGGGTCCTTCATCGGATTAAAAGGTCAAATTATCCAATAAAAAAGAGTAACTTTGCAGTAAAATAAAAGAATATGTCACAATACAGGTCACCACTTTTCGACTTAGGTCCGGGTGTAAAAAACCTTATCATCATCAACTTGCTGATATGGTTGTTCGACATCACCAACTGCAACAAGCACCTTATAGGCATCGACTTGCACGAGATGTTCGGGCTGCACTATTGGGAATTGGACAGTTTCAATCCGTTCCAGATGATAACCTACATGTTTTTACACGACCGGAGCGGCATTATGCACGTTTTCTTCAACATGTTCAACCTGTGGATGTTCGGAACGATGATGGAGCGTCGATGGGGCACAGCCCGTTTCCTTATATTCTACTTCATTTGTGGAATAGGCGGAGCGCTAGCACAACAGGCGGCATGGAGCACCCTGTTTGTCGGGAAATCGACGCCTGAGCTTTGCCAAATGCTGTTCAGCACAGACATCACCCGTGGGGGTTCCCTCACCACATTCAACATAAATCTAGGCTCGGACCGCTTCCCGAACATCGTCCATCTCGACTCGATAGAAGCCCTGCGCCAGTTCATCGTGAATTTCAAGACTCCATTAGTAGTAGGCGCCTCGGGAGCGACCTTTGGCGTAATGGTCGCCTTTGCGATGTCGTTTCCCAACCTGCCGCTGTACCTCTTCTTCATACCAATACCGGTTAAAGCCAAATACATGATTGGCTTCTTTGTGGTACTGGAAATTGTAGAGACCTTCACCAGGACCACAGACGGCATTGCCCACCTGGCCCACTTGGGCGGTGTGCTGTTCGGTGTGCTGCTGATACTCTGGTGGCGCCGTACAGGAGAAGATTCAGGACCTATGTTTTAAAATTAACGAAAGGTAAAAATGTCAAACTTGATAAAAGAACTGGGAACCATGTATAAGGAGGGCGACCTCCTGAGCAAACTGATATTCATACTCAGTGGAATATTCTTGGTGTCGTTGCTTACAAACATGATATTGAGCCTGTTTGAAGCCCCCATACTGCTACGGTTCATTTTCGCCCTACCCGCCAACGTAGAAGAAGCGCTGTCGATGCCGTGGGCCATCATCACCTATATGTTCTACCACGAGAATCCGATACATTTTCTGTTCAACGTACTGATGCTGTATTGGATGGGGCGCCTCTTCCTGATGTCGTACCAGTCGCGCGACCTGGTGAACCTCTTTCTATTCGGAGGCATTGTAGGCGGACTGTTCTTCATACTCGCCCTCAACATCTTCCCATCGTTGTCGGCCTACACCAACTACACGACCCTCGACGGATCATCGGCCGCCATCATCGCCCTGCTGGTGGCAGCGGCAGTAGCCGCCCCCGAAATGCGGGTGAAACTGGTGTTACTGGGAGAGATCAGACTCAAATGGATAGCGCTGTTTTTTGTGGCCGTAAGTGTGCTGATAGACCACAAGGAGAATGCCGGCGGCTGCTTCTCGCACCTTGGAGGCGCCGTTGCAGGCTACCTGTTTGGCTACAATATGCGCAAAGGCAACAACATTACCGCATGGATTGGGCGCATCATCGACTTCCTGTCGGGCCTGGCAGATAAAATCGTCAACACGGTCAAAGGCAACAAGTCGACAAAATTCAAGGTAGTGTACAACAACACCGGCAAAACGACCGCCGACGAGAGCTACAACATGCGCAAAAAAGCCCAAAATGACGCCATCGACGCCATTTTAGACAAGATAAAAGAAAGTGGATACTCATCGCTGACCGAAGAAGAGAGACAGATTCTTTTCAACGCCAGCAAAAAATAAACGGGACTTCCGAGCGAGGAAGGGACTGAATGCTATATAGAATACTAAAATACCCCCTACTGTTAGGTACGCTGGTGCTTGCGGTGCTGTTGCTGTGTGCAAGTGCCACAGCATGGATACGCCCATCGACCACCATGTTTTTCGCCTACTTGGGGATGGCCTTCCCGGCAATAGCCCTGCTCAACATTCTGGCAGCCGCCTACTGGGTGCTGAAGCGCAAATGGTACCTGATAATACCGGTAGGGACCCTGTTCCTTTGCGGGCACAACCTGCAAAAGACCCTGGGCATACACAAAGCCAATCCGGCCGAGAAGATCATCACCGACAAGATAAAGGTGGTGAGTTACAACATAAAGTTGTTTGACTTTTACGACAAAGAGACCAGGGTGCTAGACTACCTGCTAAAGCAAGACGCCGACATCGTCTGCCTGCAAGAGTTCGGCTACTACACCGGCAAAGAGAAGCGCTTCCTGACCCGCGACCAGATTATGGCCAAAATGAAGGGGAAATATCCCTACCACCATTTCAGCCAGTCGGAGTTACAGATGAAGGGCACCTACGGAATGGCCACTTTCTCGAAGCACCCGATTATCAAGCACGACGACATCGCCATAGAAAGCCGCTACAAATCGGCCATCTACAGCGACATAAAGATAGACAGCGACACGCTACGGGTTGTGAACCTGCATTTGGAGTCGAACAAGCTGACCAGCGCCGAGCGGAAAATGCTGCAGCACCTCAGAAGCCACTCCGACAGCACCAACAGCAAGGCGAAAGCCCTCAACCGGAAACTGAGCGAAGCCTACAGCCTGCGCGAGAAGCAAGCCGAGAAAGTTGGCGAACTGGTAGAACAGACCCAATATCCGGTGGTGCTATGCGGCGACATAAACGACGTGCCGGTGTCGTACACCTACAGCAAACTGGCCGGAAGCAAGCTAACCGACTCGTTCCTAGAAAGAGGGAAAGGCTACGGCCACACCTTCAACGAGGGGTACATCAAATTTAGAATCGACAACATAATGCACAGCAAGCAACTGCTGGTGAAAAAATATGTAAGAGACAAGGTGCCCTATTCAGACCACTATCCGGTGATAGTCGATCTGGCATGGGCCAAACAATAAGACAACGCAAACAAACCAAATATGGATAACAGCATAAAGATTGAATTTCCCAACAGCAAAAAGATATACATGCAAGGGAAACTATTTCCTGAAATAAAGGTCGGAATGCGTCAGGTAACGCTCACTCCAACCGTAAGGATTGTAGACGGCAAGCGAGAGATGGAGCAGAATGCACCTGTTACCGTATACGACACCAGTGGTCCGTTTGGAGACGCGAACATGGAGGTGGACCTGAAGAAAGGCCTGCCCCGCATGCGTGAAAGCTGGATAGAGCGACGGGGCGATACCGAGATATTGAAAGAGATTAGTTCGGAATACGGCCGTATGCGCCGTGACGACCACAGCCTCGACCACCTCCGTTTCGAGCACATAGCACTGCCACGCCGCGCCAAGGCTGGCCGTGAGATTTCGCAGATGTACTACGCGAAGCAGGGCATCATCACCCCAGAAATGGAGTACGTAGCCATCCGCGAGAACATGAACTGCGCCGAATTGGGAATACCTACCCACATCACCCCCGAATTTGTACGCCAAGAGATAGCCGCCGGCCGTGCCGTGCTGCCAGCCAACATCAACCACCCCGAAGCCGAGCCTATGATTATAGGGCGCAACTTTCTGGTGAAGATAAACACCAACATCGGCAACTCGGCCACCACGTCGAGCATTGAAGAAGAGGTGGAAAAAGCCGTATGGAGTTGCAAATGGGGCGGCGACACCCTGATGGACCTGTCGACAGGCGCCAACATCCACGAAACCCGTGAATGGATTATCCGCAACTGCCCAGTGCCAGTTGGCACCGTGCCTATTTACCAGGCGCTTGAGAAAGTAAACGGCGATGCCGACAAACTCGACTGGGAACTTTTCAGAGACACGCTGATTGAGCAGTGCGAGCAAGGCGTCGACTACTTCACCATCCATGCCGGCATCCGCCTGAAGAACGTGCACCTGTCGGAAAAGCGTTTGACCAAGATTGTGTCTCGCGGAGGTTCCATCATGAGCATGTGGTGCAAGAAGAAGAACCAGGAAAGCTTCCTATACGAGCACTTCGACGACATCTGCGACATACTGGCACAGTACGATGTAGCCGTCAGCCTCGGCGACGGACTGCGTCCCGGCTGCACAGCCGACGCCAACGACGAGGCCCAGTTTGCCGAACTCGACACCTTGGGCGAGTTGGTACAGCGCGCATGGGCAAAGAACGTGCAGGCCTTTATAGAAGGCCCCGGCCACGTGCCAATGCACAAAATTAGGGAAAATATGGACCGCCAGATGAAGAGCTGCCACGAGGCGCCATTCTACACGCTAGGTCCGTTGGTCACCGACATAGCCCCCGGCTACGACCACATAACCAGCGCCATAGGAGCGGCACAAATCGGTTGGTTTGGCACAGCCATGCTGTGCTACGTCACTCCGAAAGAGCATCTGGCCCTGCCGAACCGTGAAGACGTACGCGCCGGCGTTGTAACCTACAAGATAGCCGCCCACGCGGCCGACTTGGCCAAAGGCCACCCGGGCGCCTCTATCCGCGACAACGCCCTCAGCAAAGCCCGCTACGAATTCCGCTGGAAAGACCAGTTCAACCTGTCGCTCGACCCCGAGCGCGCGAAAGAGTACTTTATAGCCGCAGGCCACACCGAAGGCGAATACTGCACCATGTGCGGGCCTAATTTCTGTGCCGCCAAAATTTCGCACGACCTGGAAAGCTGCAAGTCGAAGTAAAAAAAAAGAGCTAAAGTTTGGAAGACCAAACAAAAAGCACTAATTTTGCACCCGATTAATTCACTATACAAAACAAAAATTATGTATTTAGATTCTGCAAAGAAAGCCGAAATCTTCGGCAAATACGGAAAGTCTAATACCGATACTGGCTCTTGCGAGGCCCAGATAGCGCTATTTTCATACCGTATTAGCCATTTGACTGAACACATGAAGTCAAATCACAAAGATTATACAACACAGCGCGCTCTTAAGGCATTGGTCGGCAAACGTCGTCGTCAGCTCGACTACCTTAAGGCTAAGGATATCGAGAGATACCGCGCTATTATTAAGGCTCTTGAAATCCGTAAGTAATATCTTACCGATCCAAGTAAAAATTAGCAGCATCAAGACATCTTGGTGCTGTTTTTTTTATGCACATCTTAGCAAGCGTAACACCAACAAATTGCCAAGGATTGATTATCTTTGTGGAATAAAGTGAATTCACAGCCCCAGAACAGAGGCTGTAATTGAAACTATTTAAGAATAAGAGACTTTGCTGCCAGCGTCGCATATGGCAAGGATGGCTAAAGGGCAAAAAAGCGGCACCACCGGCCCAGCAGGAGAAAGAAGGCAACAAAAATGCAGTGAAGTCGACAGACATTAAAACAGAAAGAAAATGAGTAGAAAAAAAGGCCGAGGTGGTTTTGGCAAAAAAAGCAGCAAGAAAAGTAGCGAACGCCGCAGTGTTAAAGATAGATCACAGAAAATAGCAAACGCATTCAGTTTCCGTGGCAGCCGTTTCGGCAAACCAGCCGAAAAGAAGAGAAGCGGCCTGCGCAAGGAGACGAGAAACGCCATAGAACAGGCATTGGTCCGTTATTTCTATAAGAACCGCGACAGCGTCGTCAACCACAAGCAATTGCTGGAGGTGATGAATGCAAAGCAGAAAGAGGAAATCAGCGAATTGGACCAAAACATCATCTACCTCTACAAGCGCGGATTCATTACCGTGCCTGAGACCGGTAAATACCAATTCAACAACGAGACCAAACTCTATAAAGGAAAACTGGTCCGCAAGACCGGATTCAAGATTGTTTTCGTGCCAGAAGGCGCGGAAAACGCAGACGGCAGCGACGAAGTCTTCATTGGCGAGGACAATATGAACCACGCGCTGGCCAACGACACCGTCTTGATACGCAAATTCGAGCGTTCGAAAGAGGACAGTGAAGCCGGACAGGTGGTAACGGTGCTGGAACGCGCCCGCGAAACCTTCGTTGGCGAACTGTGCATTTCAGAAAAATTCGCCTTCGTAAAAATAGACAAGCGTATATGTCCGAACGACATCTTTGTTCCGCTTGACAAGATCAAGAACGGCGAAGACGGAGACAAGGTGCTGGTCCGCTTCCTAGGCTGGGAAGACGAAGATAAGAATCCGAACGGTGAGGTCATCGACGTGTTAGGACACGCTGGCGACAACAATACCGAAATGCACGCAATATTGGCCGAATTCGGCTTACCATACAGCTATCCGGAAGAAATCAGCCGATACGCAGAAACGCTATCGGGTGAAATCACCGAACAAGACTTGAAAGAACGCATCGACTACCGCGACGTGGTGACTTTCACTATAGACCCTATCGACGCGAAAGACTTCGACGATGCGCTCTCCATCAAGAAACTGGAGAACGGGCACTGGGAGGCCGGCGTCCACATTGCCGATGTGAGCCACTTCATGAAGGAAGGCGACCTGCTTGACCAAGAGGCCGTAGAACGCGCAACATCGGTCTACCTGGTAGACCGTACAATACCAATGCTGCCGGAATGTTTGTGCAACGTGCTGTGCTCGCTACGCCAAGACGAGGACAAATTCGCCTACTCGGTACTTTTCGAGATGGACGACAACGCGAAAGTGTACAACTACAAGATAGCCCACACCATCATCCGCTCGAACCGCCGCTTCTGCTACGAAGAGGCACAAGAGCGTATCGAGAAGAAAGAGGGCGACTATGCTGAGGAGATTCTGATACTCGACAGACTGGCAAAAAAGCTCCGCGAGGAACGATTCAAAAACGGCGCCATCAACTTCGAGAGCAAGGAGACAAAATTTGTGCTTGACGAGAACGGGAAGCCTCTGAGCGTCTACTTTAAAGAGAGCAAAGACGCCAACAAGCTGGTAGAGGAATTCATGCTGTTGGCAAACAAGACTGTTGCGACCCACATAGGAAAAGCGGCCCCTGGCAAAAAGGCCAAGACGTTTGTATACCGTGTGCACGACACACCAGACCCCGACCGTTTGACAAGTTTGAACGAGTTCATTTCAAAATTCAATTACAAAATCAAGACTGAGGGTAAAAACAACGAGGTGTCGAACTCCATCAACCAGCTGTTGAAGGACGTAAACGGCAAAAAGGAGCAAAACCTGATTGAGACAATAGCCGTAAGGTCGATGGCAAAAGCCGTATACACCACCAACAACGTTGGGCACTATGGTTTGGCATTCGACTACTATACCCACTTCACATCGCCTATACGCCGTTACCCCGACGTAATGGTCCACCGCTTACTTGACCGCTATGCGGCAGGCGAAAAGAGCGCAGACAAAAAGACTATTGAAGACCTTTGCGAGCACTGTTCGGCACAAGAAGTGCTGGCAGCCAACGCCGAACGCGCATCCATCAAATACAAAGAGGTGGAGTTTATGATGGACAAAATCGGGAACATCTACCTCGGTACCATTTCGGGCATTCAGGAATGGGGCCTGTATGTAGAGTTGAACGAGAACAAGTGCGAAGGTATGGTACCAGCACGCGATTTGAACGACGACTTCTACATCTTCGACGAGAAGAACTACCAAATGGTAGGCGAACATACGCGCAAGAGCTACCAACTGGGCGACGAGGTTGTGATCAGAGTAGCGAAATGCAATCTGGAGAAGAAGCAGATGGATTTCGAAATGATTGGCAAGAAAGACGAAGTCAAGGACCTTGAAAAATTATTGAACAATGACCCTTCATAAATACATCAACCTTTTTGCCACCACCCTGCTTTTGTTGGCAACGGCCGCATGCGGCAACAAGGCGACGACCGACCTTGAAGACGAAAACCTTCATGGCAAGGTCAAGTCGGTGACCGAACGCCAGTATATGGCCGTACAGCAATTCGACAAAGTGGTAAAGGGCGACCCTTACCGTCCGGAAGAGGGCGCCTGGGACATAAAGAAGACCTACAACAAGCACGGATACATGATAGAGTACCTGCAACTGGCCATAGGCGACAACGACACCATAACGGTAACCAGCCGCGTGTTCGACTCAATTGTGCCAAGCCGCAAGCTGTTGGAGATAACCGACAACGAGAAGGGCGAAGTTATCCGCTACGAGGTAACCAAGTACAACAAAGACGGCAAGCCAGACACTATTGCCACCACCGACCCGTTCGGCACCCTGCAGCAGATGGTCCTCATCGACTATGAGCACAGAGGCCAGAAAGAGACCAAAAGCTACTACAGCAACAACGGCAACCTGCGCTACAAACAGATTACCATTCTCGACGGCGAGTATCCTATTTCGGTGACAAACTACGACAACGAAGGTCACATGATAGGCTGCAGACGCGACCTCTGGAAGAAAGGCCTACGCGACTCGACCGCCTTCTTCGACGAGCATGGGCGCTGCCTCAGCCGCATCGGCTTCGACTACGACCCCTACGGCAACATCGTCAACCAGCACGGTGTAGACGAGAACGGAGAAGCCATAAAGGAAGAGACCTACGAATACGAATACGACGAGCAGAAGAACTGGATCCGCTGTGTTTTCCGTGTGGAAGGCAAACCGTATTACGTGACAGAACGAACGATTGAGTACTACCAGTAATTTGCCAACCAGGCATATTATTCCATTACGCTCATTTTTGGTGCACATCTGCTCTTTTATGTTTAGGTAGATGTCGCTAGTTTTGTTTCATCAAAAAAAACAAAAACAAGCACATACAAAAATGAAAAGTATCTCATCTGCGTTTATCGCATTAGTTTTAGCCGTTGGAAGTTCAAACTGTTTTGCAGCAGAAAAGCCAACCATTAGTGGGAAAAAGGGAAATTACTATTATGTTGACCTGGGTTTGCCAAGTGGCACCAAATGGGCGACTTGTAACTTAGGCGCAAAGAAACCGGAAGAGGGAGGCATTTATCTGGCCTGGGGCGAAAGCACGCCCAAAGACAAGTACAATTGGAAGAACTACAAGTTCAACATTGGAGAGTATGCCGGGAAAGAAAAGTTCTCGAAGTACAGTGAATACCGCAGAATTTTTAACGAAGGCGACAGCATCATGGTGCTTCAGCCAGTCGACGATGCGGCAACCCAAATGTGGGGCAGCAACTGGCGTATGCCTACCCGCAAGGAATGGGAAGAACTGGTGGAAGGTTGCAACTGGAAGGTAGTGAAGGCAGAAGATGGTTCAAACAAGGAGTACAAAGTCGGCATTTCGAAAAAGAACGGCAACGTCATCTACCTCACCATGGAGGGCTACTATTCAGACGACTCCTTCTTTAAAGACGAAGGCCATTACTGGACCTCGGAAATGTACTCATTTAACAACCGCAGCCGCGAGGCCTGCAGTGCGCGCGTAATTGCCAACAGCATTAAGTGCCACGGCACGAACCGCAAACAGGGCTTCAGCGTACGAGCTGTTGTAAAGTGATTTATATAGAGACGGGAAATTAGACAAATACGGTTCTGTTCACACTTCAATAAGAGGTGAACAAATAGATACAGAGGGCGTGCAATGAGAATTGTACGCCCTCTGGTATTTATTATTACTTACATTCAAAAACATTGTTGTTTTTTACTATCGACCTATTTCCTTTTCCTGTGATAATGTTTCCGCATCCAAACAAAGCGGGCATACACCTTTTGCATGGATCATATTTTATTATAAAAGTATATTTTTTTAGTATATTATTTGCAGAAGGTTTCGGCTTCAGATAGTCCGGATTTACGAACCCATCTCCTATATACGTCAAAATTTTTCGTTCACAGCAACTATAGTGTTGGTTCAAGCCTTCTATTGCATTTTTAGCTTCCACTTCATTCTTAAGTGTCACAGACGACGATAGAAATATATCACCATAGAGTACATATCTTCGTGTATTTTCTGTAAGATGGCAATCAGTAATCTTAAGCTTCTTCACCTTGTATTTCACCACTATATAATTACACAAAGCATAGCGAATTGCATCGTATGCGTCTCCCAGTTCTTTCTTCATAGTCCAATTTGTATGCGTCATCTGTGTTTTTTCAGTTATAGTTATAGGTTTGCTTCCAATATAATCAAAAGAAGAGCCACTTAGAGAAAAGTACCAGTTATCTATTTTTTTATAAGCAAATGCAACACAACCACTTCCGTCTAATCTGTATTTAAGCTCTTTATTTTTTTTTCTTTCATCATCAATAAAAGTCTTTATTTTTTCAATAAAAGTTATAAAATTAAAATTATAATCATTAGAAAACAACATATCATAAACATCTTTTATAGAACTCTCCCCACTCAAAAAAGGATTGAAAGCATTATTCAAGACTTCTGACGCTTGACTTATCTCATCTTGATTCTCATCTTGATTCTCATATCGATTCTCATTATTTGATTTTTTTGAAGATTTAAGAGTTAAATATATCCAATTTCTAAACAGATCTATATCTTCTATCAGTTTTGATATATTTTCCTCGTTTTCTTCATTATTATCGCTATTGATAAGCATTAATTCAAGAGCCTCGTAATAATAATCAGCAGCAGTCAGTTCATAGCTATGACCTTCAGATGTTCGCAATCTTATTACATAATCAATTGACAAATATTGATTCGAGGAAACGGCAATATTTATATTCGGATCATATTTACGATAGTCAAGTATTTCTTGCATTTTATAAGTATTTTTGTTATATTGATTTGCTAGAAATTACAGATATTTTCAGTTAGTTGTAGTTTGAGAACTACCTGACCTCCAACATCTGAAACGGCAGAAGCAAGCCGTGTATATAAGCAACCAGCAAAATGCCTTTCTGATTGAAAAAACATTCACCTTCCAACAGTTCTTTTTCCAAAGACATGGTCAACTTATTACCTTTAAGGGAATAAGAGCCAACCACTTTCCTTTCGTTATAGAATGAGCTAGATAGATCACACTCTAGCTTGCCATCCGGAAAAAATTGGAACATAATATCTGAATTTTTGAATCCTAATTTCATCTCGTACTTTTTCCCTACCAGGCTCGCACCCTCATTAAGGTCTTCACCTGCACCATTAGTCCTCCCTCACACATTCTGCAACAGCATGTTACGAACAGGGAGGTGGCGGTTTAACATATACTTGACCGAGAATTTGAAATGGCGGACCGTACGCACCTTCAGTTCAGAATAGATTTGCTGCATTTTATTGTCGGCATACCAAACCTCCATATCGGCCCTATTGTTGTTCTTTTTCGCATTGATTAAGACAATACGGTAGAAGAAACTGAGAATCCACATAAAATCGCTGTCAACCCCCAACGCCTTATAATTGTCGTACAAAACGCTCAAGTGCCTGATGGCCGTAGACGCAGAGAGCACATACTTCGAGTCGTCGCTATTCTCGATGTAGCTGTAAACGGTAGCGGAACAAGTCCGTATTTTTTTCACAAAGCGAAGGTACGACAAGACAAAGGCCGTATCTTCAGAAAAGAACATATTCGGATTGAAGCATAAATTGTTCTGCCGGATAATAGACGACTTGTAGAACTTGCACCAGCACACCTTAAACAGAAAAGACTGCGACTTTTGTCTGACAAACGTCATGACCTCGCTGCCCCTGTAAACGCAGTCGCCAAAGTTTTCGACCTTTCCCAGCTGCGTTTTATAGCCGGCAACCACATAGTCGTCGGACTCGTCGAGTTGAAGGCACAAGTTAGAGAAATCGGGCGTTAACGAATCGTCGGAATCGAGAAAGAAGAACCACTCACCAGAAGCCCTTTCCACCCCCGCATTACGCGAAGAGCTGACGCCTCCGTTTTCCTTGTCAACCACCAGCACACGGCTGTCTTTAGCGGCGTGTTGGTTACATATATCGAGCGTGCGGTCGGAGCTGCCATCGTTCACGACCACCACTTCAAGATCGGTATAAGCCTGTGACAAAACACTGTCGAGACAATCCGACAGGTGAAGCTCCGCATTATAAGCGGGAATTATGACCGATACTTTTACCATTATTTGAGTTATAAGTTACACTAGAACAACTGTTCCAATGCTGAAATACTTGCTTCTGGCAAAAAAGAAGCAATATGTTCTTTACTATCTGATACACGCTTTTCCGCCTCAGCCTGGTGGGCAATAACCCACGCCATAGCGTCGGCCATAGCAGCAACGTCGCCAACAGGGACTAAAAAGCCCGCCTTGCCTCCGTTAAGAATTTCGCGCGGCCCGACCGGGCAGTCAGACGCCACCACCACTTTACGCTGCATAAGCGCTTCGAGCAAGACCAGCCCAAAGCCCTCGTACTTCGCACTGTGGACCAAAAAAGAAGCCTTACTGATGAACGGCTGCGGATTGGCAATAAAGCCCAACAACTTGACAAACGGTTGTGCGCCAAGTTCGGCAATGAGGGCCTCTAACTGGCTACGGCTTGCCCCTTCGCCAATAATATAGAGGGCCTCGACAGCGCCGTTGCGCTTTTCCTGTTTCAGCCGGCAAAACGCCCTAATCAGCGTAGAGACATCTTTCTGGTTCTCTTCGAGACGTTCAACCGCCAAGACGAACTTTTTATCGAGCAAAGGCAACAACGCCTCCCCAACAGGTTCGCCAGCCTTGGCCAGAAGAGCGTCGAGGTCGACCGGATTGTATATACGCACCAGTTTGTCGGCCATTTCGGGGCACATTTTCAACGCCTCGTCGTACATGCCATTGCACACAAGCACCAACTTGTCGTAAACCGACATTTTAGAAACAAAGCGCTTTCTGCGTCTTTCAGAAGCCAAATGCCTGTCGAGGCTAAAATGGAAGAAGGCAATCACCCGCTTACCCCAACTCTTTTTCAAGAAGGCGCCATGACGGCAATCGAAATCGATAACAACATCGTGTTCGACAGCCAAATTACCAATACGCTGCGACAGCAAGAAGCGGCGGACAGGATTAAGAAAAACCTCATCGAGCGTATCGATAAGAAAACTCTTCTTTTTATAGTGGTTCCTCCGCCTCCGAAAGGTCAAAACCTTGTTGTTCACAAGGTGGACCACCCTGACGCGGGAATCGATTCTGTCTAAGAAAACCTCTTGTTCGTTAGTGTTTAGCGCAATGGCAAGCGTAACGTGGTGCGGAGTGCAACGTGCAATATTGTTAATATAAGTGATGGCAACAGTTTCGGTACCACCATCTAAAAAATTATTCAACAAGAACAACAGTTTCCTGCTCTCCATAAGAAGTCAGCGATTAAGAATAAACCCTATTCAATCGACCTTAATGTCGGTGTCGTTCTCGCACTCGTTTTCCAGGATTTTGCACTGCATAACGAACCTGTAAAACGACTCTTGGTTAGCTCGGATGTATCCTAACTTGCCATGGAAGATTCCCCCTTTGAGTATGTAACTCTTAAAAAAGCGCCAGAAAGGCTGGAAAATAAGCGACAGCATAGTAACATGGGTGCCTTTACGCTTGTACACCTCATTATCGGTATACTGGTTCAGCTTATCGACCAAATCGTGCATATAGCAAGAGAGGTGCACCATGGCCAAATCGGTTCTGCTAGCCGGAATCCTCTCTAAACGCCCCTCCACCTTCGGGAAGGTGTGGACATAAGGCGGCCACACCGTACCCTCGCGTTTAAAGAAACGCAACTGGGCGTCGGGGTAGGAAGATTTAACAAACTGGTTCAACATATAATTGCGGCGCGGAATATAAAGGCCGGCCGGACAGTCGGGTTCCTGAATGCGGGCATAGAGGTACTCGCGCAAAGCGGAAGGAATGAGTTCGTCGGCATCGACCACAAGCACCCATTCGCTAGAAGCAGACTGGATGGCAAAAGTACGAGCCGGCTCGGCAGACTTGTGGTTTTCTTTCGGGAAAGTAACCACCTTACAACCAAACTCTTTCGCAATTTCGACTGTGGCATCGGTACTTTCCATGTCACAAACAACTATCTCATCGAACTTAGTAAGCGTCTCTAAAGACCTACGCAGAGTCTTTTCCGCATTATATGTATTTACGACAGCAGAAATCGGCATCGTCTAATTGTTTTTAAAAATATATTCACAAATATATAAAAAAAAGGAGACAGGTCAAGTTTCAGACTATACTTGCATCAGGTCGACAAAGACCGAATCGGACACAAAGACTCCATTAGGAGTCAGTTTTAAGACCAAACCACCGTCGGTCAGCTGCAAATGTCCGGCCTTGATAGAGACCTCGGCCGCCTGCATACACTTGTCGTAGAACTGCGGGAAGTCGTTTTTCAGGCGGGCCAAGTCAAGCCCGCGCGCCGTACGCAGCGACGTCAGTATTCTGTCGTTAAACGCTTCTGCCGGAGTCAGACACTCAACCTCGCAATCGACAGTGCCCTGGGCAACAGCCGCAAGGTAACGGCCGGTATCGGCCACATTCCACTGCCGCGACTTGCCATTGAACGAATGGGCAGACGGCCCAATACCCAAATAAGGCGTCCCGTCCCAATAAGACGAATTGTGTTTGGCCGCCATACCCGGGAACGAGAAATTAGAAATCTCGTAATGCTCGTATCCGGCCTCTTTCAGAGAAGCGCACAGCATTTGGTAGAAGCGCAGAGAAAGGTCTTCGGAAACAGGTTTCACTTTTCCCTGCTCCATCATACGGTGCAAAACGGTACCCTCCTCATAGGTGAGGCTATAGGCCGACAAATGGGGAACACGCAGCGAGCAGGCCGCATCGAGGTTCTGCTGCCACCCCTCGACCGTCTGGCCGGGAAGTCCGTAAATCAGATCCACACTTATATTAGAGATTCCAACCGAGCGCAGGTTATCTACCGCATCGTACGCCTGACGAGCCGAATGCCGCCGGTTGATCAGTTTCAAGTCGGCATCGTTGAAACTCTGCACCCCCATGCTGACCCGGTTAACCGGCAAAGCCGCCAACGCCGCCGCATATTCGGGCGTAACATCGTCGGGATTACACTCAACCGTCACCTCCTCCAACTGCAGCTTGAACAGGCTGGCAGCCGTCTGGAACAAACGCTCCAGTTCGGGAACCGGCAAAACGGAAGGCGTACCGCCACCCAAATAGAGCGTGCGGACAGTTTCGCCACCAAGATAAGACTGACGGATGCGCATTTCCTCGCACAACCCGTCGACCAGACGATGTGCGACAGAACGGTCGGTACTAGAATAAAAATCGCAATAAATGCACCGAGAGACACACAAAGGAACGTGTATATAGAGGCCGGCCATAGACTACAGCAAATACTTCCAAACCAAGAACAAAGCGGCCAGCCAAACGACCAGAATCAGGTAAGTAACGCCATAATAAGAGAACTTGGCGTTTTTATGGCGTATGGTGTACATTAGCACTAAAACGGCCACCACACCACCAGCCGCCTCAAGCATGTGCAGAGTTGCCTCGGGGACACGCCACTTGGCATGTTTAGCCCTATACTTGTCGAAAGCAAAAACCAAAGCAGAGACAACCGATATAAAGCAGAAATAATAAAGGAAATACATGTTATTAACGTACTATTCCGTAAAGGGCGTCGAGCGCCGAATAAAAGTCCAAAGTATCGCGAACAGCGAACAAATCAATCTCAGAATTGTTCACCTCGTTGGAAACGATACTGCTATAGGCCTTTCCCTCGCTGTTGTTCTCCATCATACTGACAACCTCGTCGCGCCGCAAATAGAACGTGAGTTCGTTGTTGTTGTCGATGGATTTCACGTAAATGTAAGGAGCATAGAAGCCCAGCACAAAAGGGTCAGAGAACACGATAGCGATGCCAGCCGTATCGGCATTCATCGTATACTTTGTCGGACGGAAATAAGGAGGGTTATCGGTAGGCAGATGGCGCACATAGAACGCCAACGTATCGTTCGCAAAATAGAGTGATACACAATTCGTCTCTTTTTGAATACTTTCGGTAATTTTCGACTTAAAGTCGTAGACTCCGTTAATGGACGTACCTTTTGCACTCAAGTCCCACAAGACCTGACTAGACACAACTTTCCACCCCCCTTGCAAGTAAGTCTTGTCGATAGGGGTAACACTCATATCTGGAATATCGTCCTTCTCGCGACACGAGTAAAGCAAGCCAGAAAAAAAGGCAACTATAAAAAGTATGTAGCGGTACTGTCTCATAACGAATGTAATAATGTAGTGTAGTTCAACACAAAAATAAGGAAAGAAATTAAAGATACAAACGAAAAATCAGTCAAAGGGGCAAAATACCCTTTGAAAATCAAAACGTTTGCAACAACCGTCAACTTCCTTCTACTGTTCAGGCCTTAAATCTTTAATAATGCGGGCAGGCACGCCGGCAACGACACAAAAAGGAGGAACATCTTTCGTAACGACAGAATTTGCCGCAACAATGGCGCCATCGCCAATAGACACACCGCCAAGAATAGTCGTCTTATCGCCAATCCAAACATTCCGACCAATTTTAACCGGGCCTTTAGAAATAATCTCGCGATCTAAGATGGCCAGATTCATATCGGCAAAAGAAACATTACCATGCGAATTGTCGACAACGGTAGTCCAGCGTCCGAGGCCAGTACCAGAACCGATTTCCAAACCATCCACAATAGAGATGTTGCAGTAATCGCTAATATGCACATTGTCGTCGATTTTAACAGAAGGTGTAAAGCGCTTTCCGTTCAGATTGTCCCAAACCGTAAAAACAACAAACTCGTCAAAAACGACACGATTGCCCAAAGTTACATATTCCATCCCCCTCAGGTGATGGAAACGTCCAAAATAGTAGTCCTTGCCGCACTTTTTCATTTTGGCGGCAATCCGTTTCATATATCGTTTTTTAAAAAAGCCTTTAAACAGCATATTCACTTACTTTTTATTAAACACCTTGGCCATCTCGTTGATATAGCCCCTACCGTATTTTTGGTCGGGTTCGAGGTAGTTGCCCTCGCCCCACTCGTTCCACGCCTTAACGAAGAGGATGTCGTCGGTACGCATCCTTACCAGTTCGTCGACCTTTTCACAGAACGCGCCCCACTTCTGCGGAGTGGAGTTCTTCATAGCCACCCAACCAGCCCCGCTACGCGGCGTATGGTCGAAATCGGGGTCGATGCAAGGCGTGTATTCCGGGTGTTCCTTAAACAACCGGAGCGCGCGCTCGGTATAGAAATCGTAGTCGATAGTCAGCGGAATATTGAACCAATGCTTTTTGCGCGAGCCGATCGTCTTGTTGTAGAGCGAAGACTTGTTTTCGGCATCGACATCACGGAAAGCGTCGTAAACAATGCGGTCGAACTTGGTATTGCCCATCTTTTTCAAGTAGTCGTCGCCCTGAACAAAGGCGAAAAACTCGAAGCCGCCCAGCCCATGCTCGGCAGCCAGCTGGTTCCAAGTGTCCATAAAGACCTCCGCATCGGGAATATCGTAAGGGGCAAAAATACCGAACAGCAGTTTGCCGTTCACCCTAATGTACCTTTTATCTTTAAAGGCAGGCAGCATTTCGTTGAAATGCATCACATAATCTTCTCTGCCCGGATAGGTTTGCTCAACAAGCAAGACATCTTGCTTCGTCTTGTTCCACGTTTTGGCATACCAGCTGTGGTTGGCCCAACAAAGGCAGAAAGGGAAATCGGGGCTACCCGACTCAACCACCTCGGAAAAGACACGTTCCAACAAACGCTTTCCATGTCCGAACCAGTAGTGCCAGTAGCAGAACCCTTCGATGCCCGCAATACGCGCCAACTGCGCCTGTTGTTCGCGAACAAACGGCAAACGCAAGTCATAAAAGCCCAATTCGCCAGGCAGGCGCGGCTGGTAATGGTTATGGAACAAAGGCCGGGCCTTCGCCACGTTGGTCCATTCCGTAAAGCCAGGACACCACCACTCGTCGTTTTCGGGTGTTGGATAAAACTGGGGAAGATAAAACGCTATAACACGGGTTTTGTTAGCCATACAGACAAATATAAAGCAAACATCTACAAAAAAAGGAGATGTTCGGATAAACACCCCCCTTTACACAAGGGGGAAAAGTTAAAATTTTGGCACAAAGTTAGCGATTTTCACCAAATACACACTCCAAATCATTCCAAAATTGGGGCGGGAGTAACAATATGACTTATATACACCGGGAAAAGAAACAAAAAAACGCCATAAGGTAAAACCCTATGGCGTTTCTATCTGAAAAGTAGATTTGCGTTAGAAAGAGAACTGCAAACGCGCCTGGATGGCGTTGTTGGTGAACTCGTCTTCGCCCTTCTCAACCTTCGAAACGGTGTAGTTCAAACGAGCGTTGAGGTTCTTGTTGAAGAAGTAGTTCAAACCAAGGGTAAAGTCCATTTCCTTCTGTTCAGGATTAAGCGTAGAAACATTCTCTTTAACCACTTCACCCTCGTCGTTCACCACGTCTTTAACAGTGGTAGTAGTGAACTCGTCCATATTCAACATATTGACACGTGCAAGCAGCTCAAGGTTCTTTGGAGAAGCATTAGCTGCCAAACCAGTACGCTTGTTATAATTCTGCTTCTTACCAATGAGCAGGAAGCTGGCCTGAGCGTAAGCGCCCTGAGTTTGGAAGTTTTCGTCACCAATCAGGTTAGAGAAAGCTGTCAGGTAGTGGGTTTCAAAGTAGAAACGCTTCAAAATCCAGATCAACTCAGCCTCGGCACGGTTGATGTTGATGGTGTTGTTGATATCGGAAGTGTAGGCAACCAGACTCTTGCTACCCGTGAAGGTTTCAGGCTGTATAACCTTAAAAGTTTCAGAACTCTTATTGTCGGTGTACATACCAGCCACACCAATATGGAGGACACTGCTGTCCTTGCAAATAGGGCGACCAATGAGCTTAGCCGCAGCCGAATAGCCCTGATTAGCAGCAGGCGCATCGACATTACCGGCGCTATAGATACCAGCAGTAGCCATAAAAGGGTTCGTAACAAAAGCGTAGCTAAGACCAACCTTACGAGAAGGACAGATAGCATAGTCGGCCTGTGCGTCTTCGATAAACTTGTAACCCAAGCCAAGGATTTTAGCACCAAAAGGCTGGAAGTGGTTACCAGCGGTCAAGCTCATCTTATCGTTGATTTTGTAGCCAACCCACAAATCGCGGAAAGAGATAGCCTTGTTGGCATAACACACCTCAATTTTAGCGCTCCACTTCTCATCGAAGTTGGCAAGAACGCCTAAACGCGTGTCGTTCATCTTGAAGCCATAGTCGTAGTTGTCGCAGTGGCTGAAATAGCGTCCGTAGTCTAAATTAGTACGACCAATAAGACGGAGGCTTAAATCGCCAGCGCCGGTTTTCACGACAACCTGAGCCATAGCGCCTGAGGCAGCCATAAGGGCAGTTGCCAAGCAGAGAAATGCTTTTTTCATTATTTCCTTTTATTTATAAATAAACTAACTATTCTTAAAAATTATGCTACATTTCGAGTGTAGTCTCACTTTTTCCGAACAGGGTCGCAAGTGAGTTCAACGCCCAGTTTCTTGAAGATTTTACGGTCGACTTCAGAAAGCATCACCGTAGAGTGCACCTGACAGCCCCGCAACTTAGGCAACTGCAACAAAGCGTTGCGACAGTTGTCGTCGCTCTGGCTAAGAACCGAAAGGGCCACCAAGACCTCGTCGGCATGCAGACGCGGATTCTTACCGCCCAGATATTCGATTTTAGTCTTCTGGATAGGCTCAATCATATCTTGCGGAATCAGTTTGAGCGAGTGGTCGATACCGGCCAGATACTTCGTCACATTCAAAAGCAGCGCCGCACTAGAGCCGAGCAAGTCGCTCTGGTGAGCAGTGATGACAGTGCCGTCTTCCAACTCGATAGCAGAAGCGGCAGCGCCCACCTCCTCTTTGCGCTTTTTAGCAGCAACGGTAGTCTTGCGGTAGTCGGTAGAGATTTTGGCCTGGGTCATCAGCCGCGCAATCTTGTTCACCTCCTTGTCGCAGTTGGCATCGAAAGCCATCTTGTTCAAGGCAGTATAGTAACGGCGTACAATTTCGTGCTTCGAAGCCTCGCAACAAACCTCATCGTCGGAAATGCAGAAGCCCACCATGTTCACACCCATATCGGTAGGCGACTTGTAAGGGCAGTCGCCATAAATACCCTCAAAGAGCGCAGTAAGCACAGGGAACGTCTCGATATCGCGGTTGTAGTTGATAGCCACCTTCTCGTAAGCGTCGTAATGGAAGGCATCGATCATATTCACGTCGCCCAAATCGGCCGTAGCCGCCTCGTAAGCGATGTTAACCGGGTGCTTCAGCGGCAAATTCCAAACCGGGAAGGTTTCGAACTTGGCGTAACCGGCATTAACGCCACGCTTGTGTTCCTGATAAAGTTGCGAGAGGCAGACCGCCATCTTACCCGAGCCAGGCCCCGGAGCGGTAACAATCACCAAAGGACGTGACGTTTCCACATAGTCGTCCTTACCAAAGCCCTCGTCGGAACAGATAAGGTTCACATCGTGCGGATAGCCCTCGATGGTATAATGGAAATAGGCCTTGATACCCATACGCGACAAGCGCTCCTTGTAAGCCACGGCACTGGCCTGGCCACTGTAGTGTGTGATGACGACAGAACCGACGTAGAAACCACGGTTCATAAACTCGCCACGCAGGCGGAGCACATCTTCGTCGTAAGTAATACCGAGGTCACCCCTCACTTTGTTCTTTTCAATGTCGACTGCACTGATAACAATAACAATCTCGGCAGAATCGGCCAACTGCTGAAACATACACAGCTTGCTGTCGGGCCTAAAACCAGGCAAGACACGGCTGGCGTGGTGGTCGTCGAAAAGTTTGCCACCTAGTTCAAGGTAGAGTTTGTTGCCAAATTTGGCAATACGCTCCTTAATGTGTTCGGACTGAATTTTGAGATACTTCTCGTTGTCAAAGCCGATTTTCATATCTAATATGTATTAATTATTTCACGCAAATTGCACTTTCAACCAAAACGCAAAGATAACAAAAAAAGCGGACCTACGAGCCCGCTTTTTTAACGTTTAGTATAAATCTTTGTTTATCAGTTAGAAGATGCGACCTGATGGTAGTTGCCACGCAAGTCTTTCAGATTGAGCAGAACAGCCTTGTCGCCAGGATAAACGCGAAGCACATAGCGGTAGACCGAGCCCGGATGCAAGCCATTGGCCGAGATATAGAAGCCCTGTGAGGCATCGCTAACGACAGGTACAATAGGTCCCGCAACGCGTTTGTCTTGTACAAAAATATATCCGCCCTGGAAGTGCATTTTGTTACCCTCGGCCGATTCGAAGACCGTATGTTCCAAAAATTCGGGCACTTGTGCGGCCTCCATCTTAACCGGTTCGCCCACATTAGGCACCCCGGCCTTGTTAACCGCCGTATTTTCCAGCATCTGCGCTTTCCGGCCCTGCAGCGGCAGAAGCATCATAGCCGCCAAAACAGCCACATAGCCCCCCATTGCCAAGAACGACTTCGACTTATTGGCAGCCTGTTCGGCACCCCACTTATAGAGCAGGAACAAGATGATGGCCGAGCCCGTCAGCACGAACGGCAAGCTAAGCAACTGGCCGACATTCAACAACATACCTTCCTCGAAATCTTCTTGTGGACGTTTGATGAACTCCAGCATATAACGGGTCAGGAAAATGCCCAGCAGGAACACCGAGAAGAGCAAGCCCGAACGCTGTGCGGCCTTCGTCTTCCAGTAAAGGTACATCAGTATAGAGAATGTGACGAGACAGTAGATAATCTCGTAAATCTGAGTCGGATGGCTAGGTTCGGAGAACCCCGTCGTTTCAGACATAGGATGCAGCATAAAGCTGAAAGCCCACGGCAGCGAGGTGGGGTCGCCGTAAATTTCGTGGTTAAAGAGGTTTCCCAAACGGATGCACGCGCCACAAATAGCCACAGCGAGCACAATACGGTCGAGCGTCCAAATGTACGTTTTGTGTAAGCCAAACTTCGAAAAAAGGAACAAGCCAAAGAGGATGCCGAAAGCGCCACCGTGACTAGAGAGTCCGCCCTTCCAGACATAAAGCATTTCGAACGGATGCGAAGAGAAATGCTCCCACTCGTAGAACAGGCAGTGACCGACACGGGCACCGATAATGGTAGAGAAGACCATGACAAGGAAGAGTTTGTCCATCGTACCCTCGGGCAGTTTCTCCTTATCGTAAATCTTGCTTTCGACCCAATAGCCCAACAAGAGCCCCACCGCCCACATCAGTCCGTACCAGCGGACAGAAAGCGAGCCAAGGTTCAGCAGTTCCGGATTCCACGTCCAAGTAATAAAACCAAGCATAATAAAATAAAAGAAAAAAAGAGAAAGGTTACCAGCGACCCATGGCCCCGGTAACCCTTCCCACTGTATTTGAACTAAAAGTTATTCAGCATTTTTTCCATGGCAGTTCTTGTACTTCTTGCCACTGCCGCAAGGGCATGGATCGTTTCTACCAATCTTCTTGCCGGCGTAATTCGGGTCACGCAGTTGTTGCTGTTCAGCCGCAGCCTCCATTTCAGCGCGATGACGAGCCGCCATCAGGCGTCGGCGTTCAGCAATTTCCTCTTGTGTTGGAATAGCAGGAGCCTCCTGGCTTTCAACAGCCTGCTGGCTCTGTTGCTGCTGCATTTGAGCCGCCATTTCCTGCATGCGTGCCTGTTCTTCAGGAGTAGGAGCAGGAATCTGCATACGCATGAGAACAGAAACCGCCGCAGCGTTCATTCTACGAAGCATATTGTCGTAAAGCTTAAACGCCTCAATCTTGTAGATAAGGAGCGGATCTTTCTGCTCGTAGCTAGCATTCTGAACAGAGTCGCGCAACTCGTCCATATCGCGAAGGTGTTCCTTCCAGTGCTCGTCGATAGTGTGCAACAGCACAGCACGCTCGAACACCTTAACCACCTCTTTACCCTCAGACTCGTAAGCAGCCTGCAAGTTAACAGGGATATTGTAGGTAACACGACCGTCGGTGATAGGAATTGCTATATTCTGGTATTGACCGCCCTGCTGTTCAAAGACACTCTTAATAACAGGGAATGTAGTAGTAGCAATAGCAGCGGTCTTGCGCTTGAATGCAGCCATAGCCTCGTCGAACACCTTTTGAGCAACAACTTCTTCCCTCAGGTTGTAGAAATCATCTTCAGAAAGTTCAGTATCGAGAGCCAAAGTGCGGATCAAGTCTTCCTTATAGAGTTCGAAGCTGTGTCTATCGCGAGCCGACTCGGTAAAGCGAGCGATGGTGTTGAAAATCATATTCATGATGTTCACACCCATACGTTCACCGTTCAAAGTCTGGCGGCGTTCCTTATAGATACCCTCACGCTGCGCGTTCATCACGTCGTCGTACTCCAACAAACGCTTACGCACACCGAAGTGGTTTTCCTCGACACGGCGCTGAGCTCTTTCGATAGCCTTAGAGACCATAGAGTGTTCGATAACCTCGCCTTCCTTGAAGCCCATTCTATCCATAAGTCCGGCAATCTTTTCAGAACCGAACAGACGCATCAGCTTATCTTCAAGAGAGACAAAGAATACAGAAGAACCCGGATCACCCTGACGACCAGAACGACCACGCAACTGGCGGTCGACACGGCGAGACTCGTGGCGTTCGGTACCAATAATAGCCAAACCACCTGCAGCCTTCACCTCGTCGCTCAACTTAATGTCGGTACCACGACCCGCCATGTTGGTAGCGATAGTCACCTTGCCCGACAAACCGGCGTTGGCAACAATTTCAGCCTCGCGCTGGTGCTGCTTGGCGTTCAACACATCGTGGCTGATGTGGCGCATTGTCAGCATCTTGCTGAGGAGTTCCGAGATTTCGACAGAAGTCGTACCTACCAAGACCGGACGGCCTGCACTGGTAAGTCTTTCGATTTCTTCGATAACGGCGTTATACTTTTCACGCTTCGTACGATAAACGCGGTCATCCATATCCTTACGCGCAATTGGGCGGTTGGTAGGGATAACAACGACATCGAGCTTATAGATGTCCCAGAACTCACCAGCCTCGGTTTCGGCAGTACCGGTCATACCAGCCAACTTGTGGTACATACGGAAGTAGTTCTGGAGGGTAATAGTAGCGAAAGTCTGGGTAGCAGCCTGCACCTCGACGCGCTCCTTAGCCTCAATAGCCTGGTGCAAACCGTCGGAATAGCGTCGGCCATCCATAATACGGCCGGTCTGTTCGTCGACAATCTTAACCTGACCATCGATAATCACATACTGGTCATCCTTCTGGAACAAGGTATAGGCCTTGAGGAGCTGGTTAACGGTATGGATACGTTCAGACTTGACAGAATAGTTCTGCAAGAGTTCGTCCTTCTTAGCCACCTTCTCTTCCTTAGAGAGGCCCATCTTCTCGAGCGCTGCGATTTCAGAACCGATATCAGGCATCACGAAGAACTTAGGGTCATCGGAAGCACCGGTCAGTTCATTGATACCCTTGTCGGTCAACTCGATAGAGTTATTTTTTTCTTCGATAACAAAGTACAGCGGATTCGTAGCCTCCGGCATGTTACGGTTGTTATCCTGCATATAGTACTCTTCCGTCTTCAGCAAAATGGTCTTGATACCTTCCTCGCTGAGGTACTTGATGAGCGGAGTATTCTTAGGAAGCGCCTTGTAAGAGCGGAAGAGGGCGAGACCACCTTCCTTCTGCGACTCCTTATCAGGAGAGGCCAACAAACGTTTCGCCTCGGCCAGATAATCGGTAGCCAGTTTACGCTGCTTTGCCACCAAAGCCTCGACACGAGGACAGAGCGACTCGTACTGCTGGTCGTGAGCACGCGGAACAGGGCCGGCAATAATCAACGGTGTACGAGCATCGTCGATCAAGACAGAGTCGACCTCGTCGACGATAGCGTAGTTGTGACTGCGCTGCACCAACTCGCCAACGCTAGAAGCCATATTGTCGCGCAAATAGTCGAAACCAAATTCGTTGTTAGTACCGAAGGTGATGTCGGCCATATAAGCCTTACGGCGGGCGTTAGAGTTAGGCTGGTGTTTATCGATACAGTCGACGCTAAGACCATGGAACTGGTACAAAGGCCCCATCCACTCAGAGTCACGTTTCGACAAGTAGTCGTTAACGGTGATGACATGCACACCATTGCCGGTAAGGGCATTCAAGAAAACAGGCAAGGTAGCCACCAAGGTTTTACCCTCACCAGTAGCCATTTCGGCAATTTTACCCTTGTGGAGAACCACACCACCGAACAACTGGCACTGGTAGTGCGACATGTTCCAGGTGATTTCAGAGCCACCGGCCATCCAGTGGTTGTGGTAAATAGCTTTGTCGCCATCGATAGTAAGGAAGTCCTTGCCTTCAGCAGCCAACTGGCGGTCGAAGTCAGAAGCGGTAACTTCCACTTCACCCTCCGACAAACGGCGGGCAGTATCTTTAACAATAGCAAAAACCTCAGGAAGTTTCTCGTCGAGGATGATTTCCAACTTGTCGACCTTAGCCTTCTCGAGTTTGTCGATTTCGGCGTAAGTCTTCTCGCGCTCCTCAATCTCCTGTCCTTCGATTTGCGCCTTCAAAGCGTTAATCTTAGCTGTTTCCTCAGCCACATACTGCTGAATTTCAGTACGTATATAGAGGGTCTTTTGACGAAGATCATCGTTAGACAGGCTTTGGATGGTAGGATAAACCATCTCGATTTTTTCGATGTAAGGCATGATAATCTTTTTATCTTTTTTAGCCTTATCACCGAGCACTTTCGATAAAATATTAAAAAATCCCATAGAATTTATTGTCCGCAAAAACAGCGGCGTATACTAAATATGTTTTTAATTGCCTAATTGCACTTGAAAGCAAAAATAATGAAAATATATGATATTCTCCCATTAAATCACAGCAAAGAATGTTCCACACCGAAAAAAGTGACAGATTGGCAAAAGCAGAGAGCCGGCAACCCCAACAAACAGGTGCCACGCAACGCGCTTCCGGGGGGAAAGAACAAGGGGCAGACAAGCGTCCACCCCCTGTTTTCGGTTAGAATTCCGACGTACGACAGAATGTCAGTTATTTGTGTTCAATTACATGCACATCGCGCTGTGGGAACGGAATAGTGATGCCGTTAGCGTTCAGAGCATTGTAGATAGCCTCAAGGCAGCGACCCTTTACCCAATACTTTTTCGCCACATCGGACCAAAGCGAAACGAAAAGATTGACACTGCTTTCGCCAAATTCAGAAACGACCACTTTAACACCCTTTTCAATATCGATAGCATTACGGCCGTCTTCCAACTTATAGTTGCAAGCACCAATAGCATCGGTAATCACCTTGCGCGCCTTGTCGATGTCGGAGCCATAAGCAATGCCGACAGTCAGCGGCAGGAACTCGTATTCGTGGTTGGTGGTCAGGTTCTTAAAGTTCTTAGCAAAGAGCGAAGCGTTCAAGAAAGCGATACGGCAACCGTCGAGCGTAGAGATAGTGGTACTCTGGTAGGCGATTTTCTCGACCTTACCACGCACGCCGTCGCACTCAATCCACTCGCCCACCTTCAAACGGCCAGTCATCAGCGAAATACCGTAGAAGAGGTTCTCGAGCAAGTCCTTCATCGCGAAACCGACACCCGTAGCCAAACCCGCCGTAACGATAGAGATACCCGACTTTGGTACCTGCAACAGGCTGAGAAGCGTAATGAAGTAAATGCCCCAAACCAGCAACGACGCGAAGTTGTTGAACATGGTCGCACTCGACTCGGCATCCTTCAGGTTGCGGATGATGGAGAAGTGAAGGTAAATAGCCTTGAGCAGATAGTTGAAGAACTTGAAAATGAAGAAGAGCGCAATAGCCAATGTGATTTTAAAGATTGACAACTGGATGACACCCTCGACATCGATAAAGTTATAGAAGAAGATGGTTTTACAGAACTCCGTCAGATTAAAGACGTCGGCCGCCAGAATAATAGAGAAGAAGACCGAGAAAGAGGCCAACACCGGTACCACACAAATGCGCAGGAAGTCGAACAACCACGTTTGTGAGATATAGTAGCTGCGCTGCTTCATGTTGCGCACATCGACCATAATTTCCTCGAACTTTTTAGCCTTGATGCCATTCAGCTTGACCTCGAGATTGTAAGCCGCCTTGCGCATTTTTTCAGAAAGATGCTTCTCTTCCATCTTGCTCAAGATGTCGAACAAAGAAGTGATGGTATGCACACAAGTCAGCTGGAACAACCACCAGATGAGAATCTGCAAAGCCATAAAGGTATAGCCGTTGAAAGACACCGCCAGCGAAGCCACCATGACGAAGAATGACAGCCAAGCGTAGATAACGTCGGTATGAATCAGTTTCTCTTCCGCACGGGTCAATTCCAGTTCCTTACTAGCCACCGCCTCGCGCGAGTCTTTAAGTTTCTTTTCACGAATCTTCTCGTCTAGATTAGCGAGCGTATGGTTGTCTTCACTCAACACGTATTTCGGAACACCGTTCTTTTTAACAGCCTCTTCATTCTCGGCACGCATCCACGCGTCAAGTTTCTTGTGGACATTCGCCTTCACCTTTTCATTCTGTTCGATGCGGAACTTGCGGTTTGACCACCACTGGAAGCAACAGAAGAGAGTCACCAGGAGCGGGAAGCCCAGATTGAGCACATCGTTAGGGACAAAAATGATACGCAGGCATATAATGAAAAAGCCCATAAGCAGCATAGGGGTGTAGAGCACAAATCCACCCTTGATGTAGTCGCCCGGCAGGCGCACCAAAAGGGAGAGCAGAATAACACCCAAGAGCCAGGCATACTCGATGAGCAGTTTCGAAGCCATAACCAAGAAGTTGTGGTGCATAAACGAGATGACCACCATAAGGGCGATAGAGAAAAGGAACACCGCAAGCGCAAGTGCCACACAAACACGTTTGTCTTTGCAGGTATTGGCAAATTTGCGTAGAATGGTATAACGGGTTGTATCTTTATGCTTTTTCGAATAGATAGAAAGTCCCTTTACAATCAGCGAAGCAATAAAACCAGCCACCAACATATAGAAAAGCGAGAACGCGATAAGACCGAACACAATGGAGCCACGCCATTCGGAGTGCAGTTCGCGGCTGCCGTTGTCGGTATACTTTTCCTTTATCTGTTGTGAAGCCTTAAACAGGTAACGACGCAGATTTTTATAGATAGACGGATAAGAAGCGCCCCCCTCGATAAAGATTTCGCGCTGTAGTTTTTGGTAGCGACCTTCGGCATAGTCGTTCGCCTCCTTCAAATGGGTCTGCACAAACTCGTAATGCTCATTGTCGGCCTGCACGTCGGCCAGCATTCTCTTATAAGACTCGAGCAGAGCACCGGCATATTCGAGGCAGGCAGCACGATCGGCCTGTCCGAGAGAGTCGAGCATACCTTCCTTCATTTTCGCCATAGCGGCCGTGTCTTTCCTCATTTCCTGGCTCATCTGCATCATCCGTCGCTTCACCGCCTTGATTGAGTCAGGCGACATACCGGCAAACATAGAGTCGCGTGCAGCAGAAGTAATTGGCGGAATTTTCTCGAGCGAAGAAATCAGTTCGGTATAACGTTCAATTTCGCCATTCATTGCATTCACAATGTTGTTGAACGGCTTCAACTGGTTTGAGAAGTCTTTGTATAAAGAGATAGCCTCGTTGCAAGCGTAAGCCAAATCGAACGTATAGTCTTGTTTTTGTGAATAGAGCATCAGCCCAATCTGGTTACTGCGTTGCATCACCTCCAGAATTTCGGTGTGCTGATTTTTATTCAAAGCCCGGTACCAGGACTCCATGCGTTGCTGGTCTCTCAGATTCTGTTCCAATTCCAAACGAAGAACCGACAAAGTCTTACCCAGCGTCTGTTCCTTTAGCACAGCAAATGCTGGCGAAACACAGGCCAACACCAGCAGTAAAGCCGAAACGATTTTTTTCATGCCGTAAAAAGTCAAAATAGTATTTTTCACAAAAATAGTAAAAAGGCATACGACTTGTAACCGAAAACGCCGTATACACA
This sequence comes from Bacteroidales bacterium UBA3297, assembly GCA_002362105.1. Lineage (GTDB taxonomy): Bacteria > Bacteroidota > Bacteroidia > Bacteroidales > Paludibacteraceae > Physcocola. The sequence goes on from DETD01000031.1 coordinate 192,257, forward strand.
CATAAAAAGTCAATATAGACCCAAAAAGAAGGGCAAACCGCAAAAACTGCAGTTTGCCCCCAAATATGAAAAAACCAATTTGTAAGGAAATAAATCTTACTTCTTGTCCGCAAAATAGCGGTTCCAAAGGCCGGCAAAGCCAGCACCGTGACGAGCCTCGTCCTTTGCCATTTCGTGAACGGTATCGTGAATAGCGTCGTAGTTCAAAGCCTTAGCGTTCTTAGCGATGCGGAGTTTGTCTTCGCAAGCACCCTGTTCGGCCAACATACGCTTGCGTACGTTTTCCTTGGTAGAGCCAAGCACATCGCCGAGCAATTCAGCGAACTTGGCTGCGTGTTCAGCTTCTTCGAAAGCATAGCGTTTGAAAGCCTCAGCAATTTCAGGGTAGCCCTCGCGGTCGGCCTGTCGGCTCATCGCCAAGTACATACCCACCTCGCCACACTCGCCATTGAAATGATTGTTGAGGTCTTTAATCATCTCCGCATTGTCGACCTTACCGTCGCCAATATGGTGTTCGCAAGCGAAAGAGAGTGCGCCGTCTTCCGAAACTTCCTTAAACTTACTACCTGGCACCTTACATACAGGGCACTTTTCTGGTGCAGCATCACCTTCGTGAACATAGCCGCAAACTGGACAAATGAATTTAGCCATAAGAATGTGTATTTGTTTTGTTGTTAGTATTTATCGTTATTAATCGTTTTTATTGGCGCATTTCGCGCATACCCCCCGGTAGCTGATTTCGACCGAACTGATTTCCAGTTCGCCAATCTGCTCTTTATAGAGGCTCGTCAGCTCAGGCAGTTCGTCCTCGAAAATATCGTAGACACCACCACAAACCTGGCACTGGAAGTGTGCATGGGGTTTAACGTCGCCATCGAAACGGGTCGTGTGCTCGTCGATGTTCAACATCAGCGCCACTTTTTTGTCGGAGAACAGCTTCAACGTGTTGTACAAAGTTGTTTTCGACAGGGTCGGCAAAGACGGAAGCAACGCCGAATAAATTTCCTCGACAGTTGGATGCGTCTTATGCTTTAACAAATAATCCATAATCGCCATGCGTTGTGCAGAGGGTCTTATGCCATGAGAAGACAAGTAGTCTTTTGTCTGTTCCATCGGTTTTATCTGTTTCTGTTTACAGTACAAAGATAGAAATGAAAATGAAAATAACAAAGGATTTCGGTAAATATTTTGTATTAATTACAAAATTGTACTTATTTTAAATAACAACCGAATAAAAAGGGCCATAACACGCCAAGACACACATTAATATATAGAAGAACAGGAAAGGGGACCCTAAATGTGACCGGGGCACAGCATATTGCGCTCAGAAATTCGTAAATTTGCGACCAATATGGCAAAAGAACTGCAACTTACCGATTTTTTACCCACTACAAAGAAAGAGCTGGAGATACGTGGCTGGGACGAAGTAGACGTCATACTGTTTTCTGGCGACGCATACGTCGACCACCCGTCTTTTGCAGGAGCCGTAGTGGGCCGCATACTGGAAAGTTACGGGTTGCGCGTGGCAATTGTACCACAGCCCAACTGGCGAGACGACCTTCGCGACTTCAAGAAGCTGGGCCGCCCGCGCTTGTTTTTTGCCGTATCGGCCGGTTGTATGGACAGCATGGTGAACCACTACACCGCCAACCGCCGTCTCAGAAGCGACGACGCCTACTCGCCGAACGGCCAGGCCGGCTTCCGTCCTGACCGCGCTACAATTGTGTACACCAAGATATTGAAAGAGCTGTGGCCCGACGTGCCCGTCATCATCGGCGGTATTGAGGCCTCGCTCCGCCGCGTGTCGCACTACGATTATTGGGACAATGAGCTGAAACCCTGCATTTTGAAAGACTGCGGCGCAGACCTGCTGACCTACGGAATGGGCGAACTGCCACTAAAGGAGATTGTAAGGCAGGCCAAAGCCGGGATAAAGGTGACCGAGATGCACGATATTCCACAAAGCGTCTACCTCGTTGCGAACGACCAAATACCCGAATACAAAGGAGCAGAGACCACCACCCTCTTCAGCCACCAGCAGTGCCTGAAAGACAAACTCTGCCAAGCCAAAAACTTCAAGATTGTAGAGGAAGAGAGCAACAAGATGCACGCCAACCGTCTGCTTCAACAGCTAGACGACAAAGTGACGGCCGTCATCAATCCGCCCTACCCTACCATGACGACGGCTGACCTCGACGCCACCTACGAGCTGCCCTTCACACGACAACCACACCCCAAGTATAAAGGCAAGACGATACCCGCCTACGAAATGATCAAATTCTCGGTCAACATACACCGGGGCTGTTTCGGCGGTTGTTCGTTCTGCACCATATCGGCCCACCAGGGCAAACAAATAGTGTCGCGCAGTAAGGAATCGGTCATCCGCGAGGTGAAAAAGGTTATGGAACTGCCCGACTTCAAAGGCTACCTGAGCGACTTGGGCGGCCCAAGCGCCGACATGTACCAACTACACGGGAAAGACCAGAACATCTGCGGCAAATGCAAACGCTGGTCGTGCATACACCCGAACGTGTGCAAAAACCTGAACACCAATCTGGCCCCGTTGCTAGACCTCTATAAAGCCGTCGACTCGCTGCCCGGCATCAAAAAGTCGTTTATCGGCAGCGGCATCCGCTACGACCTGCTGCTACACCAGGACCCCGACCCGAAGGTGAACGAGACACACCAGAAATATATGGAGGAACTGATAGCCCACCATGTGAGCGGCCGACTGAAAGTAGCGCCAGAGCACACCAGCGACGCCGTATTGAACATGATGCGCAAGCCGAGCTTCAAACTGTTTTACGAGTTCAAAAAGGTGTTTGACCGAGTGAACGACAAATACGGACTGAAGCAACAGCTTATACCTTACTTCATATCGAGCCATCCGGGCTGCAAAGCCGAGAACATGGCAGAGCTCGCCTGCGAAACCCACCGCCTCAACTTCCAGTTGGAGCAGGTGCAAGACTTTACGCCAACCCCGATGACCCTCTCGACCGAGATGTACTACACAGGCATACACCCCTACACCCTGGAACCCGTCTTCACCGCCCACGACAAAGACGAGAAACTGGCGCAACGGCAATTCTTCTTCTGGTACAAGCCAGAATTCCGCAACCAGATTATCCGCGAATTGCAGCGCATGAAGCGCCCCGACCTCATCCAACAGCTGTTCTCAGGCAAAGTGCCAGCCTACAGCGCGCTTGAGCGAAACGGACACAGTAGCGGATACAAGGGTGCGAAAAGCGACAACAACCAGAACAACCGCAACGACGACCGAAGAGGCTATGCCAACAACCGCAACGACAACCGGAAACCAGGCTACGGCAATAACCGGAGGGATGAAGGCAACCGCCACTTTAACGACAACGGACGCGGAAACTTCGGGCGCGACAGAAACGGCCGACGCCGCTAACCCACAAAAAGCACAAATTGATGGCCGAAAAGTGCCAGCGATAAGCAACAAAAGCAATATACTAATAATCAGCATATTACAATAACATAAAAACATCTAACCACACGCCTTGCGTCAAGCGAAAAACATAAAGATTTATTTTTAACAAATATTTTTTTATGTTTTACAGCATATTTTAAAATTTATTTGTATTTTTGCAGTGGAAACAAGAGAGAAATATATTTCAGTATTAATTTTAAAAGAGACGCTTATGGAAAAGAAAGTAGAAAAAGAGCTCCTATTCGGAGACGATGAGAAGATTGCGGGAGTTGTGGCAGGCGTAGCAAAGTACTTGCACAAAGACGTTAAAAAGACAAGAGTTCTTTACACCACACTAACCATTCTCACAGGTCTGATTCCAGGCATTCTCGCCTACATTGTGTTGGCGTTCATCATGGTTCTTAACGAAGAGCACCATGGCAATTCAGCCCTCATTTAAAGGGCTTTTTAGAAGGATAATAGAACTTTTTTCGATATTAGTATTTGTGAGAAGGCGGGTTGACTTACAAGCAATTCGCTTTTTTTATGCGTATAATTGTCATCGCTAACAAAAAAAGAGATATCTTTGGCGACGAAATAAACTATATAAGGATATGGCAAAAGCACTAAAAAGATCGGACGACAAGGTAATTGCAGGCATTATTGGCGGATTGGCCGACTATGTAGGTATCGACCATTCGCTTGCCAGAATCATCTTCTCGATACTCACCCTGTTCTCATTCGAGATTGGCGGGGTTATCATCTACATTATCTGCCTTTGTTTTATGAAAGATTAAACAAAAAAAATAGCAACAACGAAAAAGCAGCGCTGGCATTCAAGCAATGTCAGCGCTCTGTTTTTTTTAGTATCAGGAGAGGGACCAGATTACTCGCCGCTTTGCATACGCTGGCGGAACTTGCGAGGCGAGCAGCCGAAACGGGCCCGGACATACTTACCGAAGAACGAGATGTTTTCGAAACCGAGTTTCTCAGCCACCTCCTTAATGCTCATATCGGCACGGTGGAGCAACATTCTGATGTCGGCATCGACGTACGAGCGAATCCACTCGGAAGTCGTTTTCTGGCTCATCATCTTACAGACCATAGACAGGTATTTAGGGCTGACACACAGCTCGTTGGAGTAATAGTCCACTGTCTGTCTTTTCGGTTCGGTTTTTTCGAGCAGCGCCAAAAAGCGTTGGAAGAGCAGGTTGCCCTGTGTGACCCCCTTTTCGGAAACGGGCACATCGAGTTCCTCTTCCAAATGGTCGCAGAAATCGAGCAAAACGGCCTGCACCAGCGCCAACAGCACCTGTTTCTTGTGCGGAGTAGGAGGTTCGTTCAGTTTTTCACGGATGAACATGAAGTAGTTTTCAAACCAACCCTCCATCGGCAATTTCCGTAAATCGTGTATATAGAACGCACGGTTCCACAAGTCGAGGTTCGAGTTAAGTGAAGCGCGCACCAAACGGTCGGAGATAAAGATGATACGGCATTTCGCATCTTTGCTGAATCTCCAATTACGCAGTTCATTACCAGTAAGTATAAAGGTTACCTCGCCAGAATCAATCCGTTCGGTAACACAGTTAACGTCGAATCTGGCACTCCCCTCAATACAGAACAAAATGACATTCATCTGCATCTTTAAAGGAGTGGCAGCAGGAAATTCGGAGATAGACTCGATTAAGGCTAGATCACCATCGATTACACAGTCAAATTTCAGGCCACTTTTTTCTTGGAGTTTAAGAATGTCAACTTCAATAGCAGTATTAGCTTCCATAGGCAAATTGTTTATAAGGCAAAATAAACAAAAAAAACGAAAAAAAGAACACTAAAAAGACGCTTTTTTATAAAAAAGTATCAATTACAATGGAAGAGAACCTATCAGATAGCCAACAAATACCATAAAATATAGCCTACATATACCATAGTATATAGCAGACATATCCCACAAAAAATGAGTATCTTTGCAAAAAGAATAAAACAACATACAAAAAATATCTGATGAAAGAAGAACTTTTCTCCAACCTGCCCTACAAAGTGGCAGACATCAACTTGGCCGACTTCGGCAACAAAGAACTTGATTTGAGCGAAAGCGAAATGCCAGGATTGATGGCGCTTCAAGAGAAATATGGGAAAGAGCAGCCATTGAAGGGAGCCCGTGTAACCGGTTCGCTTCACATGACCATTCAGACAGCGATGCTTATCCGTACCCTCCGCGCACTCGGCGCAGAAGTCCGCTGGGCCAGCTGTAACATTTTCTCGACCCAGGACCACGCAGCCGCAGCCATCGCTAACGACGGCACACCGGTTTTCGCCTGGAAGGGTGAGAACTTGGCTGAATACTGGTGGTGCACCTTGCAGGCCCTGAACTTCAAGGAAGGCGGTCCGAACATGATAGTAGACGACGGTGGCGACGCTACCCTGATGATACACCTCGGCGTAAAGGCCGAAAAAGACCCTAGCATACTCGACACCCCATCGGACAGCGAAGACGAGAAAGAGTTGAAACTCATTTTGAAGGCCGTACAGAAAGAAAAAGGCCTGAACTACTGGACCGAGATGGCAAAGCACATTAAGGGAGTCAGCGAAGAGACCACCACAGGTGTACACCGCCTCTACCAGATGGAAAAAGACAAGACCCTTCTGTTCCCAGCCTTCAACGTGAACGACTCGGTTACCAAGAGCAAATTCGACAACCTTTACGGTTGCCGCGAAAGTTTGGCCGACGGCATCAAGCGCGCAACCGACATTATGGTTGCCGGCAAGGTAGTGGTTGTTTGCGGTTATGGCGATGTGGGTAAAGGCTGTGCCCAGAGCATGCGCTCGTACGGAGCACGCGTACTCGTTACCGAAATTGACCCAATCTGCGCCCTTCAGGCAGCAATGGAAGGCTACGAAGTGGTGACCGTTGAAGACGCGCTCCCTATTGGCGACATCTACGTAACCACCACCGGTAACGTCGACGTCATCACCCTCGACCACATGAAGGGTATGAAGGACCGTGCCATTGTTTGTAACATCGGCCACTTCGACAAGGAAATCCAAGTCGACAAAATGGTCAACTACCCAGGCATCAAGCACCGCGAAATCAAGCCACAGGTCGACCAGTACTACTTCCCAGAAGACAACCACAGCATCATCCTTTTGGCTGGTGGCCGTCTGGTTAACCTGGGTTGTGCAACAGGCCACCCATCGTTTGTAATGAGCAACTCGTTCACCAACCAGTCGTTGGCACAAATCGAGCTCTTCACCAAGGAATATCCGGTTGCCGTATACCGTCTGCCTAAGAAGTTAGACGAAGAGGTAGCCCGCCTGCACTTGGACAAGCTCGGCGTGAAACTGACCAAGTTGAGCAAAGAACAAGCCGACTACATCGGCGTAGAAGTCGATGGCCCATACAAGGCCGAGTTCTACCGCTACTAAACCGGGGAAATAACAACAAGAAGGAAGATGGTAGCCACCGTCTTCCTTCTTTGTTTGTAATGTGCAGACGCTTTTTTGTAGAAAATATGCAAAAAAGTAGAACAAATGGCATTATCTTTGCCATGCTCTTACAAAAACAAGACATTTATATAAATATGAGAACATTCGTAAGAAACATAATGCTGCTTGCTATGCTATTGGCTGGAACAACCACCATAGCAGTTGCCGCCGACAAAAACGCATCGACCGCCGCATCGAAATATGCAGGAAAGGTAACCCACATTACCAAGGCTGAATTCGACAAGCGCGTGTGCAACACCGCAAACGGCACGTGGAAATACATTGGCGACAAGCCATGCGTTATCGACTTCTATGCAACTTGGTGTGGTCCGTGCAAAATGATTTCGCCTTATTTAGACGAATTTGCCGAGAAGTACAAAGACCAGTTGTACATCTACAAGATCGACATCGACAAGGAACGCGAGCTTGCCTCAATGTTCGGCGCTTACAGCATTCCACTACTCATTTTTGTTCCACAGCAGGGCGAGCCATCGGCACAGCGTGGCGCGCTAGCCAAGGAAGACCTTGAAGCTGCTATAAAAAAAGCAGTTCTCGGACAGAAATAAAGACCTTTAACAATAAAAGAATGGGCGGACTTTTTCAAGTCCGCCCATTTTTTCTGACAAATACTTGCCAACCATGCAACCTTCCGCTCAAAAAATCATAAACAAACTCACCTATATTAGTTTGGCGATATACACCATTCTGGGAATCGTCTATGTGACAAACTATAATAACGACGTGTTCGTGCTGATATGTGCACTATCGCTATGCACAGCACTAATGCCAGAACTATTTCTTATGATAGGAACACTGGCAATAGTGTATTCATGCATTGCAGCCCTGTTTGTCAAAGACAAGCACTATAGAATTTGCGCCGTGTGGACCATTCTGTTACTCCTGTATTGGTACTTTATTCCCAGCAAACACGTTGATGCATGGAGCCAAGAAACGTATTACGAGGCAAACAAAGACAGATATGGAGCATTGCGCATAAAGTAGACAGCATCTGTGCTAAAAAAGCCAACAATTTTCACATTAAGAAAGACAACAAATACGACGACTTTTTCAAAGAAAGGGGTCTGACAAAAGAAGATTTCCAGGCGATTCAAGCTATTATAGACACAGAGAGTTTCGAATCGATAGGCTATTACGACAGCGTATGCTACGTGGGACACCAGTATCAGGGGTTAAGCCTCTATGGCTACAGTTTCGGACTTCACAACAAGAAACTGGAAGACGACTACACCCGCATAATCTATAACGACACTGTTTCCTTCGATTACGGCAACGGTGCATTTGGCGACGAAAAATATCCCACTAAAGAAGCGTATTTGAAAGGAGCACACAAAAGCGAGGTTCCCGATTAGCACTTTTCCCAGAACTACTTCACCACCACCTTGCGGTTGCCCACCACATAAACACCCGCAGGGACAGCAACCAGGTGTTGCTGGCGTGCCTGCAAGGCGAAACTGCCGACATGGACGCCCGTCACAGAATTGACCTCGACCACACAATCGACAGCCGACAGCAACGCCATACCCCCTTGGATAGTTGTAATGGTAAGCGGCACATCGAACTCTACCAGCAAGCCCCCCGTATTTTCTTTCAACGAACGGTACAGCACAATTTCGAGGTCGGTATCGGGCATTTCCACACCGATGTGCGAGACCGAATCGGGCACTGGAGAGAAAACCACCTGCCGATTGCCCATTCTAGCCACAAGCGAGTCGACACGGTAATTCTCTTGTTTCGTCCACGAAATGTGTACCGAATCGCCATAAAAAGCCTTTTCAGCACTAACAACAGCCCCACCTTCAGCCGAAACCGCGTGCAATTTCAGCGGTTTGCAGTTACGGTTGTATCGGTAAGCGTCGAACACAGGCAGAGCGCGTCCCTCGAAGTCGAAAAGTGTCGTGTTTTCCACCACATTGGCATCGGGCGTATTCCATTTGTACCAGTGTGCCCATCCCGTCGCATTCTTGCCCGACGGGTCCTCCACATGAATCATCATAGGGTCCCAATAGAGGTCGCCCACCACATGGTTCACATTGCCAGGAGCCACACCCTTCAGTTCGTTCAGCACATCGGCCATAAAGCCTTTCTGTCCGTTCTTGTCGAAGAGGTAGCGCGACTTATAGTCTGGAGCCGTATAAGGCAGCTGTCCGTCGCTTCCGTCTTTGCGTTTGGCAGTCCAGTTGTAGCCCGTTTCCATTACCAGAATATCCTTCTTATAGCGGTTGATGAGTTGTGCGTAGAACTTAGCCGCCTGTGCAGCGGTGGCAGTACTCCACGAAGGGTAATACGAGGCACCAATCACATCGAAATTGGCCCCCGCCTTCTTTAATTCGTCAAAATACCACGAATAGACCCACCCGTCCACATGCCCGGCCTTGTCGACCACATCGTAAGTATTGTCGGCCAGGTGGATAACAACCTGCGAATTGGGGCTGACCTCCTTTACCGCCTTGTAGCCCGCATTCACAATTTTGGCGATGGCCGCCCAGTTCTTGTAGCCCTGCGGCATATCGGCAGAGGCTTCAGAAGCCGGAACATCGTAAGAATAGGCATAAGGGAAAAGGAAACCGCCATTGGTCTCGTTACCGAGCGACACATAGGCAGGATAGATGCCAAGAGCGGCCAGATTCTGCATTACCTTTTTTGTATAGTTGTAGGCACAGTCGGCCAGCGTAGCCACCTCATTGCCAGCGCCCGCCTTCTTCACGGCTTGCAGCCAGTCGGCCGGCACATTCTGCCGGGTACCATTGCTCCAGTAGTCGCTCCAGTTAAACGTAAACTGGATATCCATACCCGCCTCGTCGGCCATTTTAGCCAACTGCAGGCAGTCGCTTTCGTCCTGATAGCCTTCGGGCAGGCAGTAAGTGCCCGTATTGTCAGGCTGTCCCGGATTGTTCGACAAGCGGATGCGGACAAAGTTCATACCATTACCGGCAAGGTAGTTGATGACGTTCTGCGCCATCTCTTCCCGGGAAGCACCGCTAGGGCACAGAGTGTTACCCTTCTCGTCGGCATAGCGTCCGCCAAAATCAAGCACATAATTGAGTTCGGTAATATCGCCACCCTGGTAGAAATGGAACGCGTCGGACTTCGTCACCTCCAAATCGGCCACCTGCACCTCGTCCGCACCATCGGAAAACAGGCCAGCCAGCAGCGAGTTGCCCAAGGTACCCACGCCACGCACCGTCACCTTCAGATTCGAGCCGACAGGGACAGCCGTCGAGGCCATAGAATAGCCCTCGCCCTTACCAAAAAGGAAGCAGACGCCATTGGCCGAAGGAGCAGAGAGCGTAGCCGTAATGTCGTAAAAACCAGGGGTAAGGTTGTTGAAGAGGCGGCAGGCCGAAAGCGGTTCGCCTTTGTACAGCACCACCTTGTTCCCGTCTTGGTGTCCCTTTTCCTTGTCGGCAAAGCGTTCAAGGAAAGAGGCATCGGTATTCTTGCCTGAGAAATCGTTCACCAGCGTTCCGCCAACAAAGTCCCAACCCTGGGCAGAAGCAAACACAGGAGCGGCCAAAAGCGCCCCACCTAGCATATATTTACAGATTTTTTTACCGAGCATTACCTATAATGTTATAAACCAACAGACAAATATAGGCAAAAACTACGTTTCCAATCCACTTCTCTCCACTAAAAACCGCTAAAGCACACCAGGAACCCCTATCGCATACAAAGGGATATTCGTCATCCAATCTTGTTCACGGAAATGAGACATAGAAGTGCGGATGCCGTGCAAAGCAGGATACTTTTTCACAAAAGACTTCAAACTTTTCGCTTGCAAGTTTTCTTCCGCCTTCACTTCTATCGGAATGATTTTATCCTCCAATTGCACTAGGAAGTCAATCTCTCCCGACGAATTATCAGCAGACCAATAATAGACAGATGACATAGAGGAACGTAATTGCTGGAAAACGTATTGTTCTGTCAAAGCCCCTTTATAATCGGTAAACAGCGAGGAACCTTGCAATAAAACCGTTGCCGGTATATTATTCATTGCACATAACAGACCGACATCGACCAAAAAGATTTTAAAAGCAGAGAAAACCTCATAGGCAGAAAGGGGCATCAGGCCACACTTCGTGCGTGAGACCTTGTACAGCAAACCAGCATCGGCCAACCACTCTATCGCCAATTCGAATTCTTTGGCACGCCCCCCTTCCTTTATCAAGCCGAAAATGTACTTTTTATTTTCCTTCGACAATTGTGCCATTATTGACTTCCACACCATACGGATACGGGGCACTTCTGCCAAAGGCGCATGTTTTGAGAAGTCGTTGTCGTAAGTGGTTAAAATCGATTTTTGGATTTCACGTATACGGGTCAAACTACCATTTGCGACATAATCGGAGACGACCCCCGGCATACCACCCACAAAATAATAAGTGCGCAAGTGCTGACACAGCAATTCGTGGAAAGGAGCTATCAGGCTCCAGTCTTTTACTGTCAGTACTTCGGCTAACTGCTTTGCACCAACTGCTATTAGGAATTCTATGAAACTGAGCGGAGCTAAGTCTAAGAACTCCACTTTGCCGACAGGAAAAGAAGTACCTTGGTGCAACGTTATACCCAAAAGCGAGCCCGCAGCTATTATGCTGTATTCGGGCGCTTTTTCTTGAAAATACTTCAAGGCCGTCACCCCCCGTGGCGCTTCTTGTAGTTCATCGAACAACAAGAGGGTCTTGGAATCAATTTCAGTAGAAGAGGCTATAGAGAGTTGCATAATAATGCGTTTGATATCGAAGTCCTTTTCAAATACATTTTTAGCAAGTTCATTATCCTCGAAATTGATATAAACCCACTTCTTGTATTCTTTTTTAGCGAATTCCTTCATCAGCCAGGTCTTACCAACCTGCCTTGCACCTCTAATTATTAGAGGTTTACGCGAAGGGTTTAACTTCCATTCTTTTAGATATTCTACCGCTTTCCTATACATACTCTCACACTATTTTCTGCAAAAATATAAAAAGTCCGCCTTAAAAGTGTAGCATCAATGCAAAAAGTCCGACTAAAAAGTGTAACAACAATACAAAAAGTCCACCTTAAAAGTGTAGCAACAGCACAAAAAGTCCGACTAAAAAGTGTAGATTAGAAATAAAATAAATTGATAATCAAGACTTTTCACCAAACAGATTCGCCATCTTCATTTTCAGTTTATAGCGGCGTATAAAAGCCATATCGTGACGGCGTTTAATCTCCAGCATATCGGCCAGCATTCCGTCATCGCCATTCATAGCCCGCACATAGGCCTCAGCCACCGCACGGAACTGGAGTTTGCCCCCCGAAAAACGGGTCATATTCTCGTACCGGCTGACAGCCGACGGCATAGTCCCTTCCGGTGAGAAATCCATACGGTTGATGTCGATAAGCGAAAACGTATAAGTGCCATCGGTTTGCCTATGGTAGAGCACATTAGTCGAGTTAAGGTCGTGGTGCAGAATGCCCTTCTTGTGGAGGGTGGCGATAAACTCGCCAAAATTAGCAGCCAGTTGCACATCGAAATCGTCGATGTTGATGCGTTCTTCGATAGGCGGCGCAAAATCAGCCTTCGAAATATAGTAACCGTAAACCATACGTCCGCCTTGCCATTCCTCGGCATAGGCCATTGCTTCGGGCGTATCGATGCCACGTTTCTGCAGTTCCAGCGCATTCTTGTAGGCACGCTCGGCCTTGCTGGCGCGGAAGAAAGAGTACACCACACTGCGGAAAAAGCCAAGGCGTTTGAAGCGCTTTACCACCACTTTTTCGTTGTTGAAATCGAGCACCTTAATGACATTGCGTTTGTTGTAAACGGTTTCACCACCCTCGGCAAACACCTGGGGCAGTTTAGACACGAAACCGGAAAAGACTGCAGTGTTGTATTTGGCGTTGATTTCAAATTTGAGTTTTGGCATAAGACGTGGATTATTTCATAAACAAAGATAAAAAAATAAGTGGAATTGGGTAGTTTTCAGAAAAGGTTTGCACTCCCCAACCCAAGAAGAGGAGTTGAAAAGCCATGGAGACGGGCGGGAACAACCAGTGCAAGCGTACCATGGGAATAAAAAAATCCCGCAAGCGACTTGCGGGATTTTCAAAGATTATGTTGCGAATAAATTATTCAGCAGCAGGAGCTTCAACCTGACGGAAGTTAGGGAGAAGAGCAGCATCGAACTTCATAACGTAGTTGTAGTGCTTCTCGATTTCGCTTTCAGCGAAGCGTACGTATACGTTAGCGCTCTTAGCGAAGAGGTCAGGACGGTTGCTAGCATCCTTAATGATGAGCAAGCTCATGATACAGTCGGCAGCCATCTCGTACAAGCGGCGAGCCAAGAAGTCGTGCAGTTCGTCGTTTTCAGCAGCGTTCACCTTAGCCACAGCCTCTTCGTACTTCTTAACCATAGCGGCAGCAGTGCTCTTCAAGCCAGCGAACTCAGGAGCAACTTCTTCCTGCAAATAGTCGTTGAGGACAGAGCTGTAGAAGCCAGAAGTAACGTAGCGGATAGCAGCCACAGTCTGCAACTGGGTAGTACCCTCGTAGATAGAAGTGATACGGGCGTCGCGGTAGATGCGCTGACAAGCGTACTCGAGCATGAAACCTGAACCACCGTGGATCTGGATACAGTCGTAAGCGTTCTGGTTACAGTACTCAGAGTTCATACCCTTAGCAAGCGGAGTGAAGGCATCGGCCAACTTAGCGAAGGTCTTGCATTCCTTTCTCTCTTCAGGGGTGAGCTTGCGGCTGCGCTCAATGTCTTCAAGCGCCTTGTACACGTCAACGTAGCGAGCGCACTGGTAGAACAAAGAACGACCTGCGTCGAGTTTCGCCTTCATGATAGCGAGCATATCGTAAACAGCAGGGAAGTTGATGATGTTCTTACCGAACTGTGCACGGTCTTTCGCATAAGCGAGACCCTCGTTGTAAGCAGCCTGAGAAAGACCTACAGACTGAGCAGCGATACCCAGACGGGCGCCGTTCATCAAAGACATCACATATTTGATAAGACCGAGTTTGCGGTCGCCGCAAAGTTCAGCCTTAGCGTTCTTGTAAACCAATTCGCAGGTAGGAGAGCCGTGGATGCCGAGCTTGTTCTCGATACGGCGCACGTCAACACCACCCTGGCGCT
>DETD01000031.1:206345-356825 GCA_002362105.1 Bacteroidales bacterium UBA3297
CGCTTGTCGTAGATGAACATAGACAAGCCACGGCCGTCCTTAGTACCCTCTTCAGAGCGGGCAAGAACGAGGTGGATGTCAGCGTCACCATTGGTGATAAAGCGCTTACAACCATTGAGCACCCAAGAGCCGTCTTCCAGCTGGGTAGCCTTCAACATAACGCGCTGCAAGTCAGAACCAGCATCAGGCTCGGTCAAGTCCATAGACATAGACTCGCCTGCACAAATGCGAGGGATGAAACGGCTGCGCTGGTCGTCGTTAGCGAACTCGTAAAGAGTTTCGATACAGTCTTGCAAAGACCAGATGTTGCTGAAACCAGCATCGGCCTGAGCAACCAGTTCCGCACACATAACGTAAGGAACCATAGGGAAGTTAAGACCGTTGTACTTACGAGGCATGGTCATACCATTCATGCCGGCAGCAATCATAGCGTCTACATTCTGCTGGGTACCCGATGCGTAACGAACGCGACCGTTTTCGCAGTGAGGGCCTTCCTCGTCAACACCAGCGGCATTCTGGCCGATAATGTCTGAACTGATTTCACCTACAATGTCAAGAACTCTGTCGTAAGAGTCCATAGCATCTTCGAAATCAACTGGAGCCTCATCGTATTTGTCCTTATCTTCGAAACCACGTTCCTTAAGTTCAACGATGCGCTTCATCATCGGATTGTTCAAGTGATACTTGAGTTCCGGATTATCTGTATAAAAATTAGCCATTGTCTAATTGAATTACTTGGTGTTCTGTTTGTAATACTTGATCATCTTAGGGAGAACCTCTTCCACCGTACCGTTGATAACATAGTCAGCGATAGAGTTGATAGGAGCGTTCGGATCGCTGTTGATAGAGATGATGATACCTGAGTCCTGCATACCTGCGATGTGCTGGATCTGACCAGAGATACCGCAAGCGATGTAAACCTTAGGACGAACGGTAACACCAGTCTGACCTATCTGGCGGTCGTGGTCAACGAAGCCAGCGTCAACAGCCGCACGAGAAGCACCAACTTCAGCGTGGAGTTCCTTAGCCAATTCGAAAAGCATATCGAAGTTTTCCTTCGAGCCAACGCCGTAACCACCGGCAACGACGATAGGAGCGCCCTTCAGGTTGTGCTTAGCCTGCTCAACGTGACGGTCGAGCACCTTAACCACGTATTCAGCAGCAGGAACATATTTGGCAACATCGTGGCGAACCACCTCGCCCTTGTAGTTAGGGTCGAGCACTTCCTTCTTCATCACACCCTCACGAACGGTCGCCATCTGTGGACGGTGTTCAGGGTTAACGATAGTAGCAACAATGTTACCACCGAAAGCAGGACGAATCTGGTAAAGTTTGTTCTCGAAGTGCTTAACGATAGGCTTCTTGTCGGCGTCGAGGCCGCAAGTCATATCGAAATCGCCGATTTCAAGTTCGGTACAGTCAGCAGTCAGACCACTGAACAGCGCAGAAGAAACGCGCGGACCGAGGTCACGGCCGATAACGGTAGCACCCATCAGACAGATCTGAGGGTCTTCTTCCTTGAACAAGTTAACAAGGATAGAAGTGTGTGGGTTAGAAGTGTAAGGGAAGAGACCTGGAGCGTCGAAGATGTGCACCTTGTCGACACCGAAAGGCAACACCTGCTTCTCAACACCGTCGAGGCCAGCACCAGCAATAACACATTCCAATTTTACACCAAGGGTATTGGCAAGTTTACGACCCTTTGTCAAGAGTTCAAGAGAGACATCCTTAACCGTAGTGCCCTCAATCTCGCAATATACGTATACGCTATCCATAACTTAACCAATAATCTTATCGTTCAACAATTCAACAATCAAGCCTTCAACGTCGGCATCGCTGCCAGTCATCACGCGGCTTTCCTTAGCCTTGAAGACAATGTTCTTCACAGCCTTCACATTAGTAGGCGAGCCAGCCTTACCCACCTGGTTGAGGTCGGCATCAATGTCAGCGGCACCCCACTGGTTGATGTTAAGGTAAGGTTTAGCGGCATTGCGTGCAGCAATTTCGTCAGCCTTTTCAGCCGGACGTTCAGCAGGCACAGTCGCGTTCTTGTACTTCATAACGCGCTTAGCGTTACGAGGGCGGCAAGGAGCAGCCGAACCGTTAACGGTAACCACCAACGGAAGCGGAGCCTCAACGGTCTCCACACCACCGTCGATGTGGCGCTTGATCACCACCTTGCGTGCTTTTTCGTCGAGAGAGATGATTTCCTCTGCATAAGTAACCTGGGTCAAACCAAGTTTTTCTGCAATCTGCGGACCAACCTGAGCGGTATCGCCGTCGATAGCCTGGCGGCCACCCAGAATGATGTCGTAGTCACCAATCTTGCGGATAGCCTGACTCAAAGTATAGCTGGTAGCCAAAGTGTCGGCACCGCCGAGACAACGGTCTGTCACTACGTAGCCAAAATCTGCACCACGGAATAAAGATTCACGAATCACCTCGGCTGACTTTGGAAGACCCATTGTCACAACCGAAATAGTAGAGCCTGGAAACTGGTCCTTCAAACGAAGCGCCTGTTCGAGCGCGTTGAGGTCCTCAGGATTGAACACAGCTGGCAAAGCAGCACGGTTCACGGTTCCTTCTGGAGTCATGGCGTCTGGACCCACATTTCTTGTGTCTGGTACTTGCTTAGCAAGCACAACAATTTTTAATGCCATAAATTTTATAAATAAATTTTTTGTCTACTTGTTGTATTCTACTACATCTATAGATATCCGCCTATACATGCGCATAATCCAAATATTTTACAAATTTACTTATTTATTAAAATATAAATCAAGGATTTTTTAGCCTAATTTCGCTTAAATTGCACACTTTTCACAAAAGTGTGCAACAATTTCAGTATATTTAGTATTTGTGAACGAACGTTAAACAACAGAACACAAAACCCGATTTTCACACCTTTTTCTATCTCCGCCACCCACACAAAAGCCCACGTTTCTAAAGATCTTGACAGAATCAGCATCTACACGGACAGCCTAACCGTATAAATTAGGTATATATAACGTCAAGGTTGCCAGTCGGCCAAACTGTAGGCCGTTTCCAAACGGTCTTGCTGTTTTCGGGAGAGTTTTGGGAAGAAGTTAAGGCCTGTGACGCGCTCGACCTGCCGCACAGAGCAGGCCGCCTGCCCCACCGTTTGCGGTGTTACCGTGTTGTGGAACAAGAAGCCGATGGCTTTCTCGTGTCCCGGACGCAAACTGAGCACCACCTTAAAGAAGGCGTCGGGTACGGCCACTTTGTGCTGTGAACCGATGTAGCCGGGGTGGCTCGACAGAAAGACGGGCCCCGCCACCACCACAATGCTGTCTTCCCTAACCGCCCACAAACGGCAGGAGTCTTCCAGCGCCTGCCAGCCGCCGGCATTGAGTTCGTGCAGCTGCGGACACATGTTCGACATCAGGAAGCATTCGTCCATCGCCAACTGGCTGTATTTGTTATCGGCCGCCGGACAGAGGTGTCCACGGTCGTAGCCCGAGTTCGAATAGTCGCGGGTAGTAACCTGGTACCTGGCCCGCAGTTGCAGGTCGGGTTGGAAGTTGTTGGCCCGTTTCAGCGTACCGCGCGTTTCAGTTGCCGACAGGGTCCACGCCACCCAAGTGGGTTGCAGCCGCTTCTTGTGGAAAGCCGTGCAATAATTGGTGTGCACCACCAGCTTCTCGTGGTGGAAATAGCGGCGCGACGGCACCCCCACCCCACTGTCGACCACCAGGCCTGTGCCACGGTAGGTAGAACAAGAGGCCAGCAAAGCAGCCAACACCATTATATATAAGTAGGAAACAGATTTCATAAGCTATTCTTCATTAACCAGTCACCCCTACCAGTTGCTAGACGGCTTTTTAGCAGCGCCACCCCGGCCGTTCCTATTGTTGTAATTCGGTTTGCGGTAGTAGTTGTTGCCGTTATAAGATCGGTTCTGCTGTTTGGGCGTCTTCCATTTGAAATAGTTGGCCGAAAGGTCAAGCTGTTCCTTGAGTTTCTGGTCGAGGTGGGGGAAGAAGACAATACCGGTTTCGTCTTCAATAGCGGCAACCGAACAGACCGATTCACGCATCTTTGCGGGCGCTTCGGTGTTCGCCATCACAAAACCAAGCATTTTTTCGTGTCCCTTACGTGTGCTGAGCACAACCTTAAAAAAAGCGTCGGGCACATCCAGCCGGTGCGCTCTTCCAATCTTCCGGGGTTCTTTGCTGTAGTAGACAGGTCCGCACACAATAAAAAGCGTGTCTTCCACACGGGTCCACTCGCGGCAGCGCATTTCAAGCGCGTTCCAAGCGCCACTGTTCAACCGGAACGACTGTGGACACACATTACTCATATAGGCACATTCTTCCGAAGCCTTCGCCGAGAAGCGGCAGTCGGCCGCCGGCATCATGTGTCCCCGGCTATAGCCCGAATCGTCGTAGTCCGATTTTTCCACCTGGTAGTCGTATCCCGGCAGGGTGTTATCGGTCACAAAAGCGCAGCGTTTGCCCTGTGCGTCCAACATATCGGGCGTCAGCGCCCACATCACCCATTTGGCCTCGCAGTGTTTGGTACTGAACGCCATACGGTAAAACATGCGGTTCAATACAACATCGTCCGGCGAGACAGAAGGGAACCCCACCCGCTCCATCGCCTTCCACATTTGTGCCGACAGGCTGTTCGGAGCAGACGGAGCCGCCACAACCTGCTGGACAAACGCCGTTTGAGACACCGTTTTTTCCGTTTGACAGCACACCGAAGCGGCAAACGCCAGCAACATGGCAAACAGTCCCGAAACAATGGTTTTCAATTTCATAAATTTCCAAATATAGTCAATACATAAAGATAAGTAAAAAAGGGACAACCGCCACACTAGCCCCCATTTACAGAAAAAGCCCGCAAACAGAGTTTGCAGGCTTTTATATCATCTGGCAGCGCTTACAGCGCCAACTTACTTGCGTGTTGCGTTTGCAATAGCAATTGTGTGTTCCTTGTTCATTACTGAAAGACCGAGGCCGAGATTCAAAACGCCGCTGTTGCAGTCGCCCTTAACTTCGGCACCCAGCTGACCTTCGACTTTACCCATCGTATAGGTAGCGCTTGAACCAAAGAACTCGAACGCCAGTTCATCGCTTTTTTTGCTGTTACCACCATCAGGTTCCTCACCTGCAGGCACATCAATAACCATGTTATCGAGAACGATATTCATTTCAGGCATCTTTTCGCTGAACTTGCACTTGCCGAGGTCAACGTTGATATGGCCATTTTCGTCGATAGAAGTAGTGAAAGTGATTGTACCCGAGTCAACACCATCGTAAGTGGCAATGCCTTCCCAAGTACCGTTCATCAATTCCCGATAAGCATCAGACACTTCAGTAAGGCCATCAACAACTTCCTTGTCGGTAGAGCTACCCTTACCCAACATAGCCTTGTCGGTAGCGAAGAAGAGTGTATCGTTCAACTCGGTACCGGTAACTACCAAGTAGAGTTGGCTGCAATTGTCGTACATCATACCATTCAACGCCAAAGTGAGCTGGGCGTCAGAACCCGTATCGATGGTCTCATTCTGGGCACGGAGGTAAGAGGTATCGCCAGAAACCTTGATGCTCACGTCAGAGAAATCGTACGACAAATAAGGGATGTTGGTTGAAACTGATATCGAGATACTACCCTCGCTCTTGGTAATACGTGCTGTTACACTGTCTTTTGAAAGTGTACCATACAACAAAGTACCCTGGTAGGTTTGTACATTCTGCACAGGCACCACTTCGTTGGCACCATCAGATTCTTCATCGTCGTGGCTGCAGGCCATAGGCAAGGCCGCAAGGCTTACAATCGTTATAACCGATGTTACAAATAAAAAGAATTTCTTCATCTTCTATATGCTTTAATTTTCACAAAGTTAATAATAAAAGTGAAAACGGCCTTAAAAAAACTTAAAAAAATATCATTTCATTAGCAAAAAAACTTTTTGCTCGGCCTGTTGAGCCTGCTGGTGTCCAATTACTTGCAGGTAAAGCGCGGCACACTGCCAGGCGACTGCCTCCCTTAATTTTAGGTTTAACAGTTCCGGATGGGTCTCTGGCACATATTCCAGCACGCCTTCGGCCAAATCGGCGGCGGTGGCCGGATACAGCCAGTAACAGGGGCCGCCATCGACCACTACGGGCTTGGCGTAGCCCGCCCTGAGGCAAGGATTGGTCTGCCTTTGGGCTCGGCTTGAGTCTGGAGCATCGGCTACCTCTACCCTGCGTTGCCAGTGGCCGAGCCTTAGTCCGACAAAGCGGACCAGGTCGGCAGGTTTCTCGAGCAGGGCGTTTCCGTCGGGGCCAAGTGTGGCCGAGGTTGTGGGCAGCGTGGCGACGGGCAGCTGCTGTTTGGGTGCGAGCAGCAACACCCGGTGGGTGGCTTCGGGCAACAGGGTGGCTATCATGTCGTCGAGCGGACGGTCGTCGGCAAAGGTGTCGATGGGGACGGGCAGGCCGTCGGTGGGCGACAACTCGTTGATCAGGGTTTTGATGTAGTCTATCATGGCTGTTCAAAGGAAGGTGGTTAACGGCCTATCGGGCTGGGGTGAACAGCGACGGTGCCTTCTGCTCGGATTTCCTAGTGGTGGTTTTGCCTGTGTTTTGGGACGGTTGCTGCGACGGGGCCTCTGGCTGGGTGGCTGCTGGTGGCTGGGCGTCTGCCTCGGCTTCGCCTACCTTCGCGCTGATGCGGTAGACGCCCCTCCGGTATTCGGGTTGCGCCTCGAGTGCCGCCTGCAATTCTGGGTCGCTGGTGGTAAACTGGCCGTGCATCTTCATGTTCTGCACGCCCCTGAACTCCACTATGTGGCAGCCCTTGGCAGTGGCAACAGGCATGACCAGGGTGTAGAGCCGGGTAAGGGTGTAGGTAGTAAGCATAAGTAGTGTTTGTTTTAGGGTTGGTAATAATGTTTAGGGTTCAGTCGGCAGTTGCAGCCGGTGGTGGACGGATATACGGCATGGCGCTATACTATATATATTTAAGGAGACACCTACCAGCGTTTACTGGCGGGGTTCGATGATGGCGTGGCAGTCGGGATAGCGGAGGATGAGGCAAGAAACCTCTTGCAGCATCTTGGCATCGGCGTTCTTCTCGCCACTGCTCTTGAAGTCGAGGTCGCGGGCAATCATCGGCTGGAACTCTTCTTTGTAGATGTGTTCAGGGTCGAACGCCAGACCTTTGGCACTCCAGCCCTGCTCGTCGAAGAGCGGCGCGTGCACAATGTGCAGCACACCGAAGGCCGACACAATGCTGGTGCACTTCACCCCAAGGTAGGTTTCCTGCACGGTGTTGCCGCTAATCTGTTTCTGGCTCTCGCGCAGCAGCTCAATAGCGGCAATCAGGTCGGCACCAGCCAGCAACACGCGGTCGGTACTGCCGTCGTTACCGGTAAAGAGGCTCTTCATCCAGGCGGTGTACTGTTGGGCGGTCAGCGAGGTGTCGCCACTGCCCGTACCATACATCAGCACCTTTTTTATCTGTCGGGTAATGCCCTCGGTAAAGTAAGTACGGTCGCCGCCGTTGTCGTAGACGAACTTCTCGCCCCAGATGAAGCTGCTTTCAATCTCGCCACGCATATTGTAGAGCATGTCCACCTCTTGGTCGCTGAACGAGACCGGCACCTCCTTCTTGGTCATCTTCTCGAAGGTGCTCATTTCAATCTGGCACATAAAGTTCTGGCAGTAGTTCACACTGCTGGCCGGCAGCATAGCGAAAGGTTCGGTCTTGGCATCCTTCTCGGCCATAGCAGAGCCCATACGGTAGAGGACGGTCGACACCGGGAAGGAAGGCACCACGTAGTTGGCGGCCATTTCGTCGGCGCCATACATGCCACCCACAGGCACCAGTTCGAGCACGGCGCCACTCTTCTGGGCCACATAGAACATCTGGTCGTAACTGGTGGTTTCCGAGCCGTCGATCACCAACTTGCCGGTAGCGTCGCAGTTCAACACCAGCGAGCGCATCAGCAACGTGTCTTTCGTACGCCATATTTTCGGCGTTTTCACCTGCACGAAGACCGAAGCCACCCCTGTATCGTCGCACACGAAAGCCGAGCACGGCGATGCCGCACTAGCCCCCGTACCGTGCGCGCTAGGGTCTAGGGTGTCTTGCATAGGCTTGGCACTCTGTTGGTAGTATTTGCACTCCTGGCTCTCGGCACGGCGCACTTTCTTGGCATAGTTGCGCATAATGGTGTCGAGCGGATAGCGGTCGGGATTCATTTTGGTGATTTCCTGGCTCACGTCCTGCATGTTCAATCCCTGCGCCTCGGCGGCCGCCACATCGGTAACGGCGACAGGCAGTCCCACAGCCAGCGCGGTTCCCGGCGCATCGCCCAACAATCCGGCCAGACTGGCAAACGAACAATCGCCCCAAACACAGAGCAGACAGCAGACCACAGCAGCCAGCAACAACACCGCGGCCGCCCATTTCACAGTTTTCAAAAGGTAGTGATTCATAAAAGGGAAAAAATTAAAGGTTAGTACTTACTGAAATCGATGACGGGATGTTGTCCCTTCAGCATTTTCGGGGCATATCCGCCCCCTTGCGGTTGTGGCAGGCCGTCGCCCAGTTGGGCGGCCTTCTGCGCAGCCATACGTGCCGAAATGTTCTCGTTCCGGCCCTTCAGTTCGCCCTCACGCCGCGCGTTTTCCACATCGAGGTCGTAGTTAAGGCGTTTGAGGTAGCCCTGCAGCATCTCGGCCGTAACGCGGCGTTCAAGCAGGTTGTCGAAGTCGGCATTAATAGCGTCAACCAGCGCCTGCTGGGCCTGTTCCTCCATCTGGTGCTCGTCGGCATACTGCCGCAAGACGTCGAGGCTCTGCTTCAGGTTAGCCTCCAACTGGGCCTGCTGGTTGTCGGCCTCGGCCTTTTGGGCTATAAACGCCTCATAATCGTCGTCGCCGGGTTGGGGTTGCAGGCCCTCATTGCCAAGGGTGCGTCGCACCGCCACCCTCAGAGGCAGTTCCTCCTCGTTGAGCAGGGCCTCGAGCAACGCAGCCACAAGGGGCTGTTTGTCGAGCAGGCGGGAAACGCGGCCCTCAACATCGTTGAACTGGGCCAGCCGCCCTTCCAGTTCGTCGGCCCACTGGCAGGCAAGACGGTCGGCCACATCATCGGCAGACAAATCGGGATGCTGGTCGGCAAAATACTTGGCCAGCCGCAGGCGGAAAGGCGAAAGCCCCGTGTCCTTTTCGGTTGCTTCTAGGGCCGAAGGTGCTGCGGTCTGGCCCTCTGGCTGGTTGGCGGCACCGGGCGCCGCCTGTTGTTTAGGTTGGTTTTGTTTAACAGACATAATGTTAGAAAGTTTAAAAGTGGTTAAACGTAAAAAAGGGGGAGGAAGAAAGACCGACTACCGTTGTCGCTCGTAGCGGGCGTTGAGGATGCCGTCGATGACCTTTTTGCCCCTTAGCGAGGGAATGATGGCGGTTAGCAGCTGCACCATCCGCTGACGGGCCGATGCGTTCCCGCTCATGGCTTTTTGGCGCAGTGCCATCACCTGTGCAGACGTTGTCTGTCGGTTGGCCGTCCCCGCCCCCATCAGGCGGGCCACATAGTCGAGTTGGGCCTGGTCGCCCAGGTCGATGGCCGTTTGTAGAATCTGTGCAGCCTCGTCGGGCGTCAGGTTCCAGTAGCCCCTCAGTGTTTGTCCGTCGGTGTCGGCAATGCGGTAAAGCCGTTCGCTGGCCAGCGTCCGCCCTGTGGTTGAAGTCCTGCGTGCCGCCGTCGAAGCACCGGTCTTCGCCGTTTTCTCAGCCGCCTTCTGCGCAGCGGCCGGCGTACTGATGGCAGCCTCTAGCAACAAGCGGTGCTGTTGCTGTTTCAGCAGTTGGGCATCGTGGGCCAGTTGTCGTTGTGCGCGGGCCTCGTCGGCAGCCGCCTGCCTGTCGGCCATAGCCTGTAACGAGAGTTGCTGACGGTAGTTCTGAGTCAGTCGGTCGCCCAACAGCCGTTGCAGTTGGTCGTGTTTGTTGAAGGCCTCGAACACCGGCTTTTCGTTGTAATCGGCCACAGGAGCGTCGCCCCCACCCGCCAGGTCGCCCAAATGTAGGCCCACTCTACCTGCAGCCAGGTTTCTAGCTACCACACCAGCCTGCCTGGCCTGCTGTCGCAACAGTTCCGCACCGGGGTCAGAAGTGTTAGCCGAGGCCGGCAACCGGGGTTTGGCATTCGCAGCCGTAGGTTCGTCGGTAGTCGACTTCTTCAGTTCGTCAAGGCCCTTTCGGTAGGCCTCCCAATCAATCATCTTCATTTTTTTGAAAGGTTAAGTTAAAAAAGGTCGCTAGCGGACAGCAGACGGCCATTTTCGGTATGCGAGTGCGGTCACCAGGCTCCGTGCCAGGTGCTGTCCCAACCGGCTCTGGTTTTGTGCCTGCTGTTGTTTCAGCTGGCGTTGCGCGGCCAGCGACTGGTGGCGGTTGCGCAAGTGTTCCTGCGCAAGCTGCCGTTGCACATTGTGCTGGCTAGCGGTCAACTGGTTAACAGAGGCCGCCACATTGCGGGCCGTCTGCTGGTTACCGGCCAACTGCTGTTCGCGGGTCAGATTGCCGGCAAGGGCGGCGTTGGCATTGCTGCCGTTCTGCTTTTCAGACCACTGACGTACCAGCGCGAGCTGGGCCTGGGCCTGCGGTCCGTCGGTACCGCTGTTGTGTAACTGCTGGTAATAATGGGCGTCGTCGGCAGCCGCCTGCTGCTGCAACAGCTGTTGCTGTTGGCGCGCTGTGCGGGCAGATCGCCGTGCGGCCAGTCCCTGCGAGAGGGCACCGGCCAAAAAAGGGAGTAACATATATATAGATTATTAAGGTTTATAGAGATAGAAACAAGGTTATGCCCAAGTTACAGACCGTCGTTTTGTTGCGACGTGCGGTCGGTGCCAACGCCACCAAGGTAGCGGTCTTCAGCCCGTTTAAGCAGAAGGCGGGTCAAGGCGAGGATGAGGTCGAGGGCGAACAGCAGCAAACGGTCGGTGGCCCGCTGTTTAAGCAGTTTGAATTTCATAATTATAACAATTTAAGTGAGTTGACGAAGTTTAGCGGAACGCCCGCAACTGGAAGAGCGATTTATGGAGGGCCGAGAAGGCGACAGTCGCCTGCAAGAGTGTCCACGACGCGGGGTTGTCGAGGTGCCTTATGCGCAACCAGCGGGTCAGCGTGTGCCAGGTCAGCCACTCCTGCAGATGGTTGTCGGCCTGCCGCGCATACCGCTCGTACCCGTCGGGACAAGGGGCTGAGAAGAAGAACGAGCCGTTGTCTTCCCAGTAGCGGCCCATCTTGTCGAACTCGTCGGCTGCAGTCACTGCGCTCTCCTGCAAAAGCAGGGCTACCGTTGTGTTTTCATCGGCAGTCAGGGCATAGGCGTCGGGGGCGGAAAGGTCGTCGGAGGGCGGTGTCAGTGTCAGGCTCAACTGGGCACTGATTTCCTGCAAGTGCTGTTGCAATGCCTCGAAGGTGTAACTGAACGTCACCTCGTTGTTCAATAGTGTGTACATGTAGAATCGGTTAGGGGGGAAGAAAAAACGGAAGGAAAGGTCACCCCGTTCGGGGGGTGGTTAGAAGACCGAGAGGGACACGCGCGGAGGCTGGTTACGCCAAAGCGAAAGGTTGCGCAGTTCGTGGTCGGCATCGGTCCACCGTTGCACGGCCATTTCTGCCTGGTTGCTACTGACCAACATCAGCCAGTGCGCCACCATATAGGTGACCATGCCCTCTACCACGGCATCGTGTAGCTGTTGCGCTAACAGCGGCGTGTTGTTGCAGGCGGGCACTTTAAACGTCAGCACCCACTCTTGGTCTGAGCCGCTAGGCTGGTCCACTGCTTTGGTATGCCGGCCCACAATAGCCAGCACACGGTTTTTTGCAGCCGTTAGCAAGTCGGCGTAGATTTTCGAGTCGGCATTTGTGTCGAGCACGTTTTGTGCCGACGGATTGGCGCATCCCACATCCACATAGTTGGTCATGCGCTGCACCTGTTGCGCCAAGGCGGTCAGGTCGACCACCAGATTCATTATTTCTAAATTTTCCATATCATTTATTTTTCCAGAGATAACGTCTCGTTATCTTGTTCACGATGCAAAGATATAGAAAATTATCTACACAATACAAATTTTAAGGACTGAAATTTTAGATAAAATTCTAAACTATTGATATTCTTTGCGATTAAAAAGGAGTAGACCTTCGGGAATCAGCATATAGCCACACTACAAAAAAAGGTTGCAGGCTATTCGCGCTGCAACCTTCAACAAAAGTGTTTATCGTGTAGTCAGTTCGTCGCTACGTTACTGGCATTAACGGCGGTAGTGAACCGGACGGCCATGGTGGTGGTGATGGCGGACAGGTGCGTGGTGGTATACACGCGCTGGCGCATAGTGGCGTACGGGTGCGGTGTAGACGTGGCGTACAGGGGCTACGTGGTGCACTACTACGGGTGCTGGTTCTACCACTTCAACCACCTCTACCGGTGCTGGCTCTACGACGTGCACTACTGGGGCAGGGGCTGCTACCTGGTGGACAACCACCGGTGCTGGTGCGGCTACCGATACATGCGCGCTGACGGTTGGTACGGGTACTGCTGCTGAGAAGCTGGCGAATACTTGTGAGTTTGCTACTGAGCCAATGGCTAACAGAACTGAGGTTGCGAGAACCTTTACAATGCTATTTGTTTTCATATGCTGTATCTTTTATTTGTTCAACTTTCAGTTTCGAAGTGGTTCGTTGCCGCTTCTGTCTGTATAAATCCAAAAGGCGTGCCAAACTATTTTGGCCTGGTGTGCCACACTTTTTTTAATTGTGGTGGTGCGGATTTATAACTATTTGCAAAATAGTGGATTACAGAGGTGCTTATGTCTGGCGTTTATGCTGCAGAACAGCGATTTTCACTGGTTTTAGGTGGTATTGAGGCTCTACTGAAGGTGCAGAACTTCACTTTTTTTGGCTCGCATTGGTGATTGGCAGGGTTGGCTCGTAGCGTTTTCCAAACGCCCTGGCGGCGTGGTGGGTTCCGGGCACGTAGGAATGGCGGGGGCAATCCCAACATACCCGGTTATGGGAGATACCGTCTTCCAGACGGGAGGTGGCTACAAGGATGCGGTGAGGTAGCGGCACTGCTGGAGGTGCTGCGCTTCATTTTTTGGCTCGCATTGGTGATTGGCAGGGTTGGCTCGTAGCGTTTTCCAAACGCTCTTAGCTCGTGCCAGCATCCGGGCACGTGGAAGCGGTTCCACCTTTTCCCCATACCCGGTTCGGGGAGGTGTAGCGAGAGGTGTGGTTAGGTGGTTTGTAACTCAGTACAAACTATACAGTCATTCGTTTTTCCGTGAATTACGTTTTCAAGAAGTCCGTTTAATACAGCCTTTAATAGTTCAGGCCGAACATCCAAATAGGAATTACATTGCCAGATCCATATTCAATGTCGTCTTTAACAACAAATCCGTTTGCTATGTTTTCTATCTGTTTTTGGCCTTTGTTTTTCCCTCCAATTTCGAAAGTCAGTCCGTCAATTTCAAAATCAGATTTTTTTGACAGCAGCACTCGGTTATGGACACGCATCTGGTTTAGGAAGAAGGTTTCCCTGATGTTTCCGATGTTAGAGGCCTCTTCACCCAGCACATAGGCTAAGTTCGGATTGTCTAAATAGACTTTCTTCACTTTCCCTAACCCCATGATGCCGTTGGTGGTATCGCGCAACAGGGCAACCATTCCCGCATGCTCCATATAGAGGAAATAATCGGTCAGATCGTTCCTACTGACGTTTACCATTTTGGAAATCTTATCCATAACGGGTTTGAATGGCACGCTCATGGCAACGATAGACAGCAGTTTTTTCAATTTACGCCCTGTCGATGCGTTCATATTAGCATATTGCACTGTAAAAGTGCAGAAATTTGGATAAAATTGCACTTTCGTGGTGCAATTTTAGTATTTTTAATAGAAAAAGTGGTCGATTCTGGGGGAGATACCGTCTTCCAGACGGAAGGTGGGAGTATCGCTGTCGGCTTCTACCGTAATATGATTCACTCCTGCGCCACAACTCATAACACCTCATCCCATTCCCCACACTTACAAAACAAGGCACAACACAAAACTTTCCGTTTTTTATAAGGAAGAACTAGTATAATAAAGCCTTCAAGTCCTCAATAAAGCAGTCCAAACTGCCACAATGGTATTACATTAAAACCACCGTACTCGATGTCGTCCTTTACTATATATGATTTCGCAACACCCTTTATCTGTTTTTGTTTTTTGTTTCGTCCTCCAATCTCAAAAGTTCGGTCTCCCACAAGAAAATCAGATACGGGAGAGGTGACGGGATCTTCAACCACACGTAATTGATTCATAAAAAATGTTTCCCTGATGTTACCAATTTCCGCTTTCCCATCTTTTGCAAGGGAATAAATTAGATTTGTATTCTCCAGATAAACTTTATCGACCTTTCCTAAAGACCTGATACCCCCCGTTTGATCTCTAAGTTGAATAATTAACCCTGCTTCTTCTATGTAAAGCAGATAATCGGCAATACTATTACGGGAAACGCCTAACACCTCTGCCAGTGTAACCATGTTGGGTTTGAAGGGAACACTTTCTGCTATCACTGCCATCATTCTCTTCAGCTTCCTTCCTGTCGATACGTTCATATTCGCATATTCAGGAATGTCTGTTTCCAATGTCTTTGTCACAATATTGATAAGTTTACCCTCATAGTCGCCCTCTAGGGCAAAAGGGTAGTAACCTTTCTCTAAATAACTCTTGAAGAAAAGCAACGGACGAAACGTGTCTGACAACTTCACCTTATGACTTAAAACGTCTTCCAGACTATAACGCTCAACTTTAATCCCGTGAAACAATTCAAGGTATTCCCTAAATGACAAACCATACATAGTGTGTATAACTGCCCTTCTGCTTAAATCTGACTGCACTCCCTTGTTGATGTCTAATACAGATGAACCGGAAAAAATCACGTGTAACTCTGGATGATAATCGTAGATAAGCTTCAATTCCGTTGCCCACCCTTCATACCTATGGACTTCGTCAATCACCAAATATTTCCCTCCATAGTTGCTGAACTCATCTGCAAGTTCTGTTAGCTTATGAGAAGAAAAATACAGGTGTTCCGCATTCACATATAGTGTTGTGTCCACATCCAACTTTTCTCTGATATATTGCAGTATCATTGTCGTCTTTCCCACTCCTCTGGCTCCAACAATGCCGACAAGGCGGGCATTCCAATTCACTTTGTTGTACATATATCTGTGAAACTCCGATGTTGTAAGGTTCAATATCCTTTTGTAATTTGCAATCAGTTTTTCCATACTATCTTAGTTTATAAGTAAACAGACCTAAATTTACAATAAAAAGCACTATTATTGTGCATTTTATCGTAAAAAATGCACTATTGTTGTGCATTTTACTATGGAATATAGTGGACAATTCCACCTTCCCCGTGCTTTTTCCCGTAATAACTTTGATTTTTGCAGTCTGTATGTCCGCCACCTCTTCCCTTTCCCCACACTTCCAAAACAAGGGGAAATGCAAAACTTTCCGTTTTAAAAGGAAAGATTTACTAAAAAGTTTCCGTTAAAAAAGGAAAGAATGGCAAACTAAGGGTGCAGACAATATCATATTCGGGCATCTCACGCAACTACTTCGAACAAATAACAAAGGAATCCTGTTTTTTCACTGACGCATAGTTCCTAATCTGGTCAGCCGGGAGACTATGAGTTCTTCATATGCGCTCTTCATATCCTCGCTAAGAAAAGAATCATGTATTAGAGACTGCCATTTGGGAAGAGCCTTATGAAGACTATCCATAAGATTCAACACGATGTTTTCCCCTAATCCCATTGTCTTGGCGGCATTTAAAAAGTCAGCCATACGCAACCTTGTCTTCCGACCGGCCAAGGGTAAAGCCATTTCTTCCGTATCTTTAGGGTTAACAATCGCAACATTGAGGAGGTCATAGGCAGGCGTCAGTTTATAGCCCCCAGAAGGTCGGTAAAGAGAAAAATTCTTCAGGTGCATATCATTATTACCCGTTACAAAACAGAAGAGCAACAACTGCATAAAGTTTGTCGTGTCAAGTTTGGGGGTGTTACTATATTGGGCAATTGCCTTTGCAATCTGTTCATACGATCCCTTATATTTATACTCCGTAGGATGCTGAGTTAGTTGACACATATCTTCCATGTCAATCTTCTCCCCTTTTTTTGTACGGTCAATGCGTTTTGTAATATAGCCAAGTTTTCCGTCTGCAAGGCGAATAAGACTATGAGGCACAACGCTTATCTTTGCTGCTTCTGCTAAATGCATGGTCAAATCCTCAATCTCAGGCAACTGAGGATAATCATCCGTCTGGGGCTTGAAAATATAGTTTCCCCAAAGTCCAACGATGGTCAGACGGCTGCAACCTTCATGCTTATTGAGATTCAATGATAGCTTGGGTTGCACACCTGTCAGCGATGTTTGAGAACGGATTACCTGCTCTGCCAGTTGGTCTAACTCTTCATGGCGGAATTCCAATAAGGGGATTTCTTTTGTGCCGAAAAATTTCCGTGAACAGCCCGGATGAAAGTCTTTCTGCCCTTCTTCCAAATCCTTATAGCAATACAAACATTTACTCATTACGCATCTCCTCCATTTGTTTTAGGAACGACACTTATTGATCCTATACATTCTTTGCAGCAAAGCAGCAAAAGCGACATTCGGTCGAGAACGCTAATGTCTGTGTTGCGGATTGCGACTTCAAGCAACCAACCTTCGGGTATCAGGCCATCGAAGAAAGGAAACAAAACTGGGCTCACAAACGCCTTTGTCTGTAAAGGGAAAGTCAGACTTATTGGCTGCGCATCTTCTTTAGCAAGATACGTTTCATCATAACAGAAGCGATATTCTCCACCATCTTCCGTTAAAGTGCCAGCAAGGATGTTTTTCCGATAGATTTCAGCCTGTCTCATGATTTCTTTGTCGCAGTAAGTTCATAATCAAATAAGTCAAGAAGTTGGTTTACCTTATCCATCCTTAGCGTTGGTTTTCCTTGTTCCAAATTTCGCACAAAGCAAAGCCCAACTCCCGACTTCATGGCAAGGTCTTCTTGCGTAAGTCCATATTCCTTACGTAAAGCCTTTACCACCATCGACAATTTCGTCCTTTCCATACGGTTTTATATTACATCGCATACAAAAATACGATTTTAAATCCGTTTTACATTACATCTAATATAAAAATCTTGATTTTGAGTGTTTTTATATTTGTTCGAATATATTTTTATCAAAAGGCCACTGCAAATCTGTTGTGCATCCTCTATCTTTTTTTCTATCAGTTTGCCAAAACGAAAAGGAGTTTACGGATGAAGTGGCCACCTCTTCCTCTTCCCCACACTTCCAAAACAAGGGAAAATGCAAAACTTTCCGTTTTAAAAGGAAAGATTTATTAAAAAGTTTCCGTTAAAAAAGGAAAGATTTCCGAAAAGTTTCCGTTAAAAAAGGAAAAACTTTATATTTGCGACATAATTAGAGGAATAGGTATGAATGCAAAGGAAGTTTTTAAGTCAATCATCGCTTTGAGACAGAGCGAGATTCCCTTTCATATGACTGAAAGGGACTGTACACTGCCGCTCAACAGAAAAAAGATAATCACCATTCCTGGTGTTAGGCGTTGCGGTAAATCGTCGGTGATGGAGTTGACCGTCAACCAGCTGGTCGAGAGCGGGGTCCGTCCACAAAACATCCTTTGGATAGGTTTCGACGATGAACGCATCAGCAGTATGACCACCGAAAATTTCGACGACATCGTTAAAGCCTATATGGAAATGTTTCCGCAAACACCATTGAACGAGGTTTATATGTTTTTCGACGAGATTCAGTTAAAAAGAGACTGGGAATACTTCGTCCTGAGGCTATACAAAAACTACTGTAAAAACATATACATCTGCGGCAGCAATGCGACCATGCTTTCTACCGAACTTGCGACCGCTCTCAGAGGGTATCCGCTCGAATACGAGGTTTTCCCGCTATCGTTCAACGAGTACTGCCGATTTAAAAACATAACGCCAAACGGGTATACCGACCAGCACAACGCTATGATGAGGAACGCCTTTAACGACTACAACGCCAAAGGTGGGTTCCCGGAAGCTGTTCTAACCGAAAGTGAGAGCGAACGGATAAAGCTGCTACAAGGCTACTTCAACACCATGCTGCTCAAAGACCTGGCCGAACACTACAACATTAGCAACACCAATGTGGCCCGTTATTTTATAAAAAGGATCATGAACAACGTGGGCAAACCGACCTCTATAAATGCCATCTTCAACGACTTGAAGTCGCAGGGCCTGAAGGTGACAAAAGACGACCTATACCTTTGGGCGAACTACGTTTGTGCCATATTTATGTTTGTCAAAGTGCCCAAATACGAACGTTCGTTGGTAAAAGAGCAACAGACTCCGGCCAAATACTACTGTATCGACAACGGGTTGCGTTGCGCCGTCGTACTTCCACAGAGCGACGACAATGGCAAAAACCTGGAAAACGTGGTATTCCTACATCTTTACCGGAACCGCACGCCCGGCTCCGAAATATACTATTATAAAGACAAAACCGAATGCGACTTCCTCGTCCGCAGCTACGAGCAGGTGACGCAACTGATACAGGTGTCTTGGGACCTGTCGGACCCCGACACCTTCAACCGTGAAGTCCGTGCCCTTCTCAATGCCGCTACGGCCACCAACTGCAACAATCTGCTCATTGTCACGGCTGACGATGAAAGGGAATTGACTGTCAAAGACAAAACCATAAAAGTGGTTCCTGCTTGGAAATTTTTGTTGGGGAAGAACGAATAAAGGGCTTGATTGCGTGGAAGTTAGGTGAGTGGGGGAAAGGAGGGAATGCGTTGCCTACCAAGTTTCAGTGTGACTTTTTTGTCGATTTTCTATTCTCTTTATAGTATTGCTTGTACTTTTGTATACACTCATTTATGTACGTCTCTCGTCCTCTTTGCTCCATGATTTTTTTTACGAAATCGACAACTGAAGTTGAATATTTATGAATGGGATTTGATCTTGACCCTTGTTTAATTTCAGTATGTCGTTTAGGCTTATTCTTCAAATTCAAGCAAAATATGATTGCTTGCATCTGATATGAATTCACTTCTAACAGAGATTGTAGCTCCTTGGTTGTTAATGGATACATAGCATTAGGATCAATGACTGCATTGTCCACATCAATTAACCCTTCTATTGTTCCTACCAATTTTAATGTCGGACTTCCTTCGCCATCCTTTTCTGTAAAATGCCCTTCTCTTATAAAAGTCAGTTGGTTGATTAAAGATTTGTCTAAAAGTATCTTTCTGTCCCCAAAAGATATCTCACCATTGTACTTATCCAATATATGGACATTCCTTGGTCCTACCATTGAAATCCTTTCTATATGCTTAATCCATAATAATCGTTCCTTTTCTCGTTCTGCATCTAAAATTTGAACAAGCTCTGGGTATTCAATTTCCTTTGTTTCTCCTCTGTATCTATAATAAATAGCTCCTTCACGCAAGATTTCAGACTTGCACTTTTTGCAAACGACAGGCTTGACATCGGCTTCCTCAACAGATATCATTCCAAATGATTTTCCTTCAAATTCTTGAAACGCCATATTCCATTTTAATTCTGGTGAAAAGAACTCTCGAATCTTAGAGTCAATCTCTTTAGGATCAGTTTCGTGAAGTTTTTGATTCGTCATTCCGATTGGAATATGAGGACTATCTTTAACTCCGAAGATGATTTGTCCTCCTTTGTTGTTGGCCATACCGACTAATGTCTTTATATACTTTAGTAGGTTATCTCCTAATTGGAAGTTTTGTTTGTACTCTAGATTGACACTTTCGCGTTTCTTCAAGTAACCTCTATTGTCTAACTCAAATGAAAAGGCCATATATACTATCTTAACGTTAATTTATAGTACTCCCCATTTTTTGATAACTGGTTAATACTTTTTTCTCTTTTAGGGGCGTCTTGTGAGAGGCTAGCCTTTCACAAGACGCCCCTAAAAATTCAAAATTAATGAATTCTCGTTAAGCCGCCTTACTTACAAGGTAAACTTTCGAAGGAACCATAATTTTGCCAAGACTTTGATGCGATCTTCGCTCATTATAGTAGCTTATATAGTCACCTATCCCATTCCTTAAAACCGACACGTCATCCGTTGGGTATCGATAAACATACTCTTGCTTGATAGACCGCCAGAAACGCTCAATCCAGATGTTGTCCTTGCATCTGCCCTTGCCATCCATACTGACTTGTATACCGTGTCCTTTTACCGCATTTATCCAGTCTGGAGACGTGTATTGGCTGCCCTGGTCCGTATTTATTATTTCCGGAGCACCGTATTTGGATACACACTCATCCAAGAGTTCCGTACAATTGGATTTCTCCAATATTTCTACGTTTGTCTCGCTTTCACCTTTTTTTTAAGTAAAGGGTGCTTCTGTTTATCTTCATGAGACTACAGTATCTGTTTCTGCTCAGACCTGCTGGGTGTTGGCTTTCGAGGCTTCTTACTTCCTCTTCAGACCGGCTGCTTCGCAGGCTTCCGCAAAAAAATCTACCTCTATCGTTAATTGGCCAACTTTCTTAAGCAGCCTTTCATTTTCCGCCTTCAGGCTTTTCAGTTCTTTGCTTTCTGAATGTTCTCCAAATACCGATCCTGACTTTTCTAGAAACTTCTTTTCTCAATCTGTGATCTGTTTGGAAGCTACACCGTATTTCTTGGCCAGCTCCGAGAGAGTCTCTTTTTTTCAATGCGTCCAGAACTACCTTCGTCTTGAACGCAGAGTCAAACTTGCTTCTTCTTCCCATGTTTTTTTAGTTCTTTTACAAAGATACGCTTTTTATGTACCTTTGGTGTTGTCTAAATTTTGGGGAGTATTATAGTCTTCTTATTGTTATCAATTTGCAAACAAAATTGCATACATTTGCATAGAATTTGCAAACATAAAAAATTTGCATAATCTATTAAGATAAAAATTCAAGTTCGATGATAGATCATATACAAATAACAACAAACAATGATTCTGCAATTATTACGCATTATCTTCAAAATAAAAATAGCAAATACGGTATTCCTTTTGAAAAGGATGCTATAGGTTTACTGAATGAGGGGGAAACAACTGAACATGATTGCATTGTAGCTGAACCTGTAGCTTCTTATGGTTTATTCCCAGAATTGTTTTCTGTTCCTTTTCCTGCACCGAAAAATCCAAAATTCACTTTTATAGATCTGTTTGCAGGAATCGGTGGGTTTAGAATCGCTATGCAAAGTCTCGATGGCAAATGTGTTTATTCTTCTGAATGGGATACTCAGGCGCAAAAGACATATCTGGCAAATTACGGAGAAGTCCCATTTGGAGATATCACAAAAGAATCAACGAAACAATATATTCCCAATGATTTTGATGTGCTATGTGCAGGTTTCCCGTGTCAGGCATTTTCTATTGCAGGTTATCAAAAAGGTTTTGAAGACACAAGAGGTACGTTGTTTTTCGATGTCGCAGAGATAATCAAGAGGAAACAACCCAAAGCTATTTTCCTCGAGAATGTAAAAAATTTATACACCCATGATGGCGGAAAGACGTTTTCAACAATAAAAAACACTCTTGAAGAATTAGGATATGTTGTATTTCATAAGGTAATGAATGCCATGGAATATGCAAATGTACCCCAAAACAGAGAACGTATTTTTATCGTTTGTTTTAACAAAGAAAAAGTCTCCAACTATAGTAAATTTGTATTCCCAGAAAAAGAAACATTGAAAAGAAACATTCATGATTGCATAGATTATAGCAATATGGAGAAGAAGCTTTTTTATGGAGAGAGCATGGGGCACATCGCAGATTTACGTGCAGGAGTTGTTTCCAAAGACACTGTATATCAATGGAGACGACAATATGTTCGAGAAAACAAAAGTAAGGTTTGTCCCACATTAACTGCCAATATGGGGACGGGAGGTCATAATGTACCAATAATACTGACAGACAATGGAATACGCAAATTATCACCTAGGGAGTGTTTGAATTTCCAAGGGTATCCGCAAGAGTTTGTATTTCCTACAACAATTGCAGATTCGGCCAAATACAAGCAGGCTGGAAATTCAGTAGTTGTACCACTTATCCAAAAAGTATGCAAACAAATAACATCAATAATCTTGAAGAATTCCTAAATAGCTGGACTTCATATGAAAAATATTTTGACATGTTGAAGCTAATGGCTCAACTAAGTCGATTGTTTTCTGAAAGTGATATACCATACTTGGATTATCGATTAACAGAAAATTTATTTTGTCGTTATTACAATGCATATAACGACGCTCGTTCCTGTACCGCATATGATGCAAGATTTTCTACGGTTGGCATAGGAATTAAAACTTTCATCTTGAAGAACAATCAATCAGTAGAAAAGATAGCTGAATTTAACAAACTCAAAAAAGCACTAAATGGGTTACGTGGTATTGATTTAGCAAAACAGCTTGGACAATACAGAAATGACAGAATGCGCTTTGCAAATGACCTGTATGGCGTGGATGAAACTCAATATCACATTGTTGGAAGAACTGATGGATTACTTAGAATATTTAACACGCCATACGAAGAAGTTGATTTGGAACACATTCATCTTATTTCAGATAATGAAACCTCATGCAAATTTGAAGATGAGAGAAATGAATTCTCCTTCAATAAGAGCAAAAGTGTTCTTATGAAACGATTCTATGTTCCAAGTATTAGCAAAGATGTTAAAGTTGATATCATAGAAGATCCACTTGCTTTACTTGAATCTTTTTTTATGACTAAGACGGATGTTATAAAAGAAGCAAAGCCAAGAATTAAAGGTGTTGACTATGTTATACTACCACTCTATTCGCTCAAGAAAGGGATTAAATATGTTCCAGAGAAATCTGGTCTTAATCAGTTTAATGCAGGCGGACGCAAACGAAATCCATTGGAGGTTTATGTGCCAGTGCCAATTGTCATACACAAAAATTATCCTGGTTTCTTCCCCAAAAGGGATACACCATTTGCTTTGGAAATGCCTGACAAATCCATTCTTAACGCAAAAATTTGTCAAGACAACGGAAAAGCCTTAATGTCCAATCCGAATAGAGATTTAGGAGAATGGTTACTAAGGAAAATTCTACATAAAAAAGATTTCGAATTGGTTACTATCGACGATTTGAACCGTCTTGGTTTTGATAGTATTTGTATTGAAAATCTTCATCAAAACACAGAGAATGAAGAATCTCTTTATCGCATATCTTTCTCTAATACAGAAATAAGTTACGAAGACTTTCTTGAAGATTCTGATCAATTGTAAAATCCTATTTTGCCACCTTCGGACAAATGGTCGGACAAGGTAATGATGTACAAGGTGAATCCAGAATTCAAAGCTGTCAACACATGAAAAAATGGAGCAAATCCGCCCACACGGACAAGCGTGGGCAAAATCGCCCCAAAAAGTATCAGAAAACGGAACAAATCCGTTCAACCTGGAATCATCTTATTGACTTGGTTAAGTCTTCAGTCGATTTGCGTTTGTTTAAAAATGATGAAATCAAATATATGCTTAACGGAGCGCGACTCGACTTCCTAATCTATGATACGATTAATCAAAACCCCATTCTCGCTATTGAGATTGACGGAGACCATCACCAGCAGGCTGCAAGCAAAAGAAAGGACTTGCTGAAAGACCATATCCTTGAAATTTTGTCTATTCCTTGCAAGCGGTTCAACACCGCTACTGTGGAGGGTCGTGAGGAACTAGTTTTGAGAGAAACCCTGAACGAACTATATAGGGAACGTAATTGACCTGAATTTCCCCTTGTCCTTCGTCATTTCTGTCCCCTTACATCAATTTGCACCTCTCCACACTATCGTCTTTCAAACATGGTACGCAGTCCGTGGGACGTCGCCAACGGTTACGGATGGTACAGGCTTCCAGCCTGCATGGAGTCTATGCGGTTGGAGTAAAACTCCGTAGTTGACAGCCCAAACCGAGGTTGTTGTTTGCGTCATTCTTGCAGAATATCAGTTTTCCAAGCCATATTGCACCAGGCAGCGTTGTGGGTGTGCCGGCAGTCCCTGCCCATTGCACAGGGTTCCCGGCCTGCGTGGGGGCGGTCAGCGTAAATAGGTTACATAGTGCAAACTATGTAAGTATCCGTGTTTTTTGTGGATTTTGTGTTCAATTTTTTTCATTCTGCTTCTGACAAGCACCGTAAATTATATACATTTGCAAAAAATAAGCAGTATTATGAATTCATTAGAGGTTAATAAGGAAATATATCAGTGCTTGGCTGAATTGTCTGACGATGAGGCTTATATGAGGAAGGTCGCAGCCTACTTAAAAAAGCTACTTACGAAAAAAGAACAAACTTCCAATGCACGAACTGATTCGATGTCGAATCCGGATTTAAACAAGGTGTTGGAGGAAGGTGAAAAACAAATAGAAGAAGGCCGGTTTAAAACTTTTGATAGTGCGGCTGAACTTGTTAGATATTTAGAAGAACTGTAGGTATGTATAGGGTAAACCTTACTGAAAGGGCTGAAAATGACGCCCGTAAACTGAAGAAAAGTGAGCCTGCCGCCTTTAAAAAACTATTAAGGCTGATTGCCGAATTAGAAGCACATCCAAAAACTGGCACCGGAAAACCCGAACGGCTTATAGGTAGAGAGAACGAATGGTCGAGAAGAATTACAGATAAACACCGGCTTATTTATTCTATTAAAGAAGAAATTGTTTCTGTCTTTGTTATTTCCTCTTATGGTCACTACGGCGACAAATAACAAACTCTGTTGTCTGTCGCTTATTTTGGTCCCTGCCCATTGCACAGGATATCTGGCCTGCGTGGGGGGTGTGCGGTCAGTGTAAATAGGTTACATCGTGCAAACTATGTAAGTATCCGTGTCTTTTTTGATTTTGTGTTCTGTAACTGCCGTGTTGCCCGCTACAGCTACAAGGTTGGCTCGTAGCGTTTTCCAAACGCACTGACGGCGTGTGGAAATCCGGGCACGTAGGAATGGCGGGCCATTCCCCCATACCCGGTTATCGAGCTACCGTCTTCCAGACGGGGGGTGCGACGAAACAACAGGCGACGTGGGCTCGGTCTGCCGACCGCACTGTTCGCGTGCAACCTCTGGTAGGGAGCTGTGCTGAATTCGTACGTTTCGTGAATCTCGATTCTTATTTCGTCCCATGGTAGGCGACAAACTGCGACTGAACGCATACTCCACCAGAGCAAAATGCCTAAACTTGGGTTCTTTTGGGTGACGGAGATAGTTACGCAAAATCTGATTTTCCGTTTGGTTTGAAATACATTTGGTAAAATATTTCTATAATCATACAATTTTATAAGATTATAGAATTGTTTTAAATTCCATACGTCTTCCAGACGGGGGAGCGATGAAACAACAGGCGACGAGGGCACTGTCTGCCGACCGCACTGTTCGCGTGCAACCTCTGGTAGGGCAGAGCTGTGCTGAATTCGTACGTTTCGTGAATCTCGTGCTCAAAAAAATTGTTAAATCAGTATTTTACAGTCCAAACCGAGGTCGCCGTTTTCGCCATATTTTCTTGCCGTCTTTCCACTTCATCCTCTCCCCAAGAGGGGAAAAATTCGGGAATTCGCTTGGTCGTACCATAGATAGAAGTTTGATACACCTTTTTCTTTTCCTCGTATGCGGCATCGGAAATTTTTCTGTTCTTATCAGGTTCCAGCAGGCACATGTTACCCAATTTGTCCACAGTACGCTGGCCGACCTCGTCTTCAATATCCCAATTTTCGTAGTGGCGGGGCATTATATGCTCGATAGTAGCCTCCTCGGAGAAAGGGTCAACCGAACGGATATTGCCTTTCACATTCTCAATGGCGCCAAGCAGGTATCTTATTTTCTTCGCATTTGCCGATTTCTCATAACTGATGGAAAACCTTGAAAAGGCTTCCTTAAACAATTCATCGTTTATTATGATCGAATTAAGTAAGGCATAGTCGGCGCGACTGTATTTGCTTACATAAATCGACAAATTGTTGAATGGTCCTTCCTGGTCGTTTGGATTCCTGTCACAAATTACATTATACCTGACACAGATGTTTATTATTAGTTTGAGCAGTTTCTTAAATTCGTCTTTGTCGAGTTTAAGGCATGAAACCATAAGCAGAGAGAGAGGTTGTTTAAATCCGAATAGATTAAGCAAGCCTATCTGTTTCCTTATTCCGCTATCATATTCGTTCCAAAATTCGTCGTTTTTGTCATGAAGAGCGACATAAACGTCGCTATAGGTCAACATGTCGTCCAAGAGGGCGAAAACCTGCTCTTGCGTTTTAATCTCATCTCTGAGGGTCTTGAAAACGTAGTTCTTCCGTATCGTTTTGTGACTGGTATTCCAATAATAGCGTATAAAGTCGGGTAGATGTTCCGACTTGTTATTTGACGTGAGTCTGGCCCATTTTTCCTCTAACGAATTGAGGCGCTCGGGGTGGCTCGACTCTTTGTCGACCAGAGAGAACAGGTAATTCTTCAACAGGTCGGCCGATGATAATTGTACACCTCTCGCATTCAGGGTCTCAAATACTTTGAACGCATTCAACTCGTCTGACACTATAATCTCGGTGAAGTAGAGGCAGGAAACCACTTTTTGGATATAAGCTGCATAATCCTTCCCATGTTCAAATCCTTTTTTCTTGAGTTTACCCTCGAAAAATTCAAAACAACTCTTCATCAGTTTTTCTGTCTTTTTCGTGTTCCGGATGCGCAATTCGCCCAATTTTACAATATAGTCTTTGTAATAGGGGTCGTTATTCCTGTTAAGAACCAATTTGTTGTCGTAGTCTAAGGTGACCGTATCCTTAAAGCCGATGTAGGTATTCATCATCTCCTTCCATCGTACTTCGTTCTCTTCTTTTTCCACTCCCTTCTCTGCTAATGCTTTGACTAGCTTGATGGCTGCAAGTATAAGCAGGGTGATGGTTGTGAAGCGTTGCTGCCCGTCGATGATGTTCCTTATGTTGACGCCTGTTTTTTGAAGGACAAGATAACCCATATAGTGCTCACCTTCTTCTTCGGAAAGAGTCGATTCAATGTCGTTCCATAGGTCGTCCCACTGGTCTTTGTCCCAAGAATAATCTCTTTGAAATTTAGGGACTACATATTTGTCCGCTTCCTTTATGATTGCTCCGAAATAATTGGTGCTGGTGTCTTGAATGCCTTTCATGCTGTATGAATCGTTTTTCCAATCTGTAAATATAATACTTTTGTTCCATATAGAGGGTAAAACGGCGGCTACCATGTCTTTCTTGTGAGCCATTCCTGCCTTGTGGTCAGGGTAAATCGTCACATAGTGCAAACTATGTGGGTAATCGTGTTTTTCCGTGAATTTCGTGTTCTGAAACTGCAGGGGTGGCTCGCTACAGCTACAAGGTTGGCACGTAGCGTTTTCCAAACGCGCTGGTGTGGTGTGGAAATCCGGGCACGTAGGAAGCGGTTCCACCTTTTTTCCCATACCCGGTTATCGAGATACCGTCTTCCAGACGGGGGAGCGATGAAACGACAGGCGACGAGGGGCAAAAAAGAAAGCCGCCGATTTGAATGGAGTCCATTACAAACCGGCAGCTTATATTGTTGTCTGAAACCAGCGCCAACCCAGCGGCAGACGCCGTTCTACAGCACGGGGTCACCCCCAGAAGCCATTAGAAAGCAGACTTAAACTCGTCGAGGAAGCGGGTATCGTTCTCAGAGAACATACGCAAGTCTTTCACCTTGTACTTCAGGTTGGTGATACGCTCAACACCCATACCGAAGGCGAAACCCGAGTAAACCTTGCTGTCGATGCCACAGTTCTCCAACACGTTCGGATCGACCATGCCACAACCCAGAATTTCTACCCAGCCACTACCCTTGCAGAAAGAGCAGCCCTTACCGCCACAAAGGTCGCACGAGATATCCATTTCGGCACTTGGTTCGGTGAATGGGAAGTAAGACGGACGGAGGCGAATCTTGGTTTCTTCGCCGAACATTTCTTTCGCGAAGAACAAGAGCGCCTGCTTCAAGTCGGCAAACGACACGTTCTTGTCGATATACAGGCCTTCTACCTGGTGGAAGAAGCAGTGCGCGCGCGCCGAGATAGCCTCGTTACGGTATACACGGCCCGGACAAAGCACACGGATAGGCGGTTTCTGCTTCATCATGACACGGCTCTGTACGCAAGAGGTGTGCGTTCTCAGCAACACATCGGGGTCGCGGGTGATGAAGAAAGTATCTTGCATATCTCTAGCCGGGTGCTCAGGTGCGAAGTTCAACGAAGAGAAGACATGCCAGTCGTCTTCCACTTCAGGACCGTCGGCCACCACAAAACCCTGGCGCGAGAAAATATCAACAATCTTATTACGAACCAACGAGATAGGGTGACGGGTACCCAACTCAATAGGATCTGGCGTACGGGTCAGGTCTAAATCAGCAACAGCGCCCAACTTGTCGGAGAACGACTCCTTCATTTCGTTGATACGGTTGGTTGCATCGGTCTTCAACTTGTTCAAAAGTTGTCCCAACTCTTTTTTCTGTTCGGGAGAAACGGTGCGGAACTCGTCGAAAAGCGCTGAAATCTCACCCTTTTTACTCAAGTATTTAATACGCAAAGCCTCAATCTGGTCGGCATTCTCTGCCTTCAGCTTCTCGATTTCGGCGAGCAGATTATTAATTTTTTCTTTCAACATCACATTTATGATTTTACGCAAAATTAAACAAAAAGGAAGGCTTTTCCAATAAAAAACGGACAAACCTAAAAAGGACGGGAAAGGACTATCGTCCGCCTTCCTTTCCGCCATACAGTTTGTTGTCGGCTATATACTTAAAGACGGGTTCGGGCAAAAAGTAGCGGACATCCTTGCCCTGGGCTATCGACTGCCGGACGAAAGTGCTGCTAATTTCAATGATTGGCGTTTCTACCCGGTGGAAATTCCGGAAGTCGGCAGGAATCTCGTTAGAAGACCCGAGGCGCGGATAGACCCATATTTCGTAATGGTCCATAATCCACTCCCAGTTTTTCCATTTTCGGAACGCGTCGAGGTTGTCGCCCCCCATAATCAGAATAAAGTGGGTATCGGGCTCCAGTTCCGAGAATTTTTGCAGTGTGATGTAGGTATACGACGGTTTTTCGAGGCTGAACTCCAAGTCCGACACCGTAAACTTACGGTAGCCGGCAGTAGCCTGCCGCACCATTTCGAGGCGGATGTTGTCGTCGAGCAGGTCGGCGTTGACCTTGAACGGATTTTGTGGCGAGACCACAAACCTTACCTCGTCGACATCGGTATTCTCCGCTATATAGTTGCATAAAGCCAGGTGGCCCACATGAATAGGGTTGAACGAGCCACAGAATAAAGCTACACGTTTTGCCATAAACTAAAAAACGCCCCAAAAAAGGAGCGTTTGCGTATTAATTAAATATCTAGAAAATTCTTAATCAGGCTTACCACCTCGTTTTCGGCCGTAGTCAGATCGTCGTTAACGACCACCTTGTCGAACTGGGGTGCGAAGGTAAGTTCAAAGGAAGCCCTTTCCAAGCGGGTTTGGATGACATCGGGCGCATCGGTGCCACGGCCTTCGAGGCGTTTTTTCAGCACTTCGATGCTAGGCGGCTGAATGAAGACCGACATAGCCTTGTCGCCATAGAACTTCTTAATGTTCACCCCGCCCTTTACGTCGACGTCGAACAAGGCAATTCTGCCATTGGCCGAGATGCGGTCGACCTCCGACTTCAGCGTGCCGTAGAAGCGGTCTTTGTAGACCTCTTCATACTCTAGGAAATCGCCATTGGCGATGCGTGTGCGGAACTCCTCAGGCGACAGGAAGTAGTATTCCCGTCCGTGCACCTCTTGTCCGCGCGGTTGGCGGCTGGTGGCAGAAATAGAGAATTCGAACACCCCCGGCATCTGTTCGAGCAGGAAGTTGATGATGGTAGACTTGCCCGACCCCGAAGGAGCGGAGAAGATTATGATTTTTGAATTATCGGCCATACTTAAAGCGCGTTTAGAACCTGTTCCTTAATCTGTTCCAGCTCATCCTTCATCTTCACCACAATCTTCTGCATTTCAGAATGGTTAGACTTAGAGCCGAGGGTATTGATCTCGCGGCCCATTTCTTGTGCGATGAAGCCCAGCTTCTTACCGGTCGACTGTTCAGGAATATCCATCGTCTCCTTAAAGTACTGCAAGTGCTGGCGGAGTCTGTTCTTCTCTTCGTTCACATCGAGTTTTTCGATGTAGTAGATCATTTCCTGTTCAAAGCGGTTCTTATCGTAATCGACACCACCCAAAGAGGCGAGGTTGTCGGCAATACGCTGTTTGATGAGTTCGACACGTTCTTTCTCGTACGGGTCGATGGTGTTTAAAAGACTGGCAATGTTGTCGACCTTTGCCGTGAACACGTTACGGAGAGAAACGCCTTCCTTCTTACGGTATTCGACCAGTGCGTCGACGGCCTTGCGGAAGGCCTCGAACACCTTAATCCAGTCGTCTTCATCCAGTTCCTGTTGCTCGTTACGCTGCACATCGGGCAGACGCAACAAAGTAGAAACCCAGTCGTAATCGGCAGGAATCTGCACGCCAGCCGCAGCGGCGGCCTCTTCAATCTGGTCTT
This sequence comes from Bacteroidales bacterium UBA3297, assembly GCA_002362105.1. Classification (GTDB taxonomy): domain Bacteria; phylum Bacteroidota; class Bacteroidia; order Bacteroidales; family Paludibacteraceae; genus Physcocola. The sequence continues at coordinate 236,993 of DETD01000031.1, forward strand.
TGTAAGCCTTCATCATAGGGGCATTCAGCTGCATGCCCGTTTCAGCGCCAATGGTCTCAACGAAGAAAGAGAGGTCAATCTTACCCCTTTCAAGCGTTTTGGCAATATAGTTACGCATTTCCAGCTCCTTCTCTTTGTAATACGAAGGAACCCGGGTCGACAAATCGAGTTGCTTGCTGTTAAGCGACTTGATTTCTATAGTAATTTTTTTATTTTTAAGTTCACAAGTGGCTTTACCAAAGCCAGTCATTGACAAAATCATGATATCTGTTTTTAATTAGCACAAAGATAAAACTTTATTGCGAGATATTGCCGTCTGCCACCGAAAAAAGGGGAATACGGCACAGTTCTCTCGCCATTCGTACAAAAACCAGAGCGCCCCGCCCTCTGTTTTCAGTCGGCCCATGCCACGCCCCCCGGCAAAGGCGGCCGGCACAGTCCCCCAAAAGGGGTTAATCAGGGCAAATAGACGAACTTCTTGCCACCGCGTATGTAGGTGCGGAAAGGCAGCAGTGTAACCACCTTCCGGCCAAACACGTCGTAGACGCTGCCATCGGTCCCGGCGTCGGCCGCAGCAGCCAAGCAACCCTTAACAGCGGTTACCGTCTCGAGGTCGCCAAGGTCACCAACAATGGTGCCGTACTTTGGCCAATCGCTGGCCATGTAGGCCTCGTAAGCCTCGGCATAGACATGGATGACCGGTTCCGACGAGAAGAGGTACGGACCAACAGCCGGTGGCGTCAACGCCTTCACGTAGGCCTGTTTTACCCCGGAGCTGTAGAAACCGCCCTGCTCAATTTTTTCGACATACGGGCCAATGGTCACCTCGGCAAGCTGGTCGCAGTAGGCGAAAGCGTCGTAGCCGATGGTGGTCACCCCGTCGGGTATAACCACTTCCTTCAAGCCCGTGCGCGAGAACGCCTGGGTCTTGATAGCGGTGATTTCTTGCGGCAACTGGATGGAAACCAAACTATGGCAGTTGTGGAACATTTCGCTGCCGATAACGTCGGGAGTGGTGGTAAACGACTCGTAATACGCCTCACCCCCGCTAACGATATAAGCCTCTGAGAGGTCTAGCGACTGCAGGTGCTCCTCGTTCATCAGTCGGCGCAGGGTCTTGACATCGGTGCCGTTAATCGGGCCGGAAATGACCGCCTTGATGACCGCAGCGGTCAGCGAGTCGGCAAGCGAGCCTGGCGAGGTCATGTGCACCACTTCGACGCCACCCTCTTGCTTAGCCACCTCGTGCAGGGTGCCGTCGGCATCGACCGAGTAAATGGTGAACTCGTCGCCCACACTCGACGGAACGCAGAAGTTCAGCGCGTTGGCCGCATAGAGCATCTTCCCTTCAGGGCCCAGCACCAGAAAGCCGACACCACCCTTTCCCGTCATCGCATAAAGCGAATCGGCCTGCGAGTAGGCGTATTCCGAAACCTGCAACGCCTCGGGGAAGTAGTCGGAGAACTGGCCCAAGTTGCCACACTGGCCCACCTGGTCAGAGCCGTTGCGGTGTTCGCCCGGCATGGTCAGGAAACCGGTAGTTGGAATATAGTCGATACGGTCCTCCACAAAAAGGATTTCGCGGTTCTTCTTCGGATACTGGGCAATTTCAGCCAGCGTCTGGTCGATGTCTTCCTGGGTCACGGTCAGCGAGTAGGTGCCGTAGTCGTCGATGGTGAGGTCGCATGGTTCGAAGAATCCCCAGGCGGCAAAGAAGTCGGTCAGGTCTTCCTGGGCCACCTCGCACACTTTTCTGACGAACTTCAGCGCGCTGTTGTCGGCATTGCCCCACAAAGTCAGCGGGTCTTCACGCAAAGCTTTGAAAAGTTCAGGGTAGAACGACGTATTTTTCTGTCCTTGGTGATAGTAGAGGTAGAGTTGGTAGTACATACGCATTTTGCTGGTAATGTCACGGCTGAAGAACGGCACATGGTTGGCATAGTCGTTCATCGTCGACGACAGCGGGTAGCCCTTCGAAGTGGTAATGCCGTCGAGGTGGCAGATGACATTCGAGAAAAGGTTGTTCGACGCCTCGGTGCAGCTCTCGAGGTTAATAGCCCCCTGGTTGTTGTGTCCGCACTCGTGCGCGACGCACCAGTCGTCGATATCGTTCTTAATCACAAACGAGTTCTTGATGCAGGCCACCGAGTTGTAGCTGGTGCGGTAAGGCGACGAATTCGCATAGCCGGCATCGGACTCCTTTCCCTCGATGGCGAAGTTCGGATTGTTGTAATAGATAGGGAAGATGGCCTCGCCACCCGTCAGGCAGTACGGAGCCCCGGCCCGCTGACCGGTAGCAACCGACTCGCAGAAACCCATCAGCTCTTTTTCCCAGACGGTAAGGCTGTCGAACCAAATGACACTCTTATCGACAGACTCGGGCCAGACGGTTTTGTAGGTCGAAGTCTTGAAGTTGAAGAGCGTCTCACCCCCCTTAACGGTGAAGAGGTCGTGGGTCGCGTTGTTCAAAATGGCAAGGTAGTCGCTGTCGCTGTGGCGGGCCACATCGTAGTAGCCGTTAACCACACCGCCCTCGACGTGTATCTTCAGGTTCGGCCACTCGCTCAGTTTCTTGGTTTTCGAGCGGGTATCGGCCGTGTAGAGCACATAGTAGAGGGCGTCTTTCGTGCCTTCCACAATGTTGAGGCCCTTCGAGAGTTTCACGCCACTCTTGGCACTCGTAATCAGTTCGTTGCCCTCACAACCCTTAAAATAGAGGGTCGCGTTGGAAGGCACATCGCTGTCGACAAACACATAGAGCAGGCCACCGTCGGAATAAATACCCGTCGGATTGCCCATATACGAACCGCCCGTCGCCTTCAGCAACTCGTTCCAGTAGTGGGCATCGCTGTAGGCCTTATAGTCGTGGATGCGGAAATCTTTCTCGTAAGCGGTCCAGTTGTTGTTCTTCACCTTCAGGGCAACGGCAACCAGGGCATCGGGCACACCGCCGGCCTTCATTCCAGCCGACAGCTGGCTGTCGTCCATAGCCGCGTAGGTACTTTTCAGCTGGGTGCAGGCATAGTCGGCAAAATAGTTTTCAAGCAGTTTCCGGATAGCGAAAACCGTATCGACATCGAGCGGATAGAGGGCCTCGAGTTCACCTGTAATGGTACCGAAATTCGCCCAGTCGGAATCGGCAAAGTCTGCCATCACGTCGGAATAGACACAGATAGAGGGTTTAGACGAAAAGAGGTAGCTGGCAATAGCGGGAACCGACGACGTCTTCACATACGCCACCTTTACGGAAGAGCTGTAGAACGCGCCCTGCGCAAAGCTGGCCACCCGGCGCCCGACGATAACCGTATCGAGCGACTTGCAGTAGGCGAAGGCATCGAAGCCCAGCGAAGTGATGTTGTTCGGTATTTCAATCTTTTTAAGGCCCGAATGCGAGAACGCCCGTTCAGGGATAGTCGTCACAGAGGCAGGCAGTTTCACGTAACGCAGGTTGGCGCAGGAATAGAACATATATTTGCCCAGCGCACCGTCTGCCGTCACATAGTCTTCGTAGTAGGCAGCGCCACCGGCAACAATGCTGGCATCTGACAAATCGAGCGAATTGACCTTGTCGTCGTCAATCAGCGAGCGAAGGTACAGAACATCGGACCCGTTAATCGGCCCGGAAATTTTCACAGCACCGTCCGTTGTCGTCAACACCGTCGACAGCGTTCCCGCCGTCTGGACCGTAACGGCCGTTTCCGCCCGCAACGCCTGACCACCCACAACAGTACACAAAAGGGCAGCCAGCGACTTCACCAAAAACCTCATTTTCATACGCTTATAAATAATACAGACCTTATTACACACAAAAATAATTCGTAAGTTAATCAATCTAAGTCAGATAATCAAAGAAAAAGCAGCGAAAAATGAAAAAACAGAAAAAAACTATCCTATTAAGGTGTAGTCGACCAATTTACAAGGAAATCTGCGTAAAAAAATATACTTTTGCAGTTTGAAGTTTGACAAGTTTTCAGGAAATAGCCATGGCAACTATAATCAGCATAGAAACATCGACTACCGTATGCAGCGCATGCCTGAGTGTCGATGGAGAGATAGTAGCGAACAAGGAAGACTACAAAGGCCAGAACCACTCGGTTGTGCTGGGGGGGTATGTGAAAGAACTTTTAGACTACGCGCACAGCAAAGGGCTGAAGTTAGACGCTGTAGCCGTCAGTTGCGGTCCGGGCTCCTACACGGGGCTGCGAATCGGCGTATCGACCGCCAAAGGCATCTGCTACGGTGCCGACGCCAAACTGATAGCGGTGAACACCCTGAAAGCAATGGCGAGCGGCGTCATCCGCACCCACTGCGAGATTGCCGACGGCGCATGGCTCTGTCCGATGATTGACGCCCGACGCATGGAGGTGTACAACGCCTTCTACAACCTGAGTCTGACCCAGCAAAGGGAAACGGCTGCCACCATAATTGCCGGCGACTCGTTCGACGACATCACAAAAGAGCACCCGGTAGTCTGCTTCGGCAACGGTTCAGAGAAGTGCAAAAGCACCCTCACCGACAGCCGCATCAGCTTTATCGACGGCATTGTGCCACTGGCCAAAGACATGGTGCCACTGGCCGAAAAACAGTACAAGGCCGGCGAATTTGAAGACGTGGCCTACTTCGAGCCGTTCTACCTCAAAGAGTTCGTAGCCGAACACAGTCAAAAGAAACTATTTTAAGAAGAATATATAAGCAATGGCAACAAAACCATCAATTCCAAAGGGAACAAGAGACTTCGCCCCAGTTGAAATGGCGCGTAGAAACTATATTTTCGACACCATCAAGAGTGTTTTCCGCCTATACGGCTTCCAACAGATTGAGACACCAGCAATGGAGAACCTCAGCACCCTGATGGGAAAGTATGGCGACGAGGGCGACAAACTGCTGTTCAAGATTTTGAACAGTGGCGACTACCTGCTCCACGCCAATCCGTCGGCCCTTGAGAACCGCGACAGTGTGAAACTGATGCACGACATTTCGGAAAAGGGTCTGCGCTACGACCTCACCGTTCCGTTCGCACGTTTTGTGGTGATGAATAAAGAGAACCTGGTTCTGCCATTCAAACGCTTCCAAATACAGCCCGTATGGCGTGCCGACCGCCCTCAGAAGGGCCGCTACCGCGAATTCTACCAGTGCGACGTCGACGTTGTGGGTAGCGAGTCGCTGCTGAACGAGGTTGAACTCATCCAGATTGTTGACGAGGTTTACCGCCGTTTGAAGATCAACGTCGTCATCAAGCTGAACAACCGTAAAATTTTGAGCGGTATTGCCGAGGTAATCGGTGCCGCCGACAAGATTGTAGACATCACGGTCGCCATCGACAAGCTCGATAAGATTGGTTTGGACAATGTCAACGCCGAACTCGCCGAAAAGGGCGTCAGCGCAGCGGCAATCGAGAAGTTGCAGCCTATCATCTCACTGAAGGGAACCAACAAAGAGAAGCTCGCCACCATTAAAGAGGTGCTTGCGACATCGGAAACCGGCGTAAAGGGTGTGGAAGAGTGCTCTACCATCCTCAACCTGGCCGAACAGCTTGGGGTGGCTACCGAAATAGAACTCGACCTAACGCTGGCACGCGGTTTGAACTACTACACCGGCGCCATTTTCGAAGTGAAGGCCAAGGATGTGGAAATTGGCAGTATTACCGGCGGTGGCCGTTACGACAATCTGACCGGTGTGTTCGGTGTATCGGGTCTGTCGGGCGTGGGTATCTCGTTCGGTGCAGACCGCATCTACGATGTGCTGAACCAGTTGAACCTCTACCCTGAAGAGTTGTTGCAGAGCACCCAGCTCGTCTTCACCACTTTCGGCGAAAACGAATTCGCTTATGCCCTGCAGTGCCTGAAACAGGTGAGAGCAGCGGGCATTCCTGCGGAAATCTACCCTGAATGTGTGAAAATAAAGAAGCAGATGGCCTACGCCAACGGCAAGGGCACCCCTTACGTTGCTATTGTGGGCGAAACTGAGGTGGCAGAAAAGAAGGTGATGCTGAAAGATATGGTTTCTGGCGAACAGACGCTGGTCAGCATCGACGAACTCATTGCAAAAATCAAGAAGTAAAAAAACGCTTTACCCTCGATATAAAAAAAGCCAAAGGCACGCGCCTTTGGCTTTTTTGTTTTCTATTCTATTTATGCTCTTAACGGATGTTGAGGCGTTCCCAGACAAAGTCGGGAATAAGCTGCCACAAACAGACCAGCAGGCGGTAACGCCAGTCGATGACGACCTTGCGCTTGCGGGCCAACACGGCTTTTACTATTTTGGCGGCAGCGTAGTCGGGCGACATCAGCAACGGATAGTTGTCACCTCCCAGAAACGCGGTTTCAACAAAGCCGGGACGGATGTCGGTAAAGCGGATGTCGAGTTTGTTGAAGTGGGCCTGCTGCGCCAAACATTGCAGATAGGTGTTCTGCATACGCTTGGTGGCCGAGTAAGACGGTGCCGCACCCAAACCCTTGGTGCCCGCCACACTGCTAATGGCGGCTATGTGGCCCTTGCCCCCGCACTCGTCACGGAAGTAGCGGTAAGCCGCACCCACCATGCGAACAAAGCCCGTGCCGTTGGTCTCGAGCGTCTTCAGTTCAATATCTTCCTTCAGGTCGCAGTTTTGGCTGCCATAGCCCGAACTGTGGAAATAGAGGTCGACCATACCCAACTGCCCGATAAGTTCTTGCAGGCGTTGGGGAGCATCGGCCGCCGTAACGTCAATCACCTGAATCTTCACCCGGTCGGGGTACCGGTCTTGCAACTGTTGCAGTTCGTTCAGGCGGCGTCCGGCCGCGCCAACAGTCCACCCGCGTTCGAGCAACAACTGCGCCACACGCAGCCCCATGCCCGAAGTGGCCCCCATAACTATAGCTGTTTGAGACATATATTCTTCTTTTTTTTCTTACAAATATCGCCAACCGCAGAGAATTCAACAAATGTCGGCCTGGTTTTCTTGTCGGGTTGGGAAACAATTCAGGCCGTGGGCACCACCCTTCCACACCATTCTGCAAGAAAAATTTTTCTTTCCCACAAAAGAATGTAAATTTGTACAGTTTCATTTATTAACACAAAATAACACGTAAAACATGAAAAACAAATTCGGCCTGTACGCTTCAGGCATAGGACTGCTGTTGGGAGTTTGCGCATTCTTCCCATCGTGTGAGGAAGACGAAGGTTATACCAACAATGAAATGGACGAGGTTCCACAAAAAACAACGGTTTCACAAACCATAGGAAAAGAAACAGCTAAGAAAGACGCGCTAAAAGCGGCTAACGCCTTCTTCGCCACCGACGAGACTCCACGAAAAATAGAATCGGTCAGTGCTCTACTGGGAGGCGACAACCTGAAAGACACCATTGCCTACGCCTGCAACTTTAAGGACAACGCCGGCTTTGCCATTATTGCTGCCGACAGCCGCCTAGCCGACAGGGTGATTGTCTGCGCAGAAGAGGGCCGCTTCGACGAGCACTCCGACAACCCCGGTTTCAGCATGCTGCTCGACAACATTAAGAACTACACCGAACGCAAGATTGCCGAAAATGCGGGTAAAACAACCAAAAGCGGGAACAGGCTGAAGAGCCAGACCGACGGCGACAGCATCATCTCACTCGGTTTCAACCAAGTTGGGCCACTGATTAAGACCGCATGGGGCCAGGGCGACCCGTATAACGCATTATTGGACACCTGTCCTGAAAGTAACTCACCATACCCTGCCGGCTGTGTCTGCACCGCCACCATGCAGCTTATTGCCTACTACAACCATCCTGGCGTGGAAATGATGTCAGAAATGACGGCGAAAAGACACGCTCAAGAACTCGACGACTTCCATAAAGGGTGGGTGGGCATCCTCTACAAATGTTTCTGGAGAGACGTAAAACCAACATCTATGAAATGTAGTGGAGTAGGTTTTTCTTTGTCAGATGCTCAAAAGATGCTGGAAGAGTACGGCCACCAAAGTGAAGGATTAAAGGATTTTGAGATCCAGACTATACTTAAGAATGTGGGCAACCACCATCCGGTATTTACCAGAGGTGAAAGAACTGGAGGTAGCCACGCCTGGTTGGTTGACGGCTACCGCACCGAGCGTTTCTGCTATGCATCTGACCAAGCCAACGAACTGGAAGGCGAGACCTACTTCCACGTCAATTGGGGATGGGAAGGTCTATGCGACGGTTGGTTCGCAGCCGGCTGTTTCGATGTGGACGCCGCTGTTGAGTACGACCAATACCACAAAAATAGAAACAGAAACTACATGAAAGATATTATGACTGCTGTTTCTTGGCCAAAGCAACAAGCAGAATACCAGGAACTGAACACTGAAAACTTGGAGGAGCAGGTAACAGAATAACACACCGCCCTTCCTACCCTATAAAGGCGGGCCGCCCATGCTGATTTCGCATGAACGGCCCGCTTTTCGTTTACTGTATGTAGTCAGCCACCACGGAGGCCTATCCGGCTTCCGACCCGAGCAGCGACAGGTGCGAGAGCGAGAAAGAGGCGGGCACGTCGGCAAAGAAAGCGAGGGCGAAGAACCTCCACGAGCGCTTGCTACGGGGCAGGCGCGCCTGCGGCGTCAAGGGGTGGCGCCACTGCACCGCACTTACCATGCGCCAGTCGGTGAGGTTGTTGCTCGCAAACACATACAGTCCGGCATACGTATCGGCACCGCCTGCCAACTCGCCCTGCAGCACAACACGGTCGAGGTGCTGGTAATAGAGCGTCCAGGGTGCGAACGGACGTGTAACTACAGCTACAGGCCGAAAACCGGCACCCGCCGCAGAGGGGAAAACCTCGTCAGACAACCGGCACAACCCCGACACACCTCCTTCCGCCTTTACCGCCACATTGCCGGAAAAACTGTAAAAGACGTCGCTGAACGTGTACCACTGACGCGTACCAAAGTTGTAGACGTAGGTGAGGGTCAGGCCCTCTGCCGCCCCACTGAGCAACAACTCGTGCTGGGCGGCATCGTAGCCCATGGCCACGTCTGCCGCCAGCCAGGCGGCTATTCCGTCGGGATAAGCGGTATGCTGGTCAGACAACCGGGCGGCAGTGCTCAACTGTCCGCCTACACCCGACACTACCGCCTCCATAGCCCGGCACTGCCACAGACTGGAAACGACCGGCCCGCGCGCCCCTTCACCCAGCAACGTAACCTGTCGCCCCTGCAACAGTTTGACGCCAGCCGCCGACAGGAAAACGATGCCGAAGGGAGTCGTCAGAACCCGGCGGCCGCTATTGACCTCGGCACTGATGGGCACCTGCCGGCTGTAGAATGCCGCCGTGCCCAACTCCATGCTCCAGATGCCGCCTTCGGTAAAGACGCACAACGGATACTGCCCCGTTTGCGCGTCGCTGATTTCGCGGGTAGAAACAGCCGCAGCGGTCACAGCTGATCCGAAATGGAACGCCAGTTCAGGGCGGAAGACATACGGATTGGCAAGTTCACTCACCATCAGCAAGTCGGGTTGATAGAAATCGGCTGTTCCAGACGACCCGGACAAAGTAACGGGTTGCGCAAACGTCTGTCCGTCGCTCTGCAACAACCGCTCTGCCTCCGCATCGGTAACCGGAGTACCGCCACTGAGTGGCAGATAGGCGGCGAAATCGGTATTCAGTCCGTCGGCAGAAGCCAGATGCAGGGCAAACGAGAAATTGAAGCCGGCCGAAGCCCGCATCGGGAAGGTTACCGAGTTCCAACCGCCGCCAACGGCCTGGTAGTAGAGCACACACTGGTCGCAACGGTTATCGGGGAAGGAGAGGAAGCGCGGGAAAGCCTGCCAAAGGTTGCCGCCGGCATCGGTAAAGACCTGCTCGTAAGCGAGGGTGCGGTAGTGGTAGAGGTAGGTGCCGCCGTTGGCTATGCGGAACTGCGCCACCACCTGGCGCACCCCGCCGTGCCCCAACTGCCCCACTGCCCTTACAAAGGCACTGGAGGTGGCTCCCGGCACCACCCGCCGCTGGGTGATGTGGGGCGTGACAGCCGACTCGGCATAACGGTAGATGAACCCGGCAGCCACATCGGCCAAGCCGACCGACGAGACAGGCACCCCCTTGAAAGTGGAGGCACAATTCCACAAGTGCAGCCGCTGGTTGTAGGCCAGCAATCCGCCACACGAGACCGACAGGTGTCCGGCCAGATCGGCCCCCAGCACTTCCTGCGCGGTCAGTGTGGAGAAATCGACCCGTTTGGAAGTCGCTTCGTTGGGGTCGGTCAGGTCAAACTCCACCGCCTTGTAGAGCACCCAGTCCGCCACATCGGCAGCAGTGGGCAGATATTCAGTAAGTCCCTCGCGGTGTGTGGCCGCATGCTTCAACGCCAACCGGTAGTAGCTGTCGACCCCCACCCCACCGGAGACCAGTCCCTTGGTGGAAGCGTCGAGACCATAGTGGTGGATGGTGTGGAGGTAGTCGAATTCGGCCTTCGCCAACCGGTACATCGAGACCGGAGGGCTGACAAAGAACACTGCCTTTTGGAAGACGCCCGTCCCCGCCGCAGGCACCTCGGGCTTGCTGAACGACAACTGCTGCATCCACTGCCGGCGCACATAACACGAGAGCACAGCGGCAGAAAAAACGGTTGGAGAGATGTCGTTGGCGGCAAAGACCTTGAACGAGACCTTGTCGCGGTTGAAATACACATCGATATCGGCCGTCGGGTCGAACGACAGCGACTGCTGTTGGAAGTCGGCCGCCACTTGCTCGCAACCCAAATGAAGCAGAACAGGTTCCGACGGACAGGTATACGAGCCGTCGGCCAACTGCCAGGCCGAACAGACCAGCACATAGCCCTCGCGGTAGTAGTCAGACGACTGCTGCAGGGCCTCGTACTGGCCGGCCATAGCATCGAGCAAAGCCTGTTTCTCGGCCTCGCCAAACACCAGGTTTCCCCACTGGGTGGGAGTGCTGAGCGTACCCTGGTTCAGCGTAACGGCTTCGGTGTTTGTACCCGCCAACTGCGTCGCCGAATACTGTCCGGCAGCTGCCTCACGGTAGTAGCAGCCCTCCAAATTCTCGCCCCTTACGGGTATGGCGAACGACAACAGCGAACCGGCCGGCGCATAACGTCCGTGCACCGAATAAGCCAACGCCGGAGCGCTGTCGGCCACACCGGCCTCTTCCACATAGGCGGCGCCGTTGAAACGGAAAATGCGCAAACGGGGCTCCGAGAAACAACAATAATTACCGATGAAGGCTATGTGGACTGCCATGGCGTCGGCTGAGGTTGCCGTTTCGGGAAACGTGTGCAACACCTGCCATACAACGGGAGCGGACGCTTCGAGAGGGGCGGCTGCCACCTGCAAGCCGCCCCCCTGCACACGGCGCACTGCTACCAGATAGGGGTGGCCGGGCAACTGGTGCAGGGCCGCCTGCAACAAGACGCCACCTTCGGCCAACGGTCCGTAACAAACGGCCTTGGTGCCGACCGAACGCCAGCCACCGCCCTGCGGACGGAGGTTGAGCAACGCATCGCAATGTCCGGGCTCGGACAAGGTAGCGGGCACGTTTCGCACAATGCCATTCGGAGAAAAGGAAACAGGTGTTTTCATAGTGTTACCTCCTGGTTAGTGGTTGAAGAATTGTTTTTTGACCTGACCGACTGCAAAATGCGGTCGGCAAACGGCAAAGAGCTGTTTTCGAGGAAAACGTCGAGCGGAATAAGCTGTGCACGCAACAGTTCGAGCAGGGTGTCGTCGACCAGGGCACGGAACGCCGGCGTGTTGTTGCCCTGCACAATCGCATTCTCGAAATCGACATTGCGGATGGTTTCAGGGTCGAAAAAGTGGGCCTCCTCGCCAAACTCCGTCCCTACGGTACTGATGTACTGGCGCGCGGTATAGTACTGCGCCACCAACTGGAGCAGCCGTTTGTCGCGCAACTGGAGGAAGTGGTTAAAGGTGGCCACATAGTCGAGGGTGTTGATGCTGCTGTTCTGGCTCTGCTGGGCGTAAAGCGACGACGGGGTTCCCGAAGCGGGCGCCTTGCCCTGCACGGCGTCGTGCACCCCGCCAATATCGGCCATCAGGCGCAACTGCATCTCTATCATCTGACCCAGTCCCGGGTGCATAGCGTTGCTGGAAATCTGCTGCGGAATCTGCGCACCCGCCCTCGCCTTTATTTTGATGACCCCGTTGTAGCGGGCCCACTCTTCGGCAATATCGTCGAGCGAATAGTCGTCGGGTATACATTCCTCCGGCACCAGCAGCACGCCTTTGGCACTGGCCGAGTTGATAAAGTCGAACAGGATCATATTGCGGTTGATGACCTTCTGCTGGTCAATCAGGTCCTCGACCAGCCCCCAGCACTCGCCGTCGACCATGGGGTAGAAAGTGAAGACGAACGGATGGTTGCCGTGCGCATAAGGCGAATCGCCCTCGAAAAGGGTGTGTCCGTCGGGCGTGAGGTGGTAACAGCGCCACACGGGCACATACTGCTGGCAGCATTCCACCAGGGCGGGCTCCGCACCGTTCCTATCGGCCAGCCTCCGGCGTTCAGCATTCAGCGCCTCAACGGCAGGCAGGTCGGCAACAGGCCGCAACTCGAACGTCCCTGTCAGAAAGTCGTGGCAGTAGAGTTTCCAGCCGCACTCCTTCCGCCAGATTTCCACCACCCGGCATTTGCCCGGCACAACGGGAAAGAGCACCGAGAGGTCGGCAGGGCGCGGACCCTTCGCCATGGCCGCCGGATAGAGCCCCCAGGTCCCGTTCAGCGACTGTTGCGACGCATAGAGCGCGCGCAGGCGTTCTTCGTCGGCGGGGCACCGTGCATAAGTGGCAACCAGTTCGTCGACGTCCAAGTCGAGCAGTTCGCCAACCACAGCGGCATCCTCCCCCAGCACATCCTCCATATCGGGGTCTATAAAGAAGCGGTTAGCGGCCACCGCCCTGAACTTGGGTATAGCGCGCTGGCGGGCACCGTCGAGCGAGAAACTGGTTCGGTAGATGGCACTGCCGCTTACAAGGAACTCTTCCAGCGCACGGGCATCGCGGTTCAGGCTGTCGTTCATCGACAGCGCCGACTCCAGGGCCACCGTCATCATCTCGGCGCAACGCTGGTCGCTGCGGTTACGCGCGAACACGATGGGTTTGCTGGGATTGCTGCGGAACTGGCCGATAATGTTGCGCAAAGGCGGACGGATCATGTTCTGCTTGATCGGAGCCCGTCCCTGCTGCTGTATGTACTGTTCCTCGGTCATGGTGCGGCCGTTCACAACCAGGGTGTCGCTCCACTGGCGCCCCCGGTAAAAGTTAACCGCCCGCTGGCGGCGCTTGCGGAAGTCAGCCATAGCGTGATAGCAGGCGGCCGCCTGCTCCAGCAACCGCAAATTGCGTTGTTCTGTTTCTGAATTTTCCATAAAGATTGCAAGTTATATAGGTTATAGTGTTTACTGAATCGGGGCAGAAAGAGCCTAAAAGGCGGCCAGTCCGCCATGCGGGTTATGCGAGGCGGAAGGCTTGGTCCGGGCCAGCCGTCGGGGCAGGGGCATTTCGCGGGTAGATATATAGAGGGCGATGGCCGTAGTGTCAATCAGGTCGTCGTGCTGCCCGGCAATAGCCCCCAGGCTGCCGTTCGGCTTCTTTTCCAACCAGTCCATCTCGTCGCAGCAACGCAGGTCGTGCTCCACAAACTCACCGTCGCGGATGGAGGCACGGCTCTGGTCGTATGCCAGGTACTTGGTGCGCACGTTGGTGTGCCACCCGTAGCGGCGCGAGACCGCTCCCCCAGCCACCTCGGGCGGCACACTGCGCATATAGAGGTTGGGATAGGTGTCGGCAATCTCGTCGATGACGGTATAGAAATGGTCGCCACCGTTGTCGTGCACGCAGACAGCGTCTTTCGTCTCCAGCGTGTTGCTCTCAATAGCCAGCAGGGCGTTGCCGTACCAGTGGGCAATCTGCACCGCCTTCCAGGCCAGCAAATCGTGGTCGATGTGTCCGCGCCAGGTAGCAGCCCGCTCCAAAGCCCCCGAACGTTGCAGCAGCGAACTCCGGTCGAAAACCGAGATAACGCTCCAATCGGCCTTCTCCGACAGTCCGCCAATATCGACCACCACCAGGAACCGGTCGGAAACGGCAGTAGAGCCCTCGTCGGGCTTTATCCAGACGCGCAGTTCGTCGCTGGGGCAGTGTTGTCCGGTCAGGCGCAGCTCCTTCAGGCAGGCGTCGCCCTTCTCGGCATTGCCCCGCAAATTTCCCGTCAGCAACGGCTGTCGGCAGGTGGTACGGCAGGCCTCCACCAGTTCGGGCTCGTAATAGCGGTTGCTCTTCGCCTGGAAAGCCTCGGTATCGGACCCCGGATATTCGCTGCGCATCATAAAATCGGAGTATTGCAGTCCCCGCTGGGTGTCGGCATACCAGGCAATCCCCTCCAGCGTAGCGCCCTGCAGCCACTGCTTCTCCTGGTAAGGGCTGAAGTTCTCGACCAGGCGCTCGGGGTCAGACAGACCGGACACCGGCAGTCCGTCGGCATCGCGTGCCACCGACTGTCCACCCTCCGTATGGCGGAAACGGGCGTAGTTCTCGATGGCGAACCACGGAACGAACAGCGGACGCATCACACTGTCGCCCGAAACAGCCGCCAGGTAGTTCGTATGGAAGAAATTGCCCACCCCCTTGGCCGTACTCTCCATTACAATAAGGGTTCCCGCCACGTAAGGCACCGTGCTGTAAAGCGTCTGCACCAGGTCTTCGGCACTTTTGGCCGGCGTGGACTTCCACAACCCCACTTCGGAAAGGTGGAGCATGGAAAAGTCGAACGAGCGCAGGGCATCGGGCGTTTCGGCACTCGAGATCTGAATCTTGCACTCCCGTTCGGGTATGTACTTGGTATTCGACAGGTTCTCAAAACCAGTCAGCGTGAATTTGGGGATATCTGTCGGGTAACTGCCGACCACCGAGGTCAACATCGAGCGGATGTTGATGGACTGGTTCTTCAGCTGGCTGACGATGGCCGAGTGCCACCGCTTGTAATGGTAGAGCTGCAACCACAGCATATAGATCTGCGTGACCGTGCTGCCACCCCACTGGCGGGCCTTGACAATGATGACGCGGATGGGCAGCCCCTGCAGGCGCATCGACTCGTAGGCATGGGCGGCACAGCGCTGGCCGTAGTTGAGGCGGAAGGGAATCAGCCGTTTGCTGAGTTTGTCTTGAATCTTCACACAACGCCAGCACCAGAACTCGAAATCGAACAACAGCCTTATTTGTTGCAGACGCAGGGCAAGGGCGTAGTCGGAAGTGGCGCGTTCACGGTCAGAAGCCCGCGAGCCATCGGCGCACAAAGAGCGGAAAGGCTCCAAATCGCCAGCCAAAAGGCACGGATAGCGGTCGGTCATCTCGGTCGGCAGGTAATAGCCGGCACCATCGAGACAAACGCGCGTGCGGGGCACCACCTGCTGCTGGGCATCGCCCACCACAGGGTCGTATTGGCGGAAATAGAGCGCCAGCCGGCGACGGTTTTCAGCCAGGATATCAGAAGTAAATTTCATAAGTCGTACGGTTTCCTGTGCGCCAGTCTCCAGAAAGACACGACACACAAATAGTTATCCAATCATTTCACGTTTCAGTGCACAAAGATATAGATTAAAATCTACATTTTGCAAATTTTAATCCGCATTTTTCATAGATAAGGCCGATAAGACAAAAAAGCGCCTCGGACAGTTTGTGTCGGGGCGCCCCGTAAGGAGGGAGGGGAAAGGAAGAAAGTGAAAAATTTAACAGGGAGAGGAAGAAAAGCCCCTACCATGTTATTACCTTATCCACAATAGTCTGTTGTTCATTGGCAGTCCTTCGGAGATAGATTCGGGTTGTTTCTATACTCTCATGCCCCATCAAGTCGGCATTGACAAACCTGTTCGCATTGGCAAACTCATTTTTTGACTTTTAGCACATTTGTATGAGTTGAATACAAATTCATATACAAGTTCCGATGTTTTTAGGGCTATTATGGATAGTTCACTGCTGATAACCAAGTTCACGGACAACATGAATATTTTCGCATATTGCTTCTACCCGAAGAAACCATGCATCCATTTCTAGCGTACATTCAACAATCGGCAGACTCTCATTTAATCACAATTCAACAAACTTATGCTAAATAACGACACATAAATTAAACAAGCCCTATTTATCACAACATAATAAGTAAGGATTGCTATTTTATTGTTTGCAAGTATAGCTTTTTCTTAATTTATCTACGTTGTTTAACGTCAAGAATTCAGAGTCATCAGCATTTTTTAATACTCCATTTCTATTAGTTCTTTTTGTACCTCTTACCAAAAAACATACTTTTCTTGCTCTTGTAATACCTACATAATGCAAATCTAAATCTTGATGCCAATTGGGATATTCTGGGTGATTAAAATCATTATTTTTTATCTTTCTATTAGGTAGTTCCCATTCACAAACATTCAAGTGGAACACTACATCGAATTCCAACCCCTTAGACTTATGAAGAGTCATCAATTGTATCTCGTTAGAATTTACGGGATGATATGATTTTAAAGCATTGGCATCAGCAATGACCTCATTTAACTTCGATATTGAATCTCCTTCAGCAATTCTTGATAGTATGATATCTGCAATATGTTTAAAAGGTTGGTGAAATTCAGCGTAATTTCCACATTCAATAGACCTGATGATTTTACTATCACCAATCAAACTTTTCTTGTTAGAATCTGAAAGATCATCAAAGTCAACATATTTATCCAATACACTCATGAATGGCATTGACTTATCAAAATAGAAACGAAGAAGCGAAGCATATAATTGCGATCTCGGGTTTAAATCCTTATCAAGGTTTGTCGTTTCTTGTACGCGATGAGGCGTTAAAAGGCTATTATTGATAATTTTTTGTGTATCACCATTCTTTACAAGTATTGCAATTTTACTATTCTCTGAAATAGTCCATTTTTCTTTGATTTTCTGTAGTTTATTATCAATAAAGGAAGCTATATCCCGTTCAGCACCTTCAATTTTTAAAAAAAAGACTCTGTTCTCGTTTGTTGCTATCAATGGAGCCTGTGCATCCAATAAACGATTAGAATAATTGATTATTGGGACCGCACACCGTTTGTTTTCACTCAAGTTGTAACTTGTGAAGTATTGATTATTCTTCAGGTCACTTATATATTTACTACTTTTGTGCGCATAACCAAATATGGATTGATTTACATCTCCAACAGCAATGCCAGTAATACCAAGTTTAACTAAATAAAGAAATAACGAATTTGTATAAGTGTCAGCATCCTGAAATTCATCGATAAAAACCTTCTTATACCTTGCATGAAAATAATTTTGGCAAGCTTTACTTTTTAAGATAATATGATACGCCAATAATACCAAACTTTCAAGTATAACTTGCCCACTAACAAATAAAGATGAAAGGTCTTCCTTTTGTTTTTTTTCAATATTGCAATAATCTGGATGATCCTTCTCTATCCATTCGAATTTTTGATATTCTTCTTTGGGAAGGTCTTTGATTTTGACTACTGTCAACTCTTTTCTTGGATGTCCGAAAATATAACAACCAAAAGGTTCTACAACCTGTTTTAGACAAAAACTATCAATTGTTCCAAAAAAAGAGTTTTTTTGAGAAGTACCATCACCTAAAGTACGGATCTTTAAGTTTTCTGAAGCTTTTCTTGTGTATGATATGGCTATTATACCTTGATATGGAAGGACATCATCTTTTTTGATGACACGCTTAATCATCTCGGAGATGACAAACGTTTTTCCACTACCAGGAGCTGCAAGAACTACAGTGTTACCATCATCTTCAATAATGACCTTTTGACTTTCAGTAGGTTCCATAAATATTCTCAATATATTTTTCAGCACATTTTAGGGGTTCGGATATAGCATCAACTTTCAGATTTTTTAAACATTCCTTCTCAGACTTTAAAAACTCATACATATTTATGGCCTTTTTATCCTTCATTGCTCCAATCACCTCTTGATCCGTAAGATCTGAACCATAGATTTTTTTGAGATTCTCTTTTATTGGACTATTGTATAAATCTTCCTCTAGTCCTTCTTTTGCAATCAAGATTTTGTATTTCCTCAAAAGATTTATCAATTTGGATGCCGCATCCTTAACATTCTTCTCAATATTGTCTTTATCAGTGAAACCATGAATTTTGCTTTTAGTTGAATCTATCAAAGACTTGTCTACTTCATCAATGTTGAGATATTTTTCTAGAATCGCTAACCCTCTCTCAATGCCAGCATACCTATAACTATCTTTTTTTGGTATCTTCATGATATCATTATCAGTCCGTAACACCCACCCTATATTTAATGCTTTGAGAATCTTGACATATGTTTCAAAACCAATGCCTTCAACACTTAAAACAGAGATGTTTAAACGATCTAGGTTTATGTCTATCTGCTTTGCTAAAGTCTTGTATAGAATTAACTCAGATGGTCCTTCTACTAAAATCACGAAATCAGAAAAGAAAGCCTCTGCAGGTATAACACTCATACGGTACCCAAAGTCTTTAAACCCATCCTCTATAATTTTTGAACATCCGTCGGATGCAACAAGTGTATCATTGCTTCTGCACTTGAAAAGTCGTATTATGGAATTAGGACTAAACTCATTAACGATATAAGGAGAATGGCTAGTTAAGATTACTTGTCCTTGCAAAGCTCTTCCGAGGTATGCAGCAAGTTCTCTTTGTTGGTGTGGATGTAGATATGCTTCAGGTTCCTCTATCACAATGATTGATACTTCATTTGAAATTTCTGTGTGTTGGTTTTGTGAAACCCATAATGAAAGATAAATCTGATTGATTCGCCCCTCACCACCTATTAGCATTTTTTTATCTCCAAACTTGGAGGCTACTGATACATTTGTGATAAACTTATCTACATCCGAAGAGGCGACATCAAATACTACTTGCTGTTCGCTATTATGTATAGAAAGTTTATTTAGCTCATTATTAATATGTTCAGTAGCATTCTTAACATAAGATAATTGAGGAATCTTTTCATCAACCTCTTTAAGTTTTTTTTCTATCTCCGCATATAAATGATCGTCTTGTTCTACAATATCAGTACTTCTATTCCCTTTTGCTTGAAGTAAGAGATCGTTTCTTGTTTTGTTAATATAGCCCCAAAATTCTCTTCTACTGCCTATATACTTCAGATTTAAATATTTCCTGTAATATGGGCTATCTATTTCTTTCAAATCATCCTTAGAATCGCTCTTCCCGCAAAAGAACTGGTATGAAACTTTACCATTTTCTAATGTCGCAATATATTGCAAA
Organism: Bacteroidales bacterium UBA3297; assembly: GCA_002362105.1. Taxonomy (GTDB): domain Bacteria; phylum Bacteroidota; class Bacteroidia; order Bacteroidales; family Paludibacteraceae; genus Physcocola. The sequence continues at coordinate 256,249 of DETD01000031.1, forward strand.
ACCAAATCACCTTTATCGCTCAACTTACCTGGCATTCTTGCTACAACACAACCCTCGGTTATTTTGGAAAGATAAGCTCTAATAGTAACCTTTTTTGTCTCTTCGTACGCATAAAAATCAGATTCCTTCAGTTCGTAATCGTAATCTGAAAAGCCTCTGTCTAAAAGGATCCTCAAAGCATATATAAGGTTTGTTTTACCCACATCATTAGCCCCAATTATTAAGCTATGTTTATTGAAGTTTACAGTTACATTTTTAAAGTTGCGGAAACCTTCTATTTTTATTTTGTTTAAAATCATGATAAAATAAACATTGAAAAATAAAAAACAGACCGATATTAATCGGCTTTGTTCATTGCTTTATTTAATGCATTAGCTATATGCCACATAAGAACAGGAGGTACAGCATTCCCTATGGCCTTATATTGCCTAGCTTCTGAGACAGAATTTAATACAAATGAATTTGGGAAGGATTGAATTTTAGCACATTCTCTTGGAGTAAATCTGCGGTATCTGTTACCAACTAGAAGAACTGGATCTGTTGAATTAAGACTTACTTTTGCCAAATGAGAACTTATAGTGTTACAAGGTTCGTCTAATTGTTGTATTCGACCTTTATTCATTTTATCCTTAACCTTCATCATTCCTTCCACAGCTTTCTCACTAAAAAACCATTTTTCTTCGTGGTTTGCATTTTCATCTATTACTTGTCTTAGAGTTCTTTTATTTTCTAATGTTAGAGGAGTTGGAAATTCAAATCTATTATAATCAATCTTTTTACGGAAACCTACTATTATTATTCTCTCTCGCTTTTGCGGAACTTCATACTCAGAAGCATTGAATAATTTATATTTTATATCGTACCCAGCTTTTTCAAATTCTTTAATTATCATTGGGAATGCTTGTCCCTTATTTGCAGACAATAAGCCCTTTACATTTTCGGCAATAAAGAATCTAGGCTTCTTTACCTTTAATGTTTTTACCATTTCGAAAAACAACTTTCCTCTATCATCTTTAAAACCTAATCTTGGTGGGTTTTGTGCTGAAATTGAAAAACTTTGACAAGGGAACCCACCTACCAACAAATCAATGTTTGGCAATGATTTTACGTCTATATTCTTAACATCATCGACTACACATTTATTATGAAAGTTATCGTTGTAGATTTTAGAACAATATGGATCATTATCTATTGCAAAAACAATGTCAAATGGCAATGAATAATACTCCTTACCCATATAATTAAAACCTCCAATAAGTCCCAAATCAAGACCTCCGCATCCACAGAAAAAAGACGCAATTTTTAATTTCTCCTCCATTCAAATATTGGTGTTTCTTTGAAATTTTCAGGATTGAATTCCACATCCATGCCATCATTCATTGTACAATCAATCATATCATTTCTAAACAACTCAACTGGATTTCTAAAAATATATAAGGTTTTACCCTCATCGGAAATCATCAGTCTATACACACAATAATGATCTTTTATAGTGCTAGATACATTCCATTCGTGCTCAGTCATATGAAAACAATATTGTTGAATTCTTTTGTGACTTATAGTTGTTTTGACCTCTATAAATCTTAAATCCATAGTACCATCGCCTTCGTAACTAGATATGTCATAACCAGGGCGATAAGAAGGGCTATCTACTATCTGAACTTTTTTCATTAAATCATATAGTTTTAAACCTTTCAATCTCATTTTTTCGTGACCTAATATAATATTCTCTCCTATATCACCAATCTCTTTTGCCTTTGTTTCACCCACTTTCAAATAAGCAAATACATCCTCTGCTACCATACAAGTGAAATCTTCATCGTCAACAAAATAGTCACTAATCGAAGTCTCGAATTTTGTTTCATCGAATGAATTATTCACGTATTCAAACCATGATGGCTCTATATCTGAAATTTCCTTTGTTGTAATGTTAGTTTTACCATAAAACCTATCGTATCCATGATAGAAAGAACTATCCTTGATGAAAATATCAATGATGGAAGATTCTAAATCATTTAAATAATAGTAGTTATGATTTTCTTTTAACAGATTAGCCTGAACCATATAATCTAAGATGTCACCAGCATATCTAGTAGTATCACCAAGGCTCATGGGTTTACCTTTGTTATCCTTTATATTGTCATCATTCTTATCGTAATATGCAATTTTATTTTTTCGATTTGATAGAATAGTTGAAGCGATATCACTTGCAGATTTTTCACCTGTCAGAACATTCAAATCATTGAATATACAATAGGTTGCTTCTTCTGCTGATATAGACATTCTCTTTGCTGAAGATAACATCTTGTTTCCTTCTGCTAAAACTGACAAAATAACTTTTGCAGGTTTAAATCTGATATTATTATATATTATGTCGATGTTATAGTTACTTTTGACGTGACCACCTGGGAATTGAAAAGAAAATAAAAATTGTTTGAAAAATTGCACCAAATCTTGTTTTTCATAAAGAACCTTTGCCATCTTTGTAGATTTCGTGATGTTTAATTTTTTATTTTCAACATAAAATGAAAACAAAGCTGGTGTTTCAGTTCTCCAATTATTGATTGTTTTCTCTGAAACAGTAAGATTACCAGGGAATAGTCTTATAGATTGGTTGAGTTTATTTGCAAACTCGTCACAACTTTTCTCTTTAATACGGCAGCAAGCTGTTGCCATATTCAATAACACGCTTTCAATATTGTTCTTAAAACGTGGTCGAGCAAAATGTATGCGAAACCAATCTTTAGTTGGAATCTTATAATATTGTTTCATAACATTTTTTTCAAGTTACTGGCAATCGCATATGACAATAAACAAGGTACCGCATTCCCAACTTGTTTGTACTGACTTGTTTTACTTCCTAAAAAAACAAAAGAATCTCTGAACGATTGAATACGAGCAGACTCTCTTACAGTTGGAATACGATTATATTTATAATGGAAATGATGCCTATGTCCTGTATCAATTGTGAAGCTTGGTTTTTTGCTATTTAGGCGAGTCCAAGCTATATGGACTTTGCGTGTTTTTTGTAATTCGAATGGCAAGTCTTTATAATTTCCACCATCAGGAACCATGGCTATAATTCTTTGAGTTTGTTCCGTATGGATGGTAATATCATGATTGTGCACACATGATGTGTTCTTACGCATCAACCTTTGATAATCACTTTGTGGCTCAGTTGGGTATTGTCCTCCTTCAGAAATACTAGATTCTGGCAAATCAGACAAAGCATCTATAGTAGTTACAAAATCTTGAACGGTCTTCTGTGGGTATTCAAACTCTTTTCCATTAAGCATACCGACAAAAATAGCTCTTTTGCGATTCTGAGGGACACCATAATCTGATGCTAACAGAACTTTGTAAACTACTTTATAACCTAAATCAGAGAAATCCTTAACGATCGCATCACGAACGGTTCCTTCACCAATAGACAATATATTAGGTACGTTTTCTAAGACAAAAGCTTTAGGTTTAAAATATGCGACCATTCGGACAAAAGATTTATAGAGATCATTTCTTTTGTCTTCCACAATTCTTTTACCTGCAATTGAAAATCCTTGACATGGTGGTCCTCCAATTATAACATCAATTTTAGAACCATTGATTCTCTTTTTGACTTCGTCTGGCGACAATGAGGAAAGATCTGCACATAAAGCATCGCTATTTTTGTGATTATATTTGAACGTTTCTACAGCATCTTTCCAATTGTCTATTCCAAGAACAACGTTGAAACCCGCATCCAGAAATCCTTGTGATAACCCACCACATCCACAGAACAAGTCTAAAACCGAATATGATTTATTCATCCTATGAAGATTTAAACAACGTCAATTCGACGAATTTTAAAAGATTGATAATTTGATAATTAGCATTATTTCCACATTTATATAAAAATAAAGGCAACGCATGATTACCAAAAACAAAATTATCGAATTTTTCTGTTTGGCTGATGATTTTTGAAAACTTTTTTGACGAGTTTACATATAAGTTTCAATCAGGGCATCCCATTCATCAAAAAGGTGGTATCGTCGTGACAGCATAATGAATACCGCCGAAACAAATATGACAACATCATGTTCCATTCGTCAAATAACAAATTCTTGACTATTTCTATACTATTATAAATCAGCAGTTCCAGTAAAAATTTACAGCTTTTCAAGATTATTGGGCATACGGATTTTACAGCTTTTCAAGATTATTGGACATGCGATTTTACAGCTTTTCAAGATTATTGACCTCAAAAACAGAATAAACAACTGCCAATTATTTGACAAAGACACCAGATACTTGTTTAAAGTCTGAATCCGTAGGTTTATAGTACTGGGGCTCAACTTCTCAATAAGATACCTTTTGAAAATCAATAGATTTGTCATCGTTGCTTAGCGAGTTTGTTCTCTCTCACTGAATTTTCTTTAATAGACCTAAAGTTTTTGCAAAGAGATTTTTTGTCTTAATTTTGCGTTAATAGATCCTATTAAGATGAAAGTGGGCCCCATGCCATGCGTACAGTTTGTGTACCTAGTCTTATACAGGGTCTATTTTTTTTGCCTCTAATGGATTGTCTTGTGTCTTAGTGTACTACATTTGGCAGAGAAATAAATTTACAGCTTTTCAAGATTATTGGGCATGCGATTTTACAGCTTTTCAAGATTATTGGCCTCAAAAACACGAAATAACATCTGCCCCAAAAATTCATATGTTTTGTTTACATTTGCGGCAAACCAAATTGAAACGGTATGGCAAACCAACTCAACAACTACATCTGGCTGGCCGACACCATCTACAAGGCCGGGAAAATAAGTTTGGAACAAATCAACGACAAGCGAAGGGCGCAAGGCTACGACCCGATTCCCGAACGCACGTTCCACAAATGGCGGAAGGGCATTGAGGAAATGCTCGACATCGACATTGCCTGCGAGCGCAAGAACGGCTACCGGTACTATATTGAGAACAACGACGACCTGAAAAAAGGCAGCCTCCGCAACTGGCTGCTGAACTCTATTTCAACCAGCAACCTGCTGGTGGAAAACAAGAATCTGAAACACCGCATTATGGTGGAGGACATCCCTTCGGGACGCACCTTCCTGCAACCCATCATTGAGGCTATTAAAAACAACCACCAACTGGAACTGACCTACCAGCGCTTCACCAACCAGACTCCGCACACCAACGTTGTGAATCCCTACTGCCTCAGGCTGAACAAACAACGCTGGTACCTGCTGGCCGAAAAGGTGGGGGTAGGACTGAGGACCTACAGTCTTGACCGCTTCCAACAACTGAAAGAGCTGGACTCCACTTTCCTCTACCCGAAAGATTTCGACCCCAACGCCTATTTCTACGGCTGCAGCGGTGTCATCGTCAACGAAAGCGTACCCGTTCAATACGTAAGGCTGAAAGTTGAGGAATTCCAGGCCAACTACCTGCGCACGCTGAAACTGCACGAATCGCAAAACGAAACCGAACGCAACAGCCAGTTCAGCATCTTTGAACTGCACGTGCGTCCAACTTTCGACTTCATTCAGGAACTGAAAATGCAGGGCGACGCCCTGGAAGTGCTGGAACCCGAATGGCTGCGCAAAACGCTGCTAGAGAGCGCCCTGAAAGTGGTGAACATCTACCAAAAACCAAAATAAACACACTTTTTTTCACTTTTTTCAAACATCTGCCCCATTTAGGCAGATGTTGACGCTAAGTTTGCTGTGTAAACATTAAAACAAGACAGCAAATGAAATTCTACAAACTGCACATAAACGACAACGGGCACCGCATAGGCTTTACTTTTACCGACTATGAGGATTTTAAAATGAGGCTAGACCGCATCTTCAAGACGGCAGCCAGCCTGAGAAAAGAAGTTAAGGAGAAAAAAGACTCTACCACAGGCAACGAGTACCTGATGGAACTGGTCTTCTGAGCGAAGACGACTATGAAATGATGGAAAAATGAAATGACTATGGATGTTTTGGGCTTCTATCCTTCCCCGTGAAGGGGCACAGATGGAAAGCAGAAAGGGCAGGACGGTTACTGAATACCATCCTGCCCTATATTGTTTATAACGGGTATGTCAACCCGGGCGCATTATTCACCACCGGCATCGCCGTCGTTGCTGCCCCCTTCTTCAATGTCGGGCAGCGGTTCGGGTTCAGCCTCGCCCACCACTGGGGCTTTGGCCTCTTGCAGCGGTTCGGGTTCTGGAGCTGCAGGCTCTACTTTAGCCGGCACCGGTGTTACAACAGGCTTCGGTTTATGCGGTTCGGCAACAGCAGGCACCTGTTTGGCCGGTTTCTGTACCGCACGCTTCTTCTTAGAAGAAACCTCTGGCTTCCTGACTGGCAGTGGCGGCAGCCTTTCGCCAGGCTTCTCTTCCGGCTTCATCTCAATAGGCCGGCGCTGGATTTTCACCCCTTTGAATTTCGAATGGTCGAAAAGCAGTTCGTCGATAGTGTGACCCTCGTTAAAGACATCGAGGTCGACATTACCCATAATGCCGGCCACCTTGCCGTGGGCCGAGAACTGCCACACCACATAGTCTTTGCCATCGAGCAAAACAGGCTTTCGGGTATAGCCGCCCAACATGAACGGATATTCGGTAAACTCGTTTTGCAGATAGGTGTTGTAGAAACTGGTCATGGTATAGATGACCGGTTTCTGTCCGTAATAGTCCGTCATCAGGTCCAGCAGCTCGCGCAAGCGGTTCAAGACCAGGCGTCGGTTCATGTGGTCGCACTCCTCCACATCGACCATCGGCAGCAGGTCTTGGTTCTCTTCACGCACAATGGCGCGGAAATTCTCGAACTGGCGCTTAGCCGAAACACTCGGCCGGAAGAACAGGTAGCTGCCCACCTTCAGGTCGGCCGCCCTGGCACGGCTGATGTTCGTTTCGTAATACTCGTCGCGGAGCATCTCACCCTCGGTCGCCTTCACATAGGCGAACTGGATGTTGTTGGTTGCGACCTCCTTCCAGTGTATATAGTGCTGGTAGTGCGAAATGTCGATACCGTCGAATGTAAGACTGATAGGAGGCTGGTAGACACGTTTGTAGCGGACAATGCGGCGCCCGTTCTTACGGGTAACGACACGCTGCACCTGCGGCTTCATGTTCAGCACCGCCTTCTGGCCATTACCTAAACGGTAGGTTTTAACATGAGAGACAGGCTTTTTACCCTTTTTGTATTTAGACGATTTCGAAGCACCAGTCTTTCTAGCGACCGTGCCCCTCTTCCCTGTCTGTTTTCTGGCAACAGGCTTCTTCTTCGAGGTTGTAGTTCTTTTGGAGGCCGAAACAGTCTTCTTATGTGTCTGGGCAAAACTGTAGGTTACACCACCAAGCGGCAGCATAACAAACAACATGATCAGATATAATAAAAAACGTTTCATATAAAAAGTAATCGTGAAGCGGCCGCATAAGGCGACGGCTCTAAGTTGCAACAACATTATAACAAGTACCTCCTCCCCTTTATACGAAGGGAGGAGGAAACTCGCTATTGTTTGTCATTAAGTTCCATTACATACGCTCAGGCACCTCAATACCGAGCAACTCCATACCGGTCTTGATGGTATTGGCAATCAGGCTCGACAACAAGAGTCGGAACTGCTGCGCATCGGCATTCTCTTCCTTCAAGATAGAGAAGTCGTGGTAGAACTGGTTGTAAGCCTTAGCGAGGTCGTAGCAGTAGTTTGCGATAAAGGCCGGGCTGTAGTCTTTACCCGCCTGCTTGACAGCCTGAGGGAAAGAAGCCAGGTTCTGTACCAACTGCGTTTCACGCTCCGACAGTTCGTACTTGGCCTCCAAACGGGCAGGCACCTGCAAACCGGCATCAGCAGCCTTGCGGATAACCGAGCGGATACGCGCATAGGTGTATTGGATGAACGGACCGGTGTTGCCGTTAAAGTCGATACTCTCCTTAGGGTTGAACATCATGTTCTTTCTTGGGTCTACCTTCAAGATGAAGTACTTGAGGGCTCCCAAACCGCAAATACGCGCAATGTTGTCGACTTCCTCGGCCGAGTAGTCCTTCAACTTGTCGCCGCTAGTTTCCTTCGCGGTGCGAATCATCTCGTCCATCAGGTCGTCGGCATCGACAACCGTACCCTCGCGGCTCTTCATCTTGCCTTCAGGCAGTTCAACCATACCGTAGCTGAAGTGAACGAGGTCTTTACCCCACTCGAAGCCGAGCCGGTCGAGCAAGATAGAAAGGACCTGGAAGTGGTAGTTCTGTTCGTTACCCACCACATAAATCATCTTATCGATATTGTAATCACGGAAACGCTGCTGGGCGGTACCAATGTCCTGCGTCATATACACAGAAGTGCCATCGGCGCGGAGCAGGAGTTTCTCGTCCAAGCCATCCTTGGCGAGGTCGGCCCAAACAGAGCCGTCGGGACGGCGGTAGAAGACACCCTTTTCAAGGCCTTCGTTCACCTTCGCCTTACCGTCGAGGTAAGTCTGGCTTTCGTAATAAATCTTATCGAAAGAGATGCCGAGGCGCTTGTACGTCTTGTCGAAGCCCTCGTACACCCAGTTGTTCATTTTTTCCCACAAAGCGCGGACTTCAGGGTCGCCAGCCTCCCATTTTTCCAACATCTGCTGTGCTTCCTTCATCAGCGGCGCCTCTTTCTTGGCGTCGTCTTCAGCCATACCCTTCGCAACGAGGTCCTTCACCTGTGCGCGGTACTCCTTGTCGAAACGCACATAGTAGTCGCCAACCAGGTGGTCGCCCTTCTTGCCGGTACTTTCCGGAGTTTCGCCGTTACCGAAGAGTTTCCAGGCCAGCATCGACTTACAGATGTGGATACCACGGTCGTTCACAATGTTGGTCTTCACCACCTTTATGCCGTTTGCCTTCAGAATCTGGCAGACGCTGTGTCCCAACAGGTTGTTGCGCACGTGTCCGAGGTGGAGCGGCTTGTTGGTGTTAGGAGAAGAGTACTCAACCATGTAGAGCGGAGAGTCGGCGGTCGCCTCAACGATACCGAAATGAGGGTCGGCAGCAATGCTGTTCACCGTGTCGATCCAGTTGCTCTTGCTGATGCAGAGGTTCAAGAAGCCCTTGATTACATTGTAACCAGAAACAGCCTCAACATTCGCCACCAGTTCCTTACCGAGGTCTTCGGCAGTCTCTTCGGGCTTTTTATGCGAGAGTTTCAACAACGGGAACACCACCAGAGTGAGGTCTCCTTCAAACTCCTTACGGGTTGCACTCAACTGCAAAGCCTTCACGTCTGGAGCCTGTCCGTACAATTTTTGAGAAGCGGCCAAAGTAGCCTGCAATATCTCTTCTTCTATTGCCATATATTTATCACTAATTTTATGCGGTTACAAATAACGGCGGTGGCGAACTGGCGCCACGCCCGTAAAAAACACGCAAAGATACGGATTTTCAGTCTTTAATCAAAACAAACAAGGGGATGCAAATGGCAAATAATGCCTACCTTTGCAGAAAAACAACGCCCAGCACACCGCAGTTATGATTTTTTCCAGACAAACGTGCCTTCTGCCCATCTTGCTAGCGGCTGCCGGTTCGGCCGCCCAGGAGGTCACCCCCATCGAGGAAGTGGAGGTGCGCGGCAAACGCATCGAGAAAGCCAGCCTGCCCAACACCTACACCAACAACGCGACCATGGCCGACACGGCCGTGCTGGGCACCCTGCAAGCCGGTTCTCTGTCGGACTACATGAGCGGACACAGTGCGGTGTTTGTGAAAGAGAGCGGGAAAGGCATGACCAGCACCGTGTCGATGCGGGGAACCGCGGCCTCGCAAACGGCCGTCAGTTGGAACGGCGTCGGCATCAATTCGCTAACGATGGGGCAAACCGACTTCAGCCAGATTCCCCTCTTCTTCTTCGACTACGCCGAACTGGCGCCAGGGGGCGAAAGTTCGCTATACGGCAGCGGCGCCATTGGCGGCAGTGTGGACCTGCGCAACAGTCCACCCGCCAAGAACAGCCTCAACGGCCTGCTGATGCAGACGGTGGGAAGCTACGGGCAAGCGTTTACCGGACTAAAACTGAAAGGCGGCGGCAACCGGCTGACGGGAAAAACGGCCCTCTTCTACAACCGCGCCGACAACGACTTCCACTTCCAACTGATGGAGTACGGCGGAAAAAGCACGCAGGTGCAGCACAACGCCGGCTATAACAGCTACGGTCTGCAACAAGACCTGTATTACGACCTGCCCCGACAGCAACAACTGGCCCTCCACCTCTGGCACACGGCCTACCACCGCAACATACAGCCCTCGGTGCAGAACAACCGCAACCCCGACAAGTTTGAGGACATTGACGACCGCAACACCCGCGCAATGCTACTCTACAGCCGCAGGGGCTGGCTGACCCTCAACGCGAAAGCGGCCTACCTGAACGACCACCAAGAATACAACAACGACCTGATTGCCACCCACTGCGCCCTGGCTGGCGCCGATGCCGAGCACGAATGGATGCTGACCGGCTGGCTAAGGCAACTGCAAATAAAAGCCGGTGCACAAGCCCAATACATTGTGCCGGAGGTGTACGCCTACGACGACGGCCACAACGAGTGGCGGAACGAGGTTTTTGCTATGGGGCGCGCGCACCTGGGCCAACGCTGGCAACTGAACGGCGGACTGCGCCAACAGTGGGTCAGCGGCGAAGACGCGCCCTTCTCGCCCTCGGTGGGACTGAATTTCGGCATTGTGGAACACGACAGCACTCAACTGCGTCTAAAAACCAACCTCTCGAGAAACTACCGCATACCCACGCTAAACGACCGCTACTGGGGACACCTCGACAACAAATACCTGAAAGCGGAAGACGCCACCAACTACGAAGGAGGCCTGCAATGGCTCTGCAACACAACCACCCTTCAGCTGCAACTGACGGCTACCGCCTTCCACAACGATGTGGAGAACTGGATTTTGTGGATGCCGCGCGGCAACGTGTGGAAACCCATCAACGTTGACCTGGTGGAGGTGAACGGTACCGAAGTGAGCGCAAGAATCGACGTGAGAGGCCAGACCCTGCAAGCCGCCTACACCCACAGCCACACCGAAGTGAAGGAAGGCTTCTCGGAAATGCGCCCGTTTAGAGGCAGACAGATTGCCCTGCTGCCAGAAGACCACCTCTCGGCCTCGTTCACTGGCCGTTGGAGGAACTGGAAATGGATTTTCGCCACCAACTACACTGGCGAAAGGGTCACCAGCGACGTGTTCGACACCATGGACGCCTACTGGCTGTGCAACACATCGCTGGGTTACAAATTCAAGTTAGGCAAGAGCTGGCAGCTCGGCCTGCAGGCCACCATCAACAACCTACTCGACACCGACTACCAGACAGTTCCGTACAAAGCCATGCCAGGCCGCCACTACCAACTAGAGGCTAAGCTGGAATACTGACGCCGCACTCTTTGACGTTAACAAAATAGTATGTATATTAGCAAAAACAAAACAACAATTATATTATGCAAACCATCATCTACGTTATTGTAGCCATCGTAGTACTCGGCCTGCTTTTCAAGATTTTGAACGGATTGCTGAAGTTCGTTTTAGCCTTCGCTTTCATTGTGGCCGCAGCATACATCTACTTTAACTACTTCTCGGGCTTGGCTCCCGCCTGAAACCAGGAGAGCCGGGCCTCCGTCCGGCCGACCCAAGCCGGGCTGACTAACTCAAAAACAACTACAAACCAAACTACCTGAAGAATATGAAGAAGCTACTACTTATACTCTTGCTGGCAGTTGTAGAACAGACTGTTTCCGCAACAGGAACCGTCTACCTGAGAAACGGCAGTGTCGTGAAAGGCGAAATCATCGAGTACATTCCCAACCAAACCATAAAAGTCAAGACCAGCGACGGCAACCTGTTCACCTGGAGCCACGACGAGATTGAAAAAGTAACAGGCGAAGAGACCGACGAAGAAGTTCCCAAGAACAACAGAGGTAACAAGAGGGGCAGAAAAGCGAAGCCCCCTTACGTTTCGCCACTCGATCAGGGGTACAGCGGACAAGTTACCACTGAATTCTTTGCGGGCCACTTTATCGGCTTTACGTTAGCCGCTACCCATGGGTTTCAATTCAAAGACCTGGTGTTTGTGGGCGTGGGAGGCGGCCTCAGGCATTCGACCATAGAAAGCCTGGGTAATCTGACCGTCCCCGTATTTGCTAACGTCCGCATCGATGCGGTAAGCCAAAAAGTGTCGCCAATCTTGTCGGTCCGTGCCGGACGCACCATACCCCTATCAGAAGCCGTCGGCGGTTTCTATGGAACGTTCGACCTCGGCGTACGCCTCAAACGGATGATGCTGAGTTTCGGATTAGAGACCGCCTGCGGAAGAGAGTTTGAATATGAATGGAGGAAAGACGAATGGGGAAGCCATCGCGACCTGGTGGAAGAAAACACCTTTAGGGGCTACTGCGGCTTCTTCAGGCTGGGCGTCGTATTCTGAGTCAGCCAAGCCTAGTTTATTAACCTCAAAAAACACCCGCTTATGAAAAAATGGCTAATACTATTACTAACCCTGGCACAAATGACCGTTTTTGCCAGAGAAGCGGTCTACCTGAAAGACGGGAACGTCGTTAAAGGAAACATTATAGAACTCATACCCAACCAGTCTGTAACGATAAAGAGTGCAGACGGTAGCATTTTCGTCTTCAAGAGTGACGAGATTGAGAAAATTGAGCACGACACGTCAGAAGCCGATACCGAACCCCCAAAGGAGGCCCCATCGGAAATCATAAAAAGGGGGTTCAACTGCCAGGTCTATGGTTCGCTGATTACGGGCAACATGTATGGAATAACCGCCTCGACCGCCCTCGGCTTCCAATTCAACAAGCACATGTTTCTGGGAATGGGAACCGGCTTCCGTATTGCCGATGACAATTACACCACCCATGTGGCAGTACCTGTTTTCGTAAACTTCCGGCACGACTTTTTCGACTATGGCGCAACACCGTTCGTATCGGCAAGAGTTGGAGCGACCATTGCAGTTGAAGAATTCTACGACGCTAGCGGCTTTTACGGAGGACTTGATTTGGGTTGCCGCTTCAAGCGCTTTATGCTAAGCACAGGCATAGAAACCGCATGCGGCGAAGACGAAAAGACGAGCATCTACGGTTTGGGGGACGAATGCACCTATCAAGCCGTCAACTTTGTACTCCGTTTCGGCGTCGTGCTCTAAACAAAAAACAGCAGAGGCATTCTGTTACCACAGAACTTAGGCGGGCACGTGCGTTTTCTGTAACGCACCTGCACCGCTCCTGCCTCAAAATTTCCCTTGAAGTCCACAGACATAATCGTAATAATCTTCCGTAAATACGAAAGTTTTATAGAGTGTATCGTTCCGACGACTAAAGTCGTAGGCTCCTCTATGAAGCAAATTCAGATCATAATCGTCTACCATCATTTCTTCGTCATAATCCATTGCAAAAGAAAGCGAATCGTCAAACACAACCTTCGTTCCACCAAAAACAAAAGGGTATTGTCCTCCATCATTATTCACATAATACGCAGATGAATAAGGAAGAATCGCCATTGAGAGTTCTGCTTCGTCTATAAGTATTTCAATAAAATGGTTTGTATTATTATTAAAAATAAACTTTGTGGGGCCAACTCCCATATTGTCAGACTCCTTACTACAGCCCAAAAGTGCAGTAGCAACAAATAAAAAAATGTACTTACCAATACTTTTCATAATTCGACAAATATGTTTTATTCGTAAATTTACTGCTATAAATAAAAACAAACATATCTTTGATAGAAAAAATAGAATTATTAATTTTGCACATTTTTACATATTAATGTTGAAATGTTTACCGCACGTGTTTTGTTTTACAACCAGTTGTAGGTATTTGCAACCAGCATTTCATAAATAGAACAGGCCCCGCAGGTTGCAAGAGGCACATAAATGTTATGAAAAAGTTATATCTTTTGCTATTCTTAGCCGCCGCACAGATTACCACATCCGCAAAAGAGGTTGTTTACTTGAAAAACGGCAGCATCATCAAAGGCGACATTGTGGAAATTGTGCCCAACAAAACCCTCACTGTTGAAACTGCCGACGGCAGCACTTTCGTCTGCAATTACGACGACATTGACAAAATTGCCCGTGAGAAGTCGGAGAACAACGAGGTTATAGCGAAGAAGTCGGAGGACAACGAGGCTTTAGCAACCCCGAAAATCAAGGACAATTCGAGTCCTCTGAAAAGGGGATACAGCGGAGACGTGAGTTCGGGCTTCTTTGCCGGTGAAGTGTGGGGAGCTGACATCCTCACCACCCACGGATTTCGTTTTAACCCAAAACTATTTGTCGGTTTAGGAACAGGACTTCGATTTACGGATTTTGCAGAGAGTTTTTCGATTCCTATTTTTGTGAATTTCCGTTACGATGTTCTAAACAATAAAATTTCACCTTTCTTTGCTATAAAGTCAGGTGTTAACATCAACCTTGAACATTCATTTGCTACCGGATTTTACGGGGCGTTTGACGCAGGATGCCGATTCGGACATTTTTATGTCAGCACTGGTTTTGAAACCGCAAGAGACGGTGACGAATGCTACTACGGTTATTACAGAAATGGCGGTTATTACGACCCTTCACATGGGAATGACACTTATGATTACGACTTCCAAGCCATCAACTTTGCGCTCCGCTTCGGATTCATATTCTAAGTGAAATATAGCGTAACATTTCCGTACACACATAAACAACAGTAAAGACAGAGCTTTTAAAATGTTCTACCCTTCTATTTTTCATTTCAAACATTTAACAGATGTATTTTGAGGAAACAAAATAGAACCATTACCTTTGCACATTCTTTCATATACGTCAACACTGAAATGTTTACCACATGTGTTTTGTTTCACAACCAAATGTAGGTATTTGCAACCAGCATTTCATAAAGAGAACTAGGCCCCGCAGGTTGCAAGAGGCACAAAAAAGTCATGAGAAAGTTATATTTTCTGCTATTGTTAGCAGCCGCACAGATTACCACCTCCGCAAAAGAAGTGATTTACTTGAAAAACGGCAGCATCATCAAAGGCGACATTGTTGAAATTATCCCTAACAAAACCCTCACTGTAGAAACTGCCGACGGAAGTTCTTTTGTCTGCAATTACGACGACATTGACAAAATAACCCGTGAAAAAACGGAGAACAACGAGGTTAAAGCAACCCCAGAACCGAAGCAAGGAAACAAATTGAGTCCGTTGAAAAGAGGATACAGCGGTGACGTGAGTTCGGGCTTCTTTGCCGGTGAAGTGTGGGGAGCTGACATCCTCACCACTCATGGATTTCGTTTTAACCCAAACCTATTTATCGGTTTAGGAACAGGTGTACGCTTTTCGGATTATGCATATACTGTTTCTATTCCTGTTTTTGTGGATTTTCGTTACGACGTTCTCAAATATAAAATTTCTCCTTTCATAGCTGTAAAGTCAGGTGTTAGCATCGACCTGGAACATACAATTGCCACCGGATTCTACGGAGCGGGTGACGTAGGATGCCGATTCGGACGTTTCTATGTCAGCACTGGTTTTGAAACCGCAAGAGCTGGCGACGAATGCTCTAGCAGAAATTATTACTGGGACAGCAGTAACAAGGAAATCAGGAGTTGGACAGGAACCTATGATTACGGTTTCCAGGCCTTCAGCTTTGCGCTCCGCCTCGGCTTCGTATTCTAACGAAGCATAGCGGAACGGTCCCGTTCCACACAAGACATAAGTCCTTAGCTTTCTACAAGCGGACAGACGCCACACTAAAACAGGTGCGGAACACGTAAGAACAAGGCCGGATGCGTCTACACAGACACATCCGGCCTTCTTTGTGGCGCAAAACGCCAATATCAGGAAAAGTAGTTTTTATTCACAATCAACTGACGTTAAATACAAGTACAAAATTTCTATACAGGACTTTTTAATGAATAAGGAATTTCCACAATACTGCCACATCATCTAAGAACACACCTTTTCCGAGGGTACAATTCCTTTTCTGTCATCTCTAACCCATCATACATTCTTAATAAATTTAGCAGGAACCCCACCCACAATAGTTCTCGAATCCACATTGTTCCTTACCACAGCACCAGCAGCAATTATGGCACCATCGCCAATAGTCACTCCAGGCAATATTCTAGCACCACCGCCAATCCAGACATCGTTACCAATAGTAATCGGCTCAGCATAACCCGATAGATAACGACCTTCAGGTTTTTCGTCGTGATAAGTGGTGTAAATGCCAACGTCAGGACCCACCATACAATTATCTCCTATCCGAATTTCAGCATAATCAAGCATTGTACAGTTATAACCAGCATAGAAGTTATTCCCTACATGGATGTTGCATCCGAAATCGCAATGGAAATTTGCAGAGACAGACGGATTGACACCCACAGTTCCGAACAATTCCCTTATAGTAGCATTCATTTCCTCTTGTTGGACAATCGACAACGAGTTCAGTTTTCTGACTAAAGCATCGGCTTTGACCATTGTTTCAAGCAAACCATTATCCATTAAGAAACGGATATTCCTCTCATATCTCATAAAACGATATTTTAGACGTTCATCAAAGACAGTTTAACGTAATACTTCCTATCAATCCCCAAACAGGAGGAGATAAGCATAGTTCAGAGCATCTGGTTACTTCATTTTCAGAGCCTCATCGTAAGTGGGCATCACCATCGAACGCTTGTCTACCGAATAGGCGCTGAAATAGCCGACACAGTTGTTGCCAACCAAGTTAGTAGTCGGATTCACCCCACTGCCATTGAAGTCACCCGACGAGAAAAAGCGGTAGGTGTTCTTGTCGACCGTACGGAGAGAGACATTAAAACTGTTTCCGCCATAAATAACATCGGTCCGCTCCATTCCGTGGAATTCCTTCTTTTCCCTTTCATCTTCCTTCCATTCCAATTTGGTATTCAGGTCAATGTAGCGGTAGTTATACACATCGCTCAACCCTTCGTCTGGCGCACAATAAAACCTGACAGTCTTTCCGTTACGTTCCACACTATAGAGGTGGTAGTCTTCGGTATCGGGGTTATCGTTGAAGTAGATATAGAGCATAAAGATATCCATATCGCCAAACATTTTGAGCCACTTGTATCTCACAGAATCAATAGGTGCAGGATTCGGCATAGTCGACTTGGCGTAACACTCGTTACCCCCCCGCTTCACATGCAGCGTATAGGTCACCCCAGGCACACCCACGGCATTGGTGGGCGAATAGTAGCGTCCGTCGCCATAGACCAGCGTCTCTTCGTAACCGTCGGAACCAGCAACCGACACTTCCGCGCCGGCCAAGCCACAAGTGCTAACAGAGTCAGTCACGTTGCTCAGCGCATTCAAAGTTACATAAATGCCTTCGTTACTAACATTTCCCTGAACAACCAACACCTCTTCACCAGCTTTGTCATAATCTAATTCCAAAGTCTTTTCACACGAGGCGAAAAGCGCACCCGCCATAATGGCCAATATATAGTTTAACTTTTTCATGTCTTTCTCCAATATTATTTATTTAAATTTGAAACGGTAGGTTACCGACGGCAAGAACGAGTACATCGCGATCAGCGTCGCTTTCGACCCCGAATTGGTATACTGGTCTTCGCTCACGGAAATCATGAACGGGTTATAGCGTCCATAGGCGTTATAGAGTCCGAACGCCCATTCACCCTGCCAATGTTTGTGCTGTTTGCCATGGCGGGTAGCACCCAGGTCAAGCCGGTGGTAGCTCGGAGCCCTGTAGTTGTTTCGGTTGTCGTAATAATAGTACGTTTGGTTCTCAATCTGGTACTTGCCCACAGGCAGGCTCATAGCCTGGCCACTGTAGAACTTCCACGAAGCCGAGAAATCCCATTTCTTGTTCGGGCTGTAAATAGCCACAATATTGATGTCGTGCCTTCGGTCGTTGCTAGCGGTGTACCAGCGGTTGCGGTTAATGCCGTCAATCTGGCTTTCGGTAAAGCTGAGGGTGTAGCTGACCCATCCGGTCACCTTTCCGAAGTTCTTTTTCAGTTCTAATTCCAGACCATACGACCTTCCCTGTCCGGCCAGCACAATACGGTCAATTTCAATTTTGTCGAAAGCACCCACACCGTCGCGGTAGTCAATAGTATTGTCGGTGTGTTTGTAGTAAACATCGGCACTTGCCTCGTAAGCGTTGTTATGCGCCTCATTGTCGAACGAGATAGCGTAACCCGCGCTCACCTGGTCAGCGACCTCAGGTTTCAACAGGTTGGTCGACATGGTAAAACGGTCGGTCGGCATAGATGTGATGCCGCTTTTAAGCGTATGCAGGTTCTGGCAGGTATGGCTGTAGGCCACCTTCACGCTCTGGTTGTTGGTCAGTTTGTAGTTGGCCGAGAAACGGGGTTCGGCGTTCACATAGGTTTTCACAAATTCGCCCTTCCCATAGTTGGTGGTAGAAAGAATGTTCCCCTCGTCATCGAGCTGGTAGTAAGGGCCGGAACCCAAAAGGCTGAAAGCCGTTACACGCACACCAGCCAGCACACTCAGGCGCTTGGTCAGCTTCCACTCGTCGTTCACCCAGAAATTATTCTCCCAAGCATAACGTTCCTCGCATTCGTGAATGTCGTTGTAGTACCAGTCGGCAGTAATTACATCGTGGTACGACGACTGGAAACCAAAATCGAACGTATGTTTGTCGCCAGCCTTCCACGTCAGGTTCTCCCTCCACGACGCCTGCGTGTTAATGCCGTCGAAACTGTTCATCGAGCCGTCAATGTCAATCCATTCCCTAATCTTGTAGTGGCTGACAAACACGTCGCTGTTCAGGTTGAGTCCGCTATGGAAAGCATGCCTCCACTTCAACGAGCCGATAGTACTACCCCACTTGATAGCCATCAGGTCGTTGACCGCCATATGGTCTTGCCCGTTAAAGAACGAGACATCTAACTGATCCTTCTGGCTCAATTTGAAATCGAGTTTGGCATTCAAATCGTAGAAGTTAAGTTTGGTGTCTTTAAAGTCTTCGGTTGCTTGCAGAAAAAGGTCTATGTAGGTACGTCTGCCGGCAACCAGCCACGACGATTTGCCTTTCTGGATAGGGCCCTGCAGCGTCAGCTTGCTGGCAAGCAGACCGAGGGCGCCATCGGCTTGGAACGACTGATTATTACCATTAATGGTTGAAACGTCGAGCACACTGGCAATACGTCCGCCATATTGTGCGGGCATCTGTCCCTTATAGAGCGTCACATCGCGCAGTACATCGCTGTTGAAGGTCGAGAACAAGCCCATCAGGTGTCCGGCATTGTTCACCGTAGCCCCATCAAGCAGCACCAGATTTTGGCTGCTCTCGCCACCACGCACCTGGAATCCACTCGAGCCATCGCTCTCCGCTTTCACGCCCGGCATCAGCTGCAACGACTTAATAATGTCTTGCTCGCCGAACATCGACGGCATTTTTTTCACGTCACCCACCTCCAGGTGCGCCACACTCATCTGGGTTTGTTCCACCGCCTTGTGAAGGGAACGGCTGGTCACCTCCACCGCACCTAAATCTTCCACATCAGACTCTAACTTGAAATTGAGTTTTGCCTCTTGTTTCACGTTCACCGATTTAGTCAGAGTCGTGAAACCCACCAATTCACAGACAACAGTATACTTACCAGAAGGGACCTCGATTTTATAGGTACCGTCTTCTTCAACTTCAACCCCCTGGTTGGGAAGTTCCTTGATTGTAATACTAGCCCCAGGCAACGGGGCGCCGTCTTCTGCAGCAACAACAGTTCCTTTCAGTTTGGCAGCATTCGCCCACACCGCCGAGAACAGAAAGGAAATTAAAACTAACAATTTAATTTTTAACATAACTTGTAAATTAAACAAAACTCACATCAAGTATGATTTCAATACTATTATTTATACTAACTTCATTTTTGCATTGCAAATTTAAGAAAAAAAGTCGTGCAACTAACTTGCAAAAAATACCACACCTCCAAAGCAAACGGAAGATAACGACCAAAATTCTTGTAATAGAGAACGAACAGACAAGAAAATTATTACATTTGTAAAAAGGAAAATAACAATGAAAAAAGGACTCGTACTAGAAGGAGGCGGACTGCGTGGCTTATTTACCGCAGGCGTTATAGACGTTTTGATAGAGCAAGGCATTGTAGCCGACGGCATGATAGGCGTATCGGCGGGTGCTACTTTCGGCTGCAACTACAAGTCGAAACAAACCGGAAGGGCGCTGCGCTACAACATTGCTTTCAAAGACGACCCTCGTTATATGGGGCTGCGCACGCTGCTGAAAACAGGCGAACTGGTCGGCAACGAGTTCAGCTACCACATTCTGCCGCGCGAGCTCGACATTTTCGACAACGAGACCTTTAAAAACAACCCTATGGAGTTCTACCTGGTCTGCACCAACGTCGACACCGGAGAAGCCGTATACCGGAAAATAGACAGTTTCGACGACCACAACCTCGAATGGTTGCGCGCATCGGCATCGCTGCCTGTTGTGTCGAAGCCCGTCAGCATCGACGGCTACCGGCTACTCGACGGCGGCATGGCCGACTCTATTCCACTAGCCTACTTCCAAAGTTTGGGCTACGACCGGAACATTGTGGTCTTAACCCAGCCACACGGCTTTCGGAAGAAACGCCCGGCCATCTACCCCCTTATGAAAATAGCCCTGCGGAAAACGCCCAAAATAGCAGAAGCCATGGCCAACCGGCACATTATGTACAACAAGCAACTCGACTACCTGGCCGAACAAGAAAAAACGGGCAACACGCTACTCATCTACCCCGAAAAAGAGCTTCCTATAGGACGCTTAGAGCAAAACGAGGCTAAAATGAGGAACGTCTACAATATGGGACGGGCCGTCTGCGAACAGCGGCTAGACGAAATAAAGAGATTCTACGGCCAAGAATAAGCCGCCCCCGTATACAAGGAAACAAACCCCGCAACAGGAATCTGCTGTTGCGGGGTTTTGTACTATTCGCGTTCCAATGAGATAAATCCTACTTCAAAAATCCACTAGGAAGAATTTTATAGGCAATGGTAAGCGGAGTGATGCCGTGCTGCACATACGAGGCAACCAAAGCATCGAGAATGTCACGTTCTTCAGAAACGGCAATTTCGGAAGATGCCAAATTGGTCAATTCTTCGCGGAACTGTCTACGCCATGTTGCGATTTGCTCGGCCGAAACCGAAAGATTTCCATTTTCCATATAGTTTAATATTGTAGTATTTGATTATGACACTAAGATAATGCAATAATTTTAAATTCGTGCAATACGGGACGAGCTTTTTTTCTGGCCACCAGCCGCCTTAAAAGTCGGTATCTACTGAAAATCAGCAGACAAGTACAGCAGCAAAAACGAAAGACGGCCAGACTTCAGTACCAATCCTTTTTCAAAAAACGTCCCATTTCATCGAATGGAAAATAAATTTATTATCACAACTAACTAATCAAAAAAAGGCTGTAAAACTCTTTTTAATCCGCACAAAATTCATGTCGTAAAACATATTATTATACTGCCGTATATTCGCCTCCGAACAAGAATTAAGTCCAAATCCTTTTTTGGGAGAAGACATTTATTTCTTAATATTGCACCGAACATTCACAACACCAGTCGACATGCGTAACAGTATTATTTTTTCTTTATCGGTAAGCAGTATATGTTTTTTCATATTTCTTCTGCTTAAGCCATTCAATTCAAACGAATATATCCATAACTGGCACTTGTTTCTGCCAGCCTCCACCTTGTCAATTTTCATATCTATTTTAGCAGGATTTTCAGTCCTCCACTTCTTATCGAAGATTTACCCATTGAAGGCCAAAAGAAAATGAATATCTTTTTATTTTACTGTTAGATCTGGCAGTGATTCCATTTTTAATGCTTCTTTTCAGTTCTACCCTGCATTTCTTTTTTTTAAGCGAGCACCATAGCACCTATCGATTATGCTACAAATTGTTATGCAACATCCTGTTTTTGGAGTTTGTTTTATTTATTCCAGAAGTTTTCGTTCTTAAATACTATAAAAAGGAGGATGAACTACGCGAACTCCGTGAACTTAATATAAAATTATCGTCTCTATCTGAGGATAAGGACAACACGCTTTTGTACGGCACGTCACCAAAAGAAGAAGAAATGGTCATAAAGGGCGAATATAAAGACTCTTATTTAGAAGTTAATCCAAACAACATAACCCACATTGAAGCAATGGCTAATGTTTTCTGTCACGCCACCTTCAAACAAGAAGGAAAATAACAGAAACTCCAAGTAAAATAACAGACAAGGCGGATGCAGTATAAACCACAGTCATCCGCTTTTTTCATTAGGGGATAACGCCTAGTAGGAACCACAGCCTAAATCCAACAAATAGCGATTTTTAAGCATTTGAGTTATAACGAAAAAGATGTACCTTTGTATAAAACAACAGCAATAAAGAACAACGTCTATGGTTGCGGAAAAATACATACATTTCGATTGGGCCGTGAAGCGTATGCTTCGCGACAAGGCCAATTTTGGAGTGCTGGAAGGGCTACTGACAGTCCTTCTTGAAGAAAAAATCACCATAACTGAAATCCTTGAAAGCGAAAGCAACCAAGACAGTTACGACGACAAATTCAACCGCGTTGACATTAAGGCAAAGAACTCCAAGGACGAAATCATTATTGTTGAGGTCCAACTCTCACGAGAGGTTTATTTTCTAGAACGCATTCTCTACGGAGTAAGCAAGGCCATTTGCGAACACGTCTCTTTGGGCAGCGATTACGACAAAGTAAAAAAGGTATATTCTGTAAACATCCTCTATTTCGACATGGGTACCGGAAAAGACTACCTGTACCATGGCAAAACCGAATTCAAGGGTGTTTTTACCGACGATATTCTGCAAATAAGCAAAAAGCAACAGAACACTTTCCGGAAATGGCCTGCCGGCAATGTGTTCCCAGAGTATTTCCTCATTAGGGTTAACCAGTTCAACGAACTGGCAAAAACTCCGATAGAGGAATGGATGGAATACATTAAGGATGGCATAATCAAGGACGACACCACAGTTCCTGGACTTCAAGAAGCAAGAGAAAAACTGAAGTTTATTTCTATGAACGCGGAAGAAAGACGGGCATACGAACGCCACTTAGACAACATCAGAATTCAAAACGATGTGATTAATACCGCAAAAAACGACGGATTTGCCGAAGGTCTGGAAGAAGGACGGGCCGAAGGTCGAGAAGAAGGACGGGCTGAAGGACGAGAAGAAGGACGAGAAGAAGGACGAGAAGAAGGACGAGAAGAAGGTCGAATGAACGAAAAGTACGAGAACGCCCGCAAAATGAAATCCAAAGGCTTTTCTTTAGAGGACATTTCAGAAATAACAGGACTTTCCATCGATGAAATCAAAACGATAAGTGATTAGACTGCGCCCATATTGACAGCCAGACATTCACTAAAGTTCCAACCATTCCATTACAACAAATTCGACTAGCGAGGACCAAATCAAGATGAAACACATAGTTTTTTCATTCATATTCACAGTTTTGTGTCTATGCTCATGCAACACAAACAGCAACAATAGTACGAACAGCACCAACAGTTCCGATTCCAGCAACACAAAGAACGAAATAACGGCAGAAACAGCCTACGAAGGTGTAAACAACTATTGCAAAAGCACGTATGATTGGAGCGTAGCGGAAGAGAACCCTTCTATGATGTACTTAAAGCAGGGAGAAGAAACCGATTCTACTTATCAAGTGATATTCCGCAGCTATACGGGCGCATTCGTATACTTTTATGTTCAGAAAACAGATGGTGTCACAAAAATGGTAGAACACGTTCCATCTCTCAACATAGAAAACGAGGCTGGTTCTTTCAACCTGTTCGACTACTTGAAAAAGGACTGACTGAAGCTATTTAAGGTACAAGCAAAAAACGGATGACCAATGCGTTACCCCGTATTTACCCTACATCCGCTCTTTTATAGGTTTGTCTGAAAACACGATGATTCCAATCTCATACATCCTCACACCTCTTGCAGGAGCCATTATAGGCTACATCACTAACGATATGGCCATCAGGATGCTGTTCCACCCCTACGAGGCCAAATACCTGTTCGGTTTCAAAATTCCGTTCACCCCCGGACTTATACCTAAAGAAAAAGACCGTATGGCGGAATCAATCGCACAGATGATCAGCGAGAAACTGATGACGGAAGAGGTTTTGCGTGAAAACCTGCTGTCGGAGGATGTGATCGACAAAATAGGGAATACCCTATCGGACTTTCTAACCAACCTGCAAAACGACCAAGATTCCATACACCAGAAAGCCTCTTCCTTTTTGGGGGAAGAAGAGATGGCCGGCATAGAGCAGAGAACCATCGACTCTATTACCGATGTGGTTTCGGAGAAACTGACCAATAACGGACTTGACCAGCAAATAGCCGATATGGCCATAGGCTGTTTCAGACAAAACGCCAACTTTATCGAATCCATCTACATTTCGGCCAAAGGGAAATCGCTGAGCCAACAGATTGCCGAAACCGTGTCGGACCTGCTAACCGTGCACGCGCGGCCATTGGCTTACGATATGATAAAAACTACCATCGGAGACTTCCTCAACACCCCTGTAAGCGGGTTGCTGGCCAACAAGCAAGAACAACTAGACGCGTTCAAGAACGCGGCCATCCGCCTATACAGAAACACCATAACCGAGAAACTGCCAAAAATGATGGAGACCATAAACGTGCAGCAGATGGTTGAGAACAAAATTAAGGAAATGGACGTGAAAGAGATGGAAGACCTCATTTTCGGCATTATGGACAAAGAATTGAAGGCCATAGTATGGCTAGGCGCCCTGCTAGGCTTCCTTATGGGGTTCGTCACTCTAGGACTGAACCAAATTGCATAAACAAAACAGCCGACACAAACTACCAATGGAACTCGTCGGGAACAGGGTCGTACCCATGTCCGCCCCACCACGGATTACACCGCCAAACACGCTTCAGACCCAGCCAAGTGCCCTTAACGACACCGTGCTTCAGCACAGCCTCGACCATATATTGCGAGCAGGTAGGCGTATAACGGCAAACTGAAGGGAACATAGGAGAGATGCATTGCCTGTAGAAGTAGACCGGCAACAGATAAACCTTCCGTAAAAGTCCTACCCAACCCATCATCCGAGTTTCTCCCTAAGTTTTTCCAAAGCCACCTTTATCTTGCGTTCCACAACGCTGCTAGGCATCAGGCTGTCGCCCACATACACCATACTGAAATGCAGCTGCTGCTCGTGAGAAGAGGCCCAATCGAACAGTTCCAGCTTGTTCTTGCGGTACGCCTCACGCAACTGGCGTTTCACACGGTTACGGTCGACCGCATGTTTGAATTTCTTTTTTGGAGCAACCACCATACAGCGAACCGGCACCTCGTCGGTTGTAACCAGAAAAGTCACTTTGACGGGGAAAGCCAGGAAGGACTTACCTTTCCGGAACAGGGTGTCGACCGCCGTCTGTCCGTAAAGATGCTCCTCTTTTGGGAATGTGTACCTTCTTACTTCCATATAAAAACTTGCGCTATTAAAACAAAAGGGATGAGTTAACAGAACCCTGCCTTCTCACCCCTATACCTGTATAAAGAGTATACTTATTTCTGAGACTTCAAGAAAGCGTCGAGGGCCGCAGCCATAGACGGATTTTCAGGAGTAGGTGCTTCAACATTAACAACAAGTCCCTTGTCTTTAGCCGCCTTGATGGTAGTCGGACCGAAACAACCTATCTTAATGTCGCCCTGTTCGAAATTAGGGAAGTTCGCATAAAGCGAAGTGATACCCGAGGGACTGAAGAACATGAACATATCGTAGTTGAAGTCAGGGTCCTTGGTAAAGTCGGTACTAACCGTCTTATACATAACCGCCTTCGTATAGTTGGCGTTAATTTCTTCCAAATAGTCAATAATGTCCTTCTTCTGCTCTACGCACTTGTTCACTTCGTGCACATCAGACATAACGACAAGATATTTTTCGTCGGTATGTTTGGCAATAACGGCAACCAAGTCTTCCAACTTGCTAGTTGCCCCATAAAACATTTTGCGCTTGCGATACTGGATGTATTTCTGAAGATAAAGTGAAACCTGTTCCGAAACACAGAAATACTTCATGTCGTCGGGAACCGTAATACGCATTTCTTCACAAAGACGGAAAAAGTGGTCAATTCCGACCTTGGCGGTAAACAAAACCGCAGTGTGGTCTAAAATGTTAACCTTCTGGGTACGGAATTCCTTTGCTGCAACAGGTTCAACACGAATAAAAGGTTTAAAGTCGAGTGTTATTCCATACTTCTTTTCAATATCAAAATAAGGAGATTTATCTGAAGCAGGCTTTGGTTGAGAAACCAAAATTCTCTTTATCTTTTGCATCTCTTTTTTATGGTATAAATTTAAACAGTCGCAATTGCATTATAATACCCGAACAGCAACGCTGCAAGGGGTAAAAATTCGAGTGTGCAAAGGTACAAAATTAAATAGAGAATGGAAAATCTGAACCTGAAAAAGCGCACAATATCATACACAATAAGCAAAAGTTCAGCCAAGCAGGCAGCTCCAACACCCACATATAGTAGGGTTTGCGTAACGTTTACCGGTCCGAACGACAAGCACAAGATGACCGGAAAGAGCACCATTCCCAGCGCTCCCCACAAATACAGGAACGAATGGCTCCACTCCCTTCTAACATACTTGTCGAAGAAGACAAACGCCAGATAAACGGCCGTGAACTGCTTGAATAAGACGTAGGCCGCCGACAAGGCGAAGCAAGCAAGCACCGCCATCAGGTACGACCTCGGACCCAGTTTCGGCATATAGGAATGCAGGGCCAGCACCACAAACACCGATATGTTGACCATTGCCAACACGTTCAATACAAAACGGTACTGGACTTTCTGCTCGTTCGAGAATTCTGCCGAGGCACTGCTGTGGCGCTTCAGCGAGAAGAACTCCTTCGCATCGCGTGCTACCGATTTCGAGCGCAACGCGAACACCAAGCCATAGCAGAAAAATATAGCAAACAGAAGCGGAGCGAACCAGAACTGGTTCTGTATGCACTCCACTTTCGGAATACCCTCAAATCCCACATACTGGTCTTTCGCCGACACCGTCACCTGCTCAGCACGCACAATGGTAGTGTCGCTAACGCTGGTCAGCTTGGCGAAGATGCTGTCGTAGGCCAGTTCTTCTGCCGAAACAGGAATATGTTCAGGGGGAACCAGTTGGTCGGGAGCCGCCACCCTTTCATAGGCCAAACAGCTATCGAGGTAGGTGGTATCCATCACCGTTGCCGGAAAATCGTACGCCGAGATATAAAACGTATCTATTTTCTCAATACGTTTAGGGCGCCAAACGGCAACCGTATCGACCGGATACGGGACCACCTCGACCACCTCGTTAGCCTGCGGAGGCAGCACCTCCAGCTCGGGGTTTTGGACCTGATGGTTTGAGGAATCGGACCTAGTATTTACGATGTCAGTTTCTGGCATCTTAACAAATTAAAAGTTATACGGTAAAAAGTGTGATTATTTGCCGAACTGCTCACGGATGCGCTTGGCTATTTCAGCCATTTCCTCGGCAGGGACTTGGAGTTTCTCGTTACGGAAGTTCAAATCGTTCTCTTTTTCGAGCGGAACCAGGTGGATGTGTACATGAGGGACCTCCATACCCAAAACAGCCACGCCAACACGTTGGCACGGAATAGCCGCCTTTATGGCTTTTGCCACCTTCTTGGCGAAAAGGGTAAGGCCTGCCAGCGTATCATCGTCAAGGTTGAAGATATAATCTTCTTCCAACTTTCTCGGAATAACGAGTGTGTGTCCCTTTTTCAACGGATTAATATCGAGAAAAGCATAGTAGTTCTCGTCTTCTGCAATTTTATAAGAAGGGATTTCCCCATTTGCGATTTTTGTGAAAATAGTTGCCATAGTATTAAGTATTATAAGGAAGAATAAAAAGCCTTTTACGGGTCTGTGACTTTGAAGAAACAACAAAAAAGGGTGCATAACGAAACGCACCCTAAAAACTATTATGAAAGCGAGATGTTCATGATTTCGAACGGAATAGAGCCCGCAGGCACCTTCACCTCAACAACATCGCCCACCTTCTTGCCAAGCAACGCCTGGGCAATAGGAGTTTTGATTGAGATTTTACCCTCCTTGAGGTTAGCTTCCGACTCCGACACAATAGTGTAAGACATCTTGGCTCCGTTCTTGGTGTTTTTCAGCTCTACCTTGTTAAGGATTTGCACCTTGTCGGTAGTAAGTTTAGACTCGTCGATAACGATAGCGCTCGCAATTTTCTCCTTCAAGAGGGAAATGCGAGACTCCAACAAGCCCTGCGCTTCTTTTGCAGCATCGTACTCTGCATTTTCCGAAAGGTCACCTTTGTCTCTTGCCTCAGCAATAGCTCTTGAGATAGCAGGTCGCTCAACACCTTCCAAGTGTCGCAACTCCTCTACCATCTTGTCTAGTCCCGCCTGGGACACGTAAGATCCAGCCATTTTATTCTTGTTTTTTTGTTTATATTGTCTAGCTACATAACAAAAAGAATTCCGGCAAAAGAAGCCGGAACTCTTCTGTATTTCGTCTTTTAGGACTACACAAAGGTAGGCCTATTTTTTTACTTTTCCAAATTGAACGACAGCGCTTTTTTTACTATAGGGTCTATTTCGTTCAGCACGCTGAAAAATCCCTCATCGCCAAAGAAATTGCGCACTATGCAGGCATTCAACCTATTTTGAATCAAATCTTTAGATTCATTCAACATCGTCGGATTCACCTTGATGCCCGCCTTGGTTTTCGCATAATCGGCCAATTTGCGGTCCAGCCCCTGCGTGTTCAAGAACTTCACAAGTTCCTCCTTGCTTTTATACTTCGAAAGCTGTTCGCGGTTGGTATCGGTGTAGAAGAAGGCAAAATCGTAAAGCACACGGTCGTTCAGCGCGCGGAAGTAAGAGTTAACCCCCTGCTTGTTTACCCCAACGAAAATATCGGGAGTAATACCGCCACCGCCATATACCACACGTCCGCCCACGGTGGTAAACTTATCTTCGCCCTCGTCGTGCTTGTATTTCGAAGAATCGTCCATCTCACCGTTACTATAGCGTTCCATAATTTCATCGGTGTACTCCTTCTCGTTCTTATACGGCTTCTGGATGCAGCGTCCCGAAGGCGTATAGTAGCGTGCAATGGTCAGACGCACCTCTGAATTGTTGTCGAGTTGGAACGACTGCTGCACCAAGCCCTTACCGAAAGAACGGCGGCCGATAATGGTGCCACGGTCGTTGTCTTGAATAGCGCCCGCAAAAATCTCACTGGCAGAAGCGGACCATTCGTTAATAAGCACGGTTATCGGAAAATCTTGGAAGTGGCCTCTGCCGTCAGCAAAATAGTCTTCCCGGTCTTCATCAGTCCGCCCGCGTGTATACACAATCTTCTGGTCCTTCATCAGGAACTCGTTGACCATATAGGTAGCCGCACGCAGATAACCGCCCGAGTTTTCACGCAAATCGACAATAAATTTTTTAGCGCCACACTTCTGCAAGCCAACCAACGACTCCATAAACTCGCGGTAGGTGTTCTCACCGAACTTGTTCACACGCACGAAGCCCACTTCCGGAGCAATCATATACGATATATCGATACTGCTGACAGAAATGTCGTCACGTACAATGTCAAAGTCTATCAAGCCATTGGCGCCCTTGCGGCAGATGCCCAGTTTTACATGAGATCCCTTCTTGCCACGCAGGGTTTTCACCACAAAGTTGTTGTTGATGCTCTTACCGGTAAAGTCCTTGCCATCGACTTTCACAATTCGGTCACCAGCACGCACGCCTTTTTTCTCACAAGGGCCGCCACTAATGACATTCGAAATCATCACAGTGTCTTCCTCAATAGAGAACTGCACGCCAATACCGCTGAACGAACCTTCGAGGTCGTCGTTCGCAATCTGCATATCGGTATTAGACAAGTAAACCGTATGCGGGTCCAGTTTTTCTAGAATCGTAGGAATCGCAGCCTCGGCAACGCTGTCGACATTAACAGAGTCGACATACCGCTCATTGATCAGATTGAACAATGCGCCGAACTTCCCCGCCTCGTTCGAGGTAGTGAAAAAATTCTGTCCACCCCACAACGGAGAGGAATCGCCCATCTTCGAAATGCGTTTTCCTATAGTAATGCCCACAACCACTGCCAGAGCAAGGCCTAAAGGGTAAAGAATATTCTTCATTGAATGGTTTGTATAGTAAAAGGGAAAATAAAATTCTTACATTACATATCAAGTAGCTCCGTCACAATGCCAGCGCGCTTCAGGAGTTCGATGCCTTCGGTATCGCGATAATACTCGGCGAACACGACTCTGGTGATGCCAGCCTGAATTATCAGTTTGGCACATTCGATGCAAGGCGAGGAAGTGACATAAAGAGTAGCGCCCTCGCTGCTGTTACTCGACCTCGCCACCTTGGTAATAGCGTTAGCCTCGGCGTGAAGCACATAAGGCTTGGTCCGGTTATTCGCATCTTCGCAAATATTCTCGAAACCAGAAGGAGTGCCGTTATAACCATCGCTGATAATGCGATTGTTCTTAACAAGCAAAGCGCCCACCTTTCGGCGTTCGCAATAAGAGTTTTCCGACCAAATCAGCGCCATCCGCATATACCGGCAGTCGAGCCGGTAGCCTTTAGACTGAAGGTCGTCGATTTTCGATTGTGTATTTTTTTCGGTATCTTCCATAATTAATCAGTTAACCACAGGTTTAGATAAAAGGAGGAAAACATACACGGCATAAAGCCCCAGGGCGCAAGCGCCCCAAATACGTCCAACCAGTCCGTTCTCAGCCGAGAACAGGCTGCTCAGTTTGCCAGTATTTTTGAAACCGTCGACATTATTGGTCACATTTATCAGTCCGATAAGCAGCATGACCTCAAAGCCGAACACCCATAAAACGTCGGTTGTAAATTGTGGTGTTGTAATGCTCGCTTCGCTAAAGCCAATTGGCGAAGCGCAAGCCGACAATGCCAACACACTGCCAATGTTGAAGATATTAGACCCGACAATACCGCCCACGGCCAAATCTTCCTTTCCTTTAATGGCGCCCATTACCGAAGTCGTCAGTTCTGGCAGGCTGGTACCCAAAGCAACCACTGTAACCGAAATAACACGCTCGGTAACACCGAAATCGCGCGCTATGTTTTTTGCGGCTTCAACCATCAGATCGGCACCGAATGCCAGAAAACCGATAGAGGCCACCAGAATGAGTACATTCACAAAAACCGGTTTTTCCTTTTCAGGGACTTCCACCTCGGCAACCGCTTCGGCCATCGCCTCTGGATTCTGTTTAGCTTTCTTTATGCGCCAACACGTGTAGCCCACAAGCATCGCGAACAGAAGGAAACCGTCGAAACGCGATATGCCTTCACCAAACAGTCCAAGACCAAGAAGGGCCAGTGTGATAAACAGCATAAACATCGTATCGATTGTAATACAGTCTTTTTTCACAGCGAAAGGACAAATCAAAGCTGTCAGTCCGACAATGACAGACACATTGATGCAGTTCGAGCCGACCACGTTGCCCACAGCAATGGCCGAACTATCGGTCAACGACGAAGTGACACTGACAAACAACTCGGGAGCAGATGTTCCAAAAGCCACAACAGTCAAACCTATAATCAGATTCGACATCTTGAAAGACCTCGCTATACCAGAAGCCGATTCAACCAGATAGTCGCCCGCAAAAACCAATAAAACAAGTCCTATAACTAACTGTAGAAAATCCATGTCTAAACCTTGTATTCCTTTAGAATTTTGGCATTTTACACCATATTGTTAATTTTGTACAAAAATACAATAAAATGATGCTTATTAGCATAAAAACAGGAAAATTTTTATACGATGGCGGCTCCCTCTTCGGTGTTGCCCCCAAACTGGCTTGGAGTGAATTCTATCCTGCTGATTCTGACAACCGTTGCACGCTGGCGATGCGTTCCCTTCTGGTTCAAACCGACAACAAGAAAATCCTTTTCGACACCGGTGTCGGCCTAAAGCACGCCGAGGTTATGGAGGAGTTCGGTTTCTACGATCTGCGAGACATTGCGGAAGAAGTGGAAAAATGCGGCTGCAAGCGCGAAGAAATCACCGACATTGTGCTGACCAGCCTGCATTTTGAGCACTGCGGGGGCACAACCTGCATCGACGCCGACCAAAACATCGCGCTCACCTTCCCCAACGCTACCGTCCATGTGGGCGAACGCCAATGGGTCAGTATGCTGAACGCGAACGAACGGGAAAAATATATGATTATTCCTTCCGACGTGATGGAAGCCTTCAAAAAGGAAAAGTTACACGTCTTGAAAGAAGACGAGGCGCTCTGCCCGGAAGTGGAGTTGAAATTGGTAGACGGACACACGCAGGCACAAATTGTGGCCTACATCCACGACGGCGACGAGACC
This sequence comes from Bacteroidales bacterium UBA3297, assembly GCA_002362105.1. Taxonomy (GTDB): domain Bacteria; phylum Bacteroidota; class Bacteroidia; order Bacteroidales; family Paludibacteraceae; genus Physcocola. Next base: position 288,662 of record DETD01000031.1, read on the forward strand.
TACATCTTCATCGGCGACACGGTGCCAACCGGTGCCAACGTCCACCTCGACTGGCTTGATGCGCACGACATTGAACCCCTTAAGGCTCTGGAAACAAAAAAAGCTATTTTCGACGATGCGATAGCCAACAGCTACTGGATGATTTTCCCGCACGACGCCCGTTTCGCCTGCGCCAAAATCCAGAAAGACGAAGACTACCACATCTGCAACGTAGGCGGGATCAGCGACTGCAACGACGTTGAATCCGTCAGCATCAACCTCGAAGACTAATGCGCAGCACCACCATCTTCCTACTACTGTCGGTCCTCACATTCTGCTGTTGTTCCAGCAACAAGTCTGAAAAGGCAGAGCGTTTCGATTGGAATGGTGGCGTAATAAGGCTTGACCGCATCAACGACAGTCTGAGCATTATCCGCTACGAGAAGAATGGTGTCGAAATCTGCAACCAACCGCTACCCTGGCCTGTTTACCGCTTCACTTGGGGCGATATAAACGAAGACAGCGTGCCTGAAGTAGCCGTCGGCGTCATCAAGGAAACCCCATTCTGGCACCAGATGGACCGGCGCTTATTCATCTACCAGCTATATAAGGGCCAGCACTTTGTGCCACTTTGGAAAGGTTCTCATGTAGCTTCGAAGTTAGAGGACTTCTACATCGACCAAAGCCAAAAACCGGCTATGGTCCGAACACTAGAGATAAGGCAAGACCGCAGCAAATACGAAGCCGAATACTATTTAGGGAAATTCGGACTCAAATTCAAGCGCTATGTTGCCGATTCCACAACTACGGCTAAATTCCTTGCCAACCATAAGGAATAACTTTAAAAGCACACAATTAGGATGAGAAAAACAATGAAAAAACAACTTCTGTCAGTTAGTTCAGCCCTTATTTTAGTCATAGGCCTGAGCAATTCTTCATGTACAAGCAACAGATCTAATGCAGCCGACTCTACAGCGAACGCGACCAAAGTGGAGCAAGACACCAATATGCGCTGGGGACTACATTTCGACTTAGACAAGTTCTACAACCAGCCCGACTACAATATCGACCTGAGCAAGTATTCGTACGAAGAGTTGCGCTTACTCCGCAGTATACCCTACGCCCGCCACAAGCACTGGTTTAAAGAGGGCGAGATTAACGAGAAGATATGCGCCATCAAGCAATACAGAACAGACATGATGCCTGTTGTAAAGGCTTATGCACAAGACAAACTCAACAAAAGGAAGTCTAACTACTGGAAACAGTGGGAAAAGAACTACAAGAAGACCTACGACCTCATAGTTCTAAACAAAGAAGAGAAGGACTTTGTAAAAAAAGTAGACGCCAAACTTGCAGAATTCGAGAAAAACAGGCACACCACACAAAACGGCCTGCGCCTTTACAACCCCGACCTGTTGGTGAACCTTAGTTATGTCAACAACATGAGTCCCGAGCTAAAAGAGCATTTGACAAAAGATAATTTCGGAATCTGCGATGTCCAATTCGACCAATTGTTCAATGTTTACGAGCAATACGAAAATATACCGTACTACATTACTACCGACCTCTACCTGCACACCTACCACATGTACTTCAGTTGGCTACTAAAGTATCTGGAGACCAAAGAGTTTCTGCCTGCAATAGCAAAATTGAGCGAGGACCTCTACAAGCAGAGCCTGCAGGAGTTGACAGCGGCAAAATCGGAGAAAGAGAAAGACCTGGCTGCCTTTGCAACCACCTATTACGCCATTGCCAACCAACTGTGCACAGGTATCACTTTCGAGAACATACCCGAAGAGCTGAGAATCAATTACGGTATGGAACTCAGCAACATAGCTTCACAGACAGACAGCGAATCTGAGTTTTTAGACGTACAGTCTAACAACACTTTCCCTTACAGTCTGTTCAAACCACGCGGCCATTATACCCGCAACGAAGAGGCCAAGAAATATTTCAAGGCGATGATGTGGCTACAGACCGCATGGTTCTGCATGGACACCGACAATGGTCTGCAAAGAGCACTCTATATGGCCCTGCAATATAAAAAGGCCGACGCTGCCACTAAAAAGCTGTGCCGTTCGGTATACAACCCTCTAGAATTTCTGATTGGCGCACCCGACAACATTCCTGTCATCGAATTGGCCGACCTACTCGGTTCAGAATTGAACATTCACACCACCGACGATTTGGAAGACCCCGAAAAGTTGCAGAATGCGCGTGATTTATTGCTGAAAAAGTTCGAGGCCTTCGATAAGATTAAACCGAAAGACGAAAAACTGATGGCCTGCAAGAACAAAATTAACTTCATGCCACAACGTTACACACCCGACGCTGAAGTTCTTTCCCTTATGTACGACGAGAAACCAAACAGCAGCCGTCCTTTCCCTTGCGGCTTGGACGTAATGGACGCATTCGGTTCTTCTTCGGCTGCCAACGTACTCGACAGTACCGATCAAGGTGCGAAAAAGTGGGCTAACTACGAAAAATTCCGTAACCTGGCACGGAAAAAATTCAGCCATTTTGCCGATTACGACAAAACCATGTATAACAAATGGTTAGAATCGCTCATCACATTACAGAAGCAGAGCAAGAGTAAACCCGACTATATGAGGACCAGCGCCTGGCAACGCAAAGACCTAAATGCATCGCTCGCTTCGTGGGCTGAGCTGAAGCACGACGCCGTTCTGTATGCCGAACAACCTATGGGTGCCGAAATGGGCGACGGAGGCGCTGATGTTATCAACCTTCCAAAACCAGAATACATCCAACACTACGTGGAGCCGAACTTGGACTTCTGGAAAAAGTTGAAGGAGATGATGAATTTAAACATCTACATGCTGAAAAAAGCCGGATATTACGACAAAGACAACGATATAAAAGACAATTCAGAGTGGTTAATCGACAAAATTGACCTCTGCATCAACGTTACGAACAAAGAACTTAACGATGTGCGACTGTCTGATGAAGAGAACGAAAAACTCGGCTATACGGGCGGCGCCTTCGAATACTACACGCTTGGAATTATTCACCCCGATATCAAATACTACGGCTGGTACGATGTAAAAGGCCCAGACTCGTGTGTGGCTCTGATTGCCGATGTGTTCACCCGCAACATTCCTATGTGTAAGAAAAACGGAATACTGCATGCTGCGGTGGCTAATGCCAACGAAATATATGTAGTGGTGGAACGAAACGGAAAGACTTACCTAACAAGGGGGGCCGTATTTGACTACCACGAGTTTGTTGACCACGACATGCAGCGATTCAACGACGAAGAATGGCAGACTTTGTTGAAAAACAAGGAACAGAAGGGGCGCCCTTCTTGGACCAAGTCGCTCTTTGTAAAAGATCCGGTTTCCATCAACAAGGTGACAGGATGGAGAGATGGACTCGTGTGGCTTCTGGATTGGGACAGCGAGAAAAATAAAATTGGTCTTGGCGGCGATGAAAGCTACCCTATATTAAACGGACTTAAATCGGAATAAGTTTTTTCCACAATGAAGTTCTTTTCATTGATTCTACTCCCTATAACAGTCCTTCTTGCCTGCACCACATGTGCAAAGCAAGAAGGGCTTTGTATTTATATAACCGGCGATGTGATGCTCGACCGCGGCATACGCAAACAGATTAATCGCCAGGGTTTCCAAAAACTGTTCGAGGGTGTTACCCCCCCACTAAAAAAAGCCGATGCGGTGGTAATAAACCTGGAATGTCCGCTTTGCGCTACCGAGAAGAAAGTGCAAAAGCCATTCACCTTCAGGGGAGAACCGAGTTGGGCCGATAGTTTGAAGGCCGCCGGAGTTACCCACGCCTGTTTGTCCAACAACCACACCTACGACCAAGGAGCAGAAGGACTGGAAGAAACCATAAGGCAGTTGAAAAGGGTGGGCATCGTCCCAATAGGTGCAGGACGGACTAAAGAAGAACGAATACATCCGGCTTTCATCGGCTGCGGGGCCAACCGTTTGGCACTTTACAGCATATCGTTCCTCTCAACAGGACGTTTTTCCAACAAGGTTGGCAGCGAAGGCATCTGCAACACCAGCGCCACCGAGCTAGGAAAACACATAGCACAGCTGAAGCTACAGGAACCTCACACAAAGGTGGTTGTTCTACCCCATTGGGGCACAGAATACAGTCTTTACAACACTCCACTACAAAAGGAACAAGCCGACACCCTGACAAAAGCCGGTGCCGACCTGATAGTAGGACATCACCCGCACGTGGTGCAAAACACAGATACCATAAACGGGAAAAACATTTTCTTCAGTTTGGGGAACTTTATATTCGACCAGGTTGAAAAAGAAGACAAGAAGGCTGCTCTACTTGAACTGAAGTTGGAAGACGGGGCCATCAGCACGCTTCTTATTCCACTCAAAATTAAACACTTCACACCCTTCTTAACAACAGAATAGAAAAGTCTTTCAATACAAGATATTGAATCCCAAAACAAATTTATGACAAGAGTTACGACTATACCTCTCCGGAATAAAGTCGGTCATGTCCTTCGTAAACCGATAACCCAAATAAAAGATCACGAAATTGACATCTACGCCAGCATTCAGTCCCAGTTGGAAACGCTTTGCGTTCAAATCGTCGAAATAATCAACACATTCAAATCCATCGACACGCGACTTTCCGACCATATTCAATCGCACATCAACTCCCGCATAAGGATCAATAGACCCTCCAACACATCCAATACAATAGCCTAAATTCAAGGGCATAGAGACAGAAAGGAAACGGTCGACACCATCAACATTCTGAACGAGAGGTCCCATATATCTTTCTGCATGCGACGCCATATAATTCAGTTCCAAACCACTCTGTATCTCCATATGGGAATCGCTTACGAAAACACCCATAGCACTTACAGTCACACCACCAGCAGGCGCATTCAGATAACCGGCAGCAGACCGCATGCCGCCGACTGCGACACGTCCAAAAAAAGGACCAAAGTCATCAAAATGGTTTCCAAAAACATCTAGACTAAAGAAAAACAGCACAGCGCCAACAAATATCTTTTTACGCACAGACTTCAAGAATATATTATTATTGGATAGGAACATACTTAGCAACTTATAAAACATAAATTTCACTTTAAAGTGTTACAAAACAGTTTGTTATACAAAAATAAAAAAAAACAGTACATTTCGAAAATTCACAGATGCAAAACATATCACTCATTTTTCAGAGCCCAGTTTTAGAATTGTACAATCTCCTGAGAAATAGAATTTCAGAGCGAGATCCAACAACAGCACAGTACATTGATAATAAGCATATTACAACAATCATCTATTACCAATAAAAAACAACTCGCGCCAAAAAGCGCCGAACTTAGCCCCAATTGCCCATTTTATTTGTATATTTGTAGGGAAATTGGTTAGTTGTGCATTCTATACCCGTTTGCAAACAGGGAGCAATGCCACTGGCCTAGGTATTTTGGTGACTAAATTGTGCGATTATCCGAATGGCAAAATCGGTCAAATATATTTTATTCAACTCAAAATTAACCACGGTAGTCAGCGTGTCGATGGTGTTAGTTCTGCTAGGCATCACCACAATAGTTCTTCTTATGAGCAAGAACCTGACCGACCACGTGCGTGAGAACTTCATCTTCAAACTGACGCTGAAAGAAGGCATCACCCAAAAGACGATTGACGCTGTAGGCGACACGCTGCGGGCGAAGCCTTACATTAAAGAGGTTAACTACGTAAGCAAGGAACTGGCCGTACAGAAATTTGCGGAAGAGTTGGGCGAAGACCCAATGGAGTCTCTCGACGTAAATCCGCTACCCAACACCTATGAAGTGAGCTTAAAAGCCGCACAGTTGGCAGCCGATAGCTTGAAAAACATTGAAGACGAACTCATTCAAATCAAAGGAATCACAGAAGTCGACTATCCACACAACCTGGTAGAGACATTTTCGCGCAATGTGCGTGCGGTATCGGCGGTGTTCCTGTTTATGGCTGGCGTTTTGCTGGTTATATCTTTTGCGCTTATTAACAACACGATAAGGCTACTAATTTATTCCGACAGGTTCCTTATCCAAACTATGAAACAAGTAGGAGCCACCCGAAACTTTATACGGAAACCGTATATGAAACAGGGGCTGATAATTGGACTTATCGCTTCGGGAATAGCCATCGTGATTATATTGCTGATGCTATTCTGCATGGGCGACTTAACCTCCGACATCTCGCTGTTTATCGACTTACAAGACACCACATTATATTTAGCGACCTTTGGCGTCATCTTAGTTTCCGGCATCCTCATCACCGAGTTGTCGACCTATTTGGCAGTGAACAAGTATTTGCGCCAGTCGCTTAACACAATGTATCTTATTTAAAGCTAACAAAGAAAAATAATCATATTTCAAAAATGAAAAGCAAAGAAGGTTTGGCATTGCCAAAAGGCAATTTGAAGCTGATTGCCGTGGGCATGGTAATTATCGTCATCGGTTTCCTCTGCATGATTGGCGGCGGCAGCGAAGACGGCGTGTCTTTCAACCCAGATATTTATAGCGCCCGTATCATAACGGCAGGTCCGCTTATTTCTGTGTTTGGCTTCTTTTTCGTTATCTACGCTATTCTGCGTAACCCTAAATCTAACGAAGAGAATGGTCACGACCTCATCGAAAGTGGGCACTCAGACATCGAGGTCAAGAAGAACAATACAGACATTAAAGAGCTAGACTAACGGTTATGAGTTGGATTGAAGCCATTATTATAGCAATAGTAGAGGGATTGACAGAATTCCTGCCGGTGTCGAGTACCGGCCATATGATTATCACGGAGAACTTGCTGGGGATGGATTTAAGCGAATCTAATCCAGAAAGCGAGTTTATCAAGGCATTTACCGTCATCATCCAGTTTGGCGCCATTCTTTCGGTTGTGGTTCTTTACTGGAAGCGCTTTTTTGTTCTGAACAAAGAGACGTTGGTAGGAGCAGAGACTGCACCAGTATGGAAAATTTGGTTACACAAGTTCGACTTCTATTGGAAACTGCTTCTAGCCTTCCTGCCTGCCGCAGTATTGGGTCTGGTATTCAGCGACAAGATTGACGAATTTCTTGGCGATGTGCGGGTTGTGGCTATTATGCTGGTAGTGGGAGGCGTGTTTATGCTGTTCTGCGACAAGCTGTTCAACCACGGCACAGAAGACACCAAAATAGACGAGAAAAGAGCCGTTAAAATCGGCTTCTTCCAATGTATAGCCATGATTCCGGGCGTTAGCCGCTCAATGGCAACCATTGTAGGCGGTATGCAACAGGGACTGACCCGCCAACGCGCGGCCGAGTTCTCTTTCTTCCTGGCTGTACCAACTATGTTCGCAGCCACAGCCTACAAACTTTTGAAGTTGTTCTTAAGCGGAGGCGTGGAAATGCTGAGCAGCCATCTCGGCGTCTTAATTATCGGTAATGTTGTAGCCTTCTTGGTTGCGCTTGCAGCCATAAAGGGCTTTATCTCATTCCTAACCAAATACGGTTTCAGAGCCTTCGGCTGGTACCGCATTATAGTAGGTGGCGTCATCTTGCTATTGCCGTTCCTAGGTTTCACTTTACAGATGGTTGACTGATGCAGGAAACGCAAGCTATGGATTTTGAGGTTGGCGAGATTCTCTATTTCGACAAACCACTGCATTGGACGTCCTTCGACTTAGTGAACAAAGCCCGCTACGCCATTAAACGCGACCTGGGCATAAAAAAGCCAAAGATTGGACATGCCGGTACACTCGATCCGCTAGCAACTGGTGTTTTGATTGTCTGCACTGGCAAAAAGACCAAGATGATTGAAAAACTCCAATACGAGACGAAAGAATATGTTGCCACCATCAAACTAGGCGAGACAACCCCTTCTTTCGATTTGGAGACTGAAGTCGACGCTACCTTCCCTACCGAACATATCACCAAAGAATTAGTTGAGGAAACGCTGAAAAAATTCTCGGGTGAAATTCAGCAGATTCCCCCTGCCTACAGTGCGGTAAAGGTCGACGGGAAACGGGCTTACGAATATGCCCGCAAAGGCAAAGAGGTTGAGCTCAAACCCAAAACGCTCGTAATTGACGAAATTGAGTTGCTTGAATACGAAATGCCGGTTATTAAAGTGAGGGTTGTTTGTAGCAAAGGCACTTACATCCGCGCTTTAGCCCGCGATATTGGCGAAGCGCTGAACAGTGGCGCCCACCTAACAGCATTGCGCCGCACACGTATTGGCGACGTCACCGTTAACGACTGCATTTCCATCGAGCAGTTCCAGTTCTTAGTCAAGTCGATGGCTGCCCTTTCAAAGAATAAACAAGAAGAAAATTTATAAAAATGAAACTGTCAAAATTCGATTTCAAACTTCCAGAGGAACTTATTGCACAAGACCCTTATGAAGACCGCGACACCTGCCGCTTGATGGTGGTTGACCGCAAGACAGGTAAGATTGAACACAAGATATTCAAAGATATAATTGAATACTTTAGCGATGGCGACGTGCTCATTTTCAACGACACGAAGGTTTTCCCTGCACGCCTTTACGGTAACAAGGAAAAGACCAACGCTAAAATTGAAGTATTCCTTCTCCGCGAATTGGACCGCGAAATGAAGTTCTGGGACGTGCTGGTAGACCCAGCCCGCAAGATAAGAATTGGTAACAAGCTCTACTTTGGCGATGACGACTCGCTGGTTGCCGAGGTTATAGACAACACCACCTCTCGCGGACGTACCCTCCGCTTCTTGTTTGATGGTCCATATGACGAATTCAAGAAAACCCTGTACGGATTGGGAGAGACTCCACTTCCAAAGGAAATCTTCACACGCGACGTCCGTCCGGAAGATGAAGAATACTACCAGTGTATTTTCGCTAAGAACGAAGGCGCTGTCGTTGCGCCTACCGCCGGCATGCACTTCAGCCGCCAGCTGATGAAGCGTCTGGAAATTAACGATGTCAACTTTGCCTACATCACCCTCCACGCTGGTTTGGGCAACTTCCGCAAGATTGACGTTGAAGACCTGACCAAATACAAGATGGACTCGGAACAGATGATTATCACAGAAGAGAATGCGAAAATCATCAACAAGGGACGTGAAAAGCACCGCAAAGTGTGCGCTGTGGGCACCACCGTTATGCGTACCATTGAAAGTTGTGTCGACACCGAAGGCTTTGTAAAGCCAGTTGACGGTTGGACCAACAAGTTTATCTTCCCTCCATACGACTTCAGTGTTGCAAACTGCATGATTTCGAACTTCCACCTCAACCTTTCCACATTGTTGATGATGGTTGCTGCTTTTGGCGGTTACGACCTCGTTATGAAGGCTTACGAGACTGCCATTGCCGAAAAGTACAAGTTCGGAACTTATGGCGACGCTATGCTCATACTCTAACCAACGGAAATAAATAACAACAAAACATAAAAATGGCAATCATAAAACCTTTTAAGGGCATCCGCCCTCCAAAAGACCTCGTTGAACAGGTAGAGAGCCGTCCTTACGACGTTCTCGACTCTGAAGAGGCACGTGCAGAAGCTGGTGACAACGAAAAGTCGCTTTACCACATCATCAAACCTGAAATCGATTTCCCAGTTGGAACCAGTGAATACGATCCGAAGGTTTACGAGAAAGCTGCCGAAAACTTCCAGAAATTCCAAGACAAAGGCTGGTTGAAGCAGGACGACAAAGAGCAGTACTACATCTATGCCCAAACCATGAACGGCAAGACCCAGTACGGCTTGGTGGTAGCCGCATACGTGAACGACTACATGACCGGCGTAATCAAGAAGCACGAGCTAACCCGCCGCGACAAGGAAGAAGACCGTATGAAGCACGTCCGCGTAAACAACGCCAACATCGAGCCTGTGTTCTTCGCATATCCTGACGACGAGAAGCTGAACGCCATCATCGCCCGCTATGCAGCAACTACTCCAGAATACGACTTCATCGCTCCTATCGACGGCTTCCGTCACCAGTTCTGGGTAATCTCTAACGACGACGATATGAAGGTTATCACCGAGCAGTTCGCTAAGATGCCTTCTCTCTATATTGCAGACGGTCACCACCGTTCTGCTGCAGCAGCTTTGGTTGGTGCTGAAAAGCAGAAGCAGAACCCTAACCACAAGGGCGACGAAGAATACAACTACTTTATGGCTGTTTGCTTCCCTGCAAGCCAGTTGACTATTCTCGACTACAACCGTGTTGTAAAGGATTTGAACGGCAAGTCTGCTGACGAATTCTTGAAGGCACTGGAAGCTGATTTCGTTGTAGAAAAGAAGGGTGCTGAAATCTACAAGCCAAACGCACTGCACAACTTCTCTCTCTACTTGGAAGGAGAATGGTACAGCCTGACTGCAAAGGAAGGAACTTTCGACAATTCAGACCCTATCGGTGTTCTTGACGTTGATATCTCTTCACGCCTCATCCTCGACAAGCAGCTCGGCATTACCGACTTGCGTAGTTCAAAGCGCATCGACTTCGTTGGCGGCTTGCGTGGTTTGAAGGAATTGAAGCGTCGCGTAGATAACGGCGAAATGAAGGCTGCTCTTGCCCTCTACCCTGTTACCATGAAGCAGATTATGGATATCGCAGACAGTGGCAAGATTATGCCGCCTAAGGCTACTTGGTTCGAACCTAAACTCCGTTCGGGTTTGATTATCCACAAACTCTCTTAAGCAGACGATTAAGTTTCGATAAAGACGGAGACCTGCAAAATGCAGGTCTCCGTCTCTTTTTGTTCCAACCAAAACACTTGAATATCGTATAAAACCCATTATCTTTACAAAAAGGTTTGTTTAAAATGTCTGAACTCTGGGGTGTTATACTGAACCCAAAAGCGGGTAACAAAAAAGTGGACGGAAAGCAGACGATTTGCGATGCGCTGAAGTCGGGCGGAATTACCGGCGAGTATCGCTTTTCGGAATACGCCGGACACGCTACCATTTTGGCCCGCGAGTTGGTCGCAGATGGATTTAGAAATTTTCTGATTGTGGGCGGCGACGGCAGCGTTAGCGAAGTGGTCGACGGCCTTATGACCGCAGGCGTTGACTCGCACGAACTGACCATTGCAATTATCCCCTCGGGAACTGGAAACGACTGGTGCCGCTATTGGAAGATTCCTAAAAAAATAGACTTGTGTTTGAACATGATAAGGCAGGGAAAAAAACAGTGGATTGATATAGGGCGCCTCTCTTATTTCCGCCAAGACACCCTTGTGGAAAAGTATTTCATCAATTCTGTAGGGCTGGGATTCGATGCCGAGATTGTAGCCAGAGCCGAGAAACTAGGAAAATTCGCAAAAGGACTTCCCGTAAACTATTTTTTAGGCTTAGTGGGAAGTATGGCTAAAACAAAGTCGAAACATCTGGTTATGGAAACGGATAACGAGGTGTTTGACGGGAAAGTCTACACAATGAGCATTGCCAACGGCCCCTATTCGGGAGGAGGCATCAAACAAACCCCCGAAGCCTCGCCTACCGACGGCCTTTTCGACATACTACTGGCCGACGACCCTAATGCCTATGAAATAGTCCGCGACGTTTCGCGAGTGCTGTTCCGCCAAAGTTTCGGCGGAGTGCTGCGCACCTACCGAACCAGTCAGGTGAAAATTACCACAACCGAACGCCATATGATAGAGGCCGACGGTATTGTCCAAACCGACGGCGAAGCCCCACTGCACATAACAATGGTTCCGGCTGCCATAAAGATGATTGTCTGTTAGATTTTGAAAAGCCACGGTAGCTATAGGTATTCCAGATGGCTCTTGCTAGACTTAGACCTTTATTTTGTATCTTTGTGGCAAATTAAAAGAAATCAACATGTACACAATAGACAAACTCAAACATACTAACAGCGGAAACTTTTTTCTGCTGGCAGGCCCTTGTGTTATTGAAGGCGAGGAAATGGCATTGAACATTGCCGAACATTTGGTAAAAACGTGCGACCGCTTGCAGATACCCCTGATTTTCAAAGGTTCGTACCGCAAAGCCAACCGTTCGCGCCTAGACTCGTTTACCGGAATCGGCGACGAGAAAGCATTGAAGGTCCTCCGCAAAGTGAGCGAAACATTCGACATTCCTACGGTTACAGATATTCATGCCGCCAGCGAGGCAGAACTAGCGGCCGAGTACGTCGATGTTCTTCAAATACCGGCATTTTTGTGCCGACAGACCGATTTGCTGGAGGCAGCCGCCCACACCGGCAAAGTGGTAAACATTAAGAAAGGACAATTTCTGGCGCCAGCTTCAATGAAGTTTGCCGCCGATAAAGTGACCCAAAGCGGGAACCCAAGAGTGATGCTGACCGACCGTGGTACCGGCTTCGGTTATCAAGATCTGATGGTTGACTACCGTGGCATTCCAATCATGCAGGAAACTGGGCACCCTGTCGTCCTTGACATCACCCACTCGCTTCAACAGCCTAACCAGGCAAGCGGTGTAAGCGGAGGCAATCCACAACTGATTGAAACCATTGCGCGTGCCGGTATAGCGGTAGGTGTCGACGGAATTTTTTTGGAAACGCATCCAGACCCAAAAAATGCGAAGAGCGATGGAGCCAATATGCTGAATCTGGCCCTATTCGACGGGTTGATGGAAAAACTGGTGAAACTCAGAAAGGTAGTAAACACTCTTTAAGGACAAGACACAGCTCCAATATACAAAAAACTACAAAACAGGCAAAAAATGATAGAAATAGGTAAAGCCATTGTCAGTTTCGACGTCTTGACGCGCGAATTCGTCTGCGACCTCGACACCTGCAAGGGTTGTTGCTGTATAGAAGGCGATGCCGGTTGTCCGGTTACACCCGAGGAAATTGAGAAACTGAAAGAGGTTCTACCCATCGTTTGGAATGATTTGGAACCCGAGGCAAAGGCCGTTATCGAAAAAGAAGGTTTCGTCTGTAAAGACCCCGAAGGCGATGATGTGACCACCTGTGTAAACGGACGAGAGTGCGTCTTCACCTATACCGCCCCCGATGGGACCTGCATGTGTGCGATAGAAAAAGCCTACCGTGAAGGGAAAACCGATTTCTACAAACCTATTTCATGCCACCTGTACCCAATCCGGCTCACAGAAATGGACGAAGTTACACTAGTCAACTACCACAGGTGGAGCATCTGCCACTGTGCCTGCAAACTGGGTAAAAAGTTAAAAGTTCCGGTCTACAAGTTTTTGAAGGAACCACTCATCCGCCGTTTCGGGAAAGCGTGGTACGACGAACTGGAACTGACCGTTAATGAACTGAAAAAACAGAACTATATATGATAGCCGAAGACGCCATCCATTTCTACACCTTACCCAACGGCATACGTGTGGTACACATACTGAACGATTCGCCAGTGGCATATTGCGGTATGGGCATCCATATTGGCACCCGAAACGAGGAACCTGCCGAAAGCGGTATGGCCCATTTTATTGAGCACTGTATGTTCAAAGGGACCAAGCACCGTAACGCATGGCATATTCTGAACCGTTTGGAAGATGTGGGTGGCGACATCAACGCCTACACCGAAAAAGAGGAAACCTTCGTCTACGCCACCGTTCTTGGCGAATACTACGAACGGGCGATGGAACTGGTGACCGACTTGGTAATTAATCCGACGTTTCCCCAAAACGAACTGGACAAAGAAAAAGACGTTATCATCGACGAGATTAACGCCTATAACGACTCCCCTTCTGAACTGATTTACGACGATTTCGAAGGGCTTTTGTTCAATGGTTGCACCTTAGGGCGCAATGTGCTGGGCGAGGAAGCTGTTTTAGAAAACTATACAACAGCCGACGCACTCCGTTTCCACCAACGCTGTTATGGAACCGACCGCATGATTTTCTTCTCGATGGGGCGCATGCCTTTGAAAAAAAGACTGGCACTCGACGACAAGTACCTACGCGAAGTTCCCCAGCGAAACAGTCTGGCGCAAAACGGAACAGTATCCGACTACAAGGTCCAACATATTGTTTTAGATAAAGACTTACACCAGGTGAACTATCTGGCGGGCACACGGGCCTACAATATGAACGACAACCGTCGCTTTCCCTTGGTGTTGATGAACAACATACTGGGAGGTCCCGGGCAGAACAGCCGCCTGAACGTGGCCATCCGCGAACGCGGTGGCATGTCATATTCTGTAGAGTCAAGCTACACGGCCTACTCCGACGCAGGCATCCTATCGGTTTATTTCAGCACCGACCATAAGCACAAAGACAAGTGTATAGACCTACTGATGGCAGAGCTGCGCCGTCTGCGCATCGAAAAACTGACATCAACCCAACTGCACCGTGCCCAAATGCAACTGAAAGGACAAGTTGCCATTGCTGAAGAGAACAACGAAAGTCTGGCTCTCGGCATTGCGAAAAATTTCCTCTATTTCGGCGAATTTTCTTCGTTAGAGGAACGTATAAAGCGTATCGACGACATTACCGCAGAACAGTTGCAAGAGGTAGCAAATGACCTTTTGGCCGAAGACATGTTGTCTACATTGTTGTATAAGTAATGCCAAGTTTTTTCACCAGTTTAGTTCTTCCTTTCGCATTCGCCTTTATTATCCACGATTCGGAGGAGATCGTTTTCCAGCACAAATGGGTGCTGAAGAACAAAGAAATAATTGCCAACCGCTTTCCTTTTTTACAAAAGCCTCTATTCCATCTTGAAAAGATGAATACAGCGGCTTTTGCCATCGCAGCAACAGAAGAATTATTCGCTCTTATTACAATAGCGCTGCTAGTATCAGCAGGACTACCAATCTTTATATGGAATGCCATTTCCCTCGCATTCTCATTTCATTTGGTGATACACGTAGCGCAAGGAGCAATACTTCGCAGATATGTACCAGGACTTGTTACTTCGCTAGTTTTACTACCGTACGCCTATTATATTTCAAAAACGATTTTCAACGCAATGTCGACTCATGCATTTTTCTTATGCGGAGCCACCGGAATAATTGCGATGATGGTGAATTTACTATTCGCCCACTGGCTAGGCCAGAAACTTGCACGTTAGTTTCTAAGTGTCAGAGTCAAGCTATCTCAGTTCGACCTTCTTCGTAAATCTGTCACCGTTTACAAAACCCGTGAGCACGTAAATGCCCTTTGGCAAACCAGACACATTATTCACCCCAGGTCTTATATTTTTAACGACAGCACCCTCACAATTAATCAAATAGAAGTTACAAGCAGTGTTGTCTGCCGACAGACAGACGTTCAGTTGTTCATGCGCCGGATTTGGATAAACCTGCACGTTGGGCAGGACATAGTCGTGGGAAACTGAAGTTTGGATACTGTCTAAAAACGATGCTGGCGGTGTTATACCAATTAGCGCCTCCTGGTTATAACTGAAGTCGTAACCCTTGTAAGGAACGATTGAATCGATGGAGAAATAACCATTGAGGTCTCCATTCCACCCCCAGTTAAAATGAAAGAACCCATCGGCATCGTAGCCGTCGCAAACAAAACAATGACCAACCGTAGCTCCACTACTAGTTCCACTATAAATTAGCGGTCGTCCCTCACTTAGCTCTTTTTTTATCAGTTCTTTCCACTTTTTAGTAGAATAAGCGCTCCTAATTACCCCCTTAATGGTATTCTTGTCGTAACCGAAATAGGCAGGAAATGCAAACTCCGCATTTTCAGTAGGGTAATTTTTCTTCACGATTATTCTAGCCTCCGTACCTGATTTTTCGTTACCGAACGCCGACTTTAACGCCATAGCACAATCGGCGAGGAGGGTTGCCACCGCATCAACCTGTTCTAGAGAACTTTCAGATGTTAGCGAGACCGGCATCGCCTGCCAATTATAAACCGACTCCTCGAAACTTCCGACTATTGCACCATATTTCTTATCGACGTAAGAGATAGAACCAGAACCCCATAAGGGATAGTTCCACTTCTTCATAATAATGCCCATAGCCGTGGCCACACATCCAACAACAGCGGTATCTCCTTCCTGGCTTACAGGACAATTTACCTTGTAAAGTCCATTTTGCCACCAGTTCGCCTCACACAAAGGGTCAACCGTATTTTTCAAGGCTTTTAAAGACTTTCCATTCTGCAGTTTCTGGATTTCGTGTGAATGTACAGCATGCTGGTAGCCAAGCATCCAACTCTGGGCATTGGAAGGAAGACTTTTCCAGTCGAAACGGCCTCTGGCCGCATAGCCCAATATGCCGTTACCCGTGTTTTTTGACACAAGTACATAACCATTACCCTCTCCCACATTGAACGCAAAGAAGTTCAAACTGTCAGGCACATCGGCCAAAGCTATTTCGCCTGGGTCTGCTGAAAATTTATGCGACACGAAAAGAGATACTGCGTGTTGTGCTTCTTGCAGGTCCTTTTTCTGTGCGTAACAGACATTAGTCCCCAAAACCAGCAGGAAGAGCGACAAATACAAAGTCTTTCCCATAATTTAAAGGAATGAGTTTAATGGTACGAGAGTGCAGTTGGACACGCATCTAACTTGATGCCGAAAATTTGTCCGTCGGCCGATATTTCGAAAGGTAGTCTGAAGAACATGCCCAAGCCCCATTTTGCATCAATGTAAAGGCAGAGCGTTCCCATTTCAATCCAATAAGTAAAAACCTCCTGACCCGAGTAGGGATTGAAAATACTCATATAACCATGTTGTTCGGGTCCTGAATAAGGAGGCGGTAGCTTTCTACGGTTGCCGGCCAACAACTTTTCCGCCTGCTCAGAGTTCATGAAAACAATATGGTAATCACCAAAATCCCAAACTCCTGAAATATCGTTCAGGAGTGAGTCCTTATTTTCAAAAAGGAAATCAGTACCATCTTTCCCCGTGCACTTAAAATTGCTTTCCGAGCGCTTAATTTGGATAGTTAACAGATTCCCTTCGATAAGGTATTTAAACGGGAAAGCGCTGCTTTTTCCGCCAAACGGAAGGTCGGTCAGGAAAAGCGAATCAGAAGTCCAAATGCCACCGAGAAAGTTTTTCCCGTCGAAGATAGGCAGCATCCTCTCGCTTATCTCACCCTGGTGTGCCTTGTCTATCTTTTTCCATGTTTTTAGGGCCTTCTTGTCCTTCGTTTTCGTAAAGTCGAAGCAAAAGGTAGGCACAGTCCTTACAGCATCTTTCCAATCAGCACCCGTGAATTTCAGGTACGAGGTATTCTCTTTCAACAGATTGAAGTGAACGTCGAAGAGGAGCTGGCTCTTCTGGTAACCATTGGGAGTCAGTTTTAAAATTTCGGAATCAACTATCGCAAATTGAATTCCGCCCCATGAGCGTGCAGTTTCTTGAGCAAAACTGTTAGCAAAATAACAACAGAGTGTGGCAAGAAAGAGAAAAATCCTCATAAACAGAAATCATTAAATTATCTTCTTTCTGTTGTCTATAAACTTAATCGGCTTACGGCTCATTTGCGGGAACTGCATAGCCTGCATCTCGGCTGGAGTATGGAAGATGATACGTGGAGCGACACGCACCTTGGCGCGGAACTGATCTTTCAACACCTTCTCGAACTGTTCTGACGGATTACCCGTTCCAATATGGATAGCGATATCGTCGGTACCCAAATCGTTAGTCGACACTTCAATGATGTAGCCAGCCAAGCCCTGAACATCGTCTAGCACATCAGACAAAGAACTAGGGAAAAGGGTTGTACCCTTGAACTTTATCATCTGGCCCTTTCTGCCCAATATAGAGCTCAAGCGCATCGTGTTACGTCCACATTTACAAGGTTCCACATGGTGGTAGCAAACATCACCCGTCTTAAAACGGACTAGAGGGAAGCCCTCAATACCAAGCGTCGTGATAGTAACCTCACCAGGTTGGTCATCGGCAACAGGTTGGTTATTCTCGTCGAGGAATTCCACAACAATCAGTTCAGGCTGGTGGTGTCCGCCACAGCCGCATCCACACTCCGAGAAACCAGTCTGCATCTCGGTAGAGGCATAAGTGGTGAACAGTTGCAGTTCAGGCCAACGGTCATGAATCTTTTGGCTGAGAACTGTAAACGTGAAATCTGGATTTCGGAGCGACTCTCCTATACAGATGGCTTTCTTCAACGAGCAGTTATGGTAGTCAATACCATGCGCTACCGCATAGTCGATAAGTTTCATCAAGAAAGAAGGAACAACAACACAAGCCGTTGGCTTTATACGGTTAATAGTGTCCCATTGCAATTCAGGAATTCCGTTTCCAACACGTACAATGCCCGCACCAATACGCACAGCACCCATAAAGTAAGCCAAACCTGCCATAAAACGGCGGTCGATGGTGGTCATTTCTTGAATAATGTCGCTCTTGGTCAGGCCAGCCGCACTGAAAGTGAGGAATTCGTTATAGGCCAAGCGGTCAAGGTCGTTCTTGGTCAAACCCACAATAACGGGGTCGCCCATAGTGCCGCTAGTGGTTACAATGTCAGTAATCTCTTCTTTAGATACGCAGTAAAAATCTTGATTATATTCCTGCAGTTCCTTTTTAGTGGTAACCGGAATTTTCTGCAAATCGGCAACGGTTTTTATGTCGGCAACATTAATATTGTTTTCGGCAAACAAACGTTTGTAGTAAGGAGAATTTTTACTTACATATTCAATAGCTTTCTGTAGGCGTTCGTTTTGGAAAGCTTCAATTTCAGCTTTTGACTTAAACTGTATTTCAGTATGTTCCTCAAACATGGTATATGTATTTTAGTCTTATTATTTCAGATTCTTCTTTTCAGTCAGAGCCTTTATCTTTTTCTCTATCCGTTCTTTCTCCATCTGTTTCGGAATGCGGCATTCCAGAGCCTTCTTCCAGAATTTTAGCCGTACAGTGTCGTAACACTCGATGTCGGGACGACAGTCGCCTGCAAGTTCGTAGGTTTTGTAGAAGTTCGGATTGGACGCTATTAGTCTCTCCACATCGTCATCGTAGATTTCTAACGGATTCTTTTTCTTAAACTGACGAACCAGCTGGCGATACAGGAGGTAGCCTTTGAAATCGGGGCTGTTTATGAAACTGCTGTCAGCAGCAATGCTCAGTTCGTCAACCGATGCGTTTCCGCGTGCCGCCTTAGGGTTAGCGAATATCCTACCAAGGTCGTAACAGACGAACTTGCCTTCTTGCCAAGGTGCGGTCGATACCCACATCTGCAGTTTGGTAGCATTGAACACGACAGAATGCAGCCCCTGCAATTGGTTAAGGGCTAATTCGTTTCCGTAACCAATGTTGTCGTCTTCTGTTCCTTTTTTATCTCGGAGTATGCATACTGCTTTTTCCGGAGTTAGAGGAGCCATTTTTTGAACAAGGTCGCTTGCGCGTTTCCAGCGTGCAGGACTGTCGCTGGTCTTTATGTTTTCAATGTTGTTTTCGTCTTTTTCAAATTCCGGGCTCTGGTAGTGGTTAGAACAGACTATCCATTCTTGTCCTTGCGGAGCCTCGTATAGTGTGCATTGGTCAACGCTCTTCTCAATAATGGCAGTGTGTCCATCGCTGGCGGAACCGATGAGGAGGGATTCCGACACAAAGGTGTGTGTGCTGTCGGCAATGGCTTTTGCCTCTGCAATGTTGTGCGCGTATTGTAGAATGCGGCGTGCCAGAATGGAGATAGGAGTAGCCGAACCAGTTGGCATTGTGCTTTTGGCTGCGTTAATGGTAACGGTCAATCCTTTCTCGTTCATACCAGAACAAACACCGGTCATACCCGGCCAGGTTACGAATGCAAACTTGTAGCCGGTGGTCGGATTAACGAAAGCCACTTCCTTGTTCTTCGCAAAGTCGTCGCCCATATAGAAGTCGAAATTGCGACCTACTATCAAATCGCCACCCTCACTGTTTTTGCCCCAGGTTGAGAACGAGGTGCAACCTACCATCATGTAGTCTTGCATGGCATGACCAAGGTCGTGCGCGGCATGGAAGTTGAGTTGTCGGTCGTAGGGGTCGCCCACATAGTCGAACTCGTGCGAGCAGGCATTCGACATGGCGTAGATTTCCTCAAGGTTTTCCTCCGGGACAAAACTGGTTAAGTTGCGGTTATAGGTCTTGATGAAATACTTTAGCAGGTGCTGGTACTTTCGGTTGGGAACAAGTTCGTCAATTTGGTTCATAAAGACTTTCTCTTGGTAATAGAGCAAGTCTTTGTTGAGTTTGCCGAAAGCGTCTCCACGCTGAAGAGCGTCACCCTCAACATAGAGTTCCCAAATACTGTCTTTGCTCTGCTGCATCCAATTGTTGCCAACAAAGGAACCCAGCGAATCGTTCTGGACCTCGGCAGTTGCTGGGATATCAGTATTCCTTGGGTACTTGATGTCTACGGCAATGTTGTAGTAGACAATGAAGGCTACTACCGACAACGCCAAGATGATGAATGTCCATTTTATCGTCTTGAGAATGACTCTAACAACACCCCAACCAAACTTGAAGGCTAAAAGAGCCAAGACAACAAGCAGAGTATAAAGTACCCACATAAAATTTATACAATACGCATTGGAATGTTTTCTCCAGCCAAATAGTTCTTAAGGTCTGGAATAGCGATTTCGTGGAAGTGGAAGATGCTGGCAGCAAGAGCAGCGTCGGCCTTACCTGTAGTGAACACATCTTTGAAGTGTTCCATTGCACCAGCACCGCCAGAAGCGATGACAGGTATAGAAAGGTCTTCGCTCAAACGTGCTAAGGCGTCGTTAGCGAAACCTTGCTTCACACCGTCATGGTTCATACTGGTGAAGAGAATTTCGCCAGCGCCACGTTCTTGTGCCTCGCGGGCCCACTCGAAAAGTTTACGGTCGGTAGCGATACGCCCTCCGTTCAAGTAACAAGTCCATTCACCCGACTCGTCAAGTTTGGCATCGATAGCCACAGTACATACTTGCGAGCCAAACTGCTTGGCAACTTCGCTAATAAGGTCGGGATTCTTAATGGCCGCCGAGTTAATTGACACCTTGTCTGCACCAGCAGCCAACAGAGTATCAACATCCTTCAGTTCGTGGATTCCACCACCAACAGTAAACGGGATTGAGATATTTTGTGCGATGCGGGTTACCAACTCTGAGAAAGTTTTACGTCCTTCATGCGAAGCCGTAATATCAAGGAAGACCAACTCATCGGCCCCTTGGCGGCTGTATTCAGCGCCAAGTTCAACCGGGTCACCCACGTTGCGTATATTTTCAAAATTAACACCTTTAACGGTCTGACCGTTTTTAATGTCAAGACATGGTATAATTCGTTTTGCGAGCATGAGAGTCAGTTTTAAAGGTCAAGAAAATTCTTAAGCACTGTTTCACCAACGCTTCCACTCTTCTCTGGGTGGAACTGCACGGCATAGAAGTTGTCGCGGTGCAAGGCGGCACTATAGTCGTTGATGTAGTTGGTGGTCGCAATGGTATTTGCGCCTACAGTTGCATAGTAGCTATGAACGTAGTAAAAATACGGGTCCTTCTTCAAACCCTTGAAAAGCGGGCATCCATCGGCAGGAGCTATCGTATTCCAACCCATGTGTGGCACTTTGTTGATTTGAGCGTTAGGCTCGAACTTCTGAACAGTTTCGTTAAAGATGCCCAAACATTCAACCAACCCGTTATCGGCCTCCGTGCTACTTTTGCACATTAACTGCATACCTATGCAGATGCCCAAAACAGGTTGCTTTAAATCGACAATCAGTTCATCAAGTTTATGCTCACGCAAGTATTTCATGGTGGTTTCCGCCTCGCCAACGCCAGGGAAGATGACCTTGTCGGCCGACTTGATGATTTCAGGTTCGCCGGTAATCTCAGCCTGCGCACCAATCCGTTTCATGGCATTATCGACGGAGCGGATATTGCCGGCATTGTATTTAATGATGGCTACTTTCATCTGTATATTATTGTTTCTTAATTAAGCAAATTTACTCAAAAGGAACGGCAAAAACCAATCCTATACACGTGTTTCACAGCGCAATCTCACCACTGCCGTAACACAATCGGTGTTCGGCATCGTAAAGCACCCCAAACTGTCCAGGGGCAATACCCTGAATGGCATTGTCGGCCACAATATGGTACATGTCGCCATTTTTAGTGATGGTACCTTTAAGATATTCAGGAGAATGTCTGATTTTAAAACAGATACGCTTACCTTCTGGCGGCAAATCGCCCCAAGGGTCTTCGGTAATGAAGTGTACGCAACGCAGATTCAGTTCCCTGCTTTCGTAGTTCATCAGATCTATCTTGTTCGAGATGTAGACAATGTTGTATTCGATGTCCTTCTTAACCACATACCAAGGGCCACCACCAAAACCAAGTCCATGTCGCTGTCCGATGGTGTAAAACCAATAGCCCTTGTGCATTCCCATTTTCTTGTTGGTGTCAGCATTAATCACGTAGCCTTCCTTTTCTCCAAGAAAGCGCTTGATATAATCGTTATAATTGATTTTCCCCAAGAAACAGATGCCCTGGCTATCTTTACGCTTGGCAGTAACAAGATGTTCGCGCTCAGCAATTTCACGGACCTCGTGCTTATAGAGGTCGCCAATTGGGAAGATGGCCTTTTTCAGTTGGAAGTTATCCAACTGTGCCAAGAAGTCAGTTTGGTCTTTAACAGGGTCAGGACTGGTAGCCAACCATTTCTTTCCATCCACCACAGCGGTCGTGGCATAGTGTCCGGTCGCAATCAGGTCATACTGATAACCAGCCTTCTCTTCGAAACAGCCGAATTTAATGAGTTTGTTACACATAACATCGGGGTTGGGCGTCAGTCCAGCCTTTACTTTTTCCATTGTATAAGCCACCACTTTATCCCAATACTCATGATGAAGGTCCACCACTTGTAGTTTGCATCCGAACTTTCGGCAAAGAGAAGTCGCCATTTCGAGATCCTCCTCCGAAGTACAGTTCCATTCGGTATCTTCCTCTGGTCCAATCTTAATGTAGAAACAATCGGGGGTATAGCCTTGCTCTTTTAGGCGGTAGAGGGCAACGCTGCTGTCTACGCCACCCGAAAGGAGTAATGCAATCTTTTCCATCTTGTGCAACTTTTATGCAAAGATACGCAATAAGGGCGAATTAATGCCTTGTGAGAGCTGCCAAATATGCATTTAACTATAGCAGATGCAATTCTTTATCTTCCAGGGGAGATGTGAGCGGAACCAAGCTATAAAAAAAACTGGACAAATACCTCAACACCACCTATCAGAACAACGCCGAGCATCTGTTTCCTAATAAAACATTTTCTATTCAACATTGCCTACATCTGGGGTGCCAATCGGAAGCCATTGACGACAACACATTCTTTCAAAACCCATAAAATGATAATTGTCTCTTATTTTTTGGTATATTTGTACATTTGAAGTTTGAAAAAGAGCAATCTCATGTCAATAAGCAGTGCAGAAATTGTAGGAAAACTGAAAAAGGTCCTACTTCACCCTATAGTACTAAGCATATTTGGGGCAATTTTCATCCTTGTCGCCATCATCTGGTTTGTAAGCAGTTGGTTGGGGTCATATACCGAGCATGGTAAAGAAATCGAGCTACCCGACTTGAAGGGGTATACCGTAGAAGAAGCAGAAAACCGCTTGTCAAGAGATGGTTTAAGCTGCATAGTTATCGACTCAATGTACGCGACAACAACCCGTCCAGGCTGCATCATCGACCAAGTGCCAAGCAAAGGGGCGAAGGTGAAAAGAGGCAGAAAAATATATCTCTACATCCGGGCCAGAAAACCGCGACAAGTCCAACTGCCAGAATACAGCGACAAATCGCTCCGACAGTTACAGGGTGAATTGGAATCTGCCGGTCTGAAAGTTAAAGAAATCAAATTTGTTCCATCAAAGTACAACACCGTCATTGCCGTCGAATATAACGGCAGTACGATATACGCAGGGAAAAAACTGGTAGAAGGTTCACAAGTAACGCTTCGTGTGGGAAAAGGGAACTCTAACGAGTTCAGCGAAATGCCATCGTTGCACGGTCTGTCTGTAAACGAAGCCATCAGCCGTGTAGAAGCACTCGCACTTAACTCTACCGTTATTTTCGATGTAACCCCAAGCAGCGAAGAAAACAAACGCTTCTATAAAGTGTATAAACAGCAACCTGTCACGAAATCGAAGTTGAACGGAAACGAGACAGTGAAGTTGTACGTCACCACAACCCAAAGCAAACTCGATGCCGCTGAAGAAATGGCTGACGAATAGAATTCAATACGACAAGAAATGCCAAACGAATACACTGACGACGAAGAATTACTCCAAGGCGAAGCTGACGGGCAAGAGGCAGAACTCGGTAGCGACGGACAAATGCACGAGCATTTCCACATGACTGTGGAAAAAGGGCACAGCATGATCCGCATCGACAAATACCTGGTCAACTGCATGCATCAGATATCGCGCAACCGCATCCAGCTTGCTGCCGATGCGGGCAGCATTCTGGTGAACGGCAAACCTGTAAAGTCGAACTACAAGGTAAAACCACTCGACGAGATTTCCATTGTCTTGTCGTACCCTCCAACCGAGTTCACCATCGAGCCACAAGACATACCCCTCAACATCGTTTACGAAGACGAGGACCTCATTGTGGTAGACAAAGGCCCCGGCATGGTTGTACACCCTGGTTTCGGCAATTGGCAGGGCACACTACTAAACGCTGTAGCCTGGCACTTGAAAGACGACCCTAACTTCAAAGTCGATGACCCACGTTTAGGACTGGTTCACCGAATAGACAAAGACACATCGGGGCTCTTGGTTGTTGCAAAGAACGAGAATGCAAAAACCCACTTGGGGAAGCAATTCTTTAACAAAACCACCAAGCGACTCTACAATGCAGTAGTTTGGGGCGTAATAAAGGAAGACGAGGGCACCATTGATGGCGACCTTGGCCGTGACCCACGCGACCGTATGCTTTTCACGGTCTTCCCGAACGGAGAAAATCCGAATGCCAAGCACGCTGTCACACATTACCGCGTTCTAGAACGACTAGCACACGTAACCTTGGTGGAATGCAGACTTGAAACAGGACGCACTCACCAAATTAGGGTACACATGAAGCACATCGGACACACACTGTTTAACGATGAACGGTATGGAGGTAGCGAAATTTTACGCGGCGAACGGACAACCAAATACAAACAATTTATAAAGAATTGTTTTGAAGTTTGTCCACGGCAAGCACTCCATGCCAAAACGCTTGGATTTGTACATCCGCGCACCGGAGAAGAGCTCTACTTCAATTCTGAGCTACCTGCCGACATGGCGGGCCTTATTGAGAAATGGCGGGTATACGCCACACACAAGGATGTAGAAGACGAGGATTAACCATTAACGCAACAAAAAAATACCATGAATACAATACTAAACAGACTGAAACTATTCATAATCAAGCACTACTTGGTGGTAAGTTACCTTGTTATAGCTGCTATTTTTGTTTTGAGCATTTTGTTCAGCGAAAACCTCCAATTCCTTATACACATGTTGGCCTGCCTGGTGGTAATTGTTCTTTTTGCAGCCATAGGTGTTATGGCCTATATGACCATCAGAGCCCTGTTTGCCGACCACCAGATTGACAAGAAGTCCATAAAGGTGTTCTGCATTCTGTCTGTCATTTTACTGGTCCTATACCCAATCTTCAAATACGGGCTGAAAGTTGACGAATTGGAGAAACTATACTTGCTGGCCCCTATAGCAAGTTGGCCATGCTTTATTGCCATCTTCATACTAAACCTCAACACCAAGTGGGGCAAACATCGTGAAAAGAAAAGACTGAACAAGCAATAAAATGAAGCAACCGCATAAAGGCGAAATACAAGTTTCAGACCAGGTTGCCGATATCATAATAAAATATCCGCAACTACTGAAGCCTTTCCTAAATATGGACATCCGTCCATCTCTAGGCAACACAACTCTCCAGGAAGCCTGCGACGGGAAAAGCATGGACCTGGAATTGTGCATTGAATTGTTACGGCTGACAATAGACTCACGCTACAAACCACAAAGCGTGAGCCGCTATGCCTTACTGCCTTTAGTTGACTACTACAGTAAATCGCTCAGCGAACTCAGACCCTGGCTCCGGATACTGGGACAGCATTTCCAACGTATGTCAGAAAGCCAGAAAGAGGAGATAGGATATGTTGCCGTAATAAACTTCTACGAGACCTATGCAAAACGCCTCGAACGTTTTATTTCCACCCAAGAACAACAGTTAAAAGAGACGGTAACACACCTCTACGAGCTATTCTACAGTCCAGTTCTCTCTGAGGAAGATTTAGAGTTGCTAAAAAATGCGACCAACCTGACGAATAAAGAAGGAGAAATTCCGTCCAACGAATTGCAAGACATACTCAGTTTGTTGCTACGCCATACAAAAGCGCCAGAAAACCCCGTTATGTATTGTGGCGCAATGCAACAACTTGGCGATTTAAAGTCAGGCATCGACAGTTTGAACGACATCAGGGCCAAACTACTATACCCTATGGTAAACGAAATGGTCCGCCATATCCGCAAACGAAAAATAGAAACAGAAGCATAGCATATGGCGACCGATATAGCAATAATAGCAAACAAAGGCTATCTGGCAGCGCTAGGGCTAAAGACACTGTTGCACGAGATTGCTCCGTCTCTTTCCGTATCCCTTTTGTGGAGTGAGGAAGAGGCCGGATGTATGTGTGCAGAAGACGAATCTGTTATCTTCAGTTTCAAAGTAACAGAAATCAGTAAAACTGTATTTGTCGACATGTCGTTAGAAGAAGCGCAGTTGAAAAAACAGATAAGGGCTGCCATTAAGAAATTACTAGCCACGAAAGAGAAAGACAAGAAAACGACACCGACAGGAAACCGTCAACTCTCTACAAGGGAGATTGACGTTTTACGCCTAGTGGCATCTGGATTCATCAACAAAGAAATTGCCGACAAACTGAGCATTAGCCTACAAACCGTTCTAACGCACCGCAAACATATCTCCGAAAAATTAGGGATACGCACAACCTCTGGTTTTACCGCTTATGCAATGATTAACAAACTTGTTTAAGAAGTAAGTATCTATTTCCATTTACCAACTGCAAAAGGCACGTATTTTTCAAACAATTTGTGGCAAAAATGGCAGAGGAACAAGATAATGATGGCAGGCACTATAGCCTCTATATGACCAAGTCGTTCTGGGAACACTATGTTATAAATAGCGATAAAAAAAAGCTGCATTCCTAAAATAGTAATCAGAGAATACGACATTTTTGAATAGAAGGATTCCTTTATGAACAAAGAAGAGAATTTAATTACCAGACAGGTTCCTATCATTCCGTTTAAATAGAACAACAACACACTCAGAGGACGCCATAAGTTTCCAAAATAAACACCCCACATTGAAATGTGTCCGTTAAAATAGATTATAGAAAAGAAAATAACTATACCGAATACATACCAAACAGGAGAGCACTTCTTTTCCACAAATTTATGGAATTGATGCCGGAAATAATAACCACCATAATAGAAAGGAAGCGCCATAGCTGCACTTTCCAAACAAAAATGCAATCCAGTTCCAACAAACAGCACTATAAGTACAGGCAGAGCGACTATAAACCGAAAATACTTATACTTCTCCATCAAGTCGGTCAACACTCTACAATAAAACAGCGAGACCAAAAACCAGCAAGGTACATCTATTAAAGAACTATAACGCGAGAAAATGAACCAACCATGACTCCATAATGCCACATAAGTTTCACCCAACGTTTCCTTTGCCAGAAAAAGATCCACAGAATCAACGTTTGGCTGATACCCATAATAAAGAATGGAACCAATAAAGAAATAGAATAAAAGAGAAAAGAAGAAAGCTGGGACCAATATAGTCCTCACATACTTTTTCACCTGAACTGTTTCTTTGTATTTATGCAAAACGCCACTGATAAAGAAGAATAGAGGCATACAGAAATGGCAAAACGAAACTCGAACAAAATCATTAGGATCTGCAGGAAACAAATGAACATAGATAACAAAAAGTGCACCCAACAATCTTGCGTAGTCTAAGTAAAGCAAACGATATCCCATAATTAACATTTTAGATTGCAAATCTACAAAAAAAATCAATATAATTTCGTTTTATCTCTACCCACTCAAAAAAAAAAAAAAAAAAAATGGGAACACCGAAACGGTATTCCCATTATAGAAAAGAACCAAAGTCCTTTATTTCGCACCTACAGATTGTTCTTTCGACTTCTTATACGCCCCATACCCAGTATAGGCAAGCCCGCCAACAAGGAGGAGCAGAAGCAAAAGTGACAACATTGACGAAACGCTACGCAACGTCCAATAAGTTTTCGCATCACATTTAAACACGATGGTGTGTTCGCCTGCCGGAACCACCATAGAACGAAGCAACCAGTCTGAACGGAAATGGGCGACTTCTTGACCATCGATAGTCGCAATCCAAGACTTCGGATAATAAATTTCGCTAAATACAACTAAACCATTGGTTTTAGAGTTTGACTTATAGACCAATTCGTTTGGTTTATAAGAAGTCAACACAACAGAAGCCTCAGGATCAAAACCGAGTTTTTTCCCTTCAAGTTCCTTACTGAACTGACTTTCTACCAATGCGGTTTTCTTCAAATCGACTGTCGATAGCATTTTCATCTGCAAATCGGAAGCACTGTAAACGACACCGGCTACCGATGTGTCAGAAAGCACCTTATAGTCAGACACAAACCAGGCATTACCATACGCCATTTTATTGACAAGCGGCTTATTATCCTCATTCAATATCAAATAGCGCATATTCATCATATTCAGAACCGGAGTATGCATAAACAGGCTATCTATGTCATCCTGGCTCCTTACATTCCCTAACGACTGCTGGATATACCTCATTTCCGGTTCTATCTGTTGGTCAAGAAGGTCTTGATAGTCGCGCAACTTTGCAGCATTATAACCTCCTATCGATTTGTGGAAATAAGGGACATGGGTGTCGTTAAACGGATTATTAAACGTCAAAACCCTATACGACAAATCCTTATCCTTCAAAATCTCATTATCAGCAATAGTCGGTTTATATGGCTGATACTCAAATTTTGCCATATAGTTATTATCGTTACAATAACGACGAGCCACGTTATAAAGGTCAGCAAATGTGAGGACAACAATCACCAGCACACCATACTTCGCCCACTCACGGTTATCCTTCTTACTTACAAACCAAAGGACAAGAGCGGCAACCAAAATAAAGCCAAAAGACCTAAAGGCATCAGAGGATGCCAAATCAGCACGGTCTGCCCGCAATGCATCAGTAAACCACGCTCCATACTGCTGGGTATAATTAGCATCTGCCTGCGCAGAAAATGAAAGGAGCAAATCAGGCACCAGCCAAACCAGTAAACAAAGACCACCGGTAATACCAGCAGCAATATAGATACCTTTATGAAGTTCTTTTTCTTCAAGATCTCCATCCACAATACGCTTCAAAGCCATACAACCCAATATTGCAAAAGTTATTTGCGGAATAACCAAAGCCATTGATGGTGTACGGAACTTATTATACATCGGCAAATGATGGAACAAGAAGTTGTTAAAGAACATCGCATTATTTCCCAAACTTAAAATAATCAGGAATACGGATGCAGCAACCAGCGCCCATTTGAATTTGTTTTTGCCAATAAAGAAGGACAACACAGCCAAAAAGCAAACAACAGCTCCCAAATAAACCGGACCCGATGTAAACGGTTGGTCTCCCCAATAGGTAGGCATACGCAACGGGGTTGGAGCATTATAGCCTTTGGCTCTTAAAGTCTGGGCAATATGAGATTTTTCATCTAACTCTCCACCACTTTCTCCGCCAAAAGCATTCGGAACAACCAGCGTCATCAACTCGTCTATCCCATAGCTCCACGCGAAAGCATAATCTTGGTCAAGTCCCGTACTCTTATCAGACTTTCCATCAACAGCAGATGAAAGACGCGATGGACCACGGGTACTAACTTCACTCATCTCGTAGTTGCTATAAAGGCGTTCCGCATTTGTAACAATAGCGACAAAAACGCTCACAGCCATTAAGCCTATAGAAACAAGCAGCGATTTAAAGTTCTTCTTCTTCACCATGTCATATACATAAGCGACGAATAAGAAAAGACAGAGGATAGCCAGATAATACGTTATCTGTATATGGTTACTTCTCAATTCTACCGACAGCGAAGCCGCAAAAACAAGAGTACCCCACACCCACTTCTGCTTCATCAGTAACAGCATTCCCAGCAAGACCAGTGGCATATAAGACATTGCCCATGCTTTTGTTACATGTCCGGCCGGTAATATAATGATGAAATAGGACGAAAAGGCAAAAGCGATAGCTGAAAAGGCCGATATACCGATACCATATCCCATTGAGAACATCAACAGATACATACCAAACATTGCAAGGAATATAATGCCGGCGTCGGCAGTTCCTAAAAACCAGAACACTTTAGCTCCCGCGTCAAACAAATAGTTAGGAAGTCCCTTTGGTGTTGAAATCGTATAGCTTGGCATACCAGAGAACATAGTTCCCGTCCAAGTTATACCCTCACCACTACTCTCTTGGTAATCGGAAATTTCTTTGTTCATTCCAATGACCTTTTCCGAGTCACCGGCAATCATCTGTTTTCCGCCCAAAACAGCAGGTTTGAAGAAGAGGGCAGCAATCACTATAAAAGTGAGGACGACACCCACATGTGTCAAAAAGTTTTTCATTCTTCAGTATTAAGTTGTTATTATTTATTATTCAATCTTTCTATCATCTCTCGGGCAGCCCGTCGGCTAACCGGTTCCGTGCCCAACAAATCGGCCAAGTGGGCATATTCATCCAACATTCTTTGTCGGCCCTCGGCAGGAGCTATAATCTTACCAAGTTCCGATTTCAGAGATTCTGCATTGAAGTTATATCCCAGCAATTCCGTAACGACTTGTCGATCGGCAATCAAATTTACCAACGACACATTTGCCACCCGTATTATCTTGCGAAGAATCCAATAGACAATCCGGCCACCAGCAATTTGGTAAACGACGACCTGTGGAACCCGCATCAGCGCTGTTTCCAAAGTAGCAGTTCCCGATGTTACGACGGCGACTTCAGCCTGCTGCAACAACTGGTATGTTTCGCCATAAACAACAGAGCAATTATACTCTTTTGTACATTGGCTATATAGTTCTTTTGGCATAGCCGGAGCTCCGGCTATCACAATATGGAACTGCGGGAAAGCACTAGCGGCCTTCAACATATCGGGCAAATTTCCTTTCAACTCGCTGACACGGCTTCCCGGCAACAAGGCCAATAAAGGTTTGTCGGTCGGAATGTTGGTTCTGGATGCGAATTCTGATAAAGATTCCCCCTTACAACTGCGGTTTTCCACAGCATCGACACATGGGTTTCCCACATAACTCACTTCACAACCACGCTGGCCAAACCATTCAACCTCAAACGGCAATATAGAGAAAACACGGTCAACATACTTACGTATACTCTTTACACGCCATGACTTCCACGCCCACACTTTTGGAGCTATATAGTAGAAAACAGGTGTGCCAGGCATATTTTTTTTGACGTATTTGGCCATCTGTAGGTTAAAACTGGGATAATCGACCAAAATTACCACATCAGGACAAAACGCTTTCGCCGCCTGTTTTGCTTTCGACATTATGCCCAATATAGTGCAAAGATGCAAAACGACATCAACAAAACCCATATAGGCCATGTCTCGGTAATGCTGAACCAGTTCACAACCCTGCTCGGCCATTAAATCGCCACCCAATCCCTTAAACTGGCAGTCGGGATCTTGCTCCTTCAACGCACGCAACAAATTAGAGGCATGCAAATCGCCAGAGGCTTCTCCTGCAATTACAAAATACCTCATAACAGCGTACGGGCCAAAAAGAACACAAGAAACAAAAGCGTACCAACAATATACCCGCGTCCGAATTTCCAACGTTCCGTCTTATAGGCCCAAAAGAAACCAAACATACTTGGCATCAATGCCATAATATAAATGTTGGTCAGGTATGCAGAGTCGTTCGACACCAGAAAATGCAACACATGGTGTAACGAGTTAAACTGTACAGCCTTTGCAAAATAGATAATTGCAAACAGGCAAAGGATAGGTAAAGCTATCGAAACCGACAAGCCCAACATAAAAGAGTTGAAAGAATGAGGTTCACCATCGTAATAGTGTTCTTCTACCTTTCGTGAAAAATCATCGTAACCCATCTCTATAATCTTTTTTAGATGTATTTATCAATTATCGTTTTATCGCAGATAAAAAAACATGGTCTGTCATATCTATATTCAACGGGACACACGACGCGCCATGATGCGCCAAGACGTATTCGTCGGTTCCTTCTTTTTCTGGTTCCAAACAGACGAATTCACCACCCAATGTATACAACGGATTTTTAGTCTCCTTATTTTCACCAGCATAGTCAAACTCCTTAGTCCATCGGCTCCGTGCCTGCGAGCACCATTGCAGTCCTCCCTCTATAGGGCCAATAGGGAAATTCACATTCAAGCACACGCCATTAGGGACACAAACAGCTCCTATCAAGAGGTCTTCTACCAATTGTCGGATAATCGGTAATCCGTAGGAATAATCGACAGGTTCAGAGTAATTACAACACTGCGAAAATCCGACAGAAGGTATACCATTAATGCAGCCTTCGATAACAGCTCCCATTGTGCCAGAATACACAACGTTTATCGAACTGTTAGTCCCCTTGTTTATCCCTGCCAGTACCAAATCGGGGCGCCGGTCTTTACATACTGTATAAAACGCCAGTTTCACACAGTCTACAGGAGTGCCACTTGCCGCATACACTTTCAATCCCGGTTCGCATTTCACGCAACGCAACTCAACATCAGAGTTACAAGAAACAGCACTTGACATTCCCGACTGTTGCACTTCAGGTGCGACAACAAAAACATCGGCCAAAGGAGCCACTGTTTTGACTAACAACTCCAAGCCTTCAGCCTGGACGCCATCGTCATTCGAAATTAAAATAAGTGGGCGTTGTTTTACCATAAGTGCCTAACTGCGAAAATAACATTACAAAAATACTAAATACAAGTATAAACAGCAAAAAGAAAAACCGCCCCACAACAATCCATAAGGATAGTGTGAGGCGGTTCCCCTAATTTCAAATGATACAGAAGAGTGTTCTTTTATGAGTTGTAAGCAGTTTCTCCGTGTTCGTAGATATCCAAACCTTCTTCTTCAATACGGGCAGGAACTCTAAGACCGTGAACCTTGTCAATAACTTTGAACATTATGAATCCTGTTCCGAATGACCATGCAGCGAACACTACGATACCCAAGCACTGTGCGCCAAGGAAGCCAGCACCGAAGCCATAGCAAAGACCTTCTGAAGTTGAAAGGAAGCCGGTGAGCAAGGTACCGAGAACGCCACAGCAGAGGTGAACTGAAGTAGCACCAACAGGATCGTCGATGTGAAGTTTTTCATCGATGAATGATACTGCGTAAACAAGCACTACACCACTAAGGAGACCGATGATTGCTGAACCTCCGAGTGACACGCAATCGCAACCGTCAGTTATACCAACCAAACCAGCCAACACGCCGTTGAGGGCAAGAGAGAGAGATGGTTTTCCGTAACGGAACCAGCTGACAAACAATGCAGCGGCACCTCCGGCACAAGCAGCCAGGTTGGTTGTCATAAAGACATGGCTGATAGCTTCACGGTTTACTTCGCCAGAAGCGGCTAGCTGAGAACCTGGGTTGAAGCCGAACCAGCCGAACCACAAGATGAACACGCCAAGAGCACCAAGAGTGAGGTTGTGGCCTGGAATTGCGTGGCTCTTACCATCTTTACCATATTTACCGATACGTGGACCTAACACAATAGCGCCAGCCAACGCAATCCAACCACCGACAGAGTGCACAATTGTAGAGCCTGCGAAATCGTGGAAAGTGTGACCGAAGAGGTTCATCATAAAGCTACCATCTTCTCCGTTCATCAGCCAGCCGCCACCCCATGTCCAGTGACCTGAGATAGGATAGATAACCAAACTGATAATCAAAGAATAAATCAGATACATAGAGAATTTAGTGCGTTCTGCCATAGCTCCAGATACGATAGTAGCAGCGGTTGCGCAGAATACGGTCTGGAAAATCAAGACTCCTTCTTTTGGAAGTCCACCTGGTGCGGTGAAGAAATCGAGGCTACCGAAACTTGGAGTACCCATGAAACCTGCGCCATCGCAACCAAACATCAAGCCGAAACCAAACAGCCAGAACAAAATAGAACCGAACGAGAAGTCTACCAAGTTCTTCATCAAGATATTAGCCGTATTCTTAGTTCTGGTAAAACCAGCTTCGACTAAAGCAAAACCGGGCTGCATAAAAAACACCAGCATTGCACCAAGAATCATCCAAACAGTATCGAGAGAGACAGCCACGTCGTCGGCTGTAATAGGTTTTCCATCTATCTCATAAACATCGGCAACAGCAGAACCGCCGGCCATAAGCGTCATTAGAATGACGGCCATCCATCGCTTCGATGGCATATATTTTCGAATCATATCCATAATAATTTCTTTTGTGGTAATTTGTATTCAATGTTCAACGGAGCCTTTTACTTTTTCTCGGCATCGTAAAGCGAGATGTCACCTCTGTCGCCAGTTCTGATTCTAATGGCATCTTCTACTGGGATAATCCATATACGTCCGTCACCCACATCTCCAGTGCGCGCTGCTTTAACAATAGCCTGGACTGTTTTTTCTACATTTATGTCACGTACCACGATTGACACAAGCACACGTTCAATAATACTGGTATCGTACATCACACCACGATAGATACGTGACTGCAACGACTTACCCATACCTCTGACTTCGTAGAACGAGAACCATTCGATGTCGGCCTCTAGCAAGGCATCACGAACATCATCGAATTTGGTTTTTCTGATAATGGCTTCAAGTTTCTTCATATCTGTATATTTTTAAATCTTGGGACTTTACTTTAAAAGGTAATACCAAATGCAAGGTATGCCTGCTCGCTATAAGGGTTGATTACACCTTGAGCATATACTGGAAGACTGAAAGATGGTGTAAACTGAAGTTCTTTCGATGCCTTAACCGACAGATTTACGATATTGAAATTGTCTGAATAAGCGCCCTCAAACGGAGTCAGGCCCAACGCAAAATCCAAGCCCACAGAACCAGCCTTAACAGGATATCCTAATTCGATATAGGTAGAATACTGCTCGTCGCCAAAGGCGTCTTTGTCGTTAACCAAGTTGACGTTTGCGGAAATAGACAGGGCGAACTTTTTGCAAACCTCTCCGAAATCGAAACCAGTGTTCAATTCCAAGATGTGATTGTCGTAGTTACCATATTTGGGGAATGTTCCATCCTCTTGGCGGGCTGCCGCTCCACAATAGTCGGTCAGGCCAATTGAGAAACCACTGATTGAATAAGATGCGAACCAGTCGAATTCATTAATTGCGTGTTCGAAATCGGTAGATCCCCATATACCCAACGAGAAAC
This sequence comes from Bacteroidales bacterium UBA3297, assembly GCA_002362105.1. Lineage (GTDB taxonomy): Bacteria > Bacteroidota > Bacteroidia > Bacteroidales > Paludibacteraceae > Physcocola. The sequence continues at coordinate 324,022 of DETD01000031.1, forward strand.
CACCAACATTCATACTAATACCAGGCTGGAAGGCTGCACCAGAAAGATTCTGTCCACGCCATACGTACGTGCTGACCAAATCTGCGCCTGCTTCTACTTTTACTTTTGACTCTTTAGGAGACTCTGCAACTTCTTCCTGTGCCAAAACCGGCTGTGCTAGTACAGCTACAAAAGCCGCTACTAATGTAAAAACCTTCTTCATACTAAATAATTTTTGTTATTAATCTTTTAAAATCATACACTATTTGAAAGCAATTCCACAAAATAACAATCAAACAGCCAGCAATAATCAAATTTTATTTCCTTTTTGATTACACTGCAAAGTTATACAGAAAAACATGTTGAAAAGCATAATCTGGCTAGGTTTACCAAACAATTTAAAAAGCAATTAGAATTTGCTTTTGGCAAGCAAAAGTTGATTACGAATTATAAGGGAAAACAGCCTCAAAGTTTCAGATAGAAACAGCCTACAAATACAAAAAGAAAGAAAAACACAGCATTTAAAGACAAAACAACACAGAAAGTAAAATATAAAGGCAAATAAATATCATTTTGCGCTAAAGACAGACTTTCCAAGACAAAAAAAGTAAATCAAAGCACGTAACTTACCTGTTTAAAAAGGAACACCCGATGTTCACCTGACTCCAACTCCAATTCAAGTTCACCCGCAGGATGAACCTTGACAATACGCGCGAAAAAATGTACTCCGTCTTCATCTGCATACTCATAAAAGCCAGTTTTTCTGTATAAAGCTCCCATATAGTCTCTTCTGATAGCATCTTCGCCTCCATTTACTAACTGCATATAACGCGCCATCAGGCACTGTCTGAAAAGCACTGCCGCCTTGTCTACGTCATATTCACGGCCTGTCAGTTGAACAGCAGAAACAGGATTTAAAGGATAATCGGAAAAAACCGATTGATTTAAGTTTATTCCAACACCAAGCACCACATACGCGATGGTTTTACCCATCAGCATCGCCTCGTTCAAGGTACCGCTTATCTTCCTATCTCCAATATACACATCGTTCGGCCATTTTACAGATAAATCATCAAGCCCAACATAAACCGAAAGAAAATCAACCACAGCCAACGCCCCCACCTGCGTAATAAGGAACTGTTTGTCGGCAGCCAAGAAATCGGGGAAAACAGCCACAGAAGCCAAAAGATTTTTACCCTTTTCCGACTCCCAATGATTTCCGACCTGGCCACGCCCCTTTGTTTGCACATCGGCATATACCATTGTACCTTCAGGAACTTCATCTATTTTCTCGTTCAAAATTCGTAACAGTTCGTCGTTAGTAGAGGTAACGGTGTCAAGATGTATGATTGTATCCATATAAATTACAAAGGCGGCCAAACAAGCCGCCCGTATCTCTTATTATTTTGAAAATTGTTGTGTTTTAGACTGGAAAACAGTCTCTCCCTTAGGGACATCGTTAGTCACCCACACATTACCGCCTATAGTGGCGCCTTCACCAATTGTAATACGGCCCAACACGGTCGCATTACAATAGATAACCACATTGTCTTCCACAATCGGATGGCGGGGCAGGTCCTTAATCGGATTACCATTTTCATCAAGAGGAAAACTTTTTGCCCCCAATGTCACACCCTGGTACAATTTCACATGATTACCAATTATAGCAGTTTCTCCAATAACCACACCTGTTCCATGATCTATTGCAAAATACTGTCCGATAGTAGCACCCGGATGAATATCGATACCCGTTTCAGAATGAGCCATCTCTGAAATCATACGTGGAATCAGAGGGACACCGAGTTTCAGCAACGCATGCGCTATACGATGATTAGAAACCGCCTTAATGGTAGGATAGCAAAGAATGATTTCCCCAAAACTTTTTGCAGCGGGGTCTCCGTTGTATGCAGCCACAACATCAGTCATCAATACCGCCCTCATTGCAGGTAATTGGGCAATAAAGTCAGACGCAATCTGTCTGGCTTTTTCCCGGTTCTGCTCCAACACATTTTCGTCGGGTCCTCCCTCAAAACACAAGCCAGCCATCACCTGTTCTGTCAGGCAAGCGCTCAAACGTTCAACATTAACACCCATATGGAACTTCAAAGTGTTACTGTCAACAAATGAGTTTCCAAAATAGCCAGGGAAAAGAATTTCGCGCGTGAGTTCTACAATTTGCTTTAACGAAGCACCCGACGGGAAGGGAAGTCCATCACTTGTATGATGATACGCGTTTTTTAAGGAACCGAAATCCGATAATGATTCGATTACAGAAATTAATTTGGCATCAATTGTTTTCTGTGTAGCCATGTTAGCAATAGTATTACGCCACAAAATTACAAAATAAGTCGGGCGGATACAACAAAAAAAGCACCCGACAAACATCGGATGCTTTCTATTAATAGAGATATTTGTTTACTGACGCATCAGAGTAAAGTGACCAGTGAAGACCTTCTGGAAGTCTTTTTCTTTAACTTCAATTTCATACCAATAGTCCGTAGACTTCATCGGTTTTCCATTGTAAGTTCCATCCCAACCTTCATCAGCACCTTTATACTCTGCCATTTTTTTACCGTAGCGGTCAAAAATTGAGATTTTTGCATTCGGATATGCTTCCTGAATAATTGTAGTGATAAAGCGGTCATTTACACCATCGCCATTTGGTGAGATTATCTTAGGTATTACAATACCTGGCGATACCACATTAAAGTTACCAGCTGTTGAACAACCCGCATTGTCAACTACAACAACCGTATGGATTCCAAATGGAAGGTTATCAATAGTAGACTCCGTAGTAGGAGCAGGAGTAACATCCTTCACAAAATAGGTGTAAGGTGTAGCACCACCACTCACCTGGACAGAACGTGAATGATAACCCATAGAATCAACACTTACAATTTCCGGAGTTTCTGACACGATAACTGACCAGCTGTCTTCTGCAGAACATTCGCCTCGTGTCATCGCCACATTGTAAGTTGAAGAATAATCCGGTCTCACAGGTATAGCAGCCATATTAGCTCCATCAGGATATTTAGCCAGAAATACAGTATCATCAGTAGAGGTCCACAAGTATGTTTCTGCCGCATAAGAAGAAGCATCAATCGTTGCAACAGAGCCTTCACAAATGATTTCAGGACCCACGATCTCACCCGTCAAAGGACGGTCAACACGAACAGCTACAGTCTTTGTCACCTCAGAACAAATACTATATGAGGCACGCAGGGTATATGACTTATAGAAACTGTTAGACGATGCGGTAACATCAAATTCAGGATTAATAGTAATCGAATTACCATCGCGACCAGAGACAATAGACTCATCGTCATCCCATGTTACCAAAGTTCCAGCAGGAGTAACAGACTCCAGTTCTACTTCGAAATTATTTTCACCATCACCACAAAGTTTCAAGCCTTCAGGTAAAACAATCTCGATAGGAGGAAGAACCTTCAAAGTCTTTTTCACAACTTCTTTCTGTTCTTCTTGCTCTCCCTCACGGTAAATAAAGTAAACAGTATAAACTGCATCAGACTTAGGCTTAACGGTGTATCTCAGCAAGTTATTGCTCCAGCTCCATCCACCTTCAATCTTTTTATCTACACCATCAATTGTTTCAACAATGTAAAGTTGCATACGTTCATGATAAATGAACTTACCAGTGCCAGTTGTGTCAATAACAAGTTCACGGAAGTCGCTAGCACACATCTGGTCATCAAGCTGTACATCGAGCTTCAAGCGTGCATCCTTTCTTACGACAACGCTTCCTTCTGCATCACAGAAATCAGGGTCAGACAAAACAACCTTGAAGTTGTGGTCTGCAGTGACTGCTGACAAAGAGAGCGGATTACCAGAAGCGAAAGTCACACCACCTTCTGTCCAATCTATATTTGAAGGTTCACCTGCCGTAGGGACAGTAATAGACAAAGGAACAGACAATGGATCACCATTTCGAACAATGTACTCTTTTTCCACAGAGAATTCAATGTAAGGTTTCACCTTCACAGCCTCACCCTGTGCAATTTCACCCTCTGCAGTACATCCGCGATTGGTAACTTTATAAGAGTAAACACCATTGTTTTCTGGAGTTGCAGGCGAGAACGACAAAAGCCTATCTGACTGACCAACCAACTCGGTACCATCTTGGAACCAAGAGATCTTATACGTATTCTCAACGCAAGAAACAGTCAACTCAGCACTGAAGTCCTGTCCTTCACAAACTTCGGTAGGAGAATTGGTAGACACAACCTTAACAGGAATATTGATAATTTGAATATCAAATCCAGTCTTACAGTTGTTTACATATTCAATGTGATAAGTAGCATTTGAAGGCTCTGCAATTGTATAAGTATCGCCCTTGTTAACACTACCGCCACCAAGCGTCCAATCGAATTCACCCTCCGACTTAGTTACACCAGAGAGGTCGATAGTAATTGGGTTTCCACAAGAATAGAATACAAGACCTTTAACCGTTACTGTTTCAGTTGTAGAGCCTTCGTTTCCTTCTTCAGTAATCTTAGCAGAACCCTCTACAGGGCCATCCCCGATTGTAATCAGATGGTTGCCACCAGGAATATCTACACAAGCACCAGCAGAGGCTGTCAGATTGTATGTATAAGTATTACCAGCAGGACCTGCAAGGTCTGGAGTAGTATAAATCTCAGACTTGATTGGAGCAGGATTATCACCCGCACCTGCACTAGACCACTTGAACATAGCCTGAGCGCTTGGATTAATCTCGTCGTAAACAGCAGTCAAATCAACGCCTGTGCCAGGACAAGTAGTATTAGAACCCTCGATCGACAAGCCACGAATATAGTGAACCTCGACATTGATTTCTGCCAAGTTAGACATACACTGCTTACCTTGTACATTAAAGTATGCCTGGGCATAGAATGTTCCAGACTGTTTAATCTCAGTTGGTTCGCCAACAGGGTTCTGCTGAGACTCGTCGAGCCAAGCCATTACCCAGTTCTGAGGAACAGCATCTTTCCAAATTTCCTTGCTTGACAAGTCAACAGTTGCAGGTTCGCAGACTGGAGAAGGATTATTCGTAACAAGGACTGGAGCTGCATACACTGTATCGCATACCGCAATTGCACGGCTCACAGCACCCGTATGGATATTCTTCTGAGCCACATAATAAGAGAAGACCTGTTTAGCCGAGCCATCGGTTATAGTGTTAGAAGGGAATGGAGCCATGGTCGATTCCAAAGCTTCCTTCTGGGCATTTGACAATTCGTTAGGATTGGTCTCGCCATACCACACTAACTCATAATCACTCTCAGAGTCGTTACCTGTACCGGTAGTCTGAATGTTTGCAGTAAGTGCAGTTGTAGTTGCATCTGGATCCTTTTCGCAATAAGCCACATGGTTTGCAGTCGGCATTGGAGAAGAAGAGACAGTCACAACGACTTTGGTAGTCTCACTTTCGCAACCGTTCGCATTTATCTGGCTTACATAGTATATATACTCAACATCCTCAGACTGATTAGCATCATAAGGAGGTGTTGGAGGAGTAGTCAACTTGTTACCAGAAGCATCATACCAAACTAATGTACATCCGGCATCAGGTGTTGCAACAGCAGGATTCTTAGTTACGATATCAACAAACTTACCACCATTGTCAGCACCATCACTCTTCAAGTAATTGACAACCAAGTCACCCTTAGGGACATCAACAACCGTTACATTAACTGTAACGCTAACAGGTTCTCCTTTACATTGAGCAGCAGAAGAAGGTATAGTGTAAGTTTGAACTACAGTATAGAGTGAGCTAGTTGTCATCTCAACATCAGTTACAGGTATTAGCTGTGCTGCGCTCAAAGTTGCACCACTACCATCAGACCAAATCATACCATCAGCGTCGACATAGATGAACTTAGCTTCATCGCTTGCAAGTTTAACCATCGTAGCCACGCTAGCCGGATTAGGCTCACCCTTACAATAAGTGGTTTCAGGAACCAATACAGTAGCAGGGTCAACACCTATTACCGTAACTTTGAAGCTAGCCTTTTCACTCTCTGCTCCGGTAACACTGTTTGTCTGAGACACATAGTATGTATATTCGCCAGGAGCAGTCTCTGCAAAGTCAGGAGCAGATGCGCTACCAGTTCCTTTTTCAGCAGACTCTGAAGAATACCAATTCAGCAAGTAGTCACTATTCAAGCGAGTAACTCGGCTTGTAAGATCAACCAATTCACCCTTACAAATCACAGTATCACGTGTGTTTGGTTTTGGTGCGTCGTTTACAGTAACAGTGAAATGTGTAGTATCACTTTCACAACCATCTGCACTAGTCTGGCTTACATAATAAACGTAAGTACCAGGAACACTCTTGTCTTGTTTAGGTGCGGTTGTTGAGCCATCGCTCAAATCTTTTTTAGTAAACCAAGTTATAGTACAGCCAGTCGAAGCTGTAGCACCAGGTTCAACCGTTTCAGAAGCATTTTCCTTCAACATCGAGAGGTCGTTAACCGTTGGTGCGTCAGGAACTTCATTTACTTTAACGGTGATAGTTGAATCCTCGCTAAGACAGCCAGTAACCGCATCCTTCACCTGCATAGTGTAGGTGTGTTCACCTGCCGTCAGACCTGCCAAGTCAGCAGTAAGAGAAGAAAGGACAGAAGCACCAGCCAAATCGCTGCCAGCTTCATTCTTCAAGCTATAAACCTCTAGCTGGCCAAGGTCAACAAACTTGTTTGCAATTTCGTTGATTTCGGTGTCGGAAAGCTTGCCCTCACAATAAGGATCCACCTCGATAAGAGGAACAGTTGGAACCTTGTTCGCCTTAATCACAATTGTATCGATTACCCAACAAGAGCTAGCCTCTGGCTTCTCGTTATCACGTATCTTCAAATAATACTTCTGCGATGTGCCTTCTGGAATGTCACTCCACTTTACCTCGATAGAAGACTTAGTAGCCTGCATATCTTTCTGGATTGCATCCGCATCGGCCATAGTTGCAGTTTTGAACCATAGAATGTCGAACGAAGCAGCTGGTTCAGACGCTTTAGCGATATTGTCAACGCTCAAAGTAGTGCTACCTGTTTCACGGCAAAGGAATACAGTATCCTTAACAGGCTCAACAGTAGAAGCAATCTCCACAATGCCATCAGGCTGGTTACATGGAGGGCAGCCGTATTTTGCAGTCAACTTGATACGTCCGCAGTCATAGTCGGTCAACTTGCCGAACAACACATTTGCATAACACAACTTCTTCGAGCCATTAGACATAGCTGTATAAGAGTTGGCCGTTGCGCCCATCGCATAAATACCGAATTTTTCGGAGTCGATGACTGGGGTTGTGAACTCAGGAGAGTTTTCCTTTTGGGCAGGAGCATCAAACTCATACACGGTGCAGTTACCCTTGAAGTTCATACCAAGAATGTAACGCACACCACGGGCAGGGCTTCCTGGCAAACGAACGTCGCACTTAACAGTGCACAAATTAGGTCCTGAAGCGTCAACTGTAAACGTCTGCGTTTTTCCAGTCCAAAATACATCACCAACCACATAGATGCCATTTGTATTCTTTGCCGCCAAATAGACCACAGGAGTCACAGTGATTTCAGTTTCTCCCGAATAACTTTTTGCAGCAATGTCAAACGATTTCAAGTCGGCATCAGAGTAAGCGTCAATCAACAAGCCATACGATTGGAAGGATCCTCCTGTTTTAAACAAAGAACCCTTTTCATCTTTATAAAGGTAGGTTTCAAAAGATGTGATATCCTCTAACCATATTGTATAAGTCGTATCTTTACTTTCCTCGTCCTTATTGTCGTGTACCTCTGTCTTTCCAATCTTGTCACCGGTCACACAGAACTTGATTGGTGCGCTACCGCCATTTGCAGAATATTGGTCAAGCGTATCCTTGCTGGTTTCAGTAGAGAACACAGCAAAAGTGGCCTTCTGCTTAGCGGTGTAGAAATCAGAGTTCACGGCGAACTCGTAGCAAATCATATCAGAAGCGGCAGGCGAAAGCGGATCTGCCACGCAGTTCATAGAAGTGATGACGGTATCGATTGGCATCATCATATCCGATACTGTAATAGTGGTAGAATCTGGGTCACAAGCGTCACAAGGAATGTTCAGACCGATGTATTCAACTTTCACCTTATATTCACCCGGTTCGGTCACAAATATCGATTCTTTGTTGAACTTGTCCGCCAAACGGGTTGCATCAGGGTCATCTTTCGTTGAGGTGTTCAACACTTTTCCGTTGTACCACCAAGTCACATAATAACGTTCTTCCTTTCCTTTAGGTACCACGAAGCCGCAATCTAATTCAATCTCTTCGCCCGGACACTTAATTCTGTCAATCATAAAGACGGTAGGGCAGTTATCCTGAATTTCACAAGGAATGGTTGTCAGTTTTGTCAAACAGTTATAAGATTTGGCCGAGCCGCCTGTACCGGTCTGTCCCAAATCGTTCAAACCCCATACATAGTACTCGTCCTTATCGTTGACCATAAAATCGAAGTTATCGCCTCGTGAGATGTTCACCGCATTGTCAACCAAAGGTCCAGGTTTTCCACTGGCATCGCAATAACGAGCAAGGACAGGCAGCACGCCTTGTGCACCAGAAGACCATTTCTTTGCAGTAGCGGCATCAACAGGTGCCACACCACCATTTCCTTCATCACATCCCCAGTAAACGAGATAACCTTCCTTAGTAACCGCAGCGCCATGACCACGGCCACCAATCACCTCCTTCACATCGGTAAGATATTCTTCACCCGATATAGTGCCATACTCACCAGAACTAACTCGGAGTGCGCCATAGTGTGTCAAGCCCTGTTTCTGCTGACCGGTTGAGCCTCCCCAACCACCATTACCCCACGACCACACATAGCCGTCGCCAGTAACGGCGAAACCACAGACGTCGCCAGCGGCAGACATACGGATGTCGGTCAAAGGTGTTCCATCTTCCTCTTTTACGACAGGCGTAGCATACGTTGTAGTGGTCACTTTACCACCACCATTCCAAGGGCCAATACCATAAAGGCTACCATCGGAAGTACGGATCAGAAGGTTGTCGTCACCACCAGAAATGTGGGTTACGTTAGTCAAATCTTTGCCATCTTTTGTCTTGATATAAGAAGGTTCTGTTGCAGCAGCTCCGGTCTTTGCGTTCCAGGTACCTTTTCCCCAACCGACAACACGACCATCGTTCATAATGGCGAAACCTGAGTTGGTAGAAGCCGCAATATAAACCACGCCACCCAAATAGTCGCCACCTGGCTGACCATCGACAGTGTAACCTGGCGTTTCACCCTTCAAGACAGGGACAGGATATTCAACAATATTTCCCGCATTAGCACCCTGTCCGCAGCCAGATTGTTGGTTGTCGCCCCAGGCATAAACCACCTTATGGCAAGACAATGCCAAGTTAAATGCACCAGAACCCGAGGTCACCTGACTAAAAGTAAGGTTACCCGACTTCACACGGCTTGGCGTGGTAACATAATCCTTTGTAGCATTAGCTCCCTCCGCTCCGGCTGGGTCGATACCCAAAAGCGGGCCGCCGATAGTCTTGTCCATGTTATTACCCCAAGTGTACAGGTAACCCTGCGCACATATAATGAGGCCATGGTCATTACCTCCCGAAATAGTCATACTTTGGGAGAATGCATTCGTCGCCAGCAATGTTAGCAGCGAACATGCAGATATTAAGCGTTTTATCATAATACTAAATTTTATTCTACCCTATTATAGATAATGTCTAACGTGCAAATATAAAAAACGATAAGCAAATGTTAAAACAAACATAAGAAAAAAATGCCAATTTCAGTTAGTTACAGCAAAAAACTTTCGGGAAACGCCATAGTTGTCAGGCTAAACAAACGTCTTTCCTTCCTAAAGACAAAAAAAGCACTCCTTTCTTTGGGAGTGCCTAGTATAAAGCTATGCTATTCAAGTTCCAGTTCGTCGTTTTCGTCCTTTCTATACAGGTCGGAAAGAACAGCCAAGAAACGGCTGACTTGCGACACTGCGGCTAACGTGCCCTCCGATATCTCTCGCTTCTGCAAACGCAACAACAATATATCGTACATCATATTCAATGCGAGTTCCACATCATTGACTTCCGCCGACACACACGATTTCTGTCTGAACTCGACCAGACAAGGGAGCAAATTAAAGAACAGCACATTGTAATCGACATGTTTAGGAGACCTTAACAACGCCAAATGTAGTTCATCTATATCGTTAACCACATTTTTTACAATCTGAATATGTCCTTTTTCCGTCACATGTTCTTCCTGCATCATATTTATAATGTCGGAGTACCATGTCCGCATTTGTTTTTTTACCTCTTCGGGCTGCTCAAACTTATCAATAATAGTCGATTGTATAATTTCAATATCGAAGTGGCTGGCGCGTATCAAATCTTCAACCTGCCACATATACAGAACATATTCTGCGATGTTCTCTTTCTTTTTCTGACGAGCAATAATCATAGTATAAATTTAAAATCCGTGAAGTTCTCCTTCCTCATCAATCCAAAACGTGCTAGTCGGACTTGTATACACATAAGTGCCAACTTTTTCTTCCCATGCCCGGTGAAACACAGGATTACGGAGGTATCTGCCATCTTTTCCGATGACGCCCCAACGTTCATTTCCAGTAATAGTACCCGCATCGCCGCCATCGGTAGCATCCACTCTTTCTGAAGCCGGCACAACAGCAGCAACAGAGCCAGAGAAAGGAGTCGCAAACAAGAAGGAAGGCGGTATCTGGATATTCCCCATTTCGTTAGCAAAGCCAACACTTCCATCTTCACCGACAATACGTATCATGCCACTTTGGAAATGGTCAGGACGGGACGAACCTGCCTGAACATAAACGGTAGCCACAACCGAATCATTCGGCGCAACCAGCACCCATTCTCCCTTATTCGCTTCGACTACCCTTGCAGAAGTTTTGTTCTTGTGCATTTCCGAATTTGAGACAGGGCGCATCGCAGTTTGCCTACTAGAGCCACACCCGCACAGCAGAGGTAGCAACAACAAACAAAGGAGATACTTACACATATATAATACTAATTAGTATGCGTTTTCCTCTCCCTTTATCATATTCCAGACAGTCAGGAAAATAATGTGTAAATCAAGAGCGAAAGACCAGTTCTCGATGTACCACACATCACGCTTAACACGACCTTCCATCTGTTCCAACGTCTGAGTTTCCCCACGGAAGCCTGTCACCTGGGCCCATCCGGTAATGCCAGGTTTTGCCCAGTGACGCAACATATACTTGTCAATCAGTTCCGAATACATCTCAGTATGCTTCAACATATGCGGACGCGGACCCACAATACTCATGTCGCCAATAAAAACGTTAATAAACTGTGGCATTTCATCAAGGTTCGTCTTACGCATAAATGCACCTATTTTGGAAACTCGAGAATCGTTCTTTGTGGCTTGCACCGTATCGGCTTCTTTGTTCACGTGCATTGAGCGGAACTTTATACAATAGAAATCGCGTCCATTTTCTCCAGTTCTCTTTTGACGGAAGAAAATCGGTCCTGGCGACGTCAACTTGATAATAGTTCCCAAAACGACGAACAATATAGGGAATATCGTCACCAAGAAAATGCCAGAGAAAAAGATGTCAAAAAGACGTTTTGCCACCCGGTTCCCAAATTTATGCAAAGGTTCCAACCGAAGAGAAACCAAAGGGATTTCCTCCAAGAAAGTCAATTCGACCTTTTTCTCAATAAAACGGCGGAAATCAGGAACTATCAAACAACGTATAAAGTTTTGTTCAGCATATCGGATTATATTCACCGCCTTTCTGTCATCACCAGCAGGCAACGCACAATACACGACACGCACATCATTGTCTGTAATATACTGGTTCACATCAGAAAGTTTGCCCTTTACCAGTTCCGCTGGCACCTTATAATTTTCAGGCTCCCTATCATCGAAAAAACCCATAAATTTATAGCCATACGAAATATTGGTAACCAACTGGTTATAAACTTGGTTTGCTATGCTACCCGCACCCAGGACAACTACTTTTTTTGTATTGCCGCCATGACTTCGGTACGACTTCAGCACCAACCGGAGGAAGACCCTCCAAATAGAGAGGGCCGCAAACATCCACAACGAATATATAAGCAAGAACGTCAGTGATATGTCTATTTTCAACAGATATAAAGCCGTCAGCATAACGACAAATTGAAGAGTGCTTATCTTCAACGTGTTCTTCAAGATACTCTCAATAAACACCGAGCGTTTATCAAGAACAATCCCCACCCACGAAAGAGCCAGTAAATAAGACAGGTTTGCAATAATGAAAACAGTGCGGACACGGTCTTCATACAATTCAGTTCCCCGCAAAGCGTGCATCGCATTGGGGAACATAAACATCAGCAGGTAAAGGAAAGCGCTAACTAGGCACAACTCGCCGACAATCACACCTGCCTTTATATAAAGACTATCGTAATCGTGAAAATCCCTCATTTTAACAACAGCTTATAAAAGAACCCTCAAAAGGGAACCAAATAAATGACAAATAAACAGAATGCACAAAACCGAAACGAATTTGCGCAAATGCAAAGTTAGTAAAAAAATGCCGCATCCAGCACATCCAAATCACAAGAAAAATTAATTGTTTTCATGCCTTATGTCCGGTGTATTCAACGAATGTACGCACCTCTTCTGCGACCCAACGAAGTTGCATATTGTCAGTAGAAGCCAATCTATCAACAACAGCCATCACCTTTTCACTTTGACTATCATAAAGTCCCAACTGCTTCAAGAAATTAGAAACAGCCCTTGTCACCGTTGGCTTATTCGCCGCCAAGTCTACATCTACCCTGTCGAATAATACCTTATAAAAGGAAGGAAGTTCAGTGCCATTCTCCAGCAAACGGGCACCTAACAAATAGGCTGTTTCCACCGAAAATTTAGCGTCTTTCGACAAGCACCCTACCACAAGCTCCACAGCGCAGTCCAATGCCCCCAGAACACCGCGGCATGCGAACTCCACCAATTCCATTTCCTGCATACCCTCTATTAACGAATACGCTTCCTGTTCATCAAGTTCTCCAGCCGGCATTAGTAGGAGAGAGAGAAGCATGGTCTCCCTATAACCGATATTCCACAGGCAGAACGCCAACTTTTTATTAGGTTGATACTGCCTTGCTATATTACGTAACGCAACATACGACACGCCATAATTCTTTTTGTAAGCCATCTGTCCCATTTGGTAAGAGGCCATACCATTCTGTTCGCCTTGAATAGCCAGTTTAATTTCATCCAACTCGTTTTTTAGTTCGGCATCGAAAGGGAAAAAGACACGTTCCATACAAAGTTTCTTTATTTTCCACAAAATTACGTCTTTACACAAACAGATGCAAACCTACACTAACAAAGCCCGCACTTCTTCTACCAACTACACAGCGAACGAAAGTTCAACTACAGAAGAAAAATATGGTACAAGGTGTTGCAGAGTTCGCAAAATATATATAACTTTGCAACGCAAAACAAAAATGGTGGGTTTAGCTCAGTTGGTTAGAGCGTCGGATTGTGGTCCCGAAGGTCGTGGGTTCGATCCCCATACCCCACCCTTTTAAAGGTTTCCGGGCGTCATTTGAAAAAATGACGCTTTTTTTATGCCCTTTTGTGGAATTTGGTCTGACATTTGCAACAATATTATATAAGAGGATGTAAACAAAACCTCGACTATTATTGCTATTTTTGTATAACAACTTAAACAGGTTATTAGAAAATGACAAAAGTCCTCATTATCGGGGCTGGCGGTGTAGCAACCGTAGCTGCCCACAAAGTGGCACAGAACCACGACGTGTTTACTGACATTGTAATTGCGAGCCGTACAAAAAGCAAGTGCGACAAGCTGGCGGCCGACATTCTGAAACGCGAAAATGTGAAAGTCGAGACCGATCAGGTCGACGCTGACAGCGTGGCAGAATTGGTTGCCCTATTCAAGAAACACAAGCCAGAACTGGTCATGAATCTGGCGCTCCCATACCAAGACCTGACCATTATGGACGCATGTCTTGAATGTGGTGTCAACTACCTCGACACGGCCAACTACGAGCCTAAAGACGAGGCGCATTTTGAATACAGCTGGCAATGGGCCTATAAGGAGAAATTTGAAAAGGCCGGTCTGACCGCTATTCTGGGCTGCGGATTCGACCCCGGTGTCAGTGGTGTGTATACCGCCTATGCGGCCAAACACCATTTCGACGAAATTGAGTACCTCGACATTGTCGACTGCAACGCCGGCAACCACCACAAGGCTTTCGCCACAAACTTCAACCCTGAAATCAACATCAGAGAAATCACCCAGAAAGGGCGTTACTGGCAAGACGGCAAATGGGTTCAGACTGGTGCGTTGGAAATCCATAAGCCGCTCACCTATCCGAACATCGGACCTCGCGAAAGCTACCTGATGTACCACGAGGAATTGGAGAGTCTGGTTAAAAACTTCCCTACCATAAAGCGCGCGCGCTTCTGGATGACATTCGGCCAAGAATACCTCACCCACTTGAGAGTAATTCAAGATATCGGTATGGCACGTATTGACGAAGTTGACTACAATGGCGTCAAAATTGTTCCGCTCCAGTTCTTGAAGGCCGTCCTTCCTAACCCTCAGGACCTCGGAGAAAACTACGAAGGCGAAACCAGCATCGGCTGCCGCATAAGGGGTAAAAAAGACGGTAAGGAACTCACCTACTACGTCTACAACAACTGCAGCCACCAAGAAGCCTACAAGGAAACTGGTATGCAGGGGGTTAGCTACACGACCGGTGTGCCTGCCATGATTGGTGCGCTTATGTTCGCCAAAGGCCTGTGGAAAAAGGCGGGTGTTTGGAATGTGGAAGAGTTCGACCCAGATCCATTCATGGTTGAGCTGAACAAGCAAGGCCTTCCTTGGCATGAGGTGATGAACGGCGATTTGGAATTATAAGCAATAGCTCTAATAACTAACGAGGTGCGACAAAACATCGCACCTCGTTTTTTTTCTAACCGAGCACATGGCAAACAACGGTAAGCATTTCGTTGAGCGTTGGTTTGAATTTAAGTGATTTCAAAAAAACAAATATAGCTTCTTTTTTATAAAGCCTCAACCACTGAGATTGATATATGTTTTTGTTCGCCTTTCTCTATCGCACAATTTTCCTTATCACTACCGAACCATTGGTCAGGTATATTTTAGCCAACAGAATGCGTTGTTTAACGTCATTCAGACTTATTTTGCCAGTAATGTTACTTTTTATCAGTTCTCCTTTGGCCGACATCAGTTCTACTTTGTTATAGTTGGCGTCAACCACAAGTTCATCTGTTTTTTTGTCATAGTAGATGACATTGTCGTCTTGTTTTATGACGCTGGCACCAGCCAACTGTTTGTAGAGGGATTCGTCTAACACCTCTATACCACCATTCCCATTTTGTAGGTATACGAGTTTAAGGTCGCTTTGGTTGGTAGACATTGCGTAGACCGGGTAGTCGAATGCGCTATCGTATAGCTTTCCGTTCAACTCATACCCCACAACACCGAATCCGTCTTCAAACACAGCATCTCCAAAGGGCGACCACTCGTTGTTGGGCGTCAGATATGAAACGGTGTATCTTTTTGTGCCGTTTTCCCGAAGATCCTCTTTTTTTATGACAGCTTTGTAGTTTTTTTCCTCGATCCATTGCAGATTGAGCGTATCACCAGCATTTTTGTTGTATACGAAGAGCAGCACAAAATCATCTTTTTGCTTATAATACACGCTGTCGCCAACATTATAGGCGTACACGTCGGTTCTCACGGTGTCGGCTTTCACTTTCTCGTTGTCGGCAGGGTCTACGCAGTAGGTGATAGCCGTATGCTCAATCCGCTTCGCCTTTATTCCCTCTATCTCAACCACCTCTTTCGATTCGAAAATATCTTGGTTAAGGAATTTATAGAAATTAGAAACTCTCACCCATTTAGATCCAATGGGGGCGAATTCTGTTGCAGTAGCGGATATGCCGCTTATAAGAAGGGAAATTAAAATAGTAATTCTTTTTATCATATGCGTTAGTTATTACAGTTAATGATATTGTCAGATTTAACATCAATAGTGAATTCACAGTTAGGTTGAATCGTGAGTTCACCAGTTATTTCAGCAAATTTCCTTGTCTCAATTAATAAGCCCGGGCTATATTAATTGATTTTGAAATATACATAAAAAAAACGAACAACAAAAAAATGTATAATTTTCTGTCTTGCAGACTTATTGCTGTAACAAGAACTCCAGCACCAGTCCTCTACTTCCATTAGAATCGGGCTCACACATTAAGGTATTTAACAGATTTGCATAAAAATAACGGTTCACACAAATCTCAACTTGTTTTCTAAAACTATTTCTCGTACCTTTGCATAAATTTTTTGACGACAGCGCGCCTTTTTAGTGTGCGGGGAATGTTCCGTAGACGATTATGGAACTTATTGGGGCAATAAAGATTCCCCCTATTTTGAATTTTTGTTACTACATTTTCATTTGGTCATTGGCTAAGGGTTTTTGGATTTGTGATGACGAGAATCGGCATTGAGATAGGTACACGCTGTTACATTATCCAAATAACAATTACACAATGGCAACATTTGAAGAACTCGGTCTGCGCGAAGAATTGCTGCACGCCGTAAAAGACTTGGGCTTTAGCGAAGCTATGCCTATCCAAGAAAAAACCATCCCCTTCCTTTTAAACCAAGACGAGACCAGCGATTTGGTCGCTCTTGCCCAGACTGGAACCGGGAAGACTGCCGCTTTCGGCCTCCCTACCCTACACCTTACCGATGAAAGCAAACACCAGATTCAAACACTCGTGCTCTCGCCTACACGCGAACTCTGCATTCAGATTGCTAGCGACCTGAAAAACTTCTCAAAATACATGAAGGGAATGAAAGTGGTGGCTGTTTATGGTGGCGAGAGCATCGTCAACCAGTTCCGCCAACTCGACGTGCAGCCACAGGTGCTGGTTGCCACTCCCGGCCGCCTCATCGACCTGATAGACCGCAACAAAGTGGACTTGAGCGGGATGAAGACCCTCATCCTTGACGAAGCCGACGAGATGCTGAACATGGGCTTCAAGGACGACATTGAACGCATCTTGGAAGAAACCCCGGAAGAGCGGCGCACCCTCCTCTTCTCGGCTACTATGCCTAAGGAGATTGCCAACATTGCGAAAAAATACATGAAAGACAGCACTGAGCTGGCTGTCGGCAAAAAGAATTCTGGTTCCGAGAATGTGAA
Source organism: Bacteroidales bacterium UBA3297 (assembly GCA_002362105.1). Lineage (GTDB taxonomy): Bacteria > Bacteroidota > Bacteroidia > Bacteroidales > Paludibacteraceae > Physcocola. The sequence continues at coordinate 341,246 of DETD01000031.1, forward strand.
ACATGTCTACTACGTGGTGCAAACAAAAGACCGCTACGCTGCCCTGAAGCGTATTGTGGACATGAACCCGGACATCTACTCCATTATTTTCTGCCGTACCCGTCAGGAGACTAAGGATGTCTCTGACCTGCTGATGCGTGACGGCTACAACGCCGACGCGCTTCACGGCGACCTGACCCAAGCCCAGCGCGACTACGTGATGCAGCGCTTCCGCGACCGGACACTTCAAATTCTGGTTGCCACCGACGTCGCAGCCCGAGGTCTTGACGTCAGCGACCTCACCCACGTCATCAACTACAACCTGCCCGACGACATTGAGAGTTACACCCACCGAAGCGGACGTACAGGCCGCGCCAACAAAACGGGTGTTTCTATTGCCATTATCCAACCAAGGGAGAAGGGCCGCATCCGCGACATTGAGCGCATCATCAATAAAAAATTCGAGAAGGAGCAAGTTCCTACGGGTCCTGAAGTCTGCAAAATTCAGCTGGCCGCCCTCTTCGAACGCCTGCGCACAGTGGAAGTGAACGACGAACAGATTGCGCCTTTCGCCAACCTTATAGCAGAAGAGACCCGGAAAATGGACCAGGATACCTTCATCCGCCACTTTGTGGCTATGGAGTTCAACCGTTTCCTTAAATACTACGACGGGTCTGTAGACCTGAACGTTCCTGAACGCGACGACCGCAAACGCGGTGAAAGAGGCGAGCGCGGCGGTAGCGGACGACGCAGAGGCGGCGAACGCATCCGCTTGAAGATTAACCGCGGACGTGACGACCAATTTGGTCCGAAAAACGTATTAGGCCTCATTAACGATGCCACCAACGACCGCGACATTGAGGTGCACGGCATTGAGATTACCGGCCGCTACTCTTTCTTCGATGTCTTCAAAGATGACGCCCCACGCATTATGCAGGCCTTCCAAGACACTTACGACGATATTGCCATTGCCGAGGCGACCGGCTCTAGAAAGTTTGACCGCGACGGTGGGCGAGACGGACGCAAAGGCGGCGAACGCAACGGCTGGGGACGCGACTACCACAGAGACCGGAGCGAGAGAAGGAGCGATCGCTTCAGCCACAATTCCGAGCACCACAACCGCAGTTTCAGAAGGAACAAATAAATTCCTTTTTTATGGCAGAAGACACCTACAAGACCATCAAATCGCCCGGCGAGGGGTTGTACAAGGAGAAAGGCAGCCGCTTTATTGCGTATGCCTACCCTGTGGCTACAACCGACGAGATAAAGACGCTTGTAGACGCCAAAAAGAAGGAATATCACGATGCGAGGCACGTTTGCTACGCCTACCGCATCAACCCTGCTAAAATTGAGTTCAGAGGGGTTGACGACGGCGAGCCAAGCGGGACGGCAGGACGCCCTATGTTGGGCTGCCTGCAAAGCCAAGAGTTAGTGAATGTGTTGCTTATTGTTGTGCGCTACTTTGGCGGTATTAAGTTAGGCACCAGCGGACTGATAAACGCCTACAAAGTGGCAAGCGAGGACGCACTACTCCACTGCGAGGTGGAAGAGCGTACCATTGATGCGATATTCAACATTCAATTCGACTACCTCTATTTGAACGATGTGATGCGCATCACCAAGGACATGAAGCCAATTGTTCTAAACCAAGAGTTTGACTTAGACTGCAAGATGACCTTACAAATAAGGATGCAGCAAGCCGACGCTTTGAGAGAGCGACTTGAGAAGGTGCAAACCATGAAAATTGAAGATTGACACAATCATATCCAGAGCAAAAAAGAGGGTTCACCACCCTCTTTTCTTATTATAAGCAGAGGGAGCAGCCGAACCGACTGCTCCCTCTGCTATTTTTATTTTATATCCAAATTATCAGCCTTTGCGTTCTTTCTCTTTTTCAAGAGCCGAGCGTATAGCATGCGACAACTGGTCGGCACAACTGGTGCTACGCTGGCCACACGTGTTACCTTGTAAAGTGGCAGCAATTTCGTCCGCACTCTTGCCTTCAACCAACAAACCTATAGCCTTAAGGTTTCCATTACACCCGCCGAAAAACTCCACGTTGTGCAGTTTGCCCTCATCGTCGATGTTGAAGCGGATGAGTTGCGAACAAACGCCTTCGGTTTTATACTGGTAATTACCCATAATTTATTCGTTTAACAAGAACTGCTTAAAGGTTTCGAAATCCTTTGAAAGTTCAATACTCTTCTTCTCACCACGCATAAATGCCTGAAGTTTTGCAGGAATTTCAATAGGGCCTACAATTGGTTCTACCGTATCCTTGAACTTGGCAGGATGCGCTGTTTCCAAGAACACTCCCACCTCGCCTTCCTTCAAGTTGTCGGCAACGGCCTGATAACCTACAGCTCCGTGAGGGTCGAGCAAATACTTATGGGTATCGAACACGTGCTTGATAGTGGCACGAATCTGGTCGTCATTATAAGTGCAACCTGAAATTTCTGCGCAGATATCCTTATGAGAGTTCTTGTAAAGATCGAGAATACGTGCGAAGTTGCTTGGTGCACCTACGTCCATTGCGTTAGCAATAGTCTGAACAGACGGACGTGGATTATATTCGCCAGTAAGCAAATACTGGTAGAAAATATCGTTGCGGTTGTTAGCGGCAATAAAGCGTGAAATTGGCAATCCCATACGCTTACCAAACAAACCGGCAGTAATATTACCAAAGTTACCGCTAGGAACGCATATAACAGCATTCTTCTCCTTTCCTAACTTCTTCAACTGCGCATAAGCGTAGAAATAATAGAAAGCCTGTGGCAAGAAACGGGCAACATTGATTGAGTTCGCGCTGGTCAGATTCATATGCTTGTTGAGGTCGGCATCCATAAACGCAGACTTAACCAATGCCTGGCAGTCGTCGAACACACCGTCAATTTCAAGAGCAGTGATATTCTGGCCTAAAGTTGTAAACTGACATTCCTGTATTTTGCTAACCTTTCCCTTTGGATAAAGCACATAAACATGGATACCGTCAACACCCAAGAAGCCATTTGCAACGGCACTGCCCGTATCGCCAGAAGTTGCCACCAGCACATTTACCTGCTTCTGTCCCTGCTTACGGATGAAGTAACCCAACAAACGAGACATGAAACGGCCACCAACATCCTTAAACGCCAAAGTTGGTCCATGGAACAATTCCAAACTATAGATATTGTCGTTAACATGTACCAACGGAACATCGAAACTGAGTGTATCATAAACAATCTGCTTCAATGCTTCTTCTTCTACATCTTCTCCAAAGAAAGCCTTTGCCACCTCGAACGCTATTTCCTGGAACGAGAGGTTTTGAATGTTGTTGAAGAAAGAGTCGGGCAGACGCTTTATCTGCTTTGGCATAAACAAACCCTTGTCAGCGGCAAGGCCCTTAACTACGGCTTCTTGCAAAGACACTTCTGGAGTTTGTCCGTTCGTGCTATAATATTGCATAAATTTTGTTTGTTTTATCTATTTAACAACAGTCTACAAAGATAGGCCATTACGACGGATTTTGCAATAAAGAGCAAAGGCTTCGACAGTCTATAAAACGAAATAGCCCGGCGAAAATCGCCGGGCCATTATAAATTTGTTTACGAACAGATTAGTAAGAAACCTTAGGTTCCAATTCCTTAGCCTGTGCAATCATTCTTTCCACTTCAGAAAGAGCGGGCACACGGCCACAAATATGCTTCTGTTCGTTCACTTCTTCCAACTTTGGCTGAAGGTTAGCCGCAACACGGTTTCTGAACTCCTTGACTGTGTCAACGCCAGCAGCCTCCAAAAGTTCAGCAAACTGTCCGCCCACACCGTTTATGCGCATCAAGTCAGCATGGTTTGTCCATGTGAGAATCAACTTTTCGCTGATGCCAGTTTCTTCGGCCAACTTAGAGCGGCCAGACTTCTTAGCGCAGTTTTCCAGTAGATCTTCTACAGTTTTGATGCCTACAGCAATCAATTTTTCTGCATATTTCTCTCCAATACCTTCGATTTCTTCGATTTTGTAAGACATATTCAATAAGATTTAAAGTTTTTACTTCTACAAATATAAAGAAACCTTTCAGAAAAGCAAATAAAAAGGCTGAAACTTATTGTTTATTATCGTCCTAGTTTGGAATCAGACGTCCACATATCAATAAGCAGTTGTCCATCCTCATACTCGCCAAAGACCAAATAGCAGTTAGATTTGGCGTTGTAAAAGGTACATTCAATCCCCTTATCAACCTTATCGCCCGACTTCGACTTGTAACGGAAGCCGTTTTCTATTGCATCTTTTTGAAAATTCAAGAAACCTTCACGTGTAGCGAACTTCACCTGATAATGATACAGCCGCTTAGTATCGCCATCGTATACCAAGCGCACATACGAGAAAGGCTGGTTCTTCCGAATCTTCCATGCGTCACGTTTTTCATCGTAACAGGCCGTATTAGAAAAAGCGACTTCATGAAAGTGGTATTTTCTCCATTCTTTTTGGTCTACATCACGGCCATAAGCCATCTTATAGCCACCCGCTCTCAAAACTTTCGATGCATAAAGAGCAGTTGCACGCATTCTTATACTATCAAGGGTTGCAAACGACATGTCTGCCTCACCTCCATTTACAATCTTCAGGACCGACGTATTGGTACTGTCGGTATTTTGCGCCATAGGTGCAACCGCCACCATCAGCAACAAAAGCATTTCTATTAACCTTTTCATAATAATGTATTTATTGTCGAACTCATTTCGTTAGTCAAGCTACCCTAGAGCCACCTTTTTTTAAGACGTATATCTCGTTCGATGTGGTATCATCGTTCGCCATATGCTCAACTATTCGGAAACCGTTTTGTTCGGCTATAGACGATATACGTTCAAACGAGGTGAAGAACAATTGCCCCTCCGTCTTATTGAAACGGAAAATCTTGGTAGAAAGGATCTCGGTCCATTTTGTCACTTTCTGTCCCTCTTCGTTCGAGGTGTTTCCATCTCTGATTATAATACTGCCATCTGGCAACAAACGTCCCATACAACGCTCTATCAGTTGTTGCTGTTTTTCATACGGCATATAATGCAGCATATCGTTTAATATGAAGACATCGGAATTTGGCAAATCCACATCAAACGCATTGCACGAAAGGAAATCAATTCTCTCATTCTTTGAAAAACAATGGTTGGCAACCGCTACTTTTTCATCATCGTAGTCAATACCTTTAACCACACGGTCTGGCGACATCAACATCAGCATGTAGTCTAGGAAGCCGTAGCCACATCCAATATCTGTTATCATCGCTTTCCGTGGCACCATTTCATTAAACAGTTTATAGTTGTTTTCCAAGCGGACTTTCACACGCATATACCACTCGGTTACTGGGCCTTTGTAAATATAGTTCTGGAACAGGTGGTTCACATAATACTTGTTGCCAGTATTCACAAAACCAGCCATTCTCCGGTCATATTCCGTCTTAAACCATTTATGGATAGACTTTCTCCGTTCACGGTAAGTAGCTCCCCACGACGCATCATCCTTCCTTATAACAGGCATTACCGTAAACACACAGTCGGTAGGGCACACAAAGAACATATCTCCCTTAGCCACACAGCATCCGTTGCCAAGCATAATGATTGGCAATATGTCTAAATCTAGTTTTTCAGCCAGATAGAAGGCACCATCGTAAAAATGTCCTAGTTGCTGTTTTTCATCACACCGGTGTCCTTCAGGGAAGACAAGAATGGAGTATCCGTCACGAACCCTCTGGCGCAAAGGTTCTACCATATTCTCGTAGCCTTCAGAAGTACTGCACGACTGGTAAAAATAGTTAATCGGTCCTATCAGGAAGTTGCTTTTCACCCCAGCCTTTACTATTGGCACTAATTTAGTAGTATAGGCCATCAGTTGTAACATATCGACAATAGACTGGTGGTTGGCAATAACCATAACCGGACGTTCGAAATTGAAGCCAGACTCATTCCTGTATTCGCATTTGTTTATACGGCAAGCCAACACCAGGCGGCATCCCCACATAACCAGCAAACGGAACCAATGGAATTTCTTTTTAAACGGCAGAATATAGAATATAGGGGTCAACAAAACCAGCAAAAGCGACAAGAATGCGAACAGAACCAGCGGGAACATGGTAAACACACGCGCAAGCGTCCAAGGGGCCTTACCCCTACTGGTTCTACTAGTCACGAAGAAACGCCACAACAACGGTTGGATGGTATAGGCAATCAAGACAACGGCTACCATACCTATCACCGAGGTCTGCGCTACGCTCAGCAACGACGGGTGTTTTGCAAAGAACAACGCGCCCATACCCACCACTGTGGTAAACGCAGAAAAAGCAATAGCCGTCTTATGTTCGGTCAACATTGTTTTTCCCGTCCTATACTCCGAAAGCAGCCCATCGGTTATGAAGATACTGAAGTCGTCGCCCGTTCCAAAGATAAATGTCGAGATGATAACGCTGACAATATTGAACTGCAATCCCAATAATGCCATCACTCCCAATATAATGAACCAACTTAACGCCATTGGCAGAAAAGACATCAAAGCCAGTTCAAAACGGCCATACGATACCAATAAAGCGATAAAGACAATAAGAGAAGACACCAACAGCACGAAATTAAAATCATCGGTAGTAGCATCCACAAACTGAGACATGAAATGTGGCTTGTCGAGTATAACCACCTCGCTCCTGTTTTCGAATGCCGCATACGCGTCTGCCTTTTGACCTTCTGTCAACGACACTTGTGCTATAGCCATCGACAAGTCCTCTTCCGAGGTCAGGAAATCACCAAGCACCTCCTCTTTTGAAAAATCAACAATATGGTAGTCTTCCGCCAACAACTGTCTAAAAGGAGCGAATGCTTCTGCTGTAAACCCGTAGTTTTTTCCTTTTGCTTCAAGTTCCTTACAGACCAGTGCAATCCTTTCTTTTGTCCAAAAAGAGCTCCACAACGATAAACGCCGTGCCTGGGTAGCCGAATCCAGCAATAAAGAACGGGCAGAAGAATATGTCCGTATATTCCCCGATAACTGCAAACTGTCGAGCGTATTGCTCATTTTTCGATAACCAGCTATCGCATCATCCGCATTTTCAGCAACAGCGATAAAATACACCGATTTTCCATCTCGCTGGAAGGTTGAATCAAGCAACTGCTGTGCCCGGTCGAATTTTGCAGGCTGATACCCTAAGGCATTCATATCGGAAGAGAAGGTGACCCTGTCGCAAAGCACCATACCGGCAACAGAAGCCACTACAATAAACCCAACCAGTATTTTTTTCCGGCTGTAGTCAATAGATGTAAAACGTTCTACCCACCGCAGTAAAAGGGGGGTACCGTCAGAATGAAATTTCCCGTTTCCGTATGGTAACAGATGAGGTAGAAACACCAAACAGAATATAGTTGCGCCGACTATCGACAACGAGGCGAACCAGCCAAAATCTTGCAAAACATCAGACTTGGTAAACGTCAGGCTGAAGAACGCTCCAATTGTAGTAAAACTACCAATCGTCAGAGGCTGCCACATTTCTGTTATCAGCTGCTCCATACTGTCGCAATTCTCGTAATGTGCTACCACATGTATTGAGTAACTGAGCAAAACGCCCAGAATGGCAGAACCGGCTCCCACCGCTATTATAGAAAGATTTCCACGCAAGAAATACAAGACGGCTAACGCAAACATGGCTCCGAAAGCCACAGGCAGCATTATGTAGATGATAGAAAGTTTGTTTTTGAACGCAAAGAATATGACAACAGCAATAACCAATAAAGCAAAGCCCATAGTTGTCATCATATCGGTGCGTATCTGGCGGGCATTATAAACGGAGATAACGGGTCCACCATAAAAATCGACTGTACAAGAAGGATAGCTAACTGCATATCTTCCAATCATCGATTCCAGCGTATCGACCAACACACCATTCTCGACCGTATTATTTGCAGGGAAACGCGGTGCGATAAACAGCAACAAACGGCCGTCGGCCGTAGCCAAATGTCCATCTATCACCTGATAACTACCGTCAACCCGCAGTTCTTCCAAACACGACAGCGAACGATTTCCCATACCTAGCGGGTCACGCAAAATAAAGTCCTTCATAAAGACTCCGGTAGGGAGCATCAACTGGTAGGCGTCATTTTCGAGTTGCGCCTGCATGGCAGCAGGTTTAAGCAACGTATCAATACGTTGGTAATCCGTCGTATCTAAATAGAGCGGCAGATGGCTGTAAACAAATTCGGGGAAAGAGGTTGCCTGGTCAGAGCCAACATCAAAAGTTATTTTTTCTATATGGGATTGTCCCAAACGAGCTTCAAGTTCAGCAGCAAACTCATCGGCGACCTTCACCAAATGTTCTCTTCCCGAAGAATCCTCCGGAGAGAATATCACTGCTATTTTGTCCTTCACCTTCAGATGACTGAAGACAACCCCCACATTTTTAGTACTGGCTGTAGAAGGAACAAAACGCAAAATATCTTCTTCATAACTGATTTTGGAAGCTAGCACTCCAAATACGGCAAACAAGCCGACTACAAAAGCAAGCAACAGCCACTTGCGGCTGAGAAAGAAACGATATAAAAATAAGAAAAAGGCCAGCATTCGCTTTTACTTTTACATAGGTTAACCCACCTTTATAGCCCTTCCTAAAAAAGACTATAAGAGTGGGGAATATGAATGGAGGCCGACTCTGGAGACAGCAGTCCTTCTAATAGCTGTTCGACAAAAGAGATGGGTCGATAGGCATATCGCCGCCGTCCTCGCCATCGTCTGAGACCTCTATGCCGTCAATTGGAATTTGACGTTGGAAGGCATCGCTTAACGAAACGATTGTTTCGGTACTCGAAATACCTTGGATAGGTTGTAACTTGTCGTGAATGATGCGGAGAAAATCTTGGTTACTCTTCGCATACACCTTGATGAACATCGCAAAGCGTCCAGTGGTATAATGACACTCTACGACCTCGGGAATCTTATACAACTCGTCGACTACCGACTTGAACAAATTCGCGTCTTTTAGGAAAATACCCATAAACGCACATGTGTTATAACCGATTTTCGCAGCGTCGATAATAAACTCCGAGCCCTTGATAACGCCCTGTTGTTGCAGTTTCTGTATGCGTTGATGAATAGCCGCGCCAGATACATTGCACATACGCGCGACCTCCAAAAAAGGAATTCGAGCATTGGCCGAAATCAATTTTAGGATTTTTTCATCAAGTCTGTCTAATTCGTGGTGTTCCATATTCTTTTGGTCTTGTTCAACTCTACAAAGATAATCAATCTGTCGTATAAAACTAAAGACTGGAAAGAAAATGAAACCTATTTTTCGTTTTCACATTCAAAAAGAAAGCAAAAAAAAGAAGAATTCACCCTTACACTAAAATCCCTGTTTTTTTCACATAGACCGGAACTAGCTTAATTGCGACTTTGGGAAGAGTCCTTAACAACCAATCGGTACAGCGCGTTGAACGGCTTTTCCGCATATAGTCGTTAAACCTATAACCAGGTACTAGTTCCTCAGCCTCTTTTTGAATACGTCTCAACTCTGCTGTTGTCGGAGCATCGACATTCACTATATAGTTGAACGAAGAGACAAGATAACCTTTCTTTATGTACAAGAAATCTATTTCTTTCTTGAACTCTTCGTAGACACCTTGCGCCTTTGCATAAGCCAAAAGTTTTTTGAAGACGGTCAGCCGTTTCAAATACTTGGTCGGATTTTTAGTTGTCACTACCGAATTTTCCCGAATCAGATAGTGGTAATAAACCTTGTCGACATGTGCCGCACTTTGAGCCGTAAACAAAGCACAAGCAACAAAGAAGCTGTCATCTGCACAACGTTCTTCTGGGTAACGAATGTTCTTTCCCTGAATCAGACTCCGTTTATAGATGAAAGTCCAGAAATAAGACACATAATTCGCTAGGAAGAAGGCACGGTCTTGGTGCGAGATTGGTCCTTCTGAAATATCCGGATTTTTCAGCAAATTGCTCGGACGACCATCAGAAAAGTCTTGTATACCCTGTCCATAACAGATATCAGCGTCAAACTGTTTGGCACGATTATACAAATCCTCAAACATTGTGGGTTCTATCCAATCGTCGCTGTCAACAAAGGCAATATACTCACCTGTACATTGCTCAATTGCAAAGTTGCGTGCCATACCCGCCCCCATATTCTGCGGAGTTTTTATAAAATGGAACTCTGCCGCGCGCGGATGTCCCTCCACACGTTGCTTTACAATCTCCATACTGTTGTCTGGACCATGGTCGTCAACAAAAAACACCTCCAAATCGTCGAGGGTCTGGTTTAGCAACGAGTCCGTACATTTTCCAATATACTGGGCCACATTGTAAACTGGCAATATAATAGAAACCTTAGGCATGGTTATATAGTATTTCGTTAGTTACGTTTAAACTTATGGTTGAAGAACTGCATAATACGCTCCGATGGAGTCATTCCATTCTGCAATCCCAAATAAGTGTCGAAAAATTGCTCACGTTCCACTCGTTTAGGATCATTACCTCCAATTACGACATCGGTGAGAAAACGTTCAATTTCTTCCCGGTTGTGCCCATGGTAGTGCAGATTGAAACACTTCTTGCCGAACGGGCTGAAACGCTCCTCCATTTTCGCATCTTTCACCAGATACATTACCGGATGCTTTGTGTGCAGGTATTCAGAGGTAAACGAACCACAATCATGGATCATTGCATCGGACGTGATAAATGGATCGATGTACGAACCTTCCTCCAGTTGTGTATTGTCTAAAGCATTCCAGCGTGTGTAATATGCGTTTGTTTTTTCTTCACCCCACAACCCCATCAGTTTGAACTTCAACAGTTGATGCGGTTTGAACAAGAACTGGATTTGAGCAGAGTATTTTTCTGCCAAATCCAACATGAAGTCGTAATAATCTAGGAAACTCGAAAGGTTGAAGGTATCACCTATAGTGTGGTGTGGAGCCCAAATCACCTTTTTTTTCTGTTGCGACTGTGGTTTCCACACATTTTTAGGCGTATAGTTTCTGTCAAGGAAAACCTCCACACCCGGATACCCGACAACTTCCGTATTAACAGCCTTGTTTGTAGAATTGGCCGAAGCTATCTGCTGGTGCATACTGGTTTCTACAAAATGAACACCGACCAAGTTATGGAACGGCAAGTTGTAATTGAGGTTGAAGATATTGAGCACGCTATAACCATAAGGGATATAGCAAGTCACCTTGTCACAGAAATTGTAGAGATAGTACTGCTTTGGCATGTCTTTGTAAGGAGTCGAGAAGATAACGACATCTGGATCGTATTCTTTATTAACGTCCAACCAGACTTTCCTTTCCTTATCATAAGGCACACGGCATTCGAACCCCTTCGATTCAATAAACTCCTGTGTCCTTTTCACCGTTTTCCATCCCTCTTCCTCGTTAAAGTCCTTATACACGCTATAGGGATAAACCACCACATAGGGATGGTACTTCCCCGATTCACGCATAAGCCGGAAAAGGTAGTCACTCTTCCACATTCCCGGAATAGTCAGAAAGAAAGCCACCTCTATAGGTCCCTCTTTCTGGCTGGTCCGCTCAAAGGCTGCCTCCAACTTTTTTCGATAACTTTTTATATAGAGGCGCATCACAAAGGGGAACTTGCAACGCAGAAAATCCTTGTAGGCCCACTGTATACGGAAGGCATACGCGACAGACACCCCAAAATAACGGTCTTTAAATACTTTTAATTTGGAAAGCAATCCACCCATTTTTAATTATTTTTCCGTTTCTTCTATGGAACTAGCCTCACGGTTATAATACCGCGACCTCTTCAACTCTTCTTTCAAGAAGACACCAGTGCTACTTTGTGGCATTTCCGCCAGTTCTTCAGGTGTACCGAATCCCATAATCTGTCCACCACGCCGTCCTCCTTCTGGACCTACATCGATGATGTAATCGGCAGACTTGATGACATCGAGATTATGCTCGATAACGATAACCGTATTGCCCTTATCAACCAATTTGTTCAACACCTTTAACAAGATGCGTATGTCTTCAAAATGCAGACCCGTAGTCGGCTCGTCAAGAATATAGAGAGTACGTCCGGTATCCTTCTTCATCAGTTCGGTCGCCAATTTTATACGCTGGCTTTCACCACCCGACAAAGTGGTTGACGGCTGTCCCAACTTGATATACCCCAGTCCTATTTCCTGCATAGTTTTCACCTTCGCATAAATAAGCGGGATATTTTCAAAAAACTCTACAGCCTGGTTAATTGTCAAATCCAACACATCGGCAATAGACTTACCCTTATAACGGACTTCCAGAGTCTCACGGTTATAGCGTTTGCCATGGCAGAGTTCGCAAGGCACATACACGTCAGGCAGGAAATTCATTTCAACGGTTCTGTAACCACTTCCCCCGCAAGCCTCACAACGGCCTCCCTTTATATTGAACGAGAAACGCCCCGCTTTATAACCACGCATTTTCGAGTCGGGAAGGGCAACGAACAAGTTTCTTATGTCGCCAAACAATCCGGTATAGGTGGCCGGATTCGACCGCGGAGTTCGTCCGATAGGACTTTGGTCAACATTTATCACTTTATCGATATTCTCAATACCCTCTATCTCTCTATAAGGGAGCGGATCTTGCAAAGACCTATAGAACTTTTGGCTGAGAATAGGTTGCAGAGTGTCGTTGATAAGAGTAGACTTACCACTACCCGACACACCCGATACACAAACCAACTTTCCAAGCGGGAATGAGACATCCACATTCTTCAGGTTATTTCCAGTAGCCCCCTTCAACGTCAAGAAAAGGCCGTTCCCCGAACGCTTTATTCTAGGAACCTCTATCTGCAAGTCACCCCTCAGGTATCTCGACGTCAAAGTGTCTTTCTTCAGCATCTCCTTCGGGGTACCAGAAAATACCACTTCGCCACCATGGCGACCCGCCTTCGGACCGATATCAACAATATAGTCCGCCTCCAACATCATATCACGGTCGTGTTCAACCACAATAACCGAGTTTCCGATATCGCGGAGCTCTTTCAACGAATTAATGAGTCTAACGTTATCACGCTGGTGCAAACCAATGCTAGGCTCGTCAAGGATATACAATACATTCACCAACTGCGAACCGATTTGGGTAGCCAAACGGATACGCTGGCTTTCACCACCCGACAGAGAGACAGAAGCCCTGTTCAAGGCCAAGTAATCCAACCCCACATCCAACATAAACTGCAAACGGGTTCGGATTTCCTTTAATATATCGGCAGCAATTTTCGCCTGATTCTTTTCCATACGGTTTTCTACTCCATCGAGCCATGAGTAGAGTTCCGACAAATCCATAGCCGCCAAATCGGCAATATTTTTACCGTCGATGAAGAAATGCAAAGCCTCTTTGTTCAAACGCTGTCCGTTACATTCAGGACACACACAAGTACGGCTAAACTGGCTGACCCACTTCTGGGCAGTAGCGGAAGCTTCGTCGTCTTGTTGCATTTCCATATACCGGACAACACCATCGAACGACAAAAAATAGCTAGAAGTCCCTAAAGCATCGTTACGCACATTCAAACGCTCTTCTGCTCCATAAAGAATCACATTAAGAGCTTCGTCAGATATCTCGCAGATAGGAGTCTTCAGGGTAAACCCATATTTTTCGCCTAATGCCTCTAACTGTGCAAAGAAAAGGCTCTTCTTCGCCTTTCCCAAAGGGGCGATACCGCCCTCGGCTATAGACAAAGACGGATCAGGTATTACCTTCTCACGGTCAATCTCGGTTACAACACCCAAACCCTTGCAATAGGGACAAGCCCCTCGTGGAGAGTTGAAGGAAAAATTATGTGGAGCCGGATCCGCATACGACACACCCGTAGTAGGGCACATCAACAAGCGGCTGAAATAACGCGGTGTATCCTCGTTTTTACGGATTATCATCATAGCCCCTTCACCTTGTCGGATAGCCATGTGCACAGAATCGCGCAAGCGCTGCGGATCGTCACCACTGACAACAAGCCGGTCTATCACCACTTCAATGTCATGGTTCTTATAGCGGTCTAACTTCATTCCGTGCTTCACTTCCAAAAGTTGGCCGTCGACACGGACATAAAGGTACCCTTTCTTTCTGATTTGTTCAAAGAGTTCTCTGTAATGACCTTTACGAGCCTTTACAAGCGGCGCCAATATATTGACAGCCTCTCCATCATAGTCTTTGTGTATAAGTTCAAGAATCTGGTCTTCGGTGTACTTCACCATTTTTTCTCCCGTCTCGTAAGAATAGGCAGTACCCGCACGAGCAAAAAGCAAACGGAGGAAATCGTAAACCTCTGTTGTGGTTCCTACGGTTGAACGAGGATTCTTGTTCGTGGTTTTTTGTTCTATTGAGATAACCGGACTTAAACCGCTTATCTTATCTACATCTGGCCGCTCCATATTGCCCAGGAAATTGCGGGCATAAGCAGAGAACGTCTCAATATAGCGACGCTGACCTTCTGCAAAAATAGTATCGAAAGCAAGCGAAGACTTTCCACTACCACTCAAACCCGTTATAACAGTGAGTTTATTTCGAGGGATGGACACATCGATATTCTTCAAATTGTGAACACGGGCACCCAACACCTCTATATGGTCAGTTTCTGAGAACTGGTTGTCTTCGGTATGTTTCGATTTAGCCACGATAGTTAATCTTATTTTATTTCTGTAAAATTACGAAAAATGTAAGTATTGCTATATGTAAAAACGCTCTATTTAATATAGAAGAAAGAGGGTAACCCCACAATTGGGATACCCTCCATTTTCCATATTCGAATGTAGATTCGAACTATTCTTATTTTCCTATCTTATTCCCGCTATATGTGCCACTAACTGGGAATGAAGAAACCGAAAAAGAAACGGACAAATCAATAGAACCATCGGTCTGAACGGACCCTGTCAGATTACATTTCGAGAGTTCTCCTTCTTCTCCATTCAGCAATGCTGTTGTAGTGAAATTAGACCGCGAGAACGAATAAGAGCCATCGGCATTAGTCTCTACCTGAACATTGTCGGCAGAAAAACCAGATATCGCATATCCCGAGGCCGAGAAGTCGTCGAAAGATACAGTTGCCAAACCGGTGTTTGCATCCTTAATTGTGACCACAGGAGTTGCGCTACCCGCACTAAACCCCATAACAGACAACTTCAACGTTCCCTCAAAAACTTCTTTTCCAGCGTCTTCAATCTTGTCGGTTGTAGAATTAGCAAACTCGGGGTCTATAAACGTGAGGCTATCGACAGAAGTTTTAGTGTATTTACCTCCATTCCAAATCCAAACATCAGTAGCAGCAGCTGTCAACACAGAAACAACCGCGAAAAAAAAGAGAAAAAGTTTCTTCATAAGAGAACTAATAATACATTATGCGCAAATTTAAAAAAATGCTATTTAACTGAAAATAAAATCAATGAACATTCTTCAAAAAGAGGCATAAAAAAGAAAAGTCCCCCGTTCCACATCAGTGAAACAGGGGACTTGAAGAAGGCAGCTGCCTACTCTACCACAGTGCGCAGTACCATCGGCGATGGCGAGCTTAACTTCTCTGTTCGGAATGGGAAGAGGTGGGAACCCGCCGCAATAACCACCTGAAATAGGGGTTGACACATCTCACACA
>DETD01000012.1 GCA_002362105.1 Bacteroidales bacterium UBA3297
ATCGAACCATTCAGGAATTGAAACCAAGGACTTCATCCACCGGGTCATTGACAATCCCGCTTTAAATCGAACCATTCAGGAATTGAAACTTGGGACATCGTCAACATCCGCAACGCTGACGGGCTTTAAATCGAACCATTCAGGAATTGAAACTACATGCAAGAGCTGGAGAACCAGTTCAACCTGTTCCTTTAAATCGAACCATTCAGGAATTGAAACGTCATAAGTGAGAGAAAGAACACTCAAACCGTCATACTTTAAATCGAACCATTCAGGAATTGAAACTAACGTCACACACGATGCTGTTTCCGGCGAGCTTGTCTTTAAATCGAACCATTCAGGAATTGAAACGAAAGTAGCATCTGACCGCTTTTGCTTGCCACATAATCTTTAAATCGAACCATTCAGGAATTGAAACTTATAAAAAGACTATGGACATAATTCCAGAAGGCCCAACTTTAAATCGAACCATTCAGGAATTGAAACGAAGGTGTGCAGGGGTGCTGGGTTTGGCGTGATTAACTTTAAATCGAACCATTCAGGAATTGAAACTTTGCAGTCCTCTCTGCTTGCCTGCCTGACTGATATCCTTTAAATCGAACCATTCAGGAATTGAAACTATGTTGTAGGGCGGTCTTTAAGTTTTATTGAGTTGCTTTAAATCGAACCATTCAGGAATTGAAACGCGATTTCGTTAAGAAGGGAGAAACAGCATCAGACAGCTTTAAATCGAACCATTCAGGAATTGAAACGTAGACACTGCTGTTGTTGCAACATTCCCCCAGTCTCTTTAAATCGAACCATTCAGGAATTGAAACGTTGCAGAAGTATGCGGTTGAATAACCATCAGATACTTTAAATCGAACCATTCAGGAATTGAAACCTAATAAGGCAGTCATGTCGCTTCTGACAGCGTTGTCTTTAAATCGAACCATTCAGGAATTGAAACTTAAGAGTTTGATATCCTCGCCAATCCAATATCCGCTTTAAATCGAACCATTCAGGAATTGAAACAACGAGGAAATGACTGCCGGACGACTGGCTGCTGGCTTTAAATCGAACCATTCAGGAATTGAAACTGATGATATGAATGTATTTAGTGTGCCCACACTGCTTTAAATCGAACCATTCAGGAATTGAAACTTGATAACCTTTATACCATCTTTCGCCACATAGACTACACTTTAAATCGAACCATTCAGGAATTGAAACTGGTGGACTGGATGTTCTCGAGGATGTGTATTTTGACTTTAAATCGAACCATTCAGGAATTGAAACAAATTGTGCATAAGTGTTACTCCCTTTACCATCGCTACTCTTTAAATCGAACCATTCAGGAATTGAAACAAAGTAGCTAGCAAGTAATTAAACACCTCACGTCTACTTTAAATCGAACCATTCAGGAATTGAAACACAACGAACCACGACCGAGCATCTCAGGAGTATTAAAGACTTTAAATCGAACCATTCAGGAATTGAAACCCCAAAGCACCGATAGCAGTACCTAATCCGGGGGCAACTTTAAATCGAACCATTCAGGAATTGAAACATCTCTCCCTGCTTGCCGAGAAACAGCGTGTAGGGAACTTTAAATCGAACCATTCAGGAATTGAAACACTTTACGGTATGAAGGCCCAATTAACGTTAGACTGCCTTTAAATCGAACCATATAGGAATTGAAACGTTATACCCATTGTAAAAGTACAGATTACGATCTACTTTAAATCGAACCATTCAGGAATTGAAACATATCAATTCCCTTACATTCAAAGGTCATTGTTCTTCTTTAAATCGAACTATTCAGGAATTCAACAAACAGCGGGGTTAATTGGTTTTCAATTAACCCCGCTGTTATTTTGCGCTTGTATCGGATTGTACTACCCTACCAACTTTGGTAATATCTTACAATAATACGTATTGTTGTAAGAATATAAGAATTTATTATTTTAGTGTTGTACTACTTTAATACTTTGCATTAGGCAGATTTACAACAGACTAGCTGTAACTAAATTCGTCTTTTTAGTCGGCATAGACTATTTCGTAGGTCTTCTTTCCGCTGACTATGATCTTGGTAACGCGATTTTCCGAATCGAGCTTATACGATAGGGAATACTTTTCTGTTTGAGGTTTTTCTCCTTCAGCTACCACAACACGCGTAATGGTAGTTGGGAGATTTTTACTAACCGCCTCTTTCGACAAATAGCGCACGTTCATATATGGCAGACGGTTTTCTGTACAGTTCAAATAGCCAACGAGATCGAAATCGAACGGGTTCTCCAAATTTTTGTACGTATACGACAAAGTTGTTTTTTCTCCCTCGTCGTACTGGATATACGACTGCAAGTTCCCATCCTGCCAAACAGCTTCCTCCCGGAAATCGATGTCATGGGCACTGACTTTTTTCAACTTGCCCTGTTCAACCATAAGGTCCATATTCATCTTCCAGTCTGGACCAACCTGTTTCAGCAAATACAAGTTTCCACTTTCGTTATAAAGGTAGGCATAAGAACAGCCATTGGTCTTTACCATAATGGAAGACTCTTTTTGTGCAAAATCGTAACTGATAGCAGTAGCCCCACCATTGGTCGATGCCAACTGTCCCTGTTGGTTATAGGCGAACTCGTCGGTATACTGCAGCCGGTTCTTCTTATCGTAAATAAGGATTTTCTGAATTTTGTTTTTTTGCGCAACTGGCGAAACCGTATCAACAGAAACCGAATCTGACGACTTTTGGGGCTCTACCTTTTCTGAACTGCTGTTGCAAGACGCACACAGAAGCATCGATGCAACCGCACCTATAATTAAAACATTTCTTTTCATAATAAAGCAGATTAAATAGTACCTTCTTATTTGGCATTTGTAACCACATTCACTTTAAACGTGATGGGGTTCACCATTGGCTCTGGGTCGTTACCCGTAAGGTCTTCAATAACAAAAGTTATACGTTTTGGCTCATACTCGAAACGGATGACTTCGCCAATAACAGTATCGCTCTTTGTTTTATAAGGCAGCACATAGGGCAGGTTATTCCAACTTTTCAAGTCTTCACCTATATTATAGGTATAATAAACCGAACCTGTAACAGCAGCTTCTGAGAGAACCCGCTCGGTAAGATCGCGATTTTCAAACTCGGCATACAGGTAATTTCTGCCATCGTCGGCATGTTCCAGTTTCCAATCGTTTGGAACAACCTCATAGTTGTAGGTGAACACCTGGGTACCAGCCTCTACATTCTTTGTTACATATTCTTCCGTAATATACTCCTTTGTACAACTTGAGAAAAGAGGCAAAGTAAACAGAAGAAAAAGGGTATTTTTGAGTTTCATATTCTTATTCAGTTAACCAGATTAAACAATGCCTACTATAAAAAGTGTAGGTACTACAAATATACTAAAAAGAGATGCTGGGACAAGTATATACCTATATATATAGTAAAAAACTGGCCGATACCTAGAAAATGCTGACAAGAACACAGGACTGTCGGCGGTATTGCCCACCTCCGAACAATTTGTGAACACCACTCTACCCTGAACCAACAATTTCCCCTTCGACATTATCTCGCTGAGATTTTAATATTTGATGCTTTTCTGATGATTTTACAAGAATTTAAAATTTATAAGAATGTAGCGGACTTAAACGAAAATGACAAAAGAACGCAGCATGAAATTTCCCTCATTTTTAGCCCGACAAAATTGGGAAAATTAAAACTTTAGATTCATATCAATAAGTAGCTGAATTTCAAAAGTGTAATAACGACAACCGACATAGTTGGGAAGTTTGAAAAACGTCCCAAATTTGTCGGTTTTTGGAGCTTCGAAGTATATCCGACAAATTTGGGAAAGTTATCGTTTAGATATTCTTTTATAAACTGCTGATTATCAGATGTGTCTGTTTTAATTACGACATTTTGGGGAAATTAGGTGTTCTTCGCATCGAAACGGACCTTTATAACGACAAATTTGGGAAAACTGC
This sequence comes from Bacteroidales bacterium UBA3297, assembly GCA_002362105.1. GTDB lineage: Bacteria > Bacteroidota > Bacteroidia > Bacteroidales > Paludibacteraceae > Physcocola. Next base: position 3,973 of record DETD01000012.1, read on the forward strand.
TTCTTTAAGTATAATTCTATATGATTGGTTTTCAGTATATAACGATTTAATACCGACAAATTTGGGAAATGGAAAAGGTTCAGAAAAGCGCCTGAATTTTTGCCATAAAAATAGAATGGAAATAAGCTCTGTTTGAAGCGACATATTGGTTAATACGACAAGTTTGGGAAAGTTGGTTTACAAGTAGGTGTTCGCTAACTTACTTCATATTAACGACATATATGGGACATTACAACAAATTTGGGAAAATTTTACCTTCAAATGTCCCATTTTACTCGTCGAAACTTTATTTAAAGTCTTTGTTCATAAATAGAATGCAAACTAATTAGCAACAAAGGTGTTATCTGTCACCTGCAGAGTCCTGTTTGACGCTGCCCAGCGGTAAACTGTTACGTAAAACCCTGCATCTGGTATTAGTTACGACAAATTTGGGAAACTTAGTATGCAGACAGACGAGCAGATATGTAGGATTTAGAAACATAACCACGACAAATTTGGGAAATCGTCGACTGGCGTACTGGAGTTCCCATCGATGTCGGTACAACACTTTATAAACCACGACAAATTAGGGAAACTTCCTTTTATATATAGGTATACACTGGTTTTTAGTCATATAAAGGACCCACTTTTAGCCCTTATTACGACAAATTTGGGAAATGAAAAGCAGTAGCTGCCAGCGTAAAACGGCAACAGTACTATAACAGCACGTTATTACGACAAATTTGGGAAACTTTCTATGTTAGGTATAAATTACTGATTATTAAACATATAAACTACCCTACCGATATCTAATAACCGACAAATTTGGGAAATACTAAAGATCTTACCCCTACTCTACTACTACAAGCTCCTGGTTGAGGAGCGTGAAACCCGACAAATTTGGGAAATCTTCTTATATATATAGGTGTACGGAAGTTCTGACAGGATAAATCTTCCCAATTCTATCTGAAACTACGACAAATTTGGGAAATAAAACAGCCTATTGCCTTCTGTCGGTAAGAAAGACTGTGTATCTACACTTCAAAACCGACAAATTTGGGAAACTTCCTTTTATATAGAGGTATACGCTGGTTTTCTGACTGTTATAGTACCGAGTTTTGCACCTTGTTACGACAAATTTGGGAAATTATTAGGGGGAATATTGGCTTAAATCCCGTTAAACAAACCGTCAAGTACCCTAAACCCGACAAATTTGGGAAATCTTCTTATATATATAGGTGTTCGACTGTTCAAAAGGGATAAATTTTCCCAATTCTTTCTGGTCGTACGACAAATTTGGGAAAACAACGTATAAAAAATGACGCTTGTGTTCAGCACTACCCCACCCTGGTTCTTTTGTTGGATAACCCTTCGCTTGCATCTTGGTTACTAAACCACCGTACTACCTGCTAAAATGTTAAATAAAATTAAAAATAGCAAGCGTTAGCTTTTTGCAATTTTTTATGGAAAACTATTAAATATTATGGGTTGGCTGTAACTTACTAAAGACCACAAAAATATAAGCATTTTAAACGACAAATTTGGGAAAATGCACCGACATAATTGGGATGTAATACCGACAAATTTGGGGGGAACTACGACTAATTTGGGAAGATTGGTTGTTTGTAAATCAGAAGATAAAATGTAAATTTGTGAAAATTAAGATGCTGAACATGGCTGAACAAGAAAAAGAAAACCCAATAGAAAACACCGAATCTTTAGGTTCCGGTACGTCCAAATTGCCAGTTGCTGTAGATAAAGCGCTGAGTTTGAACGGTTTTGTGCAGTCTTGGTATTTGACCAAGATGCGCTATGATTTTTCTCTTATAGAGAAAAACATCTTCCTGAAGATTGTGGAGAAAGGCCAGAAGTTCATCAAGAAGGAGTACCTTGGCAAAAACTGTAATGTGGAAATTGAGATGGGGTTCAGTGGCGAGGAAGCCACCGTTACATTCCCAATCAGTGAGATCGCTGGCAAAAGCCACAATTACCAGTTGATTAAGGAAAACCTGGTTTCTCTTAGTGAGAAACGTTTCGGTTTACCCATCGACGAAGGCTGGGACTTCTCGGAAATGTATCTTTTTTCAAAAATTGAATCTTCCAAGCAGAAGGGGCTGATGAGGGTTAAACTGACCAACGAATTCTGGAAGGCGTTCTACAACCTTAAAGTTTTCAAAGTCATTGATCCGAATGTGGCCTATAAGTTCCGCAGTGTCTACACCGAACGAATCTACGAGTTGCTGGTGGGCAACAGTACGGTTATCACTTTCGAGCTGAAGCATATCCGTACCATGTTCTGCCTTGAAAACAAGTATGCCAGCAACTACGACTTTATAAACCGTGTCATCAAGTCGTCTCAAAAAGAGATGAAAGAGTTGGAAGATTGTCCGTTCTATTTTGAGTATGAACTTGGTTATGAGGGACGTACAGCGAAGAATATTTCTTTCCGCGTCATCGACAAGGCAAAGGCAAATATGCGTGAACGCAATTTGCAGGCCTTGAAAGAAGATGCTGAAGGCGTTCTGCTTAACGATGTGGTCAAGGACTGTATACGCCGCTACTTCCCACGCATGACTATGCGCGACGATGTCGAGCTCAAAATGAAACGTGCTCAGAAAAATTTGGGTGTCAAGGGCTTCTGCGACAAGATAGAAGAGTTATATGTTAAGGCTAAGTCGTTGAAAGACAGCGGACAACTGAAAGGTACAATGAGTTCCTACTTCATTGGCTCGCTTGACCGTATAGCTGAAGAAAAACGTGTTGAAGAACGCGCTAAACATATTTTCTCGGGTAACATACAGGATGTGATTCCTGTAAAAGAGATTGCTGAGGATCCGGGTTACAAGTACCTGTCGAACCTCGATGTTGTAGAAAAGTCTAAGACCCTGGGGCTTTCTGTAGAAGAGTTTATCAAGACTTACAAGTTGGAACGTGTCGACGATGAAACATGGAGGTATTCTTATTAAAATCTGGAAACTTTAGAAATATATGACTACAACAATCAAAGCAAAACGAAACAAAGAGGAGAAAGTCATCATTTCGGACTATGGGTTGATGCCGCCGAACGACAAACGCATGGAAGATGCCGTTATAGGAGCGTTACTGATTGATTGTAACGCTTTTAGCCGCGTTTGTGAGCGCCTGACACCCGAATGTTTCTATAATAGGGAAAACCGAATTGTGTACGCTGCTATCGACGAGCTGGGCCGTTCTAACCAGCCTATCGACTTGTTGTCGGTGTCTGATTTGTTGCAGAAACAGGGCCAGCTTGAGGAAATAGGCGGTGCCTATAAGATAGCCTCGCTCACACAGTCGGTCAACACCTCTGCCCATGTGGAGTATCATGCTCAAAAGGTATACGACAAGTTTGTCGCCCGCCAGGTTATTACGTTTTGTGCAGAAACCGAAAAGATGGCCTATCAGGAATCTCTGCCTGTACAAGATTTGCTCCAAAATGTTGAAAGTGAGCTCTATAAGTTGTCGATTGACAGCACGAAGAGCGATTTCCGCTGCATGCAGGAAATGCTGATGACAACGATGAAGGAGATTGAGGCTTCTGCCCAGATGAAGGGCTTGTGCGGTGTGCCAAGCGGTTTTACCGAGCTTGATAAGAAAAGCGGCGGATGGCAGAAAAGTGATTTGATTATTGTAGCTGCCCGTCCGGCTATGGGTAAGACTGCTTTTGCGCTCTCGATGGCAAAAAACATGATAGACCAGGGGCATCCGGTAGCCATTTTCACGTTGGAAATGTCTACCGAACAGCTTATGAAGCGTCTGATTACCAATGCGACAGGCATCCCGGCTAGCAACCTACGCTATGGTAAGCTGGACCCGATGGAATGGAACATCTTGAACAAACAGATAAAGGAAATGCAGGAAAAGCAGCTCTTTATCGACGACTCTGCCAACACCAGTATATTCGAGTTGGCGACAAAGTCCCGGCGTTTGGTCAAGGAGCATGGGGTTGAGTGTATATTTATTGATTATCTGCAACTTATACGTGCAGAAGGGAAAACAATCAACAATCGTGAGCAGGAGGTTAGTACAATTTCACGCGCGTTGAAACAGCTAGCGAAAGAGCTTAATATACCTATTATTGCCCTTTCCCAGTTGAACCGTGGTGTAGAGGCAAGAACTGGCGATAACAAGCGCCCTGTGCTTTCAGACCTTCGTGAATCGGGTTCTATTGAGCAGGATGCCGATATGGTACTACTACTCCATCGTCCTGAATATTACGGACTTACTGTAGACGAATACAACAATTCGCTAATAGGTATTGCAGAGGTGATTGTTGCCAAAAACCGTAATGGCAGCACGGGCCCAATCAATTTACGATTTAAGGGGGAACTGATGAAGTTTACCGATTTGGAACAGCAACCTATAATACCGAGTATTTTATCTGGAAAAGAACCTCAGAAAAGTGATGATATGAAAAATATAGGAATAGGTATACAGGAAGAAACACCTCTAGAAGAAGAGGACGATTATGAGGTGTTTGAAAGAAGGAATAACCACGACGAAGCGCCTTTCTAGTTATTCTTTTTATAGTATTCCCCAAAGGTCTAATGGACTTTTGGGGATTCTTATTTTAGAAGCAGGTGATTAAAAAGAGAAGTAATACGATAGCGGTCCAAGCGAATTGGATCGTATCCCACGGAATGTAGAATTTACGTGTCTTAATGATGTTTCTGTACGCATGAACTAGTCCCACCATTGTAACCAAGGTGGATATTCCCAAAAACAAGACATGAACACAACTGAAGTCTTTGCATAAATCGTAAATCGTTTGCTTGTTGAAAATCAGGAAAAGCAAGACGGACGTGAGATATGCCAAACCTACGTATGTAAGTATGTGTCGTAAACAAAGCTTTACTCCAGAAGAGTCAGGCTCTTCAAAAGAAATGTCCTTTTTATAAACCATTCTGATAGACTTGTACTTATTTTTGTTTACAAATATACAAAGCTTTAATATAAACGCCAACATTTAAAATAAATATGTAAGCATACTAAATATAAAATTCTCTCCCTTTACCAGTTCGTTTTTGCATTTGTTTTGTATTCCAGCCTAAAATACGAAATACTTTCACATACTTTACAGATATCCATCTTTGTGTGAAAAAACGCTAAAGCAAATCTCTTCAGATTTTCTAGTTGTTTTATAATTGCGACAAAATCGTGTAGTAGGGTGGTGGGGTAGTGCCCTGAAGTTCATTTTCCTGTTGCAATATCATTACCTGCTAGTCACCATTTCACCATCATTATATCTCGGTAGTTAATATTACCTACTACATATATTGTAGTAGTATATGCTAATTTATTATTAGTAGTAAGTACTACTAATCTGTCTTTGAAATGTGATATTATGGAGAATTCTTGACATTACCCTGTATCCATCAAGCAGAGGGTTCTGGCCTGGGACCTGTGCTTTTTTGTACAAGTCCTATTTTATATGATATAGTTCTTATAGACCTCATTATAGTTATAACGGTTATAGTAGGGTAGTACAGCGTTAAAGTAGTATGTAGTACTTTCTGTAGAATCGTATTTTTCTTCTCATAGTAACAAATCTATCGGTTCTGAAAGGTCTTCGTTTATGGTTTAAACTATCGTGCTAGTGTAGTAGGGAATTATAGTAGTATGTAATACTTTGTGTGAGGTGGTAATTTCTATGTATTGTTACGTGTATACGCATAGTATTATATACTTATATATTATTAGTAGTATTTGCTACTAGTCTTTTGATTGAAAAACAACAGAATAAGCAAATATCTTAACTAAAACTGTCGAAAACCGCTGTTCAACAAGTAGACTGTTTTATTTATACCCATATTCCAATTTCATCAAACCCCATTTTTCTTTGCCGTAGGCAACTTTCTGTTTTGATATAGACAAATCTTCTGTGAAGTTACCTTATGGCTTCTCATGGGCGCTAATTGTTGGTTCTGATTGATATTCCTGTTTCTGATCTAAACCATCGTCCAAACGTAGTATGTATTGTAGGGTGTAGTACTTTGTATGGAGTAGTAAGTTCTTCTCACTGTCCATAACTCACTAGCTCAGATTAACTAATTGTTATACTTCAAAAACAGCTGTCCTCGGGTAGTACAGCGTTAAAGTAGTATGTAGTGCTTTTCACAAAGAGGTAAAATAGTCCTGTATTAATTCAAGTTATTTAAGCATATCTGTATAGTATTATTTACTCATATATTATTAGTAGTATATGCTACTAGTCTTTTGATTGAAATACAATAGAATATACAAATATAGTAACTAATAATTTCGAAATTCAGAAACCACCGTCCGACAATTAGTAAGTTATATTTGCGTCCACTGCCCGATTTCGTCAACGTCCTATTTTTTTCGCTGTAAGCAGCTTTCCGGGCTGATATGGATAATTCTTCTGTGAAGTTACTTTATGACTTCTCATGGGCGCTAATTGTCGATTCTGGTTGATATTCCTGTTTCTGATCTAAACCATCGTCCAAACGTGGTATAGGAGTATTGTAGGGTGTAGTACTTTGTATGGAGTAGTAAGTTCTTCTCACTGTCCATAACTCACTAGCTCAGATTAACTAATTGTTATACTTCAGAAAACAGCTGTCCTCGGGTAGTACAGCGTTAAAGTAGTATGTAGTGCTTTTCACAAAGAGGTAAAATAGTCCTGTATTAATAGAAGTTATTTAAGCATATCTGTATAGTATTATTTACTAACGTATTATTAGTAGTATATGCTATTAGTCTTTTGATTGAAATACAATAGAATATAAAAATATAGTAACTAAGAATTTCGAAATTCAGAAACCACCGTCCGACAATTAGCAAGTTATATTCGCGTCCACTGCCCGATTTCGTCAACGTCCCATTTTTTCGCTGTAAGCAGCTTTCCGGGCTGATATGGATAAAATTCTTCTGTGAAGTTACCTTATGGCTTTTCACACTCTCTAATCGTCGGTTCTGATTGTTCTACCTTTTGTGGTCTAAACTACCGAACAAGTGTAGTACAGAGGTATTGTAGTATGTAGTACTATGTGTGGAGTAGTAAGTTATTCTCACTGTCCATAACTCACTAGCTCGAACTAATTCCTTACCAGACTTTAGCAGATAGTTACACTAGTGTAATAAAGTGTTAAGGTAGTATGTAATACTCTGCTAGATGTGGTAAAGTAGTTTAAATCATGTAATACTATATATGTAAATTCGTATAGTATTACTTACTTATATATTATTAGTAGTATTTGCTACTAGTCTTTTGATTGAAATACAATAAAATAATCAAATATAATAACAAATGAGTTCAGAATTTACCATCTGACATGTTGAGTGTTTTATGTAGGTCAACGCCCTTTGTTGTCGATACCTTTTTTTCGCCGTAGGTTGCTTTTCGGGATGATATGGATAAATCTTCTGTGAAGTTACCTTATGGCTTCTCACGGTCGCTAATTGTCGGTTCTGGTTGATAATCCTGTTTCTGATCTAAACCATCGTCCAAACGTAGTATGTATTGTAGGGTGTTGTACTTTGTATGGAGTAGTATGTTCTTCTCACTGTCCATAAGTCACTAGCTCAGATTAACTATTTGCTATACTTTAGATAACAGCTGTCCTCGGGTAGTACAGCGTTAAAGTAGTATGTAGTGCTTTTCACAAAGAGGTAAAATAGTCCTGTATTAATTGAAGTTATTTAAGCATATCTGTATAGTATTATTTACTTACATATTATTAGTAGTATTTGCTACTAGTCTTTTGATTGAAAAACAACAGAATAAGCAAATATCTTAACTAAAACTGTCGTAAACCGCTGTTCAACAAGTAGACTGTTTTATTTATACCCATATTCCAATTTCACTGAAGCCCATTTTTCTTCGTCGTAGGCAGCTTTCTGTTTTGATATAGGCAAATCTTCTGTGAAGTTACTTTATGGCTTCTCACGGTCGATAATTGTCGGTTCAGGTTGATATTCCTGTTTCTGTTCTAAACCATCGTCCAAACGTGGTATAGGAGTATTGTAAGGTGTAGTACTTTGTATGGAGTAATAAGTTCTTCTCACTGTCCATAACTCACTAGCTCAGATTAACTAATTGTTATACTTCAAAAACAGCTGTCCTCGGGTAGTACAGCGTTAAAGTAGTATGTAGTGCTTTTCACAAAGAGGTAAAATAGTCCTGTATTAATTGAAGTTATTTAAGCATATCTGTATAGTATTATTTACTCACATATTATTAGTAGTAATTGCTACTAGTCTTTTGATTGAAATACAACAGAATAAGCAAATATCTTAAAAAACTGTCGTAAACTGTTGTTCAACAAGTAGACTGTTTTATTTATACCCATATTCCAATTTCGTCAAACCCCATTTTTCTTTGCCGTAGGCAGCTTTCTGTGTTGATATAGACAAATCTTCTGTGAAGTTACCTTAAGGCTTCTCATGGGCGCTAATTGTCGGTTCTGGTTGATAATCCTGTTTCTGATCTAAACCATCGTCCAAACGTGGTATAGGAGTATTGTAGGGTGTAGTACTTTGTGTGGAGTAGTAGGTTTTTCTCACCGTCATAAATTGTTTGCTTTGGCTACTTCATGCTAGTTTATAGTCAAATCAACAGTGCTAGGGGTAGTACAGGATTACAGTAGTATATTGTACTTTGCTCAAAACGGCAAACTGCAAAGTATTATTTATGCGTACTTGTATAGTATTACTTACCTATATATTATTAGTAGTATTTACTACTAGTCTTTTGATTGAAACACAATAGAATAAGCAAATATCTTAACAAAAACTGTCGTAAACCGCTGTTCAACAATTAGACGGTTTTATTTATACCCATATTCCAATTTCGTTAACGTCCCATTTTTTCGCTGTAAGTAGCTTTCCGGGCTGATATGGATAATTCTTCTGTGAAGTTACTTTATGGCTTCTCATGGTCGCTAATTGTCGTTTCTGGTTAGCCTTTTCTGTTTGTGCTCTAAAAGCTGATTTAGGGTAACGCGGGAGTATAGTAGCATATAGTACTTTGTGTGGAGTAGTAAGTTTTTCTTACCGTCATTAATCGTTTGCTTTGGCTACTTCATGCTAGTTTATAGTCAAATCAACAGTGCTAGGGGTAGTACAGGATTACAGTAGTATATTGTACTTTGCTCAAAACGGCAAACTGCAAAGTATTATTTATGCGCATTCGTATAGTATTACTTACTTATATATTATTAGTAGTATATGCTACTAATCTTTTGATTGAAATACAATAAAATAATCAGATATAATAACAAATGAGTTCAGAATTTACCATCTGACATGTTGAGTGTTTTATGTAGGTCAACGCCCTTTGTTGTCGATACCTTTTTTTCGCCGTAAGTTGCTTTTCGGGATGATATGGATAAATCTTCTGTGAAGTTACTTTATGGATTCTCACACTCACTAATCGTTGATTATGCTAGTTCTCTCGTTCGTGGCCTAAAAGTGTACTATGGTAGTACAGGAGTATCGTAGTATGTAACACTATGTGTGAAGTAGTAAGTTCCTCCATCTTCATAACTCACTAGCCCAGACTAATTCTTTGCCAGACTCTAGTAAACAACTTTGTTAGTGTAGTACAGAATTAAAGTGGTATGTAGTGCTTTGCACAAAGTAGTAACCAGCATAGTATTATTTACGCTTATTTGAATAGTATTAATTACTTATATATTATTAGTAGTATGTGCTACTAATCATTTGATTGAAATACAATGAAATATTAGTATTTGATTACCGTGAATATCAGAATTTACTATTCACCAAGTAGATTTTTTTATTTAAGCTAACGCCCCCAATTTCAAAAAGCCTATAATTTTCGTTGTAAGCTACTTTCTGAGAAGGTATGTGTAAACTTTCCGTGAAGTTACCTTATGGCTTATTATGGCCACTAGTTTTCGGTTCCGGATTATCTTTTGTTTGTGTTAAAACTAGTTGTAGGAGGGTAGTACAGGAGTATTGTAGTATGTAGTATTTTGTGTGGAGTAGTAAGTTCTTCTCACCATCATAAATTGTTAGCTTTAGTTACTTCATGCGAGCTTATAGTCAAAACAGCAGTACTAGGGTAGTAAGGTATTATAGTAGTATATAGTGCTTTATGCTAAGAGGTAAACCTAAAAGTATTATTTACGCATATTCGCATAGTATTACTTACTTATATGTTATTGGTAGTATTTACTATTTATCTTTTTATTGGTATAAATACTATATCAATAAAAGATAAATACTGATACGCTATACCAATAGCTTTGCGGGTATTAGAAAGTGTGAATACAGATTGCGGTTGGAGTTCGTTTTGAATTGTTTTAGGGTTTTGTCTGCTCATCGGAACCAGTGCCGGCAAAATGTTCACTGTATTCTCGGTTGATTTCCGCGAGTTCTTTCTTCCCTGCTACATAATCATCGTAAAACTCGTCATACTCACCGTCGAGTGATTCTTTCACAATTTGGATGCGCTCTATTGGAGTGGTATCCTTAATTAATATCTTAGCCATATTGCGATAACGTTACAATTCTGTGCAAATATAGTAAACTCCTTCGCTGGACGTACATTTTGCCTTGCACTTTCTTTTTATAGTTCCACAGTACTCTTTAGAGTAAAAATTGCAATATTTTTGTCTGAAATCGGTTTTAAATTGTCGTATTGGTAAGGTGACGAAATCTTAATCCCTTTCTCATTTGTAAAAACCATACTTTTCTTCTAAATTTGGTGTGAATAATAAAACTAGAGTGTTCCCGAATCTGTTTTAAGTCAACGGGGTAATTTTAATCTTCAAAATCTCATTATGAATAAGTTATTTGCTGTAGCTATAGTTTGTGCTAACCTCTTCACTTCTACTTCTTCCTTTGCGGAAAAGGCGGTGAAGCTTATCAATCCTGTTTTTTACAGCAGTGAACAAACTGCTGAATATTTGACTAGTGGCGACAACTACCTCTCTAGCTGGGGTGAGTTCGACGTGCTGTCGCGTCTGCATAACGACAGTGCAACCTATAACGACGTTGTCGACTTTGTGAAAAAACAAGCCCGCTCGTGGGATGAAACGTCGACTAAGATTGTAAAGACGAGCATCGAGAAACTGAACAAGAACATCGAGGCTAACGGATTTAACCTGCCTCTGGCCGACAAGGTGCCGTTTATGCTCTCGGCTATGGGCGAGGAAGGACAGTGTGCCGCCTATACCCGACGCGAGGGTATCGCCATCAGTAACAGGTCTGTTTACCGCTATCCGAACTTCGATATTCTAGTGGCCCACGAACTGTTTCATGTGCTTACCCGTAACAATCCTGACTTTAAAAAGAAAATCTACAAGCTGATTGGTTTCGAGACGCTGAAAAAGGACATTGCGGTGCCTGAATCGTTTAAAAACAAGATAATCTCGAATCCCGATGTCGACCACCACAACACTTACGCGACCTTTAAGATTGGGGGCAAGAAAGTAGACTGTGCCATGTTTATTTTTTCAAAGAGTAAATGGAAAGGCGGAACCTTCTTCGATTATCTGGAGGTTGGTCTGATCGAGATTGACAAAAAGAAGTGCGAGCTCGTCTTAAAGGATGGCGAACCTATCATCCATTCGGTATCAGAAGCCGAAGACTTCTATGATAAGGTCGGAATCGGTACCAGCTATATTATAGACCCCGAGGAAATTCTGGCCGACAATTTCAGCTACGTGCTTTGTAACAGTTTCAACTCGAAGTTGGAAAAGTCCATTAAAAAACTGCTGACGAAATAAGGTAAACAGAACTTACAGACGGTTGGCCGGCTATCTGGAAAAAAGAACGGTTAACTGCTGCTAAGTCACCGAAAATGAGGCGTGTTGCCAATGTGCGACACGCCTTTTTTGTGTTTTTTCGGAAATAGGACACTTTTTAGTAAATATAGTCTACTATTATGTTTGTATATGTTGTGAATGATAACTAACTTTGAATTGCAAACAATACAGATAGATTTTTTCATAGTTAAGGTTATGTGGGTGACGGTAGTTGTGATAACTACTGTCATCTTTTTTTGTACAAGGAGCCATGATTTGAAAAAGAAGGGGATGCAGATTTTATGTTTCCTATTTTTAGAACCGAGAAAGTCAATATCTGTCTTAAACATGAAAAATCGAAAAAAACACAGAAAGTCAAATGGCTGTTTCCATAAATAGATGTAAATTTTCTTCTGTCCCAAACTAAAGGAAATAAAGGTAGAACCTGCAAATCCGTTCTACAGGTCTTAGTAATGGCATACCTTAAAACCATAGAAAGCAACGCTTTTGAAAACTGTGTGGCGCTTGAGGAAATATAGAGGATTCGAAAACTGCGAGGAAGTGGCCACGTACTAGGGGGCTTAGAATTAGATGTCTTTGCACTGCTAAAAGGTTATTTTGTATGCGTTGTTATTCGTGACCTCGACCATGGCTCTTCTTTTGAAGACCGTGGCATCGGTGCGTTTAGCGACGCGTACAATTTTTAGAAGAAGAAATATGTCAACGGTGCTGGCAAAAGAGTGGAACGAGTTCTGCAAAAAGAGACCAGTTTACAGCAGAGAACGCAGATGTTCAATTCTATCATCTCTTCCATAATCAAGTCAAGAGTCCTGAAGTCGAGATTCAGTTGCTTGCAACAGCCAAGAAGTCCTGCGTTGTAGAGGTCAATCAAGATATTCGTGTCGTTGACTACAATCTCCATGCTTCTACATTAAGTTCAAATTGTTACGGACTTCGTTTACAGAAATTTCCAAAAGAGCTGCCGCCTTAGACGTACTGATGACCTCACTAGCTAAGGCACGATACACCAAACGCTCGAAACGATTGGTCTGCTCTATAGGATAAAGACTTTTTTCCACTGACATTTTAAAAGTTGGAAGCGCATTTTTCTTTTTATAATAAGAGGTGTATCTGTTGTTGGTGATGATATTGAGCTGAGCAGCCTTTGCCATCAACGCATCAACAGAAATGCCGTACTCGCGCTGTATTGCCTGAAGCTCTACAAGTGAAATATCGTGACGGGAATCTCCTAGAAGACTCTTGAACTTATCTGAAGGAATGAGTACTTCATTGGCAAAGATATTACACATCTTTTCTTCGTCAACACCCTCTGCGCAATGCATTAGAAGATGGCCGAGTTCGTGGAAGATGGTAATACGCTTGCGTTCAGAGGTCATGTTTCGGTTGATGACGATAACTGGAATAGTTTCAGCCGTATTGCAAGTACCTGAGAACTTCTCGTCATGATCGATTTCAATAATCTTCACACCGCAGGATTCTAATAATTCAACTGCTGAAACAATAGCATCTAAACCGATGTTCAAGTCTTCACGAAGTCTGCGTGCCAGCAGTTTGGCTTCGTCCTCACCTTCAACCAGAATGTTGCTGTAGTCGAGAGAGAACGAGGTAGAGTTTCCAAGAATGCCTTCTATCTCCAAGTATTTTTCTATCTCGGCACAAACCATGTACTTGATAGATTCTACCTTCTTTGCCCCCATGCTTGCGCTTTTTCTGAACTCGAACTTAGAAGTGTCAATAGCAACAGTGAAAGGACGGAAGAAGTAATCGAGTTTCATGTTCAAAGCCTTGGACAGAAGAATCAATGCAGAACTGGAAGGCATCATCAGACCCTTCTCGTACTTTTCGATAGCCGTTGGTGACACTTGTCCTTCCAGCTTATTACTCAATTCACGTTGTGACATACAACGAATCTTCCTGGCATTTACCAGTCTTTGTGCAAATGCGTTTTCCATAATTCACATATTTGGTGTGCAAAACTACTAATAATTATTAAAAATGCACACCAGATAGGCAAAGAAAAAAACTACATCTTTCTGTGAAACAACACGAAAAAGTGTATTCTATCTAGTTGTAAGGTGTAGTCCCAGACATTAGTTCGTGGTAGAGTCGGCCAAATTCAGGTCAACGGTTGCCTCTCCGCCTTCCAAATACTTCAATTTCAATGTATTGTCGTTTAACTCGTAAGAGGTATAGATGTCGGGGTAGTAAAAATCCTTTTCAATTTCGTAAGTGTCGAGGTTTACCAGATAAACGTCGCAGTCGGAAAAAACGAGCAGTTTGTTTTTAAAACGGCGGAACTCGCTAAAGCAACTGGCGGAAGTAGAGGTGTCTAAATGGAACAAAGTGGCTCTTTTTTCCCAATTGTAGATATAGACCTCCGTAAAAGAGCCGATGGCAAACTCGTCGGGACCAATTTCAAGAAATTGCCAAACGTAAGCGTGTGAAAATTTTAGAAATTGTCCGTTGTGCTCAATCTTGACGTATGTCGGGGCTGCAGAGCCCTCAAAAAGGCAGGGGCAATTTAAATTATCGTATTCCTCTTTTCCTATTGTGTGGAAAGTAAACATAATGGAAGAAGTTAGTCAGTGGTTACGTTCGTTTTTGCCACTCTCTTTTTATAGACAGGGAAACCGAAAAATCCTTGGTGAAGGTAGAGGTCGACTTCGGTGGCTTTAAGCAGATCGAAATCTTGCTCCAGCTCGAAATGCAAATTCTTTGTTTCGTTATGTGTCTTAATTCTGACGATATAACCGGTTTTCTCGTGGTCGTCATTCTCTTCGTAAGCTCTTTCAACTTTCTTCTGCCGGTATAGTTGTTTTCTGCCCATTTGCCGTCTATTTAGGAGAAAGTTTTGTGTCTGGTGGTGAAGCCCACGCTACTTGTCAAAATTTATGCGCCCGTTTGTGTCATCGTAGCTGATGCCCCACGAGATGAAGGGTTCCAGACTTTTGTCGTGGTACTGCTTAATGCCAAGGAAGCCGGCATAGAAACGCATCTTCCTCGTTTCAACCCCCTCGTTGTTGCTTATTTTCCATTCAAATGGAACTTCTACAATCCCGCATGGAAAGCGGTCGGTGGTCAGATTGTTGGTGCTGGTTATCCCTTTCTCGAGGTACGGATTGGGATGGAACGAGACTTCATATTTGCGGATTCCGCTGAGGGAGGTTTTTACCTCGTCGTCGTCAGAAAAAGCTGTTATGTAGGGGAACAGTTGGTGTATCCATCCGGTTATGGAGTAGATTTCGTATTCGCGTTTTATCTTGTAGATGTTTTTCCAGAATTTGCGGTTGGCACGGCCTTTCGACGCAGCGATAAACTGGTCGAGAATAGGTTCGAGGCAGGACTTCCATTGTTGGAGTCCCAACGAATCGAGTACCGATAGTTTCCGCTTTAACTCCTTCCAGTCGGCGGTAGTACCTTTCAGCGTTATGTAGGGAATTCCGCACCCCGTTTCTCCCCTATAGGTGTACGCTTTCTGTTGGGCAAAGAGCAGGGTAACCTGGTAGGCCTGCCGCTCTACCTCGGTAGTGGTGCTGAACTGTGGAACAAAGGCGTCGTAAAAAGCGTTACCCGTGTATAGCTGGGTGTAGACCGATATAGAATCGACAAGGGCGGCCCATGCCGATTCGTCGGTCCCCAGTTTGTCGTTCCGTATGCTAATTATATTCGGATGCCCCTGTTTGTACAAGACCTGCTCAAGCGATTTGAAATGCTGGTTGACGTGTATGGCCATTCCCTGGCAGATGGTCAGCCATATCACATCGGGCGAAAGCACCAGCGGCTTGTGGCTGTTGTAGGCGCAGGTTACTGTGCTCAGCAATCCGTTGGTTTCGCCAGTAAGTACCAGTTTTAGGTCGCGGTGCTTCTGTGGCATGTAGCAGATAGGGTTAGACAGCAACGCGGAGAAGGCTTTTTCGCCAGCGAGTTCGTATTCGTAATTTGTGGAAACGGCTACTTTATCTACCACAAAACGGACTCCCTCCGGATTTTGTTTCTCGGCACATTCCCGTGGGTTGTACGCTTCTGTGGTGTCTTCCGCCAGCTCGTCTTCTGTTTCTTGTGGGAGCGGGGTGGCGGCTATAAAAGCAGAGGCAGACAGAACCGACAGCACTGCGCCGGCAATGGCGCAGGCAGTCTTCTGTGGAAAGTGCTTATGGGGCATTAGTCTGTTCGTTGAAAGTGTCATTTAATAGATAATGGTGGTTATGGCGTAACCCACAATGCAAGAGACGGTTACACTGATAAAGCCCGGCATCATGAACGAGTGGTTGAGCAGGTATTTGCCGATTACGGTGGTGCCCGAGCGGTCGAAGTTCACGGTCGCAATATCGGACGGATAGTTCGGAATGAAGAAATAGCCGTAAACCGATGGTAGCAAGCCTAGCAGTACCGGACCCGGTATGTCTAGCGTGTAGGCGAGTGGCAGCATCGACACCACTACCGCACCCTGTGAGTTGATGAGAACCGAAACGGCAAAGAAAACAAAGGCAATAGACCAAGGGTAATCTTTCACTATCGTGCCCAGGGCGCCCTTCATTTCATCCATATAGTTGCCAAAGTAGGTGTCGGCCAGCCACGCAATGCCGTAGATGGCAACAACAGCCACCATGCCCGACTGCCATACAGAGCCCTGCATAGCTTTCTTCGGCTCGGCTTTTGCCACCAGAATCATAAGGGCAGCCGCTGCAATCATCACAATCTGGATGATGATGTTCATACCAATTGGTTTCATTTTTTCAACTCCGTTCACTACGGCAGGGAAGGCCGGACGGATGTCGTGACCTATAATCTGGCAGATAGAGAAGCAGACAATAATGGCGAGTGCGCCCATAAAGATGTAGACGCTCCATTTAGCCTCTCTGCTGATTTTCTTGTCGAGCAGGGTTGCCGAGCTGCCATACATATACTTGTAGGTTTCGGGGTCTTTGCAGCGTTCCTGGAACAGAGGGTCCTTGTCGAGGTCGAGCCCGCGTTTATAAGAGGCTGCCGCCGCGCACATCAGTCCGCACAGGCAGGCAGGAATAGTGATGAAGATAACTTCGAGATTGCTGATTTCAAATCCGTTAGCGTGCGATATGGTGACAAACGACGCCACCGCTGCGGCTATGGGCGAGCAGGTGATACCCACCTGGCTGGCAATAGACGCCACGCCACACGGGCGTTCGGGGCGTATGCCCTGTTTCAGCGAAATGTCGCAGATAATCGGCATCAGCGTATATACCACGTGTCCGGTACCCACCATAACGGTAAGGAAGAAAGTACAGAGCGGAGCAAGGAAGGTGATACTGCTCGGATGACTTCTCAACAGTTTTTCCGCCAGCTGAATCATCCAGTCCATTCCGCCAGCAGCCTGAAGCATACCGGCGCAGGTAACGGCGGCTATAATTATGTAGATAACGTCGGTTGGAGGGGTGCCAGGTTTTAGGTTGAATCCCAATACTAGTATGGCCAATCCAATACCCGAAATAGCTCCAAGTGCCAGTGAGCCGTATCTCGATCCCACGTAGAGCGCTAGTAAAACAACTAGCAGTTGGATAATCATTAGAATCATATCGATATTAGTTTTTTGAGTTCGTTTCAGTAAATATCTAAATTCTAAAGCGCAAATCAAATTTTTTTCAAGGTTATTTTACTGCTTTTTTATCAGTTATCTCGCTAACTTAATATGTTTTACAGCAGAATACCCCGCAGAAATGTGGTTCCCAGTCAGCCGCTGGGGTAATGCTGTTTTTGTCTGATTTGCTCACTAATGCAGCCGATTTGTACTTTTTGGGTAGAGATATTCTAGTTAAATTTGTCCCCGACAAAACCCAAACAGTTATGCACCCAATCGATTACCTCGCATATAGAATTTATCTTGCTAATTCCAACCACCAGCTTTATTCCGATGATCCTCTGTATCCGATACACAAGGCCATGGTTGGAGTTGTATGTGTTGTTATGTTTCCTGTTCAGATTCTAATTGCGGTATTGTTTTTTCCCTTGGGAGAGGTAGCCATGTCTCTATGCTTTTTGGCGTCTGCAGTAATGATTACATGGATATCTATACACGAGTCGCGGTCGTATTACACCAAAGAGAAGGTCGAGTCGCTCTGCATCCGTTACAAGGACCATAAACTAAATGCTTGTCCAAACATCCTTCTACTTCTTATTGTCATCTTTTTTGTTTTGCTCTTTATCGTCTCCACTTCTATCTTATTGGCCCAGTTTTTGGGGTAATGCTCGCTGTGAGGGGAAAAAGTAGGGAGACAATTTCTCCCCCTTCCGCCTTGCCGAACGGGCTTTTTTTGCTAAATTTATCGTTTTGGCACAGTCCGTTTGGGCGGACTAGTCTACTTTTTGTATAACATGTGATTTTATATGATAACCGGAGAAATTAAAAACCGTATCGACAAAATTTGGGACACGTTCTGGACGGGAGGCATCACCAACTCGCTCACCGTGCTCGAACAGATGACCTACCTCTTCTTTATGAAGATGCTGGACGATGCCCAGCTGAAGAAGGAGGCCAACGCTATGACTTTGGGCGTTGCCAAAATTAAGGATCCCGTCTTCAAGGAGGGCAACTGGCTGAACCCCGACACCCAGAAGGAAATACCGTATGAGAAACTGCGCTGGCACTTTTTCAAGAACGAGGAAAGCGCCCGTATGTTCGATATTGTCCGCAACGATGCCTTCTCCTTTATCAAGAACATGAACACCGGTGCCGAGTCGGCCTACAGCCGTTTTATGAAGGATGCCGTCTTCTTGTTGCAGAGCCCGAAAACCCTGCAGCAACTGGTCGATGACATCGATTCCATCGATATGAACAACCGCGACACCATGGGCGACGTCTACGAGTATATTCTCGGTAAAATGGCGGCCAGTGGCAACAACGGCCAGTTCAGAACGCCGCGCCACATCATCCGCATGATTGTGGAGCTGATGCGTCCCAGCCTGAAGGATGTGATGTGCGACCCTGCCATGGGTAGCGCCGGCTTCGTGGTAGAAACGGCCAAATATATTAAAGAGGTCTACGGCTCCGAACTGATGAAGAAAGAGAACGCCGAACATTACCGCAACGGCATGTTCAGCGGTTTCGATACCGACACCACCATGCTGCGCATAGGTGCCATGAACCTGATGCTGCACGGAGTGGACAACCCCAACGTGAAGTGGCAGAACTCGCTCTCGGCCGACAATACCGAGGCGGGCAGCTATTCGCTCATATTGGCCAATCCACCTTTTGCGGGCAGTGTCGACAAGACCGACATCGCCAACTCGCTCACTTCCGTAACGAACACCACCAAAACCGAGTTGCTGTTCCTCAGCCTGTTTGTGCGTATGCTGCAGTTGGGCGGCCGTTGTGCCAGCATTGTGCCCGACGGCGTTTTGTTCGGCGGTTCCACCGCCCACAAGGCCATCCGCCAGGAGATTGTCGACCACCAGCGCCTGCAGGCGGTCATCTCCATGCCGAGCGGCGTGTTCCAGCCCTATTCGGGCGTTTCCACCGCCATTTTGGTTTTCACCAAGACCGACAACGGCGGTACCGACCATGTCTGGTTCTACGACATGACGGCCGACGGTTTCAGCCTCGACCAGAAGCGCACCGAGGTGAAGGAAAACGACATCCCCGACGTGGTGTCCCGCTTCCACAACCCCGACGGCGAGAAAGCCCGCACCCGCAAAGACAAGTCGTTTCTGGTGCCGGTGGAGGAAATCCGCCAGAACGGCTACGACCTCTCCATCAACAAGTACAAGGAGGTTGAGCGCGAGGAAGTGCACTACGAGGCACCCGAGGTCATTTTTGGCGAGATTGAGGGGCTGGTCGGCAACATTCAGTCTGCTTTGGCCGACTTCAAGGAAAAATACTTGGGCTAAGTTCGGCAGACGCGTTTGCCGAATTACAGATAACTGACATTTAGTTGATTATAGAAACGTTCGCCAATGGCGAACGTTTTAAAAACGCAATTCATGAACGAGCAAAACCACATAAACGATGCCGTAGGCTTGATAAAGACCGCCATTCTGCAAAGCCAGGCTACGTTTGCTAATCCGGCAGATACGTCTGCCGAATTTCTAAAAGATGTTGACTGTGAAATAAATATGCTTCATCCACTCTTACAAAACGCATCGGAAAAGGAGGGAAAAGTATGAAGCAGAACTGGGAATATAAAAAGTTGGGGGAGGTGTGTGAAAGTGATTTAGGCAAAACTCTTAACCAATCAAAGGATACGGGCAATCTCCAACCATACCTTTGTTCTGTTAATATACAGTGGGATGGTATTGACTTAACAACAATTAAACAAGCGAAATTTGAGGATGATGAAATTGATCGTTATTCCGTCAAAGAAGGAGACCTTCTTATTTGCGAAGGTGGAGATGTGGGACGAGCTGCCATCTGGAAAGGAAAACCTATGCTTTACCAGAATGCACTTCATCGAGTTCGTTTCAATGAGAGCGTGATTGCACGTTTTGCGTTGTTATATCTTCGTCATTTGAAAACAATTGGTGATATTGATACAAAATATAGTAGGGGGGTAACCATAAAGCATCTTGTAAAAACATCGTTGAATTCCATTCCCATCCCCGTTCCCCCTCTCTCCACCCAAACAGCCATTGTATCGGAGCTGGACGCCCTCTCGGCCATCATAGCCGACCACAAGTCACTCCTGAAAAAATACGATGAATTGGAGCAATCCATCTTCTACGATATGTTTGGCGACCCCGTTAAAAATGATAAGGGATGGGAGGTGAAGAAGTTGGGGGAAATTGTTATAAAAACATCATTAGGTTTAATAAAATCTGGAAATGAGCAAAATACAGACCATACTTATCTCTACTTTAAAATGAACAATATAGGAGATAATGGTCATGTGGATTTGTCAAAAGTGACTAGAATAGAAGCCAATGAACAAGAATTAATAAAGTATTCTTTAAACGAAGGGGATTTCTTATTTAATACAAGAAATAGCTTCGAATTGGTTGGTAAAACATGTGTATATCGTAAAATTGAAGATTATGTTATATATAATAATAATATCATGAAATTTCAATTTATGGAAGGTGTGTCAACAATCTTCTTAAACATGTTATTTCAAGATTATTATATAAAAAAACAGTTAGATTCTATAAAAAAGGGCACAACAAGCGTTTGGGCTATATACTACAAAGACTTAAAAAATATAGATATCCTTTTCCCTCCAGAAGAACTCCAGCAGGTGTTTGCCTTAAAAATTGAGGCGATAGAGTCGATGAAGGCCGACACGAAAAAGAGCCTTGCAAAGAGCGAGGAACTGTTTAACGCAAGAATGGATTATTATTTTAACGCATAATTTAAAGTATAAAATGAATAAAATTTCTGTTTTCCTTTTTTCTGTAAGTGTTTCAGTGTGCGCTTTTGAATGTAACGCACAAACGGTTAGTGGCAATGTTGCCGGATACGACTATGTGGACCTCGGTTTGGCGAGTGGCAGACTTTGGGCGACCTGCAATGTGGGTGCTTCCAAGCCAACCGAGTACGGCGACTACTTCGCCTGGGGTGAAACCGTACCCAAAACAAGCTTTAGCTATAAAAACTACAAATGGGCGAAGAGCGAAACGAGTTATACCAAATACTGCACAAACAGTTATTACGGTACGGTCGACTACCTCTATGTGTTAGTGGAAGAAGACGATGCCGCTATCGCTAACTGGGGCATTGGTTGGAGAATGCCGACTACGGAAGAGCAGGTGGAACTGGTGAACGGATGTAACTGGGAAAGTGTTAAAAACTACAATGGCTCGGGTATTGCCGGCCGACTGGGCACCAGTAAGACCAATGGCAACACCATTTTCTTCCCCTACACCGGCACTGGCGCTCCAGTGATGAAAGACCACACTTTTGGAGACTATTGGTCTTCTTCTGTCTACAAGAACAATTCTGACGAGGCAAGAATTATTGAATTCACCGAAAAGAGCATAAGTAAAAGTTACTTATGCGTGCGAACCAATGGTGAAAGCGTTCGTGCCGTTGTCTCTGGCAAGGTGGCTGGAACTGAACTTGTTGCGAACCAAGGGCTGATGTCTTACTGCGTAAATGGCGGCACCTTGCAGATTGGCAACGCCACTGCAAAAAGCAAAGTGCAGGTGTTCGACCTGAACGGTAAAGAGGTGGCTACGGCTGTTACCGACGCCGACGGCCAGGCGGAAATAGCCCTGCTCGGCACAAACGGCGTTTATGTCGTTACGGTCGGCAACCAGTCGGTGAAGGTGGTCTTGAAGTAAAAAGTCTTCCCCCCATCTGGCAAGGGTTTGCCTTAAATAGCCTCGAAAAGGTCGAAGAACTCTTCAAGGCACCGATGTGGGGGGAGTGCTTTAATTAAAATTCAGTTTTCATACCACACGATACTTTGTGTATTTTATTGAAGAAAATAGAAATATGGTTTACATTTACATTGTATTTCAGTTTTCGAAGAAAATAATAAACAGAGAAAGTAAATGATAAAGGAAATTCACATAAAGTCTTTTGGACCCATTGCTGATTTGAACGAAAAAAATCTTGGCAAGATTAATTTGATTATTGGGCATAATGGTTCAGGTAAAACATTCATGCTGAAAACTTTGTTTGCTGCTACGAAAACTGTCGAGCGCTTTCAGAGGGGAAATGATCCACGAACAACTAAAGAATTATTGTCTAATTGTTTATGGTGGACTTTTCAGACAAAACAACTGAAAGACTTAGTGAAAAAAAGAGATGACAAACTTGAATTTTTGATGAAGAATGAGAAAGGTGAGTCTTTTTCGTTCGAATTTGGCAACTCTACAATAAAAGAGGTCTCTTCTGTTCAGAACAATTACACCCCAACTGAGACAAACTCCATCTTTCTTCCTGCTAAGGAGGTGCTCTCTCTGCAAAACATTATCCTTTCCAGCCGTGAAAATAGCCAGGTATTCGGATTTGACGAGACCTACTTTGATCTTGCTAAAGCGCTAAGACCTTCCATTAAAGGTCGTAATGCTGAATCGTTCTCAAATGCTAGAAAAACCTTGAAGACTGCAATTGGAGGAAGAATCCAGTTCGACGATAAAAAAAACACGTGGATCTTCAAGGATAATCAAAACAGGTCTTTTGACATTGATATCACTTCTGAAGGCATTAAGAAAATATCCATCTTAGATAGTCTGTTAGGTAACCATTACCTCTGCAGAGATTCCATCATCTTTATCGATGAATTAGAATCGAACCTCCATCCCCAACTGATAAGACAGTTTTTGGAGATTATTTCTCTACTGGCAAAGGATGGACTTCAATTCTTCATTACAACACATAACTACTTTGTGATTAAGAGGCTTTATATTCTGGCACATAAATATAAAATATCTGTTCCAACATTTTCTTTTTCCGATAAAGAGGTCTCAATATCAGACCTGAAGGATGAGATGCCAAGTAATCCGATTATAGATGAAAGTATAAACATTTACAAGGAGGAAATCAGTCTATGACAATAATTATCAACGAGTCTGGCATGGACTTTCCTGTTGAGGAAGATAATACTTTCATAATAGAGAAAAGCGGAAGTGTTGTTTTACTTCCCTTAAAACGAGCGAACAAATAGTTTGCCTATGCGAAACTTCGATTTCCTAAAAAATATTGACGAGCTTGGCGACCTGCACTACTATTGCAGCAACGCTGAAGACCTGCAGCTGTCTAAACCCAAAATAAGCGTTATGAACGCCCGCATGGGGTTGGAATGGCTGGTGCATGCCATCTACAAACTGAAGGGTATAAAGGTGGAAGCGAAGGACAGCCTCTTCGAACTTACGCAAGCCGGTACGCCCTATGCCGAATTCATCGACGACGACATGCTGATGAAGGCGACCAGCTATGTGCGCTCTACGGGCAACAAGGGGCACCATATTGGCAGCGAGGTCACGAAGAAGGAGTCTTTCTTTACCGTGCTCAACCTCTACAACCTGGTGGCCACCACTATGATGAAGCTGAGGGTGGCTACCAACCTGCCCCCTTTCAACAAGCAGCTCATACACGGCTACGAGCCTAATGGACAGGCGCCGCTGGTGGTGTCGGACTTCTCGCCCGCCTATGCCGGTAACCAGGTGGCTGTGCCGAACGTGCCTGCGGGCTTTGTTGACAAGGTCGACAAGGAGGCACTCGAGCATCCGTCTGCCGACGTACTGCTCGATTTGGGTTACAGCGAGGCCGAAACCCGGAAACTCTTTATCGACATGCTGCTGGAAGAGGCCGGCTGGAAGGTTCTGGCCGACAAGGGCGCTATTCTGCCCAGCAAGGCCTGCATCGAGGTGGAACTGGCCGGCATGCCCAACAACCAGCACACCGGCTATGCCGACTATGTGCTCTTCGGCGCCAACGGCAAACCGCTGGCGGTGGTCGAGGCGAAGAAAACCATGGTGGACCCCGCCAAGGGGCGGCACCAGGCCGAACTGTATGCCGACTGCCTCGAAAAGAAATATGGTGTAAGGCCTGTCATCTACTACAGCAACGGTTTCAAAACCTATATAATTGACGGACTGGGATACCCGCCACGCGAAATTCTCGGCTTCCATACCGAGGGCGACCTCAACCTGCTTATGCAGCGCCGCGGGCGCGGACCAATATCCGATTGGACGATCAACGACGACATTACCAACCGCGAGTACCAGAAGCGCGCCATCAAGTCGGTGTGCGAGCATTTCAGCTCTATGCACCGTCGTGGCCTGCTGGTGATGGCTACGGGCACGGGCAAAACACGTGTCAGCATCTCGCTCTGCGACCTGCTTATGCGCAACGGCTGGGTGAAGAACGTGCTCTTTCTGGCCGACCGCACTGCTCTGGTCAGGCAGGCTAAAAAGAACTTTGTGAAACTGATGCCGAACGCTTCGGTCAGCGTTATCAGCGACGAGAAAGACCCGTCGACCAACGCGCGCATCGTGTTCAGCACCTACCAGACCATGATTAACTACATCGACCGCGAGGACAAACCCTTCAGTGTGGGCAGGTTCGACCTGGTCATCATCGACGAGGCGCACCGCTCGGTCTTCGGCAAGTATACCGCCATCTTGTCTTACTTCGACGCCCTGATGGTGGGACTTACAGCCACCCCAAGGCAAGAGGTGGACCGCAGCACCTACGACCTCTTCCAGGTGGAAGCGGGCAGCCCTAACTTCGCCTACGAGCTGGAGGAGGCGGTGGCCGACGGCTACCTGGTCAACTACTCGGTGTGGAACCGCACTACCGACATCATGAAGTCGGGCATCGAGTACGACAAACTCTCCGACGACGAAAAGAAACAGCTGGAAAGCATCTGGAAGTACGAGAAGGCTATGGGCACCCTGGTGGGCGACAACCGCGACATCTCGAAAACAGAAATCTTCAAATACATCTACAACGACGACACGTGCGACAAGGTGCTGCAAGACCTGATGGAGAACGGCATTAAGGTAAACAGTGGCGATACCATTGGTAAAACCATCGTCTTCGCCTGCGACCACACGCACGCCCAGCAGATTGTGAAGCGCTTTGCCTACCTTTACCCCTCGTATGGCGACGACTTCTGCCAACTGATAGACAACTACGTGACCTATGCGCAAGACCTGGTGGAGCAGTTTGGCGTCAGGGGCAAGATGCCGCAGATTGCGGTGTCGGTCGATATGCTCGACACTGGCGTCGATGTGCCCGACATTGTCAACCTTGTCTTCTTCAAGCCCGTCCACTCGAAAATCAAGTTCTGGCAGATGGTGGGCCGTGGCACGCGCCTGAGCGAGGGCCTCTTCGACGACGGCACCGACAAGAAGGGCTTCTACATCTTCGACTGGTGCGGCAACTTCGAGTATTTCGGCGGAGGCTCGGGTCGGGACGACGGTGGGGTGGCGCTGTCGCTTACCGAACGCCTCTTCCAAACCCGTTGCGACCTTGTGCTGGGCCTGCAACACGCCAAATGGCAGTCTGACGCTGTGGCGAAACAGCTGCACGACGACCTGAAAAAGGAAATGAGGGAACAGGTCGACGCACTCAACAACGCGCTGATTGCAGTGCGGAACAAATGGGCGTTTGTGGAAAAATACAAAAAGGCCGAGGCGTGGGTCTGCCTTACGAGCGTCGACGCGAACGACCTGAAAGAACAGATCTCGCCGCTGCTGGTACGGAGCCGCGATGCCGACGGCCGTCGTATGTTCGACTATTTTATAAACAACATCGAGCTGTCGGTGGTAGACCCCGAAAAGGTGGCCGACAAGTTCAAAAGCAAGGTAACGGCCATTGCCGAACTGCTGTTGGAAAAGGCCTCTATTCCAGAGGTGGCCGCCAAACTGCCCCTCTTGAACAAGGTGGCGCTGCCCACCTACTGGGCCGACCTGACGATGGCGAAACTGGAGCACACCCGCACCGAATTGCGCGACTTGCTGAAATACCTGAATCGCGAAGGCAAACGCAAGTTCATAGTCGACATAGAAGACCTTGTGCAGTATGGCGCTACGGTAGAGGGCACTGCTCCGCAGCTGACCTACAAGCAGCGCGTCATCGATTTCCTGGCCCGGAACAAAGACCTGTACGTCTTAAAGAAAATTCAGAATATGCAGCGGCTCAGCTTTGCCGATGTGCAAGAGTTGGAGCGCATTTGCTGGGAGGAACTGGGAACGAAGGAAGAATACCGGCAGCACGTCAGCAACATGGCGTGTGGCGACAGTGTGGCGGCCTTCATCCGCTCGCAGATTGGGGTCGACCGCACAATAGCCGTGCAGCGGTTCAGCAACTTTATTCAGGGGGCGGCCCTCAACTCCGCCCAAGAAGAGTTCATCAAGAGCATTGTCACCTACGTTTGTGAGAACGGCGACATCAGGGTGGAAACCCTCATCGAAGAAGATCCGTTCAAGGAATACGACCTCATCGACGTTTTCGGTCAAAAAACCAAGGGGGTACGCGACTACGTCATCGACATACACGACCTGATTGCAGGCTAAGTGTGCCGGGTTTGTAGCCCTCACAGACCATTCAACAGTTTAATCTATGCACGCAATAAAATATATAGTATGTTACCTGTTGCTGTTGTTGACTTTCTCTACATCTAAAGCAGACAGTCTCTATCATTACTATCTGACTCTCAATATAGATGGTAGTGCAATAAGCGACACCTTTTATATTGACTATATTGGAGATGAAGGTCTGAAATTTCTATTTGATGCAGAGAACCCTAGCGATGATTTTGTCTTAGACAGAAAAAAGTTTTATATATACGATGCTAAGAATGATTCCGTCGATATTCTGGAAAGACTTAATAACGGCATCTTAGCTACTTTTCCTGTTTCTACGCATACAGGAAAACTGACTGACAAAACTGGGTATCGCGATTGTAATGGTAACAGGCTGGCAGTCTATTTCCCAAGTGCAAAAATGATTTATGTAAGCCGGGACTTTGATTTTCAGAATGTGCATAATACTTTTAACGTAAAAGTGACCGGAGATCCAAACGAACCTATAGAGTTTAGTTGCGATTACTCCAAAATACTGAAAGACTTTTTAACGGGGTTCTTTTTGAGCCTTATGATAGTAATGGTTCCATTGCCAGTTCTCAAGTTTTTCAGATTTCAGCCTGACTTGAGAAGCAAAATTACTACTTTTGTGTGCTGTGTCCTGCTATGGTGTTTGTCAAATTATTTGTTCATTAAGGTTGACGCTATGGTTGCATTGCTCTTATTTGCTTTGATAGTTTGTGGTCTTGTGCCTTTTATCTTGGGCATTCTTCGCATTCTTTTGAAGATAGAGCTCGGCTATTCATTATTCATGTCAATAATAATGGTGTTTGCAATATACTTTATAGCAATTTGTTCAATGTAAAAAGGGTATATCAGAAATTGTGTCTGCTTACGAAACACTGATGAGTGACAAAAAACAACAATAATGCGCCTGTGGCTAGTTCTAGCCGTAAAAAGAAGGGTGCAAAGCCATTGCGGCTATGCTGTTAGAAGCCGGTCTGCTCTTTCCGGGTGATTTACTTGCGTATCACTTTCACAGAATGCTGGCCGTCGGTAATAACGTAGGTGTCGTTCGTTTCAGGAAGGACAATACCCACAACACCGTCGTCGTTAGCGTTGATTGAACTGATAAGGCCCCGGTTAAGGCTCATCAGGTCTACATCGGCATTGCAGTTCAAACCTTCAATGTGAATGAGGTCGTCGGCCAGTGTCACCACTTTAAGGGTGTTCGATTCATTCAATAGCTGGTCTTTGTCGACGTCGCTATCCGAGAAAATGAAGTCTTTTACATCGTCTATCTCAAAAGAAGTGTTATCTTCTTCGTTTACAACAAGTTTGTCTTCGTTCAAAGCTATTTCAGACTTTTCGTCTAACTGGAACGAATAGCTGGAGCCGTTGTTTAATTCTACCGAAAGAATTGTAGGGTCGGCCTGCATAACTTGGCTGCAACCTAAGGCAAAAAATGCCAAAAGAATCATAGTCTTCATAAGTTTTCATTTTTTGATAACAACTTGCTAATGGAAGTTGTGTCGTTTCTTTGACTCAAAAATACTATTTTACAAAAGCTGTACCAAAGATTGCAAGGTTGCAAGGATTTTTTTCTTGTTAGGGAAAACCTTCACCCATGATTTTCAATTGTTTTTGCCGTATAACTGGCTTTTATGCCGCCTGATGTGCTACACGTGGGGGCCGAGTCTTAAAAAGCTAGCATCTGGTGGGCTATAGGTGGTTTGCTGGCGGAAAACTGTGGTAAGTTATAAATAATAAGGTGCTTAGGGTGGATGGTGCTGCCGAAACTTTTCTATATTTGCACAGAAATTTCTAACAGTTATGGCATTAGTAGATAGAATAAGGGAAGGATTAAAAAATCTGTTTAAGGGAGTAGACGCTTCCAAAAGTCTGCAAGTGGTTAACGAACAGGATGCTGACGAAGACTGCGATACGTCATACAACCACTTTGGTGAAGAAGAGGAATTTAGTACCAGTCCAGACGAAATGGTATCTTTTGACGACTTCGAAACCATTAGCTTTACGTCGAAAGAGAAAAAAGAGGAGGAACGCCGCCGTATAGCGGAGAAATTGCGTAAAATAGCAGATGAAGAACGTGGAATCGCCGAGGAATACTGCCGAAAAGAGGAAAAACGTCGTCTTATAGCAGTGAAACTACGTAAGGTAGCAGAGGAAGAATGTAGAAGAACGGAGTGTGAAAGACAGCGTAAGAAAGAAGCGGAACTGCACAGAGTTGAGGAGGAACGCTGTAGAATTAAAGAGGAAGGTAGACGCGTATTCATACCTAATACTATTGCCGGGTTGATGGCCCTATTAGTCAGGGCTGACGGACGTGTGGTTAAAAAGGAACTGAAACATACCGAGAACTACTTGAAGGGGCATGTGAAATTCTGGAAATACACCTGGAGAAAGTTGAACCATTGTTTGAAGTTGAAAGATGTGCAAATGCTCTTCGAAAAATCGTGTAAGGATGCCGACGCTTATATGTTTTACTATGAAAAACTGGCTTTGATAGAACAGCTGGTCGACATTGCGCGTTTCGACAACGACATCAGACCTTCGGAATGGGAAGTGCTCAACGTGGTGATGGAAGGCCTCGGTTTGGAGAAAGGTGACATCAGCTACTTCTCTCGCAAGTATCAGGCACTACGGATTTGTGGTGCAGGCAACGGGAGCAAGACGGTTCTATCGCCTTACAATGTATTAGGCATTGAAACCGATGCCTCTGCTGAAGATATTTGTTCTGCTCTCGTTGAACTGATGGATAAGTATAACCCCGATGTGGCTATTGACTGCAACCTGATACAGACGCTTGAAGAAAAATTGAAGGAAATTGTGTCTGCTTTCGAAGCACTGCTGCAAGATAACAAGCTGCCTGGGGCAAGAACGACTTTGCCGTCAACACTGACTGAATGATGAATGTAAGCAGGGGGGTGCCAGCCAGAATTGCGGGAACAAGGACTAAGGTGGGGGGGCAAATTCTCCGTCTTTAACCCCGTCTTACTAGGGTCCGATATACCGTTTTAGAGGCCTTTTAAACCTAAAGTTTGTGAGTTTCGGTACATCTGTTTCCCAAACGGGAACAGTATTTATTCTGTTTTCGAAAAGAGAAATACCTTTGCCGAAAAAACAGAAAAACGATGACTCAGTTAAGTGTAAATATCAACAAAATTGCCACCATCCGCAATGCCAGGGGTGGTAACCTGCCCAATGTGGTAAAATTTGCTTTAGATTGTGAACGCTTTGGTGCACAAGGCATTACAGTACACCCACGTCCCGACGAGCGCCATATCCGCTATGCCGACGTGTACGAACTCAAGCCGTTGCTGACCCAGGAGTTTAATATAGAAGGTAATCCGGTGCCTAAGTTTGTGGAACTGGTCAACAATGTGAAGCCAGCCCAGGTAACGCTTGTGCCCGATGCCGAAGATGCCATTACCAGCAACGCGGGTTGGGATACCATTAAACACGCCGACTTCTTGCGCGATGTGGTCGCCGACTTCAAGAGCCATGGTATCCGTGTCTCCCTTTTTGTGGACCCTGTGCCAGAAATGATCCGTAAGGCGGCCGAACTTGGCGCCGACCGGGTGGAACTCTATACCGAGGCCTACGCCTCTCAGTATGCCTCTGGCCGCGAAAAAGCCATACAGCCCTATGTAGAGGCCGCAAAAGTCGCACGCGAATGTGGACTTGGCCTTAATGCGGGTCACGATTTGAGCCTGGAAAACCTGGCCTTCTTCCATCAGCAAATTCCATGGGTCGACGAGGTCTCTATTGGCCATGCCCTTATCAGCGATGCCATCTACTTTGGTATCGAAGAAACAATACACCAATATCTTGCACGTTTAAAAGACTAGCCCATGAAACCAGAACTTATAGTAATGCTCACCCACAACGACCTCACGGTAGAGAATGCGTACCAAGTCTTTGAACAATGCAAAGACACCAAGGCGTTGTATTGGGGATTTAAGGAACAGCCGCTTCCAGTTGCGGAAATGAAGCGCATATATGCCCGAATGAAGGAATGTGGTAAGAAAACGGTGCTCGAGGTTGTAGCCTACACCGAGAGCGAAGGCCTCGAGGGGGCGCAGGTGGCGGCAGCGTGCGGCTGCGACATTCTTATGGGCACTTGTTACTACGACTCTATTCAGCAGTTCTGCCAGCTCCACAACATCACTTACATGCCTTTTGTGGGCCAGATTGTTGGCCGTCCTTCCATCTTGCAGGGCAGTATCGAGTCGATGGTAGAGGAAGCTGTGAAGTTGAAGTCAAAGGGAGTCAACGGTATCGACCTCTTAGGTTACCGTTACACGGCAGACGCGCAACAGCTGATAGCAGACATGGTGTCGAAAACCGGCATACCGGTCTGTGTGGCAGGTAGCATCGACAGTTACGAGCGGTTGCGGTTCATAAAAGAAGTGCAGCCTTGGGCCTTCACCATTGGCAGCGCTTTCTTCGATGGAAAATTCGGGTCGACAATTGCCGAGCAGATCAACCGTGTGTGCGACTTCATCAATTCGGGGCAAACACAGTTTGTAAAACCGATTACCACCAAGCGCTCCTATTATCAAGAGGCTTGGGCTGGATAAGAGAATAAGAAAATAAGAAAAGAGGGTGTATCGTAACAGATACACCCTCTTTCTAGTTTATATGCGGTCAATTTCTTCCTTTTGGTTGTTCCATCGGCAAATTTAGAATATAATTTTCAAAAACCTGGTGAACTCAAACAATGTGGTCGTTAAAAATATACAGACATTTCTATACAAAATAAAGCAATGACCGAACCCTAACAGCCACTGTGCTAATCCAGACAAAAAAAAGGCTGCAGGCATTACGCGCTGCAACCTCAGAAATAATTAATATAGTGTAGTCAGTTATTTGCTATTAACGGCGGTAGTGAACCGGACGGCCATGGTGGTGGTGATGGCGGACAGGTGCGTGGTGGTATACACGCGCTGGCGCATAGTGGCGTACGGGTGCGGTGTAGACGTGGCGTACAGGGGCTACGTGGTGCACTACTACGGGTGCTGGTTCTACCACTTCAACCACCTCTACCGGTGCTGGCTCTACTACGTGCACTACTGGGGCAGGAGCTGCTACCTGGTGGACAACCACCGGTGCTGGTGCGGCTACCGATACGTGCGCGCTGACGGTTGGTACGGGTACTGCTGCTGAGAAGCTGGCGAATACTTGTGAGTTTGCTACTGAGCCAATGGCTAACAGAACTGAGGTTGCGAGAACCTTTACAATGCTAATTGTTTTCATATGCTGTATCTTTTTATTTGTTCAACTTTCAGTTTCGAAGTGGTTCGTTGCCGCTTCTGTCTGTATAAATCCAAAAGGCGTGCCAAATATTTTGGCACGGTGTGCCACTCTTTTCTTGGCTGCGGTAACGGGAATCTATAACTATCTACAAGATAATTGATTACAAATACATTTATGTCCGATGCTTATGCTGCAGAACAGCAATTTTCACTGGTTTTAGGTGGTATTGAGGCTCTACTGAAGGTGCAGAACTTTACTTTTTTTAGCTCGCATTGGTGATTGTCAGTGTTGGCACGTAGCGTCTTCCAGACGCCTATAGTGTGTTTGAATATCCGGTCGCGCCTACGTCCTCCAGACTTCAGCACACCCGGTTATGAAGATACCGTCTTCCAGACGGGAGTTGGCTACAAGGGGGTGGTGGTGTGTTGGCTCTGCTGAAGGTGCAGAACTTCACTTTTTTTGGCTCGCATTGGTGATTGTCAGTGTTGGCACGTAGCGTCTTCCAGACGCCTATAGTGTGTTTGAACATCCGGTCGCGCCTACGTCCTCCAGACTTCGGCACACCCGGTTATGAAGATACCGTCTTCCAGACGGGAGTTGGCTACAAGGGGGTGGTGGTGTGTTGGCTCTGCTGAAGGTGCAGAACCTCACTTTTTTTGGCTCGCATTGGTGATTGTCAGTGTTGGCACGTAGCGTCTTCCAGACGCCTATAGTGTGTTTGAACATCCGGTCGCGCCTACGTCCTCCAGACTTCGGCACACCCGGTTATGAAGATATCGTCTTCCAGACGGGAGTTGGCTACAAGGGGGTGGTGATGTGTTGGCTCTACTGAAGGTGCAGAACTTCACTTTTTTTAGCTCGCATTGGTGATTGTCAGTGTTGGCACGTAGCGTCTTCCAGACGCCTATAGTGTGTTTGAATATCCGGTCGCGCCTACGTCCTCCAGACTTCGGCACACCCGGTTATGAAGATATCGTCTTCCAGACGGGAGTTGACTACAAAGGGGGTGGTGATGTGTTGGCTCTACTGAAGGTGCAGAACTTCACTTTTTTTGGCTCGCATTGGTGATTGTCAGTGTTGGCACGTAGCGTCTTCCAGACGCCTATAGTGTGTTTGAATATCCGGTCGCGCCTACGTCCTCCAGACTTCGGCACACCCGGTTATGAAGATACCGTCTTCCAGACGGGAGTTGGCTACAAGGGGGTGGTGGTCTTCCAAACGGGAGAGAGGTGTATTAGGCAAGGTGTTGGGTTTTGTTCTAACAAAGGGGAAGGAGGTAGGATAGTTTGTGCAAAAACAGGACTATTTTTCGGGAGGGCGATGACACAATTGCAAATATAATTTCGTATTATTGTATAATGTTTTTTTCAAATACAAACAAAAAAAGATATGAGTACAGTCATTTCCATGCCTAAACTACGCTATAGCGAAGAGGCGCTAGCGCCTGTTATCGGTAAAGAGACCTTGGGCTTTCACTTTGGCAAGCACCTGCAAACTTACGTTAACAACTTGAATAACCTTATTGTCGGCACCGAATATGCCGATGCTACCCTCGAGACTATGGCGGCAAAAGCCGACGGCGCCATTGGCAACAATGCGGGCCAGGTGCTGAACCATAACCTCTATTTCGAACAGTTCGCTCCTGTCGGACAGAAATCTGCCCCTGCCGGCAAACTGGCGGAAGCCATCGACAAGAGTTTCGGATCGTTCGACGAGATGAAGGCGAAAATGACTGCGGCAGCTTCAACCCTCTTCGGAAGTGGCTGGGCTTGGCTGTGTGCCGACGCTGAAGGCCGACTGAGCATTGCGCAGATGCCGAATGCCGACAATCCGCTGCGCCACGGACTGCGCCCTCTGCTCACGTTCGATGTGTGGGAACATGCCTACTACCTCGACTACCAAAACCGCAGAGCCGACTACATAAACGCTTTGTGGGACATCATTGACTGGAACGTGGTGGGAAGCCGCTTCTAACCAGACAAAAAAAGAGGCTGTCTGCTCACGCAGACAACCTCTCAAGAAAGTTTATCGGGTATATAGTAATTAGTAATTTCTAAATTTTCCAGACCTTCGTGCCATTAACGGCGGTAGTGAACCGGACGGCCATGATGGTGGTGATGGCGGACAGGTGCGTGGTGGTATACATGCGCTGGCGCATGGTGGCGGACTGGAGCAGCGTAGACGTGGCGGACAGGGGCTACGTGGTGTACAACTACGGGTGCTGGTTCTACCACTTCAACCACCTCTACCGGTGCTGGCTCTACTACGTGCACTACGGGAGCAGGGGCTGCTACCTGGTGGACAACCACCGGAGCTGGTGCGGCTACCGATACGTGCGCGCTTACGGTTGGTACGGGTACTGCTGCTGAGAAGCTGGCGAATACTTGTGAATTTGCTACCGAGCCAATGGCTAACAGAACTGAGGTTGCGAGAACCTTTATGATGTTATTTGTTTTCATATGCTGTATCTTTTTATTTGTTCAACTTTCTGTTTCGAAGCAGTTGGTTGCCGCTTCTGTCTGTATAAAATCAAAAGGTGTGCCAAACTATTTCGGTGTGTCGTGCCAGTACTCTTCTTTTTAATGTATAATTTCTACAACTTTCTATAATACAATATATTAAGAATTTCAAAAGAATCAAGATTATGTTGTAAAACAGATAATTAATAGGCGTTTTGCGATAGAGATTAGGCTATATGTAATAGGTTTTAGGTCTAAAATTGTAGGAGGTTAGGTAGGCGACGTGAAATTATAGCCGTAGTGGGCGACTGCTGTGGGAGGGAATGGCGTACACCGACGAAACTGGTTGGGACGGCACCTACCAAGGAAACTCGCTACCTTCTACAGACTATTGGTACGTCATCAGTTCGGAAGAGTGCGACCGTGTATTGTCGGGCCACCTCACCCTACTCAATTCAGGAAACAGGTGATAAGGGGGATAGGCAATTTTGGTATGCTTGTTCTAGGATTGGTTAAAAGTACATCTTCTACGTGCAGCGACTCCTTCTAAATTACAAGTCGCCTATTTTTATCAGTATTATTCTCGTAAACTCCTACAACACTAAACTCGTACATACTACTTTCTGTAAAGTGCTACTTACAACACAATCTGCTCTCCGCAAGAGAGGTAGTTTATTTGTTCGCCCATAAGTTTCCGCAACGTGTTGTATTGTTCTAGGCCTGTGCAGTGCATCGTGTAGAATTTTGTGTTGCTGTATTTTTGAAATTCGTGGGCAATTCCACAGATAAAATCAAATTCTGCATTCTCAGAGAGTTGACTCTTCACTAAATGGAAGCCAGAAAAGACGTGCGTTGGGGTAGTACCAACCTCTAATGTGGCTTTTTTCAGTATGTTAAGTATTCCGGTATGTGCGCAGCCTGCAAGTAAAACCACATTTTTTCCTTCCATAACAATCAGGCTCTGTTCGTGACTAAAGTCATCGTTTTTCCCCTCTTCTGGGCCAAAAAGCAGTCGGTTCCCGATGGGATTGTATAGATTGCCGTGTACATCGCTGACCAGCGTCAGTTGGTCGTCTATCTTGGTTACACCTTCGCAAAAGTTCAGGCGGTGGTGGTCACGCAAGTGCGGATCAAGCCCGATGTAGGTCAACCCGGAATCGCGCAGAGAGTAGTGGTTCTCAAAAGCTTTCTTATGAAGGTAGACTTCCGACTTTTGGTTGTTTTGGAGGAAGGTAGACAGTCCACCCCCATGGTCGTAATGTCCGTGTGAGACTACGGCAATGTCAACGCTTCCGATGTTGACCGCTAAAGATTGCGCATTTTGTAAAAAGAGGGTCCCCTGCCCCATGTCGAAAAGAATTTGCTTGCCGTTGTTGAGTGAGAGGTGCAGACTTAGTCCGTGCTCAACATGCATTGAGCAGTTGCTGATGTTATCAATGAGTGATGTGATTTTCATACAGTTAACGCATTTTCAGCAATTCTTCAATCGTTGGCAGTAGGGTAGTGTCGGCCGGTAACCAGTCAACATCTGCCAGATTTGAGGCATCGAGCCACTTCGACGACTGGTGTTCAAGTAGTTGCAGATTCCCGCTAACCACCGAACAAAGGAAACAGTGCATGGTGAGGTGGAAAGTAGGATAGTCGTAATTGATGGTAGACAAAAATTGGTCAACACGGATGGTAGTGGCCAGTTCTTCTTCTATTTCCCGAATAATAGCCTGCTCAGGAGTTTCACCCTCTTCAATCTTGCCTCCAGGAAACTCCCAACCGCCTTTGTAATCGCCGTATCCGCGTTGGGTGGCAAACACTTTTCCACCTTCCACAATAACGGCTGCTACAACTTCTATAATCTTCATTTTTGTATTTTTTATGTCTGTACAAAACTTATTTTTTCTTCAATTTTCTATTGAGAAAAACAACAACTGGCACAGTAATCACAAATGCCAAAGGCAGACCTAATATAGCATATCCCCTATGGTCACCAATCATTGCGCAAAGCGGCATCAATATAAGGGAAAGCAGAAGAGTTATTACTACAATTAGCATTATTGCTATGATGAAATTCTTAATCATATTATCAATTGAGTTTATTGTATACTCCTTTTACGGGATGTTTTCCGTGATGTTCTTATTTTTTTACTTATCCTTTAGACTTTTAGCGGAATAATCCTCAAGTTCTTTTCTAGTCCACGAGCATTTAGCTCCAGAATAGCCATAATAAGCACCAGCCACATAAGCAGCCTCAAGTTTTTCGTGTGCCCCTTTCGTACCGTATTCAAACCCCATCATATAGATAGGAACCTTGTCTGCGGGTTTGCAATCAACAATTGACATTACCTGAAGGAATCCAATTTTTCCTATATTATTCTTAACCGCATTGTATCCAATTTTCACACCATCTAAGAATTCATAGGAATCTTTAACCGTCATTGAGTCCAAAGCCATAACCCCAGCAAAAAATCCGCGGGCAAAAGCCATACTGTCGGCGTTCGTAGCAACCACATCAAATT
Organism: Bacteroidales bacterium UBA3297; assembly: GCA_002362105.1. GTDB lineage: Bacteria > Bacteroidota > Bacteroidia > Bacteroidales > Paludibacteraceae > Physcocola. Next base: position 40,915 of record DETD01000012.1, read on the forward strand.
GCGAGAGAATGGAACGAAGATAACAATGTTTTGTTTCCTCTATAAAACCTTCAATTTCAGCCTGTTTCTGGTCATCTAAGGCATAATTGAAAGCTGTTGAGCAAATATCGCTATGGTGATGTGGCTTACCATCTTGCCCCCTATTTGCAGATTCAAAACCTTCTCCTATTCGAACTGCCAAATTCCAATAATCGTCTTGTATAGTTACGGTGTCACCTTTTTCATTTAAACAGACGAAATACTTTTTGTATCCATCATCTATTGACTGGTCTATTTGCTGAAAGTTACCGTTAGATAAAGACTCTACCTGTTTGGGAGACAATTGTATGGTAGAGTAAAGGATTTTATGACCTGGTATAAGGTCAAGAGGAACAGAATCGTTGTTCCTTTTGTTGTGGTAGGCAATATTAACGATTCGTAGGAAGTCTTGTTTGTTTTGCTGAATCGACGGTTGTTGAAGTTTAGTGTTGTTTTTGTAATGCAGATAGTTATCCATTAAGAGCATACTGTCTTCCAACGTATTCAAATACAATTTATCGAAGGGCGTACGTTTTTTAGGGACATAGTCTTTGTCCTTTTTTAATTTAATGAACAGACTCTTCCCGTCTCTCGACACTTGGTAAGGAAGTTTCAACACCAGATTATCTGCAATAAAACGAATACAGATATAACCAGGTTCTGTCCAATAAAGCATTTTATCCATCCTTTTGTCTGCTATATTGGCATCACTAACAGCGAAAATATATCCAATATCCGCTTTCCCTCCATTTATAGGTAGCCCCGATAAATCAACACCGTTTGGGGCTTTGTTCGTGATGAGGAATTTGTATTTTCCAAAATCCCATAATCCCTCAATGGAACCATTGTTTTTCTTAGTACTAAACTTTATCTTTTTATCGCCATTGTTGAATTGTACGTTGTCAGAACAGCGAGGTACCTCAAGCAAGAGATATTCGCCGTCGGAGCTATACTTGAATGTAAAAGTCTCAATAAAGGTAAGTTTCTTACCTTCTTCCAGTTTAAAATTCGAAGTAATCTGTGTTCCAGCCGGATTATAAAACCAATTCACATGTCTGTTGAATCTGTTCCTAATGTTGTGTTCAACTCTTTCGACATTGCTTTTCAATCCAAATCCGGCCTGAGTCTGTAACCCCATTTTCCCATATTCAATGGAGTATTCCACCTCATTAAATCTGAGATTTGCGTCATACATATAAAGACTATCTTTATAGTTATCTACAGATATAGATTCTATGCCAGCAGACGCACCGTATTCAATACCTTCCCAATTTGTCCCATTCAGTAGAAGGTCGTTTACTTGTGCATTTATGGAAAATAAACACAACGAACAGGCAGTCACCACTATTATTACTAGCTTGTTCACCATAATTTGCTGAATTTTATTAGATTATACAGTATCATCATCCCAGTAGAGTAAAATTAATTAATAATCTGTTTGGTTTTAGGGACACTTCTATTATTGCAAATATAGCATAATAACTCAATCAATCAAAAAGCCAGTTCTTTGGCTGATTTCAGATTAGATGTTTACAGAAATCCACAAAAAACCGCCGCAAATTGTTTTTCAATTTGCGGCGGTTTTAAAGTCTTGAAGGTTTTTACCCCTTATTTTTCGCCTATATATACCTTATCTTGAATATACTGATCGAGATATACGCGGTTTTCAACATTTTTTCCAGAAGTGAGGTCAAGTTCAGAAGTCGACATCTTTATACCTTCTCTAATATTCAAAGTGTACTTCCTCTTATTGAATCCTCGTAGAACAATGGTGTCAGAATAAACACAAATGCAATCAACACCTGTGTCAGAATAGGCCAGTTCTACTTTAATTGTGTCTGCCAAGTTTTTAGCGCTGATTTCTGGTACATTTCCGCATGGTGCTACTATGTTGCTGACAATCAGTTTTAGAATATCATCTTCTGCATTGTAAACATAATCGCAGTACGGATTATTTTCGCTTTCGTCTTTGCCGTTTACACTCGATGGCGAACCCAAACAACCACTGTTTACTATACGGACAGGCTGCATTTCTTTATTCTCAACAGGAATTATGGTCGCATTTGAATTGTTATCATCGTCGTCGCAAGCAACGAAACCGGCAACAGGTAGAAGCGCCATTGCCATTAGGAACAAGTTTTTTTTCATATTCTATCTAAAATAATCAATTTGTTAGTCTATTATTAGTGGGCAACCAGGTGGATAGTAGGAATTTCTTCGTCGATGTAAACACGGTTTTCGATATCGGTCTCAGAAGAGAAGTCAATTTCTGCCTTGGCTCTATACTTGGAACCATCTTTAATGGTCAGGGTGTGGACACCAGCTAAACCACGCATCACAATGGTGTCGCTGTAGAGGCATTCACATCTAGCCATATCAGCGAGGTCGTCTTTACTTGGTTCTGAGATTGTAACCTCAATGCTTTTCGAATAGTAGTTGTTGTTGGCACTGACTGTTGGAACGAATGCGCAGTTGCGAATAATGTTATTGATGACCAACTTAATGGTTTTGTTTTGGGCATTATAGACATAGTCGCAATAGGCAAATTTATTTTCATCGCCCTTGCCTGCCAAATCATACGGAGAGCCGAGGCAATCGCTGGCGCCCGTGCTGACAATCTCCATTTTTTCAACGTTCGATGGAGTTACATTGTTATTTTCGTTATCATCGTCGTCACAAGCAACGAAACCGGCAACAGGTAGAAGCGCCATTGCCATTAGGAACAAGTTTTTTTTCATATTCTATCTAAAATAATCAATTTGTTAGTCTATTATTAGTGGGCAACCAGGTGGATAGAAGGTATTTCTTCATCGATGTAAACACGGTTTTCGATATCGGTTTCAGAAGAAAAATCAATTTCTGTCTTGGCTCTATAGTAATTGTTATTAATGGTTAGGGTGTGGACACCAGATAAACCACGCATTACAATGGTGTCGCTGTAGAGGCATTCACAACTGACCGTATTAGTGAGGTCGTCTTTACTTGGTACCGAGATTGTAACCTCAATGTTTTTCGAATAGTAGTTGTTGTTGGCACTGACTGTTGGAACGAATGCGCAGTTGCGAATAATGTTGTTTATGACCAATTTAATGGTTCCGTTTTTTGCATTATAGACATAGTCGCAATAGGCAAATTTATTTTCATCGCCCTTGCCCGTCATGTCGTAGGGAGAGCCGAGGCAATCGCTGGCGCCCGTGCTGACAATCTCCATTTTTTCAACGTTCGATGGAGTTACATTGTTATTTTCGTTATCATCGTCGTCACAAGCAACGAATCCGGCAACAGGCAGAAGTGCCATTGCCATTAGGTATAAAGTCTTTTTCATATTGTTTCAATTTTAAAGTAAGTAACTCGTTCTATCTATTGCAGCCATAGTTAACAGACTTTGGACCAGAGAAATGGAAATGTATCTTCTATAAAGATGGTTTTCATAGAATTACCAAGAGGTAAAGTCCAAACGATGGCAGACACTATAGTTTAATAATTGGGTCCAAAATAAACGGGTTCAATTTGAGGGACTGGCTCGTCGATGTAGATGCGTCCTTCAATGTTTTTGTTTGCGGAGAAATCGATTTCCTCACTTCCTTGTGCGAAAGTGGAATTGTATATGGTAAGCGTGTAAATTTTAGGATTAAAACCGCGCATCACGATGGTGTCGCTGTAGATGCATTCGCAGTTGGTTATAATGGTAGGGTCTGACGAAATATGGGATGTAATCTTGTTGTCGATACAATATGCGCTCATCGTGGGAACGTCTTCGCAATTTATTTGTATATTGCTGGCAATCAGTTTTAAAGTGTTTGTACTTGCGTCGTACATGTAGTCGCAGTAGGCAGAATTGCTGTTCTCGTCCTTACCTAAAAGGTCCCAAGGAGAGCCGAGGCAGTCGCTACTTTTTGTACTAACCACTTCAAACTTTTTAGCTGTAGGAGTAGTTCCCTGACCTTCGTTGTTGTCGTCATCGTCGTCACAAGCAACGAAACCAGCCACTGGCAGTAAAGCCATGGTCATAAAAAAGAGTTTCTTTTTCATAATGTAACAGAATTTATATAAATATACTAAGTATTAAAAGGCAAGATTTAGTCTTTATGTGCTAAAGATACAAAAAGATTAAAATCTGCAATTGTAAAATAGAAATTTTCTGTAGAATTTTTTTGAAATTTAGGTGTTTTAGAGGTTTATAATCGTTTTATAGGAATCGACAGCATCAAAAAAAATAACTTTTATTTTCTTGAAAACCTGTAGATTGCGAATGTTTTTGCAGGAATGGTAATGTTATTGTCAACTTGTTTTGTTGTCTGTGGAATAATCTGTTGTGGAGATTCAAGCGTGTTTTCCGCATCCATATTGTCGGCATGGAAGGTGGTAAGGCTGCCCGAAATCGAACTTTTCTCCCAGCCTTTCAGTTTAAGGCTGACGGTTTGTGTTTGCTCTCCCGTATTGACGATTTTTACGATAACCGAGTGGTCGTTTTTGTCGAGCACAGCCGATGCGAACAAGCCGTCTTGGTCGGCATTGCCTGCTACGGGTTTTCCCTTCATAGTCAGCGGCAGCACGTGTGTACCCTTGTTAGTGGCATACAGTTGCTGCACGTAGTAAGAGCAGGTGTTGAATTTGCTGGTATTGTTGAACCAAATGGCATCGGGGCGCCATTGCCATCCCTCAACATGGGCAAAGAGTGGGGCATAGGTGGCCATGCGGACAACGTCGGCATTACGTTCCAGGTTGGTCATAAAGGCGGCTTCGAGCAGAGCGGCGTAGAAGTGGTTCCATTTTTTCCCGGTTTCGTGGCAGGCATATTCGCCAGCAAACACTTTCGGACCTTTACGGCTGTAGTTGTCGTAGCGGTTGCCCGCTTTCAAAAACCAGTTTTCGTCGCGGTAGAAGTGTTCGTCAACAAGGTCTACTTTCAGTTTGCGCATTTCTGGCCAGAGGTAGTCATATTTGTCGCCTTCAGAGTCAGGACCCGAAGAACCGATGATCTGAATGTCAGGATATTTGGCTCTAATCTGTTCAACAAAAGGTTTCAACCGTTCAGGGTATTCCTTGCCCCACTGTTCGTTTCCTACGGCAATATATTTCAGGTTGAACGGAGCCGGATGTCCCATTTCGGCCCTTATTTTCGCCCATTTGTTTGTTGCGGGGTCGCCGTTGGCGAAAGCAATAAGGTCGATAGCGTCGTCGATGTAGGGTTGCAGCTGGTCGAGGGGTTGGTGGCGGTTACTTTGATACTGGCAGGCAAGACCTACGCTGACTACGGGAACAGGTTCGGCACCAATTTCTTCCGCCAAACGGAAATACTCGTAGAATCCCAGTCCATACGATTGGAAATAATCGGGGAAAAGGCGGTTGTCGAAACTATGAAGCCAGCGGTTCTCGTTAAGCGGTCTGTTCTCAACGGGTCCTACCGAGTTTTTCCACTGGTAACGGCTTTCTAGTTCGGCACCTTCCACTATGCATCCGCCCGGAAAGCGGAACACCCCGGGGTGCAGTTGCTCAAGAGCCTCGGCAAGGTCTTTCCGCAAGCCGTTCTCATCGCCTTTATAGGTGTCTTTTGGGAATAGGGAGACGTGTTCCAGGTCTAAAGTCGAACTGCTGTGGTCTAACAGTAGGCGGAAGGAACCTTTTTCCACGTGGTCGGCGCATTTTATGTAACCCTCGTATTTTTTCCAGTCCTTTGAATCGACAGTAATAGAGGTCTCACCCAGATACTGTTGGCGTTCGCCCATTGTTTTGGGGTCAACAAGTTGGGCGCTAATTTTAGCAACACCTCCGTTTGGCACACGTGCCCATACCGTAAAGCGGTAGACAGCGTTTTTTTGGTAGCCGATACCGAAATACCCCTCGTTTTGCAGCCCGGTCCACTTGCTGGGCTCTTTGCAGACAGCTAGGCGCACATAGTGGGGACAGCGTGGAAAAGGCCCGTCGTCTTTTAACGATACGTCGCCAAAACTCATCCAGCCCATCAGGTTTTGCGGAAACTCAAAAGAACGGTTCTTTATAAGTTCACCATACAGGCCTCCGTCGGCACCGTAATTAATGTCTTCAAAAAAGATGCCGTACATAGTAGAAGGGATCTCTGCACCGGGTTTGTTGGTGTTGATGTCGAAAACGTGCTCCTTAGCCTTAGCGAGAGAAGTAACGGCCGATAGTGCAGATATAACGATAAAGGCGAAAAGTTTCATATATTTATTTTAAAACCATATAAAGTTAGGTATAAAGGAACAAAATTTCAAGAATGAAAGCCTCTTTGTACACACAAAGTCCGCAAGAGTTTCACCATTTACCCTAACGTAAAATATAAAATCGTAATAAAAAAGGGTTACTATATACAACTTGGCACTTCGTTTTAGAAAAAATTAAATAATGTTTGAAAATATATTGTGAATCGGTATATTTGTTGAAACGAACTCAAAACAATTTCGGAAATACCCGATAAAATGTTAGCAAGCAAGTATATTCTAGAAATCAAACAATAACAACAACTGAAAGCAGTTGTAGATTCGATATGCCCGTGTTGGGACCGCAAGGACTCAACAGGCCTTTTTGTATGAACTTAAAAAAGAATTAAAATCATTATTATGAAAAAAAGACTATTAACAACCGCCCTGCTGTTAGGCTCGCTGTGTGCGAGTGCCGCCGTGCAGTACATGACAGTGGAGCAGAAGAGCGGGGCGAAGTACAGCTTCCTGTTGAAGGACAACCCCGTTGTCACCTACCAGGGTGGCGAGTTGGTGGTGAACGGGAGTGCCAGCACCAGTTACGCGTTAGACGGCGTGAAGAACTACCACTTCACGGAGACCGACCAGACGGGTGTGGAGACCTCTGGTGCTGACATGCTGCGCATAACCACCGAAGAGAACACGGTGCATGTGGAGAATGCCCCAGCAGGAGCAAAAGTGGCGATTGTGAACGCTGGCGGAGCAACCGTTGCTGTCGCAACATCAGACCAAAACGGCACAGCCACCATCAGTTTGCCATCTGCCAAGGGCGTTTATGTGCTTATGGTGGGCAAGCAGTCGTTCAAACTAATCAGAAAGTAAACCATTCAACAAGTAAAAAACAGATACAATATGAAGAAACTGATACTATCTTCATTAGCAATGGCATCGCTAGCATTTGCAGCGAATGCGGTGACCTACATGTGTGTTGAACAATCCGACGGCACTATTGTCTGCTACGATGTTGATAAAGTGAAGCAAGTTTACTACGAGTCAACCACCGACCAGGGTGTTACGGTGAGCGGCAAGGAGGGCATCTACACCTATGTAGACCTTGGCCTGGAGAGCGGAACCAAGTGGGCGACCTGCAACGTGGGTGCCACCAAACCTACTGAATACGGCGACTACTTCGCCTGGGGCGAGACCAAGCCGAAGGAGGACTGCAGTTGGAGCACCTACAAGTGGTGCAAGGGCAGTTCTAGCAGCATGACCAAATACTGCACCAACAGCGACTTTGGCACCGTTGACAACAAGAAGGTGCTGGATGCGGAGGACGACGCAGCCACCGCGAACTGGGGAAGTGCGTGGAGGATGCCGACAAGGGATGAAATCAAAGAGTTGCTTGACGGTTGCTCTTGGAAGTGGGTTAACGACTTCAACGGCAGTGGCGTGAGGGGCCGCTTGGGCACCTCTAAGAAGAATGGTGCCACTATATTCCTGCCCGCCGCCGGCGACTGTGACAATACGGGCCTCGGCAGCGTCGGCTACAACGGCTGCTACTGGTCGTCTTCGCTCGACGAGTACTTCCCGTACGGCGCGTGCTACCTCTACTTCGACGATGGCGACATCGACAAGTACAACGGCAGCCGCGACTTCGCACGGAGCGTCCGTGCGGTTTTGAGATAATCCATTTTCCCTCACAGCCAGGCGGCCCCAGCCGCCGACCGCAAAGAATCACTCGGGTGGCTCCCCCAGCCACCCGTAGCGCAGGGAGAACAGATGAATCGAACAAAGGAATAAATAATGGCTGCAGCACATCTTCTTCCCCGTACTGAAGGTGCAGCACCGTGTGCTGGCCGGCTGTGCGGAGCCGGTGGCGTACATCGGCTGCCCCGACCGCAGCATGGGGCATTTCTGCCCCGAAGGCTCCGAGGTGGTGGCGAACCATTGCCCACCGACAACAAATGAGGAAACATATTTTATTCATGCCAAGGTGGCACTGCACAGCAGCGGTGCCGCCTTTTTTGGCGTGTACACCTGTCAATGAGAATGCTGCGCGTTTTTTCAAGTGCCAACTTGTATATAGTTCCCTAAAAAAGTGTACTATAAGGAGTTATTCGATTATATAAATCTGTATAAAAATACAAAATTAAAAACAATTGGTTCAATCTTTAATAAGTATGTTATTTATTACAGTATACTGATGTTGAAACAATTATAACAACAATTCGTTAGTTGCTTTCATTTGGTTAAAATAGTTTAAAGGAAAAACTGCATATTTAGTTATTAATGTTTACTTTTTTTCTAATTTTGCTCTTGAAAAGAACTGAACTCAAAAAGAACTAAAGAACAAATTGTGCTTGAAGTGAGTTACCTATAATTGTTATGCCAATTAACATTTACATTTATATTATTTTATGATTAAAAAATTATTCATAACCGGGAAACATCGACCCTTATGGGTGTTTCTTTTGTTTGTGCTATGTCTCTTCAATACGAATGTGGGCATGGCGTATGACAGTTGGAGTAGTAATTGGAACTCTATTACATTTAATAGGAGAACCGGTTGCTTGCATTATCATGTGAGATATTTTCAAACTTGGGGTGGTAGTTTGAATGGTCATTGCGGTTTTGCAGATGACGGAAAGGTAACTATAACTCAAAAGTCTAGTAAGCCACATACCATATACATTAAAGGAAATCAAGGACAATCTTTAAAGAGTTTTGATGTTACGGGGAATGATTATTATAATAGAAGTATAACTAAAACATCAGGTGGTGAATACGAATGTTATGTAGATTTTGATATTCCCCTTTCTCAAGCAGATTTGGCCGCTTCAGAGATAGAGGTTGTCTTTAACGGTACATGGTGGAGAAGGGGTACTGCTACTGATCAGGGGGTTAATCATACCTACAAAGTAGATATTAAAAGAAAACCTGCTGAATATGGTGCGGTATCTATTTATTATGACCAAAGACTGACTACTTCCGATAAGTATCTTTATCCTATAATAAAAATCAATTGGAATCGGCAAGTGGCTGATAGGGATATTGCTACTTATGGAAATATCTTCTTGTGTGAAGAAGGTAAAGACGTAAAAACCGAACTTTCAGGTAGCACTTATCAGAGTGAGAATACGAGTACAACGGGCTTTTTCTATCTTGATGTTATTGGTGATAAATGTATGAATATTGACCAATCGAAAAAGTTCAAGATTAGGCAAGAATATCATACTTCTATTGCCAATATTACGTATGTTACTGAAACACCTCTTTTTTTAGTCAATGCTTATCCGCAAATTCCGGAAAAGGGATTTCAGGCTGTTTTTAATCCAGACAATCTTTGTATTGACTTGACTTGGGAACTTAATAACGCGCCAAGTAACGATTTTGACAATAGTCCGTTCTTGTTGACGACTTACAAGGACGACGTTTTCCAGAGAACAGACACTGTTGCGTATGTTGGTGGAAAATCAGCTTATAATTTATCTTACCCTTTGTCGCAAAATGACGAGTCTACTTATACTTTTGTGGTAAAGAGAAAGGCAACTCACCTTCTTGCCGGATGGGATGAATTTGAAAGAACTCAGTCTATTGAGGTTAAAACAGGGCACTGCTATCCTGTGAAACCTTCTGCAAAGCTCTCTGCCGATAATGAGTCTGTTGACCTAAAGTGGACGGTTTCTGGTAATGTGTGGACCGATGGCACGAAATTCAGCATCATCCGCACGAACTTGACGACCTCTACTACGTATGAGTATATTTTGGACAAGGACGAGTTCAGAAAAGGTGCTATGAAGGACAATCTGGTCCAGTTGTGTAACAAATACAGCTACGATTTCAAACTGGTTCCAGGTAGTAACAAATACGATACGAAGAACCTTCATGTTAACAAAACTTTCACACCAACACAGATTGGTAATGTGGAAGATTTTGAGGCTTCGAAGGGCTACTATTCCGACAAGGTGACTTTGTCGTGGAAGACCACTTCGGCTTTCGACGAGATTGCTGTTGAATGTCGTGAGTACAACAACCCGAAGTCATCGTTCAAGAAGATTCAGACAGTTGCAGCCTTGTCTAGTTCCGATTATGTGATTGAAGACAAGTCTTGCCGTCCGGGCATTATGTTCGAATACCGTGTTTATGGTGTGCTGAACTGCGGCGGTGAACTTAAAACTTCTAAAGATACGCTTACAGCGATTGGTTTCAGAACCCCTACGGGCGATTTCTACGGTCGTGTTACTTTCGAAGACGGTCAGGCGGTCGACTCGGTTGAGGTTCGTTTGGAATCGGAAGACAACATCAAGTCTACTGGCTTGTCGTTTGCAAAAGACGGTCTGGCGGTAGTACCAGGTGCTAATGTGTTGTCGGGCAATTCTTCTGTAACAATGCAGGCTTGGATTAAGCCAGACGCAACAACGACCGATTCCATGGTGCTGGTTAGAAAGTCTGATGTGTATGAGTTGGGCTTGCTTAACGGCAAGGTTTACTTTAAGGCTGGCAATGTTTCTTTGTTGTCGAAATCGAAAGTAACCAAAGGTAAGTATACCCATGTTACTGCGGTTTACAACAAGGCTGAGAAAAAGATTTACCTCTACCTCAATGCGAAGTTGAACAACAGCAAGGCGTTCTCTTCAGTGAAAGTCAATCCAAATACGGGTGACGTCTTCTTTGGCGAGAAGTATGACGGTGAGATTGATGAGGTAAGATTGTGGAGCCGTGCGCTTGAAGCAGATGAAATTTCAAAAGACTATACCCGCTATCTGGTGGGTAACGAGAATCTGCTCGATGCCTATTATACGTTTGACTTCTTGTCAGATAGCGAGTTCTTCGACCGCTCGTATGTAGGTACCGAATATAACGGTAACAATGGTAAGATGCAGAAGGTGACTGCTGTGCAGTCGACTCTGACGGCCAGCCAGCTTTCTTACAAGGGTGTGACCAATACCGATGGTTCGTACAGCATCCGTGCGGTGCCTTACTACGGTAACGGTACAGCCTATAGTCTGACTCCAAGCAAGGGAACCCACCAGTTCTCGCCTGTGCAGGAGGTTCGCTTTATCAACGCCGAGGCGCAGAGCCACACGGTGAACTTTACTGACAACAGTTCGTTCGACGTTAGTGGTACTGTGGTCTACAGTGGCGGAACCTATCCGGTCGAGGGGGCTATGTTCACCATCGACGGCAGCCCTGTTATGAAGAACAACGAGATGGTGATGACCAATGCCGATGGCGAATTCTCGTTCTCGGTGCCTGTGGGCAAACACGAGGTGAAAGTCGTAAAGGCAGGACATAACTTCGAGTTCGATGGTCGCATCTGTAACAGCGACGGTTCTGACCGTAATTACCAAGATATGGTGTCGGGCTTGTTGCTGAAAGACGAGACCAAGGTGAAGTATATCGGCCGTGTTGCCGGTGGTACTGTTCAGGAGGCTTATCCGGTAGGTCACTCGTTGTCGAAGAACAACTTGGCGAACAACATCACCGTCAAACTGACCCATACCCGTCCGAACTACAAGATGCAGGACAGCCTGACAGTTACCGAGAAACATTTTGTGCCTAAGCACGCTCTGTCGAAAAAGGCAACTGTCCGCAGCAACAAGGTCGACTATGTGGCCGACGGTGTTGTTATCCATGTAAATAATGCTACAGGTGAATTCGTGGCCTATGTGGTGCCAGAAACCTATAAGGTGGAGGTAACCGCCAAAGGTTATAGCGATATAAACGGTTCCGGAGCTCTGGTAGACTTCTCTTCTGTTGCGGCGAGAGACTCGTCTGTCTCTGAATATACCTACCAGGATTCCATCAAAGGTGTATTGATGACTTTCCACGATACGGTAAAGTACAACAAGATGCAGCAGTTTATCAAGCGCAACAAACCAACCCTGCAAATTTCGCAGTGCAAAGGCAACGGTACCGCTATGGACTACTTTGGCGTGGATTCTCTGACTTCTTCCGATATTTTGGGTAACACCATTAAGGTAGGCACCTATAATAAGGAAGACAAATCATACTACTTTGGTATGCCTGTTTACGCTCAGGGACAGCACTATTATTTGCGCGCCGACGTTTACGAGGCATACAAGCATAGCAATACAGGTGTAAAGGATGTTGTGCCTGTACGCGATGCCGAGGTTGAGTTTACAGTTAAATTCGCTGAAGGTGAGAAGAGCTATGTGGTTGAGGCCGACACCAACGGTTATGCCTTTATGGGCTTCCAGGCTGGTGAGCCTGAACTGACCACCGCAACTTCTACGCTTTCCGCAAAGGTGAAGTGTGGCGACAGCGAGAAACCTACCACCATTACGTGGAAGAGTCCGTTTGCCAACACTGTTTATGTAACGGGTGGCCACATCCGTGGTACCAACTTTGTGACAGCGGGTCCTGACCGTTTGCTGACCGTTCTGCGCGACCCACCGGGCAGTAACTCTTACTCGTTCTTAGAGAAGGGCGTTTCGTTTACAGAAACTTCTACCTACACGGGTTCCATCCAGGAAGAGGGTGAGGTTGGCGCCAACATTGCTACCGGTGCTGTTGTTAGACTTATGACTGGTGCAGTGGCTCCAGGTACTGCAACTTTAACATCAACTGCACAAATCTTCACACAGACTAACAAGGTAACGTGTGCACACGATGCAGCTTACGAGGGCTCTAACACGAAGACCAACACCACAACGCTGACAACCCGTTACGAAACCAGTGACGATCCGCTGTACGTGGGTGCCGACGGTGACGTGTATATCGGTTACTCGACCAACCTCTTCTTTGGCGAGAGCGATTTGGTTGCCCTTGTTTCGAAGGAACAGTACCACAAGAATCCGAAGCAGTTCGACGTGATTTACACCGACACGACCAACAACGATTATATGTTGGCCAAGTCTGTCTCGGTAAATATGGGCCAGAGTTTCGGTACACTGTTCGCTTATCCGCAAGTCTACATCGAGCAGACTCTGCTTCCTAATATGGAAGGTTTGCGAAACTCGCTTTTGTTGCCTAAGGGCACTGATGTTGAGAAGATAAAGAAGCAAGCGGAAGAGACTGGCGAGACTTACTATATCTCATATCTTTCGGAAGATGACCCTGACTATGGTAAGAGTAATTCCGACACCACCATTGCCAATAAGTCGTTTGGTGATCCTAAGGATGTCCTTAACGGCCCAAGTTACAGAGTCATTAAGAAAGCGAGTGCGTTGAAGAAGGATTCGGCTGAAAAGGATCCGTATATAGTATCTATGTCCGACACCATCAGCATCCTTAACCAGTGGATTGACGGTTGGGTCGACAAACTGAAGGCGAACGAAGAGGCTAAGGCTTATTTCTCCGACAAGGTATCTGCCGATGAAAAGGTAGGCAACTACTCGTTCCATGCAGGTTCTCCAGTAGAGTATTCAGAAGAGTACAGCACAGGCCGGTCGCACAGCAGTTCGTTCCATGTAACTGTCGGTCTCTCAACTTCAGAAGAGACAGACGTGGAAACTGAAAACTTCGCATACACTGCTACAACATTAACGTTTGAAGAAACTGTGACCACCACCCAGGGCGGTACGTTCGAGAGTGAGGTAGAGCGCAGTCATTCGAAAGGCTTTGTCTTGAAAGAAGAAGGCGACGACGACTACATCTCGGTTGACGTCTTCCATGAAAAAGGTTGGAAATCAAGCAGTGAAGAGTACGACAATCCTGTAAGTGGTGGTATGGTCGACACAACTAATATTGCCGATAAGGATGAATATTCTTCATTCATCTTCATCACCCGTGGCGGTGCTACCTCTTGCCCTTACGAAAAAGGTTTGGTAACCAAGTACTACAAACCTAACACCATTATCGGTGCGGCTACCTTGCAGCTAGAGGTACCAAGCATTGCCGTTGAGAACGACTTTGTAGAGAACGTTCCTTCTGGCGAGGATGCGTACCTCACCGTCTATATGCGCAACAACTCGGAAACCAGCGAAGACCAGTGGTTCGATCTGCGTCTGGTTGACGCCTCTAACCCTGATGGTGCTATCGTCTCCATAGACGGTAACTCGATGTCTGGTTTCGCGCTCGACTACCTGGTACCAGCCGGAGAGACTTTGGTAAAGACCATTGCCGTAACCAAGGGCCGTGCCCTCAACTACGACAACCTGCAGTTGGTGTTGGCCTCTAAGTGCCAGGCCGACCCAACCTCGTTCCTCGACATTATTGCCGACACCGTATCGTTCTCGGTTCACTTCATACCTTCGTGCAGCGATGTGGAGATTGTGAAACCAAGCGACAACTGGACCTATAACACCAAGTGCGACACGCAGAAGGTAGACGGTGTTGTAAAGCACTATATGCCGATCGAAATTTCTGGTTTCGACGTGAACTACACCGACTTCGAGCACATCGAGTTGCAATACAAGTCGGCTGCCGCTTCCGACAAGGAGTGGGTAACCCTCATGTACTACTATGCGAAAGACTCGCTGACTAAACAGGCTGTCAAGAACGGCTTGAACGCCCAGACTATCAAACCTGGCGATGGTGGCGTCATCAGCTACAAGTTCTTTATGGACGCACTCCCAGACCAGAAGTACGACCTGCGCGCCGTATCGTACTGTAACATCAACAACGAGCTGTTCCAGAACGAGTCGCAGGTTATAAGCGGAATCAAGGATATGTACAACCCACGCCTCTTCGGCACACCAAGTCCGGCAAACGGTGTCCTGACTATTTCCGACGATGTTCGCATCAACTTCAACGAGACCATAGCCGAGGGCATGCTCTCGAAGAACAACTTCTCGGTTACCGGCATGCGCAACGGTGTAGAGACCTCGCACGACGTAGCCATTGCGTTAGACGGTAAGAACGGCTACCTCGCAACTGAGGCGGCCCGCGACCTGTCGGATAAGAATCTGACAATGGAGTGCTGGGTGAACTTCACCGAGCCTCATAAGGCTACTTTCTTCAGCCACGGTAACAGTGGCGAGAGCATCGAGCTTGGTATGGATGCCGACGGCAAACTGACCTTGAAGGTGGGTGCTAAGTCAATGGTTTCAAAAGAGGTACCTGCATGGGAATATGACTCGTGGAACCATGTGGCATTCGCCTATGAGCCAGAAACGAAATCGGTTTCTGCGTTTGTGAACTATACCGAGATGATAACTTCGCAGGAAGTTCCTTTGTACACCGGAAACGGTACTGTCAACATCGGTCGCAGCATCAGCACCGGTAGTAATTACTTCAAGGGTAAGGTTGACCAGTTCCGCATCTGGAACGATGTACGTTCTGTCACCACCATTCAGGCGAATAGCAACAAACAGTTGTCGGGTAACGAAATTGGTCTGATTTCATATTACGATATGGAAGAGGCCAAGGGCTCAGTTACCGAAGACAAGGCGCGTGGCGCCAACCTGGTAATGAAGAGCGGTGCGCAGTGGTCGCTGCCTGCTGGCAAGAGTGTAAGCTTTACTGGCGACGGCTACGTAAAACTCAACTCAGCTTCTGCTGTTATTACCGACGATATGGACTTCACCCTCGAGTTCTGGTTCAAGGCCGAGAAGGGTGCCAAGAACCAGACCCTGTTGAGCTCGGGTAAGGGTACGAAAGACAAATATGAAGATTGCTCGAAAGTGTTCAGTGTATCGTTTGACGAAAACGGTAAACTCTGCTTTGTGCACAACAACACCACTAATAAAGTTAGCGGTTCGTATGCCGATGGTAGCTGGCACAGCTTTGCGCTGGCAGTCAACCGTTCGTCGGGTATCGCCCGCATCTATATGGACGGTGCGTTGAATACTTACTTCTCGGCTGAAAAGATTGGAAGCATCGCGGCTTCACGCATCATTGCTGGTGCGCGTGTTTACAACAACCAGAAGAAGGATGCTTTCGATAACCAGTTCACCGGCGCTATTGACGAGGTCCGCCTCTGGAACCTCTACCGCCAGCAGAACCAGTTAGAGAAGTTCTACAATGAGAAGCTCGACGGAACCGAGAAGGGCTTGCGCCTCTACTATCCGTTCGAAACTTACAAGATCTGGCAGGGTACTCCTGAGTTGCAGACCAGTCTGGTAGATAAAGCCAACTCTTCTGCAAAGGCTAAATTGAATGGTAGCGCCGCATTCTCTGACGACATTCCTGCGGTGAAGACCAAGGCGCCTGTATCGTCGCTGTTGTTCGACTATGTGGTCAACAACGACGCTATCATCATCAACCTGAAGGAAGAGGATTACCGCATCGAGAACACGATTGTCACCTTCACGGCTGACGATATCCGTGACGTGAACGGTAACTCAACTCTCTCGCCTATCACTTGGAGCGCCTACATCAGTCGCAACCAGCTGAAGTGGCAGGACAACTCGGTTGAGATCAGCCGCGATTTGGACGAGGAATACCAGTTCGAAATGCCAATCGTGAACAAGGGTGGTGCAGTTCAGAACTACACGATCGACAATCTGCCATCATGGCTCACCGCAACTCCTGCCGAGGGTACCATAAATCCTTTGCAGACTGTCAAGGTGAAGTTCACGGTCGACAAGTCGCTCAACGTGGGCACTTACGACGAGGTAGCCTTCCTCACCAACGACAACAATGTCAGCGAACCGCTCGACATTAAGGTGGTTGTAAAGGGTCAGGTGCCTAACTGGACAGTCGACGATGTGATGTATGAATACAACATGTCGGTCATCGGTAAGATGAGCTTCAACAACGTCTTCTCGAACGACGAGAACGACATTCTTGCGGCCTTCTACAAAGGCAAGTGTGTGGGTGTGGCCCACAGCACGTATAATGCCGAAAACGATATGTGGTATGCTATGCTGACCATCTATTGCGACCAGATATCGTCGAAGGATATCACTTTCCGTATGTACGATGCAAGCACAGGTATCGTTTACGATGCCACTCCTTCTAAGGCTATCGAGTTCAAGAACAACAGTGTTGTAGGTACCACAACGGCTCCTGTTGTATTCAACAGCAAGAAGGTGACTTACCACAACATCGATCTTAGAGCTGGTTGGAACTGGATTTCGTTCAACCTCAAGAACTCCGATATTTCTGATATTAACGCCTATATTGGTTCTGCTAATTGGGGCAATAAAGACGTGA
The DNA here is from genome assembly GCA_002362105.1 of Bacteroidales bacterium UBA3297. Lineage (GTDB taxonomy): Bacteria > Bacteroidota > Bacteroidia > Bacteroidales > Paludibacteraceae > Physcocola. The sequence goes on from DETD01000012.1 coordinate 58,155, forward strand.
TTAAGAATATGAAGGGTTTTGCTTCTTACTCTAGCAAGAAGAAGGGTTGGGTATCGGATTCGAAACTTAAACTCGACAACACCTCTATGTTTATGGTGTACTCAGAAAAGGCACAGACGCTGACTATTTCCGGTACGCCAATCGACGTGGCTTCAACTCCGTTGACTATTGCGAAGAGCAAGTGGAACTACATCAGCTATCTGCCAACCGTCAACATGCCGATTAAGAATGCATTGGCAAGTTACGAGGCACAAGAGGGCGATGTAATTAAGTCCGTTAAAGAGTTTGCGATGTACCACAACAACAGTTGGGTAGGTTCGCTTACTTACATGGAACCTGGTAAGGGCTATATGCTCCTTAACAAGTCGACTAAAGAAAAGAAGCTGACCTATCCTTCATCGGCAAGTACGTTGAAGTCTGCTGCCGTGCACTCATCAAAAGCGGCCAACCATTCTAAGAATATGAGCGTGGTTGGCTACGTAGAAGACTTGCAGGAGGGCGACAAACTCTATGCAGTTGCCAACGGTGTGGTTGTAGGCGAAGCGCTCAGCATCGATTTGGATGAGGAACAACCATTGCAGTTTATCTCAATTGAGGGCGAAGATGATACTACTAGCATCTCGTTCGTATTGGAAAGAGATGGAGTGTCGTTGCTTTCATCAACCCGTCTGTCGTATGCGGCCGATGCGGTGTATGGCTCAATCGACAATCCAGTGAACATCGTGTTCAGTGGAGTTGAAGAACCTGCCATTGCAGTTACAATCCATCCTGTCCCTGCCCAAACAGAGGCACATGTAAGTGCCCAGGTGGGTGATAGCAAGTCAGCGAAGGTAACCGTGTTCGACGTAGAGGGCAACGTAGTGTACTCATCTACTGCGAATGCAGTTGACGGCGAGGTGGTTGTAACCCTCAACGTAACTACGTGGACCGACGGCGCCTATGTTGTTAGGGTAGAGGCCGACAGCCTGTCACAAACTCAAAAGTTAATCGTTAAAAAATAAGCGGAAAACATGAATAAAAAGATAATAAAGCTGCTTCTGCTGTTGATGGGCGTTGGCGCCGTGTGCGGTTGCTCGCACGACAAGGATGAGGTCATCTATGTGCCTATATTCTCGTCTGACACGACTAAAAAGGGCACCACTTACGATTATCCGAACTGGACAGCCAAGCAATCGTCAAATTTTTCGGTAACGATGACGGCGGTGTGCGAGTTGCCAGAGTCGTTGCAGAAGAACGCCACAAAGGACGACTATATGTCGGCTCATTTGGGAGGCGAGTGCCGTGCGGTTGTCAAACCGAGCGATGGCATGTTCTTCTTGAACATTGTCGGAACGCCAGACGATAGCGGAGAACTCGACATCTATTACTGGTGTGCATCAACGCGGTACCTCTATAAGGTAAGCGAGAAGGTGCAGTTCGTTCCAAACAAGATGTATGGTTCTGTTGATGAGCCTTACGTCTTCAAGATGGAGCGGAAATAAACGGCAAGTCTGAACATTAAATAGACAGAGGGGTATACTTTTTCGGTATACCCCTCTTCTTTTTTAGATAGGTTTTAAGGTGGTTGTCAGTCCATTCTCATGTACAACACATTTACGCTATCAGCAGATTTAGGTATAAAAAGTTTCTTTACTATATTTGTAATAACAATTGGCAGATAGTTGTCTGCTGTTAGTGTTTAATCTTAAACGGTTGTTGTCAATGGAGTCTGTTAAGAATTGGTATTTAAAACTTCGATACGGCAAAATAAAAACACCCTATCAACATTATGTGGTAATACTTGATGGGTATGCAGATAGAGAACTACACGATTATGAATCGAATGTTTGTCCGAAAGGTAATGCGTGTATGAGCTTTAAGGTTTGGGCGAAGGATGCGGACGAGGCAGCTGAAATTGCCTGTTCTATAGCCTCAAGTATCGGCTTCCAGGTAGCAAAATCAAACCATACTGTCTTTGTTTATAGTACCAAACCCGAGCGGCCTCCCAAAGAAAATCCTTATGCGTACGATAGCAAGTTTTTCCCGTACCAAGATTAGAAAATTCTGTCGATGCTGAGTTGTTCTATTATGCTGAGAATATAAAAGAATTGGTAGTCTGCTCTAATAGTTTACTTCCATTGTCATTCTCTGAAGTCCATCAACATTCCTGAAACCATCAAGCACATCGGTTGGAATGCTTTTGCAGATTGTTGGGAACTAACAAGTATTGAATTCCCTGATAATATGACTGAATTGAGTTCGGCTATGTTGCTAGATTGTAGAAAGTTGACATCAGTCAAACTCCCTAAAGGTCTAAAAAAATTAGAAGCGGCACTTTTTCTTAATTGTACTTCGTTAACAAGTATAACCCTGCCAAACACGGTCACGTGTATAGAAAATTTGGCATTTTCAGGCTGCAAGTCTTTGACCTCGGTTAATATACCGGAAAAAGTATCTGTTATTGGGTGGGGGGTATTCGACGGTTGTAAAGGTTTAAAGTTTAAAGAAGGCCTGTATTTGTACGACCATGGCAAGAAATGCTATGGCTATATGGGCAACAAAAAAAGCGTAACCGAAATCATTATACCAGAAGGGGTGACCTATATTAACGAGAAAGCTTTTACAGGGTTAAAAAACTTGGAACGTATCCGCATTCCCGATTCTGTCACATCGATAGGTGATTATGCATTCTCTAAATGCGAAAAGTTAAACGATGTCCGGCTACCCGGTTCAATTGTGAATTTCAAGCCGGGAAAGTGTCCGTTTGAGGTAAAGTATGAGCGGGTAAAGGAATTGAATAAATTGGCTGTAATGTCATTCCTTGAAGATTTTGTCAAAGAACCTGGTTGCAAGTATTTAAAAATAGCGGGCATAGGCGCCGATTGTTGCGAATTAGCACTTGTCTACAAGAAAGTGACTTTATGGAAGGGCTTGTTCAAGACGGTCGAATTGCAATCTAAAGTTGGCGAAATAAAAGAAGTTGCAGCCAGATTCAAGCAACTTTATGAGAAAACAG
>DETD01000006.1:0-39668 GCA_002362105.1 Bacteroidales bacterium UBA3297
TTATGAAGGACCGCGATTTGCAACGTCAGTTGTCGTTCGGTCTTTCTGCTGTAGTCAGCCATTATGGCTTTTCTAGCGAATTGTTCCGGAACGAAGATGCCCAAAACGACCCAACCATCGATAATGGCGGTAAGGACAAGGGTGTTTACTTTAACGCAAACTTTGGTACCTACTTCTTGTGGGACCGCTTCTTTGCCGGATTGTCTATTGCGAACATGATTCCTACCGAGATGGAAGAGTTGGGTGAGAACGAGCCAGTTCCTCCAATGACATTCTTCATCTTCGCAGGATATACCTTCCCAGTTAACGAGACTATCGACATTGAACCAGCAGCTATGTTCAAGTTCAACGAGAACGACGAACGCCAGTTGGACTTCAACTTGAAGTACGAGCAGGAAGTACCTGACACTAAAGATGTCTCTTACTGGTTGCAGTTGGCCTACCGCCAGACACTTGACGAAGGCAACGCAAAACCATTGGAATTCTCTCCAATGGGTGGTATCAACTTCAAGGGCTTCCACCTCGGTTATGCCTACACATTAGGCCTGACCAAGTGGGCACGCCACAACTCGGGTTCACACAGCGCGATGCTCGGATACTCTTGGTGTAAGGTTAAGAAGTTCTGCCGATAAACAAAGACAGAGATATATCAAAATAGAAGAAAGAGGAGGCAACAAAAACCTCCTCTTTTTCGTATAAACAATGCCATTTCAATAACGATTAAACAAAATCCTTAACTCCATGAACGTCTTAAAAACTATCACCTCATATTCGCCCGTATTAGCCATTCCATCGAGTATAGCAGCCTATTTTCTTTGGAAAGGGCAATACCACCTCTTTGTGAACATTATGCAGTACGTCAACCTGCTTATGTGGGTGGCGCTATTGGTCTACACAAAATTGAGCAGCGAGTATTCGGTAGACTATAAAACAGCCTTTACAATATTAAGTGTATTATTTGTAGCATCCCTACTATCGTCGTTTTTTATACCATTTCTCACTATGCTGCTATACGTCACATTTGTAGTCACGGCTATTGTGGTAACTTTTCTCATTCTGTTCTATCTGACATTTAGCCAACACCCTTAAACAAGTCCACAACGCACCTATTTCATGCCACAGGTCGCTTGCAGTGCTTCCTGATAGCGGCGACATAAGCCTTCGCATAACGCGAAAGCGACACTCCCCTACGAGTAACGATGCCAATAGTCATTTGGTCGCTGACGTCGAGCGGCTTAGCAATAATACTACGTCCGTTAAGTTTATGGCTTATGACACCCGAACAAATTGTATAACCATTGAGGCCGATAAGCAGATTGAAAAGTGTTGCACGGTCACGAACTTTAATATTCTTAGGACAATCGAAATCAATGGCGGTTAAAGGTTCTTCGGCGAAATAGAACGAGTTGAAGTCGCCCTGTTCATAGGCGAGGTAAGGGTACGGGGCCAAATCGGATAGAGAAATGCGCTCTTTAAGCGCAAGCGGATTCTTAGCGGACATAAACACGTGTAAAGGTGTAGTGAATAAAGGATCGAACACCAGATTGTTCTTTCTAAGCAGATTTTTCACCACTTTTTCGTTCTTTCCACAAAGATATAGCACCCCAATCTCACTTTTCATCTTTGCCACATCGTCAATAATCTCGTTTGTTTGGGTCTCGCGCAAAGTAAAATCGTAAGAATCGCCCCCAAATTTACGTATAACGTCAACAAAAGCATTCACTGCAAACGAGTAATGCTGGCAACTGACCGAAAAGATAGTATTGCCGCCCGCATTGCCCTTGTACCGTTCCTCAAGCAAAGCCGCCTGCTCCAACACCTGCCTCGCATACGACAAGAACTCGTCTCCCTCGTTGGTGATTGTCACCCCCTTGTTCGAACGGTTGAAGATAACTATATTTATTTCATTCTCAAGTTCATGGATAGCAGCCGTAAGGCTCGGTTGCGAGATAAACACCCGTTTGGCCGCCTCGGTTATATTACGTGTATCGGCAACAGCCGCCACATATTTCAATTGCTGTAAAGTCATATTGTTCTGTCAGTTCTGAATAGCTCCATAGGAAAAACCTATGGTTAACGCACAAAATTAAGTATTTTCACTATTATTAAAAAATACAGAACTTTGCGCCGACAAAATTAACAGCAGAAAAAACAATATGACAATTAAGAGAACATCAGTAATCGGTTTTCCAAGAATAGGAAAGAAACGCGAGCTCAAATTCGCAAGTGAGAAATTCTTCAAAGGCGAGATTTCGGAAGAAGAATTGAAGAAGACTGCTGCCGAACTGCGCCTTTACGGTTGGCAGAAACAGCAGGAAGCAGGCATTTCGTTCATACCGTCGAACGATTTCTCGTTCTACGACAACCTGCTCGACACCGCATTCCTGCTCGGTGCCATTCCAGCCAACTACAAGCAATTAGGATTGAGCGACCTTGAAACCTATTTCGCAGTAGCACACGGCTATCAGGGAGCCAAAGGCGACGTAAAGGCTCTGCCTATGAAGAAATGGTTCAACACCAACTACCACTACATTGTACCAGCGCTTGACGACCAGACCAAGTTGGAGCTTGCGAACGCTCCTAAGGCGCTTGCCGAATATAAAGAGGCAAAAGCAGCCGGCATACAAACCGTCCCAAGCCTTATTGGCATCTACACTTTTTTGCGACTGGCCACCTACAACGGCGACAAAACAGCCTCTGATTTTGCAGACGACGCTGTAAAAGCCTACGTCCAACTTGCCGGCCAACTCAACTCGGCAGGGGCAGAATGGATCTCGATAGCAGAGCCAGCCCTCGTATTTGACACAAACGACAAAGAGAAGGCTCTATTCAAAAAAATATACACCAACCTGCTAACGCAAATCAGAAAGGAGACCAACCTTAAAATCGTCCTACAAACCTACTTCGGCGATGTCCGCGACATCTATAACGAATTGGTAAGTTTAGGGTTTGACGGAATAGGTTTAGACTTTGTAGAGGGAAAGAAAACACTTGAACTCCTGACGACAGGTTTCCCGAAGGACACCCTACTGTTTGCCGGTATAATAAACGGCAAGAACATTTGGCGCAGCGAATATGCGAAGAAAAACGCGCTATTAGACGAAATAGGGAAATATGTAGACGGACAGAACCTAGTAATCGGCACATCGTGCTCGCTCCTGCACGTACCTTACACAATAGAATCGGAGAACTTACTTTCAGACGCCTCCAAGAAGTTCCTGGCGTTTGCAGAGGAAAAGATTAAGGAACTTTACGACATAGCCAGCAAGAACGCGGCAAGCCTACAACAGAATAAGGCGTTATTCAGCGAAGAACGTGTCAAGAAGAACGAAGCCGTACAGCAAGAGCTTGGCAAGCTGACAGATGCAGACTTCAATCGTACACCAGCCCGAAACGAACGCAAAGGAATACAGAAAGCAATATTCCAGTTTCCTCCTTACCCAACCACAACTATCGGCTCGTTTCCACAGACAGCAGACGTACGTTCGAACAGAGCAGCCTACAAGAAAGGGGCTATTAGTGCCGAACAGTACAAGACATTTAACCAAAAGAAAATTGCCGAATGCATCGCCCTGCAAGAACGTCTCGGCCTCGACGTGCTGGTGCACGGAGAATTTGAGCGTAACGACATGGTAGAATACTTCGGCAACAAACTGGATGGATTCATCTTCACGCAAAACGCATGGGTGCAGAGCTACGGCACACGCTGCGTAAAGCCACCAATCGTATGGGGTGATGTAAGCCGGAGCGCACCAATTACCGTAGAATGGTCGGTTTATGCGCAAAGCCTTACGAAAAAGCCGGTTAAAGGTATGTTGACCGGACCCGTAACCATACTCAACTGGTCGTTCCCACGCGAAGACGCTTCTTTGAAGGAGCAGGCACAACAGATAGGCCTAGCCATCCGCGACGAAGTGCTCGACCTTGAAAAAAACGGTATACGCATCATCCAGATAGACGAAGCCGCCCTCCGCGAGAAACTTCCATTGCGCAAAAGCGACTGGCACAGCGAATATCTGGACTGGGCCATCCCAGCCTTCAGACTGGTACACGCCAAGGTGAAGCCAGAGACACAAATCCACACGCACATGTGTTACAGCGAGTTTGGCGACATCATTAAAGACATCGATGCAATGGATGCCGACGTCATCACCTTCGAAGCCAGCCGCTCCGACCTCAAACTGATAGACGCCCTTAGAGACTCAAACTTCCAGACACAGGTCGGACCAGGCGTGTACGACATCCATTCGCCACGTGTTCCGTCAGTTGCCGAAATTGTCGACACCCTGCACAAAATCATAAGCAAAGTAAACAAAGAAAACGTATGGGTGAACCCAGACTGCGGACTTAAGACCCGTGGAGAAGAAGAGACAACCGCCAGCCTTAAAAATTTAGTGGCGGCAGCCAAGCAGTTGCGAAGCGAGTGAAAAAGGCTTAAACTCAAAACAAAGACTTTTAGGTCTATACAGAAAGAGGTTGCGCGGTACATAGCGCAACCTCTTCGCTTTTCTATTCCAGTTCGTAACACAACCGCAGCACGAAAACCTTTTGGACACTTCCGCCACCCTCAACGAGTTGGAAGGAAGGCTTAACGGCAAACAGGTCGAACAAGTTCATTTGCAAAGTGAGTTCCTGATTACACTCATCGGCATCGGCAAAACAGGCATAATGGTTCATCAGTCCGACACTTTCCACCCGAACTTTCTTGCCGCTACCCGACCTATTCAAGACAAGCCCAGTGCCAGCATATCCTTTGCAGTTACTACCGCTGTTAAGAGAAGTAGAACCATGTAACAGCAAATTCAGCCGGCAACCGTTCTTATTCAGCAAGCCTTGTTCCAGCTGTGTCCACCACGTAGCACGAAACCTTTTCTTTCCTCCGGCGTCAGAGGGGGAATTGTTGGTGGCAAGACCTACTGAATAGAGCATAAGAAGCGGGACGTCGGTGCGGGAATACCCAATCTCAGTCATAGTAGTGACGCCATCGCGATGAGGTCGGAAACGGAAGGTAGAGCCATCGGCCAGTTCACCGGCAATTCCATTATAGAGGCTGAATTGGGCTTTAAGACCCACCTTATGGGAATAAGAGACATGAATGGGGCACACCCCCGAAAGCGGGAAGTTGGCCATTTCGTAATTAGCGGCTATAGTCGGGAAAATGCCGTCAGATCCATTCAAGAACAACGTAGAGTTACCCTCCGTAAAATAGTCCTCATTCACATTTCGCACACCAGAAAGAAACACCAGATGATGAGAACTATCGGCACCAAAAGTGTTTACAAATCCGAGGTCGAGCATACGCAGTCCGGCCGCCATATTTTCATTCTTGATGTTCGAAAATCCTTGCAAATCGTCAATCACCACGTCATCGCCCAAGCCATAGGTATGCAGGGTACCCAGTTCAAAGAAAAAAGGCGGCACGGGTTTCCAAACCGTATAGAAAGCCGCCTCGTTCATCCAAGCGGCACGGTCGTCCAAATTCCACTCCGCCTCAGAGAAAAGTGAGGCTTCAAAATTAAACTTCTCATTACCAGTCGCATAAAGCAAAGAACTATAAGAGATGACAAGAGCATGGAGGAGACCTAAAAGGCATAGTTTCCCCTTAAAAAACTTCATTATTGCTTATTAATTATCCTGATCGAATTCTGGTCACAAATATACTATTTATTTTCATTCTAAATAACAACCAGTTGATGCAATCTTACAAAACAGACTAAATTATTCCTATTTCGGAAATTTTTCATTGAGTGTAACGTGTTTTGTTACAGACATAGAGGTACTTTGAATTTGAAAGACTGACGTAAACGGATAGATTTCTAATGTTGTAAAACAAAGCAAAAAAGACACAGAAAATTTTGTAACGCGCTAGTTTTTTTTTATTTAGCATATTCTTTAACCAAATAAAACGATTTATGAGCTACAACAAAAAACTAGACGAATTGTTCGAACGATGGACAGAAAACCTAAGCGAAGAACAGAAAGCGTTATTTTGCAAAGACGGCTTAATGCTTAAGGCAGGAGAGCCAGAGGATTCCGTTGATGAAAAATGGGATAAGGCTAAACGTCGAATTATATTTATTGTAAAAGACAAAAACACACCCGACGGAGATGACATTCGGCGTTGGCTTGTAGAAGGACCGCACGCGAAAAACAGTCGAAATTTATCAGGCGGCATTGTAGGGAAACGAGGATTTCTACCCAACATTGCACTTATACTCTATGGGCTATTAAAAGATCAAAGAGATATAAGAATAGGATTCAAAGAAGTATCTGAAACAAAATTAGAAGAAGTAAGAGAAATTTGGAACACTGAGCCATTTGCCCTTATAGAAGCAAAAAAATTAGCTGGACATCCTACAGTATCCACTTCAGAGATTGTTCACGCACTAAATCAAGATGAGGAATTTTTAAAAGAGGAATTAGACATTCTTCAGCCAAACATCATTGTCTGCTGCGATTCAAAAGATACCCAATTCAACTTTATAACAAAACATTATCTTAAGAATGAGAACAATATAATAAAGAAAGAATACATATATCCTGATACAACTATGAAGTGTTGTCTTTGGCACTACCCCACAAGGGGAATAACGGTCATTAAATCATTTCATCCCACAAATAGAGGTAAAGAAAAATGGATGATTTATGAACGCGTTATTAGTCCATTTCACAAGTTACTTGAAGAGAACCATAAAATTTAGAAAACATGAAAAAAACAGTAAGTTATTTAGTAATGATAGCTCTATTATTCTGTGTAGGTTGTTCAATGAAACTATCCACAGAGGAGTTGTCAACAGAAATTGAGAAATCAATAAATGAGGCGCTAGCTTCTAAGCATAAAGGATTAACTGTTAAGTCATTAACTCTTATCAAAGAATCCGAGAACAACTATTCTGGCGTGGTAACAATATCAAATGTCCAGAAAGACTCTTCAAACTATGATATTAAAGTTATTTATGATGGAGAAAATATGAAATGGGAAATTCCTAATCTTTATATTAAGCTCCTATCAATAGAAGTAGAACAATCAGTATCCGAATATTTTATTTCAAAAAACATCAATTTAGATATCGAATCTTTAATACTTATTAAGAAGACGGAAAACAACTATTTAGGAAAGCTAACAATATCAAATGAGGAGGGAGAGTCTAAACAATGCGATATTGAAGTCATTACTAATGGTGAAAACACAAATTGGGAAATATCAGAAAGTTCTGATGCTTTATTATATTTTTCATTAAGTAAAGAAAAGAGAGTTTTTTTTAACATACTTAGAAACTCATTTAATTAACATTATATAGAATATCATAATATACACGTATAACATCACAAAATCAAAATTTAGAAATTCTCCATTCTATTCGTTTGAGCGATATGTTGGCTAAAATTGAGACACAGAAGATGATGTACGAGTAGAATGGTTGTTTGTTGTATATGATTCCCGATATTGTATGCACAAGTTCATTGATATACGACGCCGTGGTCAAATCGTACCCTCAAGAAAAGGTTTATACAATAGAAGGGCACAACAGCATTCGAATCATCAAGGACCCTAGAGGAGGAATTGAAGCGTTAGTTTTTTGTTCTTACCACCCTAGTACACCCGGCACCGCAGACAAATTTCACGAAGGTGTAATGGTCCATTATAGAGCATTCTTAAAAAATGTGGGATTATCTAGATGACAACCGACCCCGTTATCCAGAGGACTTCGGGCAATATCTTGATTAGAAAATGAAAGAGGCGAAGCAGTGTCACATGCTTCGCCTCTTATTCATTAACTAAGTCTTGCTTAGAGTTTAGATACAATATTGAGCGTATCGAGCGCAATCATATACTCCTCGTCGGTAGGAATAACGTAGATACGCACCTTTGAGCCATCTTTCGAGATATCGCCCTCGCCACCATTCTTGCGGAGGTCGGCATTCTTCTGTTCATCGATTTCCAAACCGAGGTAAGACAAACCGGCACAAATATTCTTACGGATATTCACCTGGTTTTCACCCATACCACCAGTGAACACCAGCGCATCCACACCATTGAGGACGGCCGCATAGGCGCCGATGTACTTCTTTACACGGTAGACAAACATCTCGCAAGCCAGTTGGGCCTGTTTGTTGCCTGCCTGACAAGCAGCCTCAATGTCGCGCATATCGGAAGAGACACCCGACAAGCCAGCCAAGCCACTCTTCTTGTTCATCACATTGTTAATTTCCTTAACGCTCCAGCCCTTGCTTTCCTGCAAGAACGTAACGGCAGCCGGATCGAGGTCTCCACAACGGGTACCCATCACCAGACCCTCGAGCGGAGTAAGTCCCATGGAAGTATCGACCGAATGCCCGTTAAGGATAGCAGAAATAGAGCCACCATTACCGATATGGCAGGTAATAATCTTACTCTCCTTTTTTCCAAGTTTCTCAATGGCCTTGGCAGACACATAGCGGTGACTGGTTCCGTGGAAACCATAACGACGGATACCGTCTTCCTTATAGAGTTCGTAAGGAAGGGCATACATATAGGCGTAATCTGGAATAGTCTGATGGAAAGCAGTGTCGAACACAGCAACCTGAGGGACCCCAGGAAGCAGCTTTGAAACAGCCTCAATACCGGTAAGGTTAGGACCATTATGAAGAGGAGCCAACTTCTTGCATTCTTCAATCTGCTTGATGACGTCAGCATCGATAAGGACGCTGCTTGCAAACTTCTCACCGCCGTGCACAACACGGTGACCAACCGCATCAAGTTCGTTCAAAGAGCCAAGCACACCAGTTTCCTTGCCCGTAATAACATCGAAGATGAGGTGTATACCTTCCAAATGGTTCTCAATCTTCTTGTCGATTTGAGTCTTCTCACCTTCCCCCTTCTTGAACTTGATAAAGCTGTCGGGCAAGCCCAACTTTTCAAGGGTTCCAGATTCAAGGACGTTGTTAGCAGGCATGTCAATCAGTTTGAACTTGATTGAAGAACTACCGCAGTTTAGTACTAAAACTTTCATATAGGACAGTTAATAAATAATTATCGAGTTTTAAGAAGAAACAGCTCTGTTCAACTTCAATTTGCAAAATTAGGTAGTTTGTCGGACATTTCAACAAAGAAAACAGCCAATAAATAAAAAACAGAAAGAATAAATTTAACAAAACGAGCAAATTGGAAGTCTGAGGCACAAAAAAGGAGCAGAGCGAAAGCCCTACTCCTCAAAAAATATCGGAAGTGACATCTTATTACTTCTTACCAGCAATAGCCTGACAAGCTGTAATGGCAACAGTCTTGACAATATCGTCGACCGAGCATCCACGCGACAAGTCGTTAACCGGAGCCGCCAAGCCCTGCAAGAATGGGCCAAGCGCAGTAGCACCAGCCAAACGCTGAACCAACTTGTAAGAGATATTACCCGTATTCAGGTCAGGGAAGACCAGCACATTGGCAGTACCGGCCACCTTGCTTTCTGGAGCCTTGAGGGCAGCCACCTTAGGAACAAGGGCCGCATCGGCCTGCAATTCGCCATCGAGTTTAAGTTCAGGAGCCATTTCGTGGGCCTTGGCAGTAGCCTCGACCACCTTGTCGACCATTTCGTGCTTAGCACTACCCTTCGTAGAGAAGCTGAGCATAGCGACGCGGGCCTCGTCGAAGCCGAACACATCGGTAGCCGACTTGGCACTGCAAACTGCAATCTGTGCCAGCTGGTCGGCATCAGGATTAGGAGTAGCGGCACAATCGGCGAAAATCATTTTGCCGTCGCAACCGTAAGTATTGTCTTTCAGAATCATCAGGAAAGCACCAGAAACACAAGAGACACCAGGCTGGGTCTTGATAATCTGGAACGCAGGGCGCAGGGTGTCGCCCGTAGGGCTGCCAGCACCGCTGACCTCACCATCGGCATCGCCCGCCTTAATCATAAGGCAAGAGAGGTAAAGCGGATTCTTGACCAGTTCGGTAGCCTGCTCAACAGTCATACCCTTCTTCTGGCGGAGCTGTACCAAGAGGTCGATGTATTTTTGGGAATCGGGATTGTTATTCGGATCGATAATGGTGATTTTATCCATATTCTTCAATCCGAACTCAGCGGCCATAGCGGAAATCTTCGCCTTGTCGCCAAGGACAATAATCTTCGCAGTACCTTTTCCTGCTACGATGTCAGCGGCTTTGAGAGTTCTCTCTTCAGTGCCTTCTGGCAAAACAATGCGCTGCAAGTTGGCTTTTGCACGCGCTTCCATGCTTTCAATCAAATCCATTGTAAAAAAGTAATTATTTTATATCTAACCTAAATGCACGGGTGTAATGCGCCCATCATTACAAAGGTATGCAAACACGAACAAAAAGCAAAATGAAAAGAGGCGAAACGGACGAGTAAAAACACTGGCAAATTTCGCCATTTCATGCAGAAATGGGGGAAGCCCACTACCCACAACGAGGTAGCGAGCTTCAATATATTTAGTAGTTAAGGGTCAAAAGTATGCGTTCGGGTAAAAGGCCTTTATTTGTTTCGGCCACCTTGTTCGCATCGGGTATACAGAACTCTTTAAATGTCTTCATATCTTTTATTTTTTTGTTTTCATCAAATATAGATACCTGTTTTTTTTCTTGTACATTGTGCAAGGTTGCAGGCAATCTGCGTTAAACCGGAACAAAGAAATTGGAAGCGTCAGCCACCGTTTCCATATGTTACAGAACATATCGTCAAATCATCACAAATTCCTCATTTTAAGTTATATTGCAGTACAACTCAAATAAACAGGCCTATGAAAAATATTTTTACCCTAAAACCGACATTGTCTATAATCGGACTAGTATGGTTTTCTGCTGCAATGGCAGCGCACCCGGCACTAAGTGGAGGAGACGGGACTTTCGACACCCCCTACCAGATAGCCACCCAAGAAGACCTTGTGGCACTAAGCGACTATGCAAATAATGAATCGGACGGTTCACTTTTCTACTACGTATTGACCGCCGACATTGACATGAGCGGCATTGAATTCGAGCCTATCAACAATTACAAATATCCGCTTGACGGCTACGAAGTCAACTTCGACGGCAACAACCACAAAATTTCCAACCTGACCATTGCAAAAGGGAACAACTACTGCGGGTTGTTCGGAAAGATCAGCGGCAACCACCTGACCATTAAAGACCTCGCCATCGAGAACATCGACATAGCAATAGAAACGGGCGAAAGTGAAGTTTATGCAGGCGGGATAGTAGCCTATTTCGGCAACCCGACACAGTCAGGAACCTCGACAATTATAAACTGTAGTGTTTCGGGAAGAATAAGTATGGAAGACTATATTCCCGCCAGTATAGGAGGCATTGCGGGAGACTGTCATAACATAGACATACAGAATTGCAAGAATTACGCCGACATTGTTGTCGGAAACGGAAATATGAGTACCAACACGACCAATGGGATTGGAGGTATTGTAGGTTCGTCAAAAGTACCATCAATCACAGGCACCACCCACCTCATCACCCAATGCGCCAATTTTGGCAACGTAACCGGCCCCATGAACGTGGGCGGCATAGCGGGCTACACACTTGGCATATCGACCAGCAAAAATAACAACGCAGGACATATCACCTTCCACGATGGATGGGCAGGCGGTATTATAGGCAGTTCTAACTCAACCCTTATCGACTTCAGCTGCAACATCGGGGCAGTAACCATCTCGTTGGAAGAAGGCAACGACAAGAGCGGATTAGAGACAAAATATGTTGGCGGAATTGCCGGATACTCACTCGCCGCACGTACAGTTTTATCGTTCTATCCTCTTGCCGACAACCTCAATGCGGGTTATGTAGACGGTTGGAACTACACCGGTGGAGTTTGTGGCTATTCTAACGGATGGACCTACAACAACATCAACGTGGCCCCAATAACAGACGGGAGCCAACACATACAGGAATGCAAAAGCGGAGCCAATTCAGGTTCTTACCCATTAAACGGGAACAACGGGAAAAATAATAACTATGGCGGCAGCCTGTACGACAAACAAATGAGTATATTACCCGACTCTATGAACGGGAAAGTTTTCGAGGGGAAAGAGCAAACCTATGCACTCTACACCGAGCAACTGCTCAACGACTCTGCCTACAAGCACTTTGTTTCAGCCATTGAAATACAGGGGCCGCACGCAGGGGAATACAAATGGATTTACAACGAGGGCGTCTACGCTGTGCCTAACGGCATAGACCCAGACTTTAACGTATTGGCATCGGCCGTTATAAAACTAGACAGTAGCGACCGGATAAACAGCGTAAGCCATCCGTTCGAAGTGGTGTTAATGGAGACAGACGGAGAAAAGCCCCTAATAACGTCTGCGTCAGGGAACAAAATATGCGACGTGGAGGGTTACACCATAGGCCTTGCAGGATTAGGGGAAGATACGCTGCGCATCAGCTACAAGGGAATGACGAGAGAAATACCTCTTGTGGTCATTTCAAATACCCACACCGGAAAAGTTCCAAGCGAGGCAGGCAACGCACCTACCAATGTATATACGCCACTTGGCAGACTTGTGCGCAAAAATACAAACCCGGCTCAAGCTTTAGATGGACTGAAACAGGGCATATACGTAGTGGGGAACAAAAAAACGATAAAAAGAGTTGACGATTAAGAAAGGATGAGATGTCAGAGACACAACAAGACACCCATCTACAGTAACTTTATTTCGTCGATAGACAGGCCTGTAATATCAACTATATCCTCAACAGAAAGGCCCTTTGCTTTCATCTTGCGGGCATTCTCTATTTTTTCTTTTTTCGCTCCGATGGCCTCGCCTTCAGCACGACCTTCAGCCAGGCCTTCCGCACGACCCTCAGCCAGACCTTCCGCACGACCCTCGGCAAGACCTTCCGCACGACCCTCAGCCAAGCCGTCGTTCTTTGCCGTGTTAATCACATCGTTCTGGATTCTCACATTGTCCAGATGGCGCTCGTAGGCAAGACGTTCCTCGCTGGTCATCGAGATGTATTTCAGCCTCTCGCGGGCTTCCTGCAAACCGGGAACGGTCGTGTCGTCCTTTATGACGCCGTCCTTTATGTACTCCATCCACTCTTCTATCGGGGTTCGCGCGTACTCGTTGAACTGGTTCACACGAATCAGGTAGTACTCGGGGAAGATGTTCCCGGCCGGCCAACGGCGGAAAGTGTCCAGCTGACGACGGCTTATCTGGAGGATGTCTTCGGTAAACACGCCCTTGAACTCGGTCTTGCCGTGATACAGGTAGTCGCTGCCCGTGCCCATATCGAAATAGAGGATGTTGACGGAATACACCTTCTTCACCTTGTCGTAGTCGCTACCCAGCGACATGTGCTCGCAAATCGTCTTGCTTACCCCATAGAGGATGCGCTCCAGGAAATAGACCTCACGAGAGAGCTGTACCTCCACTATGATGATCTCGTTCTTCGAGTTCCGCGCCTTGATGTCCACACGGTTGAACTTGTCGTCGTAGCTGTCCTGGTTGCTCTCGCTCTCCAAAATCTCCGTAATCGTGATTTTCTCGTCCAGAAGTACCGTAAGAAGGCCCTCCAGCACGACAAAGTTCGCCTTGTCGCGGAGCATGCGCTTCACGGCCCAGTCGAAATGGATATATTTTTCTGTTGACATACGTTTCTCTCTCTATTTTACACAAATTTACGGATTATCGGGTAGAAGTCAAAGAGTTAATGGGGTGCGTTACATTTTGGAGCGGAGATTTGCAAATTCATACAAGGATTGCATTGATTTAAAGTTGTCCCATCAAGCAAAAGCTAGTGTTGCACACCGGTACCTGTACGAAAGCCAATAGCTCCGTTTCAGGGAATCCAAAAGGAAAGAACTGTCAATCAAGCCTTTTGCTAACGGATATACTGTTGCAAAGAAATTTAGTTCACGTTTATCAATCGTTCTGATAAGCCGGAGGAAAACAAGAAAGAAGATTCTACTGCTACCCAAGAAAACCCTGGTAGTACCCAAGAAAGTACCCAAGAAACGAACAAGAGTACCCAAGAAATGATTCTTGACGAAATTCGCAAGCATCCATTTACTACTCGCGAACAACTTGCCAAGATCATCGGCATCACGCCTGATGGCATCAAGAAGCAGCTGGATAAGATGAAGAAAGCAGAGCTTATCAAGCATATTGGGCCGACGAAAGGCGGTCATTGGAAAATCATAACAGAATAGAGCTCAGGATATCAGAAACAGGACTCGAAAAGATAATCGTTGTAAGCATCTGGTAAGCCCCGTGTGGTAAATAGGCGCGGCAAAAAGCGTTATAGTGGGTGGGAATGGTCCGTTTTTCCACGTTTTTTCCATTTTCACCACAAAAATCCCATAAACGATGAGCAAAAAGTATTAACAAAAAAAAGAAAACCTACACCAATTAGCACCTCGGAACCGGAGACTCGCACATACTTCTTCTTAGTAAGGTCTTACTAATACCTTACTAAGAAAAGAATAGGCGTTAACTGACTAAGTTAGCGCCTATTCTTTTATTTTACATCACGAGGGGCAACGGATGCTTACAATAGAAAGACCAGTGATATGATCTTCTATGCAAATTTCATCACACCTGCAGTTGACATTTGAGCCGATACAAAACAAGTGGTAAAATTTGGTGGAAATTGACAAAAGGGACCAAATAAATTTGGTGGAAATTGACAAAACAGGCCAAATAAATTTGGTGGGACACCTTTTTACCGTATAAATCACCATCCCTTTGCTTCGCAAAGCGTTTGAGCAAAATCTGCCATTAGGAGAAGCTGTGCATCGTCGTATGATGCGAGACTTTAGATTATATATGCTGGTAGGCGGAATGCCACAGGCTGTGGCTGCTTACATTAAAACCAATAATCTTGAAGCTGTAGATCGAGTAAAGCGTGACATCCTCTCACTGTACGATGAGGATTTTATAAAAATTGATGATAGTGGTAAGGCATCTGCTATGATGATTGCGATTCCAGAGCAATTAAATAAAAATGCTAATAGATATCAGATTTCAAATACGATTCCAGGAGAACGTGTTGATAGAATAACAAACATAGTTAGACAAATGAGTGAATCTATGGTGGTCAATATTGCCTATCATTCTGATGATCCGAACGCAGGCCTTGCCTTGACTAAAGATAGCGAACACTTTAAAATGTACCTTTGTGACACTGGGCTATTCATCACTTTGGCATTTATGGATAAGGAGTTTACTGAAAATGAAATTTACAACAAACTTTTTAACGACAAATTGAGAGCCAATCTTGGATACGTATATGAAAACATGATTGCCCAAATGCTGCGTTCTGCGGGATACGAACTTTACTATCATACAATACCCACCAATGGTGGGAAAAAATTCTATGAAGTTGATTTTATAATAGCAGATGGACATAAGGTTTCACCAATTGAGGTGAAGTCTTCAGGCTATAAAACCCACGCCTCACTGGATGCTTTCTGCCGCAAATTTTCCGAGAGAATACAGCGAAAGCTGCTTATTTATACGAAGGATTTGAAGTCAGAAAAAGGGGTTATATATCTTCCTGTTTATATGACAATGTTTCTGTAATGCTATGTTGCTCCTATGTGTAAGAGGGTTTATCATATTGCAACATTTACGAAATACCCCTGTTCTTTATGTGTGTAAGGTTTCGATAGGAAATAGGCGACAGAAAAAACACAGAAAAACGATTCTCAGAGGGTTGAGTTTCACAAAACCTACTAACGGCAACAAAAGCCACACGCATGCCGTCCCTTTGAGACAGCTTCTTTTTCTGACATTTTTTTAATTGTGTACTACAATTCTTCAATCCCCTACAATTCGGTGTTAGATGATAAGCGCTACTCTTCGGCCCCATACACAAATAAACTTCTTGTGCCGTTAAGGAAGTTGCCGAGTCCAGCACAACACAGAAACCAATGACATATACAATGCGACTAAGAACTTTCTTCATAAATCATAAACCTCTTTCTATTTCTTAATTAAATCACGTATCTCTAGCACGGCTGCTCACTAACAGAGCCTCGTTACGCTTCGGATGGCAGCATAAAATTAAGATTATGTCTTGATTTGTGACTCTTTTTCCACTATCTTCGCAATGAAAATTTAGAGTGAGACGAAAAACTTACTGACTATTTTTTTACTTGACACAGTTCAGTTTACACTACCCGCCATTACCCCTTCGTTTAATTGGGTGGGAATGGTCCGTTTTTTCCACACAAAGTATCTTTAACCAAATCAATAAATTGCCGTAAAGGTATAAGCACTTCATCAAAATCTTTTTTCATATAAAAATTTCTAACCTTTATCATTCGCCTATACTTTATGATATTGTCAACCATTCTTTTATAATCATCAGTTTTCTTTACAGTTTGTGCATTCAATGCTTCTTCAATAAGACTCTTATGAGCACTATTTTTCACTTCATCTATGGTTGGAGGGAAGAAACTAATTTTCTGTAATTTATTAAAATTCGGATATTTTTTATTTAGAGTAACTTCAATACTCTCCACCTTAGTTTTGAGACTATCTAACAAATGTTCAGAGGCGCCATGACTAACATCATTTCTTACATATGCAATTAACTCTATCTGTGATTTTATCTTTTTCACATCTGGAGCATATTTCTCAAAACCATATAATTTATTAGCCCAAGTCACTTCCTCGACTCTTGATTTATCGCAGAGATCTACCTTATAAATTCCACCTGAGCTCTTTTCCTGGCCTTCCTGTATTTTTTTTATAGCCTTAGTATGTTTTCGATTACAAATATCACCAGTGGACTTCAAATAATAATAATTCAAAAGCCTTTCCATTTGAATTGCAGCATATCTACAAGATTCTTCAAAACTAATTTTATGCATTCTGGTTGAATAATTGTGTCTTATCATTTCATTCCATCCTGAATACAAATTGCTTTGAATATATTCGTTATCTACAAAATCATATAATGTGTTCTTTGTCCAGGCATATTTTACATCCTCAGGAATGTCTGTATTATCGTTCAAAAAGTCCAAGCACAAATAGTGTTTTATCATTTCAAGATCATCATTTTTTTGATTTTTTCCACTTTCTCCACTATTTCCAAATCTCTTTTTCAGCTCATTAACAAACCATTCGTTGCCATTCTCAGGCTTTGACAATTCATCTATAAAATTGAGTAAATGTCGTAACTGAACCTTATCTTGCGCCATAAAAAAAATGCAGTAGTAAATTCAAACTACTGCAAATTTAATCTGTTTTTTTCGGTTCTGCTTTATTTTTTATCAGTTCTTGGTTTTCTGTGAATCAGATAGTATGAAGAATCACTACCCTTCGTATATTTAGAAATACTGTGCTCTCTATACTCCTCTGGATTTACTTTGGGACTTATTTTTATGTTCTCTCTCTTTACTTTATATTTGGCTACTGCATATTTCTTATCTTCCGACAATTCGACTTTGCATCTGTGCTTCTTTTCAAATTCTACCACACTCATCGTATCTTCATATATTGGCTTCTCTTCATTTACAATATCTTTCTCTAACACTTCTAAATGAACTTTGCCCCCACGAACCAAAGCCGACAACATTTTATCTAATTCAAGTTTTCTCTCATTCTTTTCATCTGTCGAGAATAACTCTTTATGCATAAGATAGAATGTTTCCCCTTTCTCATTCCTACACAACGAAATAAACAAGTCTTTTTTATGCTCAAAATTTGCATTCTCGCTTATTCTGACATCTACTTTAGTAACTTGGGGCTCACTTGGAGAATTTTCCTTTTTTCTTCTCTTTTTTGTTGCGATGCTTTTGGTCTCGAAAAAATAACTCTTTAATGTTCCTTGTGTTCTGTTAATTTTTATTTCAGTGTCCATAGTTTTTTCAAACTCTGTCACCTTTTGCGTGTTATGATATGACATAGAGCCAAAAACTATAGAACTGTCCTCTCCTGTCGTCAGATTTTTGAATCTTGTGTTAAGTTTAATATAAACTGGATCAGACTCCCCCCTCACCATTTTAAGATACAACAATTTCCCACTTAATACATTCATTAGATCAGGTTCACCTTTCTTAACGTGTCCTTTTTCTAATTTATAATTTGGATAGAAATTTTTAAAAGCAATTGCATAACCATACTTTTCCCAGGTATTAAGGTGCCTACGAATTTCCTTTATATATTTCTTAGACACATTGGCTGTTTTATTTACAGTCAAACCTGTAACCTCTTGTCTAACTCCTTTACGCAACAACCTTGTTTTATTTTCGTTTATGCTAAACTTATGCTCGCTTATTATCCGTCGCAGTTGTGTCCAAAATTTTCCTTTCCTCGAATACACATACTCCTCACTACTGAAGGTTATGTCATCCGCATATCGACTATAATTCATGCCGAAACTTCTTGCCAATTTTTGAAGTTTATGATCAAGATGCTCACATGAAATATTTGATAATATAGGACTAGTTGGAGAACCTTGGGGGAGAACATAATCATAATCCTCAATAGCATTTTTAGGTGATTCGACTTCCTTTTTAGGTTGTTTTATTGCGCACAAACCTGCAATTACATTAGCAATCTCCTTACTGAATCCATATGGTTTCTGTTGCAGGAGCCACCATATTCTAACTTGTGGAATTGAAGGAAAGAAATTCTCCAAATCTATATTTAGGACATAATTCATCCCTACGTGCCTTAACGCATTGTCAACAACAGATTTGTTCTTTACAAATCCTGTTACTACGTCAGTGGGTTTATACAAAACAGATAAAATCACATTTATAAAATGCTGTATACTCTTCAAAGCGGCTACAGGCGCAGAAATTGTTCTAAACTCCCCTTTCTTCTTTTTGGGAATTCTAAAACTCTGATAGCGCTTTCCATACTTAGGATTACAGTAAAAATTTAGCTGTTTCATGGTAAAAAGATGTACGCCTTCTCCATATTCAGCCACCTTTAGACTATTAAGTAAATCAAGCAAGTCTTCTTTGGTTCTTAATTTGCCAACTCTATCTTTTATTTCGTTTTCGTCCATTATACCAAATAAAAAAAACGACTAAGCTAACAGGGGTGCTATTTACTCTTGTGTATGAAAACGACAAAAAAACAACTGAAAAGTAGAACAGTTCAATTATTCTCCTCGATTATATATCATTCGACGTTAAAAACATCAAAAGATAAAAACTAAAAAACAAGATTCATCAATGACGATCTAACCTTGTTACCGGATATTCACCGGTCCGTCAAACAGAACGTTTGAACATACTTCTAAAAGCTTGTGTCCCTATCCAACTTAGCCGTATTTAAATACAAAGATATCAATAATACTACATATATTATATTCCAAAAACGATCTCACATTAAAGATGTGATAAAATCAATATCATTTTGCCGACTCATATACTGATGTATTTTCAAAAGACTTGCCACAATCCTTTTTGCACGTTCATCATCAAGATTCAAACTATTATATTCCAATTTGAAACGCTGCAAGAAATGCTTACATGTATCCACTAAAAGAGTATTGACATAAGCAAAATCATAGACGGTGTCTTCTAAATTTTCTATAATTATTGTAAGCTGTCTTGACACGAGAGAAAGAACAAGAAGAGAACCATTCCAAACACCGACCTTCTCCCTAACAAATTCATAAATTTCAATTTCCTGAGAGTCTATCATTCTATTTAATTCAAAAAAATAGTCTCTTATTGTATCAGAATTAATTAATAATGAATTGTTGCAATTATTTGCGACTTTTTTAAAAAGCGTTTCCCATTCATTTTCTACAGGACGAACATAGAAATGTTTTGGATTAAAACCATTAGGTGCATGAAGCATATTCAAGTCCTCAAAGTTAAAAAGTGACTTTCCGTTCAACTGGATTTCTGCATATAAGTAAGACTTACTTCCAAAACCGAAATTAGAGTGTATATCTATTTCAATCCCTTTTTCCTCTACTTTAGCGATTTGTATATCAAAGCCTTTTTTCTCATGACTACAACAAAGTATGTCATTTGTAATACAAGAATCTTTTGAACAGTAAAACCCTTTTATTGAATTATAACACAAATACCAATTACTCATAATACTTTAAAATCTATAATTAGTTACTATATTTATCGAAATATATAAGAAAAGATTTATATCACCCCAAATATGACGCACTTTCTCTCACATGACCAGCAAAATTAGTAACCACCTTCAGACTCTTTTTTCGCATGTTATCCCATAGTTCAATGAATTCCACGTCACCCATTTCCGAATTGAAAGCAGTCACTAACTCGTCGGCAATAGCATGCTTACCTGTTGGTTTATTCAACGTAAGATTTTTTCTCCTTAGTTGACGACGCAAGGTTAACAATCCCTGCTTGTACTTTGGCCTTACACCGACCAACTTACACATAAGGTCAATGCCTGGGTCACCAATATGTGTTTCGTTCAGTTCAGAAATCATGTATAATACTTTAGCGTCCGGTGTACCATCCTCGTAATGATTGCCCAAAGCGACATTTACGCAATCGGCCTCGTCAAATCTTTCAAGTTTGGTCAAACAACGAGATTTCAAAAACAAGGCAGCCACCTCGTATTCTGTTCCGATTAACGCACTGATACATTCAAGAGCCATATCGTAGTTTCTGCTATACAACGAGAGTACACTTATTAAAAGGTTTGCTTCCAAAGAAGTTTCTTGCAACAGACAAGCAGGTACTTCTGCAACTTTTCCAAAAAGATGTTCGTCACAAATTACATTTGACAACAACCGCTTACATTGCTCCAAAGATTCTGCAATGTTTCCTTCTTTTGCATACTTCTCCACTAAACTTAGATAGATCTCCGCGACCTTATCATAGTCTGCGTCACGTTCCGCCTCAAAAGCACACTTTCCACTTTCTATCTCATTTTCAATCACACGTTGTTCATTATAGCCTTTCGCAAAATCAAGTACCTCTTTTTTTGTAAAGGCATACTGTGGATTGACAGGTTTTGAGATATACAGACCATCCAGCGACCTAACACGGCTTAATGCCACATATAGTTGACCTGGTGCAAAAATACCATGAGTGAGGTCTAAATGCATTTTATCGAATGTCATCCCCTGGCTTTTATGGATAGTGATAGCCCACGCAAGTTTCAACGGGAACTGAGTGAAAGTGCCAGATATGTTCTTATTAAGTTTCTTGGTTTCTTTATCATAGTCGTAGGTCACCGATTCCCATGTGCAGCAAGGGACTGCATATTTTTCATCGTCGGCCAACTTGACAACAATTTCTTTTTCACTTAATGACTCTACAACACCAAGCGTCCCGTTGACCCATCTATGTAAAGTGTCATTTCTTACAAACATTACTTGGGCTCCTACCTTCAACTCTAGAGAGAGATCGGCAGGCAAACGTCTTTCATCAATATTACCGCTCAACACACCCTCATAACGGAACGTTTCTCCCTCAATAGACTCAAGTCTCTCCCGATTGATGGTATCCGCTGTTTTATTCACAGAGCACAACGTAATCATCATATCGTCAGACTCAGGCATAATGTTACGCTCGTTCAATGTCAAAACATCTGACGGGGTAATCGCATTTGTCCTGATACGATCCAGCATTTGAACAAAGTTCTTGTCTTCCTGTCTATACACCTTTTCAAACTCAATCTTTGGCAGACGCATTTTCTTAAACACCCTAGCATTGTAAAAATAGTAAGCATCATTGCTATATATATCATGTAGAGCCTCTTCCTCCTCCTTACGCGCAACAACAGGAGGTAACTGGTACATATCGCCAACAAAGACCATCTGTTTACCGCCAAAAGGAGTTGCAGTCTTACATATACGTCGCAATGTCAAATCAATGGCATCTATTATGTCACAACGCACCATGGAAACCTCATCAATAATAAAAGTATCTGTATGTAAGATAGTCTGAACACGAGTAGCATTCGTATTTCCATAAATTCCTGGCGTACAAACATCCATTGGAAGACCGAAAAACGAGTGAATCGTCTCACCCCCCGCCACCACAGCAGCCACCCCAGTTGGAGCAAGGACCACGAAATTCTTGTTCACCTCCTTTTGTACATTCTTTAAAAAAGTGGTCTTTCCAGATCCAGCTCGACCTGTAAGGAAAAAACTACGGTTAGTATGGGCAATGAGTTCATACGCATATTCCTGGTACTTATTTTCAATATCGAATATAGTGTTCATACTTTCAAATATTTAGGGTTATTCTACATTATTATTTCACAGGTCTTACAACTTCTTCATTTGAGGGAGGCTAAGTTGTTGCCTTGACTCAATCTCCTTTACCACACTAGTCAGCCTGACATTATAATCACTATCAAGATAGCTTTTGTAACTGGCAGATACTACCTGGTTTACCTTTTCCTCTAGCAGATCAGCAGGCAACGCAGCCCGATTCTGCTTCATAAATCCTATAAAGTAATCCTTTAACAGAGTCTTGGTTTCTGCCAGGACAAATTCGTCCTTCCGGTAAGTGGTTTGGCTATAGTCCTTTTTTTGAATAAGCACAAGCTTTGTACCGTCAAACCTGTAGAGTTCTATTCCATCAAGAAAAGTCCACGTATGAGCTAACCCTATCTTTTCCACAATAACAAGGTTATCACTAAAGCGGATGCCGCAATAGTACCTGTTTCCTGACGCCGACTCGTATTCATTTGTGATGAACATCTTCTGCGATTCGTTCCAAACGGGGCCCTTCAATTCGCACGAGGAACCGAATGTAGGCAACACCTGATTCAAGAGTTCTAAACCGATTGCTTTCTGCAGTAATGCCATATATTCTAAATTTTAAACGTTATACAATTCTTACGCGATCATTTTACGGTAAGTTTCAGACACAAGTTCATCCGCCATTCTGCCAAGTTCCGATTCTGAGACGATTGCCCCTGCTTTCTTTGCTTCACCTTGAAGAAACTTTTTTAGCATGACAATACATTTCTTTTTGGCTGTCTCTTCTGTGAAAACAATCCAATTGCCACAACCTCCCCAGTTTTCCTTTGCCACTATTCTCGCCTTCTTGCCATCAAAACCATAAAGCGTGATTCCGTTGAGGAACGTATAGTAATAGCCTATACCAAGGTCGTAATACACAATCAATCTTTTCGAGAGTCTGATCGCGTTATGGTAAGTATTACCCGCAGCACTGGTATAGCCATCAGTAACAAACATATTTCTATCCTCCAAGTAAGTTAGCCCTTTACCTGATACCAATGGGAGGGAATCTCTAACGATTGTTGAAAGTTGTGTATTCATACCATTTTCTTTTAATCGGTTTATATTTCTTTTGTGTCTTGAAGACGTCACAAAATTATTCCAACTCGGTCTCCTGTCCTAATAACAGCAAACGTTTAATAGTTCCAGAGCATTTGGAACCATTCAATAATACTGCGAAAGGTATAGAAATTACATAAATCGCTAAAAAATAGTCAAATTATGAATCTAAAATCTATTATACTTATCATTTCCCCACAGCGAATTTTAAGAACTATTTATACAAATTGTTACCATCTTTCTTTTGTTCTTTCTCAATTGATATGCTTACTCATAACCTAATGTTAGAAGGACCTCATTAGGGATCATCGGTTCCTCATTCAAGATTTCAGCATCGACTATCTCCACATCTACATCCTGTACTTCACACAAGTCTTTGCGCAAGAACGAATAATCCCATATCACATTCTCCTTATTGTCAATACAGGAGCATAATGGTTCATCGTAATGAACCTTATCCTTTGCTTCTGGATGGTTAGTAAGTTTCTGCAACCAGACCTGAGCATAATTGCTGTTCTCTGCCTCTATTAATAGTTGGCACACGTTAATGTTGGTCTTCAGCTGCTTGTCCGTGCATTGCAAAGATGACAAGCGTCCGATAATCCTGCTTAACTGGGGAATACACGTCGGGTTCTGTTCCAAAATGTGAACAGCAATCGCAATCATTGGTTCGACATCCTCTACAATTGAAGGTCCGGCATATATTTTTATGTCACCCAAGTCCATCGCAGGGTTGTAGTTTGTCAATCGGTCGTCAAACTCACCCAACAACCTCTTTAACTGGCCAGAATCAGGAAACTTGTCACCAAACGACTTGATATAATACAGATGTTTGGTAAGACCTTTGAAAGCCCAATCCTTTCCGTTATATATGGGAGTGTTCTCAATATCGTACACCTTGTCCTTCTTCAAGGCATCACTCACAATATCTTCCGAGATATAGGTTTTCTGTATATTAAGTTCCATTCCAAAAGTAGCCAGAACCCGTTTGAGGACACCTCTAACCTCATACAACGCATCCATACTGTTCGAAAATACACGATAATCATCACGGTATCTCAATATTTCACATTTATCAGCCAGGTTCAGTTTCTCCAATTCCCTTACGATATGTGCATCCACATTCATAAGCACTAACTCTGCCAATAGATCATAAACAACAGATCCCTGTGGCAAGCCATCTGACCCATTGCACATTTCGATTGTTCCCAGCACATTTTCAATATCGCGTGCCATAATTTTCCTTGTTTTAGAAGGATCAACAACGCCAACGTGTAAAAGTGCATTCTTTACACATTCCAACGAGATGTTTTCATAACAATGGCTTATATCGGTTACCATCATACGCTTATATTTTAACGACCTTCTCAACGAGCCCTGTTCCATTAAGTTCCACCAGTTCAAGATAGCAGTCGAGTTATGGAACTTCTCCTTGTTTTCAGGGACAACAGGTAGAGATGAAACCTCAACTCCTTCATTTTGCCCTTTAGCAAAACTTTCCAATAAGAGTTCCCAATTGTCAACAATAGCGTTAACTAATAAGTTGTACAGCACAGGGTTAGTCAAGGTAATATTCCTGGTTCCCCTGCCATTTCCTTTAGGAATACTTATATTGTGGTTAACCCTCAAACATTCACCATCAAGCTTTTCAAAGTCAACAACCTCCCCCAATGTCTTCGTCCCCAAACGTTCTTGACAAACGTTCAACACACCATCAAAATCAATATAGTCAGGCAGTTCTAGGGTACAATACTGTCGGCTCTTTAACAAGAAATTCTTTACTTCTTTTTTATTTAATTCTAAAATCGACTTGATTTTCATATAATTCCTTGATTTTTAGATTTTAAGAATCCAGATTAACACGCCTGTTTACAAAAAATCAGTTCATTTTCAGCC
The DNA here is from genome assembly GCA_002362105.1 of Bacteroidales bacterium UBA3297. Lineage (GTDB taxonomy): Bacteria > Bacteroidota > Bacteroidia > Bacteroidales > Paludibacteraceae > Physcocola. The sequence continues at coordinate 25,118 of DETD01000006.1, forward strand.
TGCTTTTTCTTGTAGCTTAAGATTGGTAAGTCTTTGAACTCATTCCATAGTATTTCAGCACGTCCAAGCAAGCCACCTACGTTTTTCCCACATTCAAGCTCCTTTTTTATGTTTTCTACCAAACAGAAAAACCTACTATACGCCCTCTTCGCATTCATTTTCTGTTCATCATAGTCTTTACACGATGCTGTGTTAAAATGCTGAATCTTTCTAGTGAAGTATTCCTCAAATGCGGCAATCCTTCCGGTTTCAAAACTATTATCTTTCAAAAAGATCATGAACTTGACTATTCGGTTCTTATGCGAGTCTTCGCCTTCCATTTTTCTTGCAATAGACATCAAAAAATTCAATCTATCCATACGCTCGGAAGTTTGATATCCATCTCTTACATTAGCTATAATATCAATCACTAGCGTGTCAATATCAAACAACAACTGCTTTAGCACAAGTTTACCCATTTGCAATTTTGTACAATTATGAGGCATTCTTAAAACACCACGTTCTTTTAACTCATTTAAATAAATCTCTGTGGCATTTATGTAAGAACTAGTCACCTGCCAAGCCTGACTACCTTCATTGAAGTAAGCTCTAACAGGTGCATAACCCCTCTTTGAAAAAATTTCGTCTCCATAGTTTTCCATGAAGCGTTCTGCTTTTTCCTTTGTACTGAAGTTGATTTTCTGTGTTCTCATATGCTGTCTGTTTTTGATTACGCAGCAAAATTATAGTCCTACATCAAGGTAACAAAGCAAAACAAAAAAGTTAATGGTTCCTATAAAATTGGAACCATTAGACCTATTTAAATATATTAGAACAAACAGGATACAAGTAAGGCAAGCGCATATTAAGGAACTAAAAAAAGATGTACCGACAACGATACATCTTCTTAATACTAATTTGGCCATATCTATGTTATTCCATACATTTCTGCCGTTTTTCTTATTCGCTCTTTCAGTTTATCTAGAACAGAATCGTCTTCAGCAGAAAGGATTTGCAAATCAGGACTAAACTGCAAAACACGGCCAAACATTTCTTTGTTTACTGTAACATCAACCTCAAAATCGCCATAACCGCGTTCTTTGTCATAGTCGTTTACTATGCGGTAGTTGGGCATTGGCTTAGACTTAAACAGGCCCCACATATACTCACCATAAGCCCTAAAAACTATTTTTTTGTGTTCCGCAAATGTCGAGCCAACCAAATATTTGAATTTATCCTCATAGAAGCCTTTAGGACATTCTTCATATTCCACGTCATCTAACTCGACAAGACCACCTTCAATTCGGTCCAAGGCCACAGAACAGCCCACACAGCCCTCCAAATCCTTAGAGTTTCCATATATATGCCACCTGCCATTGTATTCTCTGATAACATGCGGATGGAAAACAACAGGCACCACCTCTTTATACCCTTGTCTATAATTAAATCTGATAACCTTTTTCTCTTTCACATACTCATAAAGTCTTGGCAACAATTCAATATTGGTGAGTTCCCTATCCACGCTAGAATAAATGAGCTGTTGCCCTTTTGAACGAGCAGTTTTAATTTTTAACAGGTCTTGCGAACCTTCAAAGAAATAGTTCAACCAAGACGCAGGGAAAAAGCCAGCCGAGTCTTGGCAAAACTCCCAATAGGTCTTCAAATCGGTGATAACAGAAGCCGTCATCATATCTTTTAAAGGATCTTGATCTTCTCCATTATATCTATATTCCTTTGTCCTATTGTTTCCACGCTTTTCCCAGCAGCCAGGATACCTTTCCTCAAGAGCCTGCCCTAAATACATTACAGCTTTCTTCAGTTCGCCATACTTATCATTATTGGTAACCGAAAATCCTCCTCTTCTATTTTCTTTCGTTTTATTTTCTTTGGCTATGTATTCCTCCATAACCGCAGTAAGGCTAAACCATTTTCCTTTCTTTACAAAAGAATACAAGATTCTCGCAAATTTTGCCTTGCTACTTTTACCCTCGAATAGATTGTTGTTCATCGTAAAAAATATTCGGATTATCCTATATTTATGTCCTTTTGTTGGAAGAGTTTGAAGTGCAATTTATCTCTAATACGGATGTTCCCTGTTAGCGACATAGGCTCTTCTGTTTTTTGTGTTGAATGCCTTGTAGTCGTGTCTTTCGTTAAAAATCTGAATAGTGTTTTTTTAGTTGCTTTCTTGCATCTGCATCACCACCTGCTCTTACGATTTTGAGCTCAACGAAAGCGAGAAAGTGTTCGCTTTCACATAGGACCATCGCATCACAGGTGCTTTCTTTCTGTCCGTCACCTCGGTCAATCTCTATGTTGTAGTCAATAGGGATGAGTTGGAACGATTTACCGTTTGGATTGTTAATGACAGCGTTCCAATTATCAGGCTCAGAATCAGTAGTAAAAGCAGGGGCCGAATCGCCGTCAACAATACCGACAGTCTTTGAAGTCTGTTCGCCTTCCGTTCTGTACTCTTCCGCAAAGAAGTCTATTTCATTCCTCTTCTTCATCGTCTCTAATATCTAGAATTTCAGAATACCTGCGGTTAGTGTCTTCCTGAATTGAGTTAAGCATATTCTCATCGGAAGGCATATTGTTATAAGGTTCCAACAATTTTATTTTTCCGTCGAGAGTAAGTTCGTATATTGTAAGGCTATTGCCATCAATCATGGACTGAGTTGGGACAATTGCAGACAGTTTCTGCTTGTTCTCTTCATTCTTCAGCACGTCGTACACCTGTTTCGCCTTAATCGCCAGCGTGAGGTAGTTGATGATATACGGGCTGTGGGATGTCATTACCAACTGGTTATTACCTAAACCAGATAAGTGTAGCAGTTCGTAAACAAGTTTCTCCTGGCTATCAGGAAAGAGGTTCTGTTCTGGTTCCTCAACTATACTGACAAGCCGCTTGCTGGTATTGTTGGAAAGCATCTTTATCAGCATGGTGCGGGTTTCAGCAGTAAGCGTATTGTCTTCCAAAACTTCCTTGATGCGTTTTTCATTCTTTTCAATCTCATCCTGGCTCTTTTTTTCTTCGTAAATGCCGTTAATAATTTTATCATAAAGGTATCTAAGCGTAACGAGCAAAGGAATAGAAGACTGAAGGCCGCTAGAAGCCTCGCTAACCTTGATATTGAAACTATCAGAAAAGATTTTGCTTATCTTATTGAGTCTGTCAAACTTAAATTTAACGTTGTTTACTGGAAGTTCGACGTCACCCTTCAAGTTTTCGCAAGCGTCGATATAGTCTCCTAACATAAAAAGCAAAGAAGGAGGAAGTATCTTGCTCTGCTTAGCATCTTTACCGAGCAGACTTAACAGGTTGCGTTCGGCCGCTATATAGGAGATTTGAGGGCGTACGTATGTGGGAACAGAATGCTCAAAGGCACTAAGTTTCTCATCCTCGAACTTAAAATCGTAACACTCTCCTTTGTAATGTAGATATGAGTCAACCTTCACATAGCTGTCGATGTTCTGGAATTTGAGATACTTGTTGACGAAAGTCTTGCCCCTTTCCAAATCCTTGACTTTGAAATCGCCACGTAATAACGCTTTCTCAAGCCAAACGAAAGTGGAGTATAATTTAGCCACAGTACTTTTTCCGGTTCCTTGAGTTCCGCAAAGCAAAGTGTTTTGGTTGAACTTAATATAACCATTATTCAGTTCGAACCCGTCGCCAATCGCTCCAAAATTTTGAATTCTTAACTCGTTAATAAAATGGGCCATAATAAGATACAAATTCTACATGTGTAGAAATTCACACAAATTTAAATACAGATTTCCTTATTTCTCTCTATATAGAAATAATTTTACCCTAAATTACGCAAGCACTATATCTCAACAAATTAACACCATAAAAAGAATTTCGCCGAAAAAAGACCACATTCCGTTAAAAAAATGTAGTCACACGTCCAATATTCCGTTAAAAAAGTGTGGTCATACAGCCAATATTCCGTTAAAAAAATGTAGTCTCATGACCAATATTCCGTTAAAAAAGTGTGGTCACGAGGACGAATTCAAGTATTAACAGCCTAAAATATAACATTTTAAAAGAGCACAAAGACGCATTCACAGAAAAGCTTGTTTTTTCGCAACCATGCACTACAGGAAAACATTCCCCTTTTCGCAATCGGAGAGGAATTTGAAAGGAGGAATCAGAGCGGGTTGTAAAAAAAGCGGTTGCCGGGAAAACCGGCAACCGCTGTATGTATAAAATGCAAATTAGAAATCTTATGACTCAGAAACACCAGTTTCAGCGTTCTTACGACGGCTCTCAAGAATAGCAGAATTCTTCTTGATGAGGTCTTCGTCGATCTTGTAGAAGAACAAGGCAGCGATACCGATAGCAGAGCCAAGCAGAGGAAGCGCGGCGAATATGAACTTCAAAGAGCCGATGGTCTCTTCGCTGAGGTTGGTGTTTGCCACGAAACCGATAGTTGCCAAAGCGAAAGCAGGGATAGAGTTTGCCAAAGCCTGACCCAACTTCTGCATTATCTACATTTCTGCGAGCACCAATATATTTGAAAGATCGTCATTCTCATCATATTTGCATATCAAGCGCAATCTTATAGTCTTCTCTGAATACGACATTTCGGCAACGGGGACTCCACTGGCCAGTAAGTTTTCAAGTTCCTTCTGCATATCAAGATTAAAGTCGTTATAACTTATCTCAGAAGTACCATAAAGGCAATGCGCTGCCCGTCTCCAACGTAGTAATATGGGGGATTGAAACTAGAGTTCACCCATATCCCTCACTTGTCTTCCATTTTCACGATCCAACGTCCGCGAGTGCCGCCCTCTCGCACTAACAAACCTAATTGTTGTAGATCAGCAATGTCACGCTTTATTGTTGTTCTTCCAACATTGCACTCTTGAGCTAATTCATCTAAGGTGATGCTTTCATTATCTGCTACACATCGCAATATTGCACACTTACGATTACTCAGGTTGCGGAGTTGAGTAACTCTATTAGTGTCATTAGGTCCACTATTAGGTCCACTATTAGGTCCACTATTAGGTCCACTTGCTGTCGTGAACTTCATCATAATGTCTGCACCATTGACCGTGAACTCTGGTGTCGGGATGTCATAGTCATGGCACAGTTCACAGATCTTTTCTATACCACGTCCCCAACTCTCTATAAAGCCAGCTCGATAAAACGTGTTGGCAATATCTGGATTGTGAGGCAGAGAGCGATGCTTCTGCATAAGCGTTTCTGCAGTCCAATTTTCTGGGAAGACACAATCGTTGCTGATATATAGCCTATCTCTGTAGACACTTATCTGCACAGGAATTGAAGCAGAAAAGTCTTGATGAATGAGCGCATTGAACAAAGCCTCTCGCACAGCATCTTTAGGAAACGGATAATGTTCTATACGAGTGACGTTGTCGTATGAAATCTCAGCCGTCAGATATTTCGTATATAGCAAGTCGATGACACGTTCGGCTTGTATCATGAGCGAACCATGAATTTCGTCTTGATAACGGAGGTCGGCATCTGTTTCGAAGAAGCCTATCTTGACATACGACCCAGTAATCCACTTCTCAGGGTTGCGATGAAACAGCAATACAGTAGCTCGTTTCAAGAATTGTCCATCCAAGAGATTGAGTTTCTCCAAAAGGTCATGGCGCGACAATTTCAAATCATCAGCACTCATGCGTCCGCTGCGCACCGCCTCGCGATAGAAGATGTCGAAACTCTCCTTGTCTAAATCATCAATGCCTACATTTTCAAGAGGCACGGAGTCCCATTTCTTGCCAGTCTTCTTTATGAGGAAGTTAGTAAGGGCTGTGCCCTGCAAAAGTTGTTTGGTGCTACCTGTACGATAGTGGTATTCGCCTCTATAGTTTACGGGATATAAGCTTTCGGGGACTGTTATCCTGATGACATCTTTTCCATCTTCCGAGAGCAAATCCACGTCAACAATAAGTCCAAGCAAGTCGCGCACTTTGTTGGGTATATCTTCAAGAAGTCTTTTAGAGTCCGCCACTCCGCATGGAGTTCCATCATCTTTCTTGCCTATGTATATAGTACCACCTTGGGCATTTGCAAATCCGCAAATCCACTTGATGTATTCGTCTCTCCAAGACTCCTTATATTCGACTATCTGTGATTCTGACATAAGTGTAAAATACGCAAATTAGTTTTTGTTTCAATTTAGTATTCTGATAGGCAGAAGTTTTCCTGAATTCCTCCATAATATCATAAAATTCACCCATATTGGTGCACACAAAAACAACAACGATGGATTATGACAAAGATAAGTATTAAAAGCGACAGCATCTTTAGATATAGCAGGATTTATCATATTGTCAACAAATATGGCCAAACGATAGGCAAAGCTATAAGAGAATCGGTGGGAAAGCGTCGGAAAACAATTCGACGAAGTGCTCCATACCCTTGTCTGCTACTACATGTGCGGTGGCGACTGTTTGGAGGACAAATCATTGAAAGGATATACCCGAACACACCACAAAAAAGCGGTTGCCGGGAAAACCGGCAACCGCTGTATAGGAATGTAAGGATATTCCGACAAAGATTAGTAGACAATGTCGCTGTTTCCTTTTTCAGCAACGGCAGTAGTTGTCTCTTCGCCCTTACGACGGCTCTCAAGAATAGCAGAATTCTTCTTGATGAGGTCTTCGTCGATCTTGTAGAAGAACAAGGCAGCGATACCGATAGCAGAGCCAAGCAGAGGAAGCGCGGCGAATATGAACTTCAAAGAGCCGATGGTCTCTTCGCTGAGGTTGGTGTTTGCCACGAAACCGATAGTTGCCAAAGCGAATGCAGGGATAGAGTTTGCCAAAGCCTGGCCCAACTTCTGCGCCATGGTTGCAGAAGAATAGATCAAACCAGTAGCACGGCGGCCGGTTTCAACCTCGGCATTGTCGGCAACATCGGCATACATACTCCACATGATGTAACCAGAAGGGCCGATAGACAAGGTGAAGAGGATGTTCATGATGATGATGAGGCCGATGTTGTTCTTGTCGACTACCAAGAAGCCCAATGAGAGGACCGATGCCAAGATAAAGCAACCCATCCAGGTCTTCTTCTTACCATACTTGCCAACCACACTCTGGATAGCCATTGTACCCAAAATGGTGAAGATAGAGCCCGAGCTGAGCAACAAGGTAGAAACCAACTCCCAGTTCAATTCAAAACCGAACAGGGTTCCGTTAACAACCGGATTGCCATTGGCATCCATATCGGCCACGCAGTATTTAGCGTAGTAAGGAATCAAGCCGTTGTGTACGAACACGAAGAACAGCATGGCGATGCCGGCAACCGAGAGGGCAATCCAAGGCTTGTTCTGCGAAAGGTCTTTCACATCGTCCTTCAAATTCGACTGCTCCTTCTTTACTGGCTCCACACGCTCGCGGGTGAAGAAGAAAGTGCACATAAGCAGAATGAAGGCGGCAACCGCATAAACGAAAGCTGTCCAAGAGAAGGCAGCCTGACCCGAACAATCGAAAGCGTTCATAAAGGCGGCAACAATGGTGAAAACGAAACCATAGCTGCACAAGCAACCGATTTGCGCACCGATGTTACGGTAAGCCGATACAGAAGTACGCTCGGCAGGGTCGGCCGAGATAACACCCATCAGCGCGCCATAAGGCACGTTAACGACCGAGTACATCAGACGGCAGAGCAGGAAGGTGACATAAGCGTAGACCACCTTCAGCGGCTCGCTGAACGCAGGTGTATAGAAAGTAAAGAATCCGATGATGCAGAAAGGAACCACGCCGAACAGAATCCAAGGGCGGAAACGTCCCCAACGCGTATTCTTACGGTCGGCAATTGCGCCGATAATCACATCGAAAGCGATGTCGATAATTGAAACGACCAGCACCATAGTACCGACAGCAGCCGCCTCCATACCGAAATACTCGGTGTAGAAAGCAGTGGCGATACAGATAAGACCCCAGAAGAGGTTACATGCCAAGTCACCAGCGCCATAGGCGCATTTCTCTAAGACAGAGAGTTTTTGATTGTTTTCCATGTATAATTTTAATTAGTTTTTATTTTTCCGAATCGGTCAGAAGCGCAAATATAACAAAAAAAACGATGTAACGTTCATTTTACCGCACCGACTGACAGAAAAAGCCATACCTAGATAAGAAGGCACGGCTTTTATGCGGACGTATCCGCCTACGGTTTGTAGAGGTTGGTTGGTTTCAGCACGGTAGAGTCGATGGCTCCGTTGTTAACCACATTGAACACACGGCGGATGTAGTCGCCACTAGGCGATGCATTGTTCCACTTTCCGTGTTTGCAGGAGAAAGGCAGTAAGGCCGCACTCTGCTCGTCTTTGTCGGAATAGCTCCAGTTGCAGAAGCTCACCTTCTGCTTGCCGGCATTCTCGCCCGAAAGCATCAGCAGCCACTTGTCGGTACGGTCGGTATCGATGTTGCCGTCGCCATCGGCATTGGTGAGTCCGAACTCCGAGCAGAAGACAGGCAACTTGCCCAACACCTTGTACATGTACTTGTAAAGATTATAATAGTCTGGAATTCCCTTTTTAGGACCACCCTCGTTATGCGAGCCCGAATAGAAATGGAACGTGTACATAAGGTTATCGAAAGCCAGCCGCTGGTCCTTCGCAGGCAGGTCAATCAAATCGAGTTCGTTGCCCTGGTAACGCCCCTCAACCAGGCAGGCATCGACCAGCTGGTCCCACTGCGGAGTGCCGCAGATAACGAGCGGATGCGGAGCGCCAATACTGTCGTAGGGTGCGTAGATTTGTGGAATAACCTTGTTGGCATAGCGGCTGATGACTTCCCATGTAGCCCCCTCGCCATTCGGTTCGTTGCAGATTTCGAAAATGACATGCGGCGCACCCGCATACTTCCTCGCCATATAAGACAAGAACGGAGCCGCATCGGCATAGACCTCCGACTCGGGATTGCCCGGCGTAAGGATGTGCCAGTCGACAATGCAGTAGATACCCATCTCGCCACAGAGGTCGACCAGATTGCACATCATCTCGCGCGAACGGTTCGGTGTACGGTTATATCCGCCCTCTTCGACGTACATTGCCAGACGTAGGATGTTGATGTGCCAGTTGCTGACCAGGTTCATCAGCGACTCCTGCGTATAGCAGTCGGCGCACCACTGCCAGCCCATGGTGCTAAAGCCCGCCAGCTGCACCGGCTCGCCCGAAGCGTCGCACAACTGCAGACCGTTTACTTTCAGCGCCCCATGTTCAGCCACCGGAGAGCCCATAGGATAGGTGTAATGCGTATTGTTGATGGGTTGGTTGGCTGCCAGTTCGGCCATATAGCCCCCACTACCCTGTTTGGCGCACGAAGCGCACAAAAGACCGCACAAGACGGTTCCCAAAAAGTTCCGTAATCTCATCATTAAAAAAGAATTGTGTAAAGATAACTAAGAATGTATAAATATTAGCAAAAAATACAAGTTTTTCATATCTCATTCCTGTTCACCCTTTTTTTGCCGCTGCTGCACGTTTCTTACGCGCCACCTCCAACTGTCCGGACACAAGGTCAACCACGACGCTTCCACCATTTTTCAGCGAACCGAAAAGTATTTCGCGCATCAACAGCGGGTTCAGCTGCTGGCGCAGAACACGGTCCATTTCGCGGGCCCCGTATTGCGGAACAAAACCCTTCTCGAGCAAGAAACCACGGGCCGCATCCGTAAGTTCCATCCGCACCAGTCTGGCAGCGAGCCTTTCATCGAGTTGCCGAATCTTCTTATCGAGGATCCGTTCAGCCATAGACTGGTCCATATCGTTAAAGACCACCGTCCCCGACAAGCGGTTCAGAAATTCGGGTTTGAAGGTTTTCTTCACCTGTGCGAGCATCGCCTCACCGGCCGTCACCTTTGAAGCGAAGCCCACCGACGCCTGCGAAGCGTATTGGGCGCCAGCGTTGGAAGTCATAACCAGTATGACGTTCCTGAAATCGGCTTTCTGCCCCTTGTTGTCGGTCAGGCGCGCATAGTCCATCACCTGCAGCAGCACGTTGTAGATGTCGCTGTGCGCCTTCTCAATCTCATCGAGCAGCAGCACACAGTGCGGTGTTTTCCGGATAGCGTCGGTCAGGAGTCCGCCATCCTCATAGCCCACATAACCGGCCGGCGAGCCAATCAGTTTGGCCACCGTGTGTTTCTCGGTGTACTCGCTCATATCGAAGCGGACGAGTTCGAGTCCCAGTTCTTGGGCCAAGACTCTGGTCACCTCTGTTTTACCGACACCGGTAGGGCCGACAAACAGTAGCGAAGCCACCGGTTTCCCGTCTTCCAGCAGTCCGGCCTTTCCCATCTGCACAGCCTCCACCACCTGCCGCACGGCATCGGGTTGGCCGTAAATCTGAGCCGATATTTTTTCCTCAAGGTGTTCCAGGGCCGAATTGTCGTCATCGGCATGCAGCGCCATAGCGTCGACCTTACAAATGCGGGCCAGCACGTCAGAAACCAGTTCCTTGTCGACTAACCGGGTTTCCCCGCTTGCGTCAGGATGCAATTCAAGATAGGCCCCCGCCTCATCGATCAAATCGATAGCCTTGTCGGGCAGGAAGCGGTCGTTGACGTATTTGGCGCTCATTTCCACCGCATATTCAATAACGCCGTCGGCGTACCGGACCTTATGGAAGTCCTCGTACTTGCTGCGGAGGCCCTCTAAAATCTTCACCGTTTCCTCTTGCGAAGGTTCCAGCACGTCAATCTGCTGGAAACGGCGCACAATGCCCTTGCTTTTGGCGAAATAGCGGTTGTATTCCTGGTAGGTGGTGCTGCCTATAAAGCGGATTTCACCCCCCTCGAGGTAGGGTTTCAGCATATTCGACGCGTCCATCGAGCCGTCGCCAGTACGTCCGGCGCCAATCAGGTTATGGATTTCGTCGATATAGACAATGGCATTGCCCTCTTTGAGGATGCCGTTCATAATCTCCTTGATGCGTTTTTCAAAATCGCCCCTGAACTGCGCACCCGCCAGCAGTCCGCCCAAATCGAGGCTGTAGATGCGGGCGTCTTTCAGCCTTTCCGGCACACTGCCATCGGCAATACGCTGAGCCAGTCCATAGACCAGGGCGGTCTTTCCCACACCCGGCTCGCCCACATGCAGCGGGTTGTTCTTCTCTTTACGGCACAGCACCTGTATCGTACGGTCGAGTTCACGTTCCCGTCCGATAAGCGGATTATGTTCCTTTAGCAAGTCGTTAACGCACACCACAAAACTGCGCCACGATTCGGCAGGTTCATCCCCACCGCCTCCGTCAGCCGTGTCAGGCGTGTAGTAGAAATCGATCAGCGCATCGAGAAAGCTGGCCTCGTCAATAGCAACGTGCTTACGAAGAAGGAAAGCCGCCCACGAATCGGGCAACGACAACAAAGCCTTAACAAGATGGGGGACGTCGACTTCTTTTGCCGACGAGCTGTAGGCCTGCTGTTCAGAGAGTTGTAAAATATCCATCATTTGTGCGGAAGCCTCCAGGGCGTAATTTTGTCCATCGGGAACCAGGTCGGCATCCTTCAAATATAAATCGAGGTCATGGTTCAATGCCTCCACATCGGCACCGCAGTTGTTCAACGTATCAGCGAACGGTCCCTGCGCGCATAAGCCGAACAAGAGGAAAGCCTCAGGAGTCAGAAGTTCGAGACGTCGTTCCTGCGCACCCCGCACAGCGTCGTTCAGGGCCTTGTTGGCCCAAAAAGATCTTTCCATATATGAGATTTAGTTTTCAGGAGAATAAGTTACTTTAAGGGGGAAATTGTTGTCGCGCGCCATCTGGGTAGCCTTCTGCACCTTGGTTTTCGCCACATCGAGCGAATAAATGCCGACGACAGCCGAGCCCTTTTTATGAATACCCAGCATAAGAGCCTCGGCATCGGCATCAGATTTAGCGAAGACGGTACGGAGCACCATCACAACGAAGTCCATAGTAGTGAAATCGTCGTTGTGCATAACCACCTTGTAACGGCGGGGTTCCCTCAAATCGACCCGCTGCCTTTCCCTTATTCCTGTTTGTTCTTGCGCCATATTGCACCTGACTTTATATCGAAAATAAACGCCGGACCATACCCGGCAAAACAAAGATAAAAGATTATCTTTCACCGCACAAAAAAATCACAGCTACAGTGAGCGCAAGACGCAACAAACAACAACTACACAGCCGTTTCCGCTCTGAAGATTATGCGGAGAGCAGTAAAAAATATACTTATTCCATTATTTTGATTTCGGGTTTCCACTGTCAGTTTGTGAAAATGCTCTCATGAAAAAATCCTGAGAGTATGACTTACTCCCAGGATTTTTCTATTTACACTATCGTTACGATATGCTTTTATTTCGGAAACATTTTTATGATTTTGAGTTCCTTAGTGAAGTTAAATGTTTGGTTATTTGATGATGGCTTGTCAAATTCGGATGCGTTTGCAACGTTAAAACAGTCACGAACAAAATAACCATTATTTTGTCCATCCCATCCCCAGTTGTTATGAATGAAATAAATATCTGCATTTGCGGTTGCACTCTTATTCCCTACAGGAGTACTGTAAACTACAGGGATTGTGTAGTGAATATGTTTGTATCCGTCAGCAACCCATGCATGGCCGCCCTCTTCAGAGTCTGTTCCACACATCATAGAAGGTCCTTTATCAAGGACTTTTTTCAGTTCACTCCAAGAATAATCAATAAATTCGTTATCGTACCCCATGCTTGTTAACCAGTTGTTATGCCATGGTCCACTTCCAGTTTTCGTCCATGTTAAACCTGCACTAGTTCCATGACAGGTATATTCTGCATCACATGCTTCTCCCAACCACTTCATCAATTCTTGCAGGTAGTGCATTTTTGCAAGGAACTGCTGTCCGTTTCCTATTGTGAGGTCTCGCTTAAACAGGAACCACGGGAATTTGTTCTTAGGACATTCCCAATAGGTCATCACCTGTGCGAGTGCAGTTGGAAAACATCCAGTTTTGGCTTTTTTGGTACATCCTGGGTCTGTACAGTTCAGAAGTCCATTATATGGAGCACCTTGTCCCCATTTTGTGGTCAAATATGGACCCACTATTGAAGACTCTTTAAGTTGTCTTCCCTCCGATTCTGGCTCCCCGTTAACCGCAAGATATGCCAGACAATCCTCTTTGTTATTCTCAAAATCAATAATAGAAGACTGTATGAACTGTTCTGAACGCTTTAACATCATGTTCAGACATAGATTATTACCCATGGAAGAGTAGTTTCCTTTTTCAAGGCATGCCAAAACAGGGTATGGTACACGGTCGTCTGCGCTAACTAACGCAAATCCTGCACTATCTGCAAAATTAACTACATATGCTAATGTGTCAGGAATAAACGGATTATGGGCTTTTAATGATGATTTTGAAGCCTTGATAACTACTACGTTAGCCACATCCTTTGATATAGCGCTTTTTAAACCATTACTATTTGAGAACACGGCTGCCATGACTTCTTTGGCACTTTTTTCTGCCTCTTCGATTGAAACAGAGTGATTGACACTTTTCAGTGAAGAAATACGGTAGTAACTTCCTGACTGGTTTTGTGGTACGTTCTCTGTGTAAACTTCTTCATCTCTTTCTTTGTCAGAACATGAAGCCAATGCTACAAAGAGAACACCAAATAAAAAATGTTTTTTTCTCATTTTTATGTATTTTACGGATATTGGGAAACACGGACACAGCTTTACCCTGCCTCCCTTAACTAATGACTGTACAATCTATTTGCAAAATTAGTTATTATTATTAAAAATTTATAAATTATCTCACATAAATTACGTAGATGTTTTTTTTCATAAACAAACATTATAAGAAACAGAAATTTCTATGGGTTTCCATATATCATAAATCCCTTCATATGTGGTGTTGTAACAAAAACAACAATGGATTATGGAAAAGATATTATAAAAACGAGAACATCTTCAAACTCGGCGAGTTTCACCATGTAGCTAACAAGTTTAACGAAACAATTGGCAGAGCCATAATGGAAACGTTGGGAAAACAATACTCTATTAAAATTAATAGGGGAAGTCATCCACAAAAACCAGATAGGTCAACAAAAAAAGTCCCGAGGCATAAGCCCCGGGACTTTACTATTTAGAAAATTGTTGATTACATTTCAACAAGCACCTCGTTCTTAGAGCCAGCAGGCATCATAGGAACGATGTTGCCTTCGATAACCTTGCCATTAACGGTCAACTTCTTAACACCCTTCTGGGCGCCAGAGTTAACGACCTTGATGCTGTATTCAGCACCACGGAACACACGGTTAACCGAATAACCCTTCATGTCGGAAGAAAGACAAGGGTTAATTTCGAGCCCAGTGTAAGCAGGCTTAATACCGAGCAAGTACTGGCTGACAGTCAACCACATCCAAGCAGCGGTACCGGTCAACCAAGAGTTCTTACCTTCGCCTGGCTTGGCGGCATCCTTACCGGCAACCATCTGGCAGTTGACATAAGGCTCAACCTTGTGGAGGGCCTGGTCTTTCAGGTAAGCAGGGCTGATCTTCTTGAAGAGTTCCCAAGCGTCGTTACCACGTCCGGCAACAGTCTCACCAATGATAACCCAAGGGTTGTTGTGGCAGAAGATACC
>DETD01000006.1:39706-55359 GCA_002362105.1 Bacteroidales bacterium UBA3297
TGGCAGAAGATACCGGCGTTCTCTTTGTAACCAGCAGGGTAAGAGCTGATTTCACCCATTTCAACGTGGTAAGTAGTGTATGCAGGGTTGTTGAGCACCATACCGTGTTCGCAGTCGAGGTACTTCTTACAAGAATCGATAGCCTTGTCGACCATACCTTCTTCAAGACCGATGCCGGCCATTGTACAGAAGCCCTGGCTTTCGATGAAGATTTTACCTTCCTCGCATTCCTTAGAACCGATCTTGTTGCCATAGAAGTCGTAAGCACGAAGGTACCATTCACCATCCCAACCGTGTTTTTTAACGGCCTCAACCATCGAGTCGATGCACTTTTGTGCACGTTCAGCCTCGTCGTTCTTGCCCATCTGCTTGCAGAGGTCAACGTAGTCCTTACCAGTCACAACGAACAGACCGGCAATCATCAAAGACTCAGCCTTGCTGCCAACCGAGTTGTTTTCGGTAGTCTGGAAAGACTCGTTAGGGTCCCAAGAGAAGCAGTTCAGGTTCAAGCAGTCGTTCCAGTCGGCACGGCCGATGAGCGGCAACATGTGAGGGCCGAGGTTGTTCACCACGTGGTTGAACGAAATTTTAAGGTGTTCGAAGAGGGAAACCTCGGTACCAGGCTTGTTATCGAAAGGAACAGGCTCGTCAAGGATAGAGAAGTCGCCAGTCTCCTTCAAATATGCGGCAGTACCGAAGATCAGCCAACAAGGGTCGTCGTTGAAACCGCCACCTATATCGTTATTACCGTGCTTAGTCAAAGGCTGGTACTGGTGGTAGCAACCACCGTCAGGGAACTGGGTAGAAGCGATATCGATGATACGTTCGCGTGCACGTGAAGGCACCTGGTGAACGAAACCAACCAAGTCTTGGTTAGAGTCGCGGAAGCCCATACCACGGCCGACACCACTCTCGAAGAACGAAGCAGAACGAGAGAAGTTGAAGGTAATCATACACTGGTACTGACTCCAGATGTTGACCATACGGTTCAGTTTCTCATCGTCAGACTTAACAACATAGCACTCGAGCAGCTTGTCCCACATAGCGGCAAGTTCAGCGAAAGCAGCGTCAACCGCCTTCACATCGGCGAAACGGTTGATGGTTTCGAGGGCCTTCTTCTTGTTAACGAAAGTAACGTCGGAATCTTGAGAAGTGATGAGTTCACCACTCTTCTTGCGGGCGAGGTCTTCTTTGCAGAACTTCTCTTCCTGTTTGTTCTCGACATAACCGAGCACGAAGACGTAGTCTTTGCTCTCACCTGGCTTGAGTTCAACCTCGATGTAGTGAGAAGCAATAGGAGACCAACCGTGTGCGAGAGAGTTGCCTGGCTTGCCAGCCATTACGCACTGAGGGTCAGCGAACTCGTTGTAAAGACCGATGAAAGACTCACGGTCGGTATCGTAGCCGTCGATCTTGGCATTAGCCACAGCATAGTATGCATAGTGGTCGCGGCGTTCCTTGTATTCAGTCTTGTGATAGATAACGCTACCGTCGATTTCGACCTCACCGGTAGACCAGTTACGCTGGAAGTTCTCCATATCGGTCGCAGCGTTCCACAGACACCATTCAGCGAAAGAGAAAAGTTTGATTTTCTTAGTGTAGGTAGTCGTGTTCTTGAGGGTAACCTTCTGAACCTCGGCCCAAGTCTTGAGCGGCACGAAGAAGAGGACAGAAGCCTCGATACCGTTCTTAGAACCAGTGATGCGGGTATAGTTCATACCGTGGCGGCACTCGTAGGCGTCGAGCGGAGTCTTGCAAGGCTTCCAGCCCGGATTCCATACAGTACCATTATCGTTGATGTAGAAATAACGGCCACCATTATCCATTGGCACACCGTTGTAACGGTAACGGGTGATACGGCGGAACTTAGCGTCCTTGTAGAAGTTGTAACCTCCGGCAGTGTTAGAAATCAAACCGAAGAAGTCCTCGTTACCCAGATAGTTGATCCAAGGGAACGGGGTTGCTGGATTGGTGATGACGAACTCGCGGTTCGCATCGTCATAGTGTCCGAATTCCATAAATTGATGTTATATAAAATTTTTAAATTTATTTAAATCTGTTTTTCATCAAGATACAAATATAGTAACAAAAAGAGATGTTAAGGGCTCTTAGCCACAATTTTTGCGGTCTAATTCTTAAAAAATCGAAACACTCACAAATCGGTGTGGCGTGCCTCAATGTCTTCGTCGAGGAAAGCCGAAGCCGCCTGTCGGAACATATCGGGGTTTTCGGTAGTCAGGTACGTGCAAGAGCCGTTTGTGGTGAGCCGCATACGCATATCGTCGTGACGGTCGAGATATTCGGCCAGGCTTTGGGCGACGATAGTCCCCTGCGGAACAATGCGGACACGTTCGGGCATAAAACGGCGGATTTTCGCCTCGAGAAGCGGGTAATGCGTACAGCCCAGAATCACCATATCGATCAGCGGGTCCTCGGCAAGAATCGCATCAATCTCCTTCTTCACGAAATAGTCGGCTCCGTCGCTATCGTACTCGCCATTCTCCACCAAAGGCACCCACATAGGGCAGGCGTGTCCGGTAACAGCCACATCGGGAAAGAATTTGGCAATCTCTATCGGATACGAGCCAGAGCTGATGGTTCCCTTAGTGCCAAAGATACCGATATGTCGGGTCGACGTCAGAGCGCCCACCTGCTCGACCGTAGGACGTATGATGCCCAGAACACGGCGCGAGGGGTCCCACACCGGCAAGTCGTTCTGCTGAATGGTACGCAACGCCTTAGCCGAAGCCGTATTGCAAGCCAGCACCACCAAAGGGCACCCCATTTCGAACAGGCGCTCAACCGTCTGCCGGGTAAACTGGTAGACAACGTCGAACGAGCGCGAGCCGTAAGGCGCACGCGCATTGTCGCCCAAGAACACATAATCGTACTGGGGAAGGGCTTTGCGGAGTTCACGCAAGATGGACAAGCCACCGTATCCGGAATCGAAAACGCCTATAGGGCCTTTACTTACTGGTTGCATTTGAATCTGAGAAAATATACATGTAGAAAAAACGCCCTTGGCACATAGCGTACCAAGGGCGCCTATATGGAAAAATGTTTTTAGCGCTTGATAGAAGCAGCATTAACGCCCAACTTCTTCAACACCAAGTTGGTGATATCGACAGCAGAATCGCTCTTGTAGAGGATAGCCTGAGTGTCGAGAATGTAAAGGAAACCGTTCTCTTTGGCAACCTCGTCGATAGCCTTGCGGATTTTATCGCGGACAGGAGTCTGAAGTGATTCCTGCTTCTTCTGCAACAACTGCTGTGCATTCTGGTAATAGTTCTGCACACGGGTCTGCAAAGACTGGATTTCTTCAGCACGGTTCTGCTTGATGCTTTCATCCCAAGTCTGATAATTCTTCTGGTATTCTTCGGTCTTACGTGCAATTTCTTCCTGCATGCGCTTCAACTCGACTTCATATTCGTCGCTAGTCTTCTTCATGACAGAATCGATTTCAGCAGCATCTGGCAAAGACATAAACAACAACTGAACATCAAGGTGTCCGAGTTTAACAACGCTGGTCTGTGCGAAAGATGCGAATGGCATTGCAGCAAGGCACAAAAGGATTAACTTCTTAAGCATAATTTATTTTCAATTATATATATTTCAATTTGAGTGCAAAGATACGAAAAAAGGAACACTAAAAAATTCCCTGCTCTGCTTTTATTTACTTAGAATAGCCCAATTTGGCAAGTACCAAATCGCTAATATCTATTTTTGAAGAGTAGTATACCATGTTCTGAGCAGAAGTCTTATCGAAAATCACCGCATAGCCGTTCTTTTCAGCAACGTCTTTAACAGCGGCGTAGACCTCGTCTTGGATAGGCTTCATCAGGCTCTCGCGCTTTTTGAACAATTCGCCCTGAGGGCCGAAATAGCGGCGCTTCAGCTCGTTAGCCTCCTTTTCCTTAGCCACAATCTCGTTCTCCTTTTTGGTCTTCATCTCATCGGAATAGAAAACCGACTCGGTCTGGTAGTTCTTGTAAAGAACCTGGGCCTCGTTGTTCTTAGCCTCAACTTCTTTCTGCCATTTTTCGGAAACCTGTTTCAACTGTTCGTTGGCGCTTTCATACATAGGAATATTCTTCAAAATGTATTGCATATCGACAACCGCAGTTTTCTGTGCGACAGCAGAGAATGCGCCCGCAACGGCGAGCAACGCAATCATCAAAATCTTTTTCATATATCGTTAATTTTTATTGTTTATTTATCTAACAGATTACAAAGGCCGTGCCAAAGTGGGCAGGGCTAGAACTCCTGACCGATAACCAAGTGGAAATTGCTGTGGTTATCGCCCTTATACAAGGTCTCGTCGAAACCATAACCGTAGTCAACACCAATCAGGCCAAGCATCGGCAAGAAGATACGCGCGCCAATACCGACTGAACGCTTGAGGTCGAACGGATCGAAATCGCCAAACTCCTGCCATGCGTTACCGGCATCGGCAAAGGCAAGCACATAGATGGTGCTGGTAGGCTGGAGCATGAGCGGATAACGCAACTCGGCAGACAGACGAGTGTAGAGGTTACCAGCCTGGCGGTTTGTAACAGGGTCACGCGGAGTGAGTGAGCCGTTCTTATAACCACGCATAGCCACCGCAGTAGTCGCATAAGTAGAGCTGGTACCCGAAGTACCGTCGCCACCCACATAGTAACGTTCAAACGGCGAACGGCGGTTTTTGTTGTAATAACCCAAGAAACCGTATTCGGCACGGGTCATCAGCACCAACTTCTGGTCGGGAGTGAGCGGAGTAAAGATTTTCGCCTTCAACTCGGTCTTGTAGTACTCAACCCAGCGGTAGAGGTCTTGCTGCATAGACATGTACTCGTCTTCGCTAAGCGAACCTCCGTTGCGGTAGCGACGGTACAAATCGTAAGTCTGCTTGTTGTCTTTAAACACAGAATAAGGAGGTGTAGCGCGCAACGACAGCGAGAAATTAGAACCACGGTGCGTAAAGTACGGATTGTCGAGTGAGTTACGCGCGAAGGTCACACCAAAGTTCAGGTTGTTGGCCACGCCGTCAGACATCTCGAAATAGTCCCAGTTCTGCAGTTTGTAGTGGCGGTATGCCACTTCACCATAAATGGTGAAATAGTCGTCAGGCCAACTCAAACGTGTACCCAGACCAACAGCGGCACCCAAAGTAACGATGTACTTATCGGGGTCAGCGTCGTAGTTATAGGTGTTCGAGAAAGAGCTGTAATAATAGTCGTTACTCCAGTAGTTACTGTTCACACCCGTCTGTTTCGACCAGTAGAACGTAGTATTGAAGTTGGTAGGACGGCGGCCGCCCAACCAAGGCTCGGTAAACGAAATGGAAGCCGAGTTGTAATAGTCGCCATTAGTGGTGTAGTTGATGGACAGTGTCTGTCCGTCGCCCTGAGGAAGCGGGCTATAGCTCTTCTTGTTAAAGATGTTCTGGATGGAGAAGTTGGTAAACTTGAAACCCAGCGAACCGGTCACACCCGTAGAACCATAACCGAACGACAACTCAACCTGGTCGTTTCTCTTCTGTTCCAAGTTGTAGATAATGTCGACCGTACCGTCTTCAGGATGAGGAACAGGGCGAATATCCATTTTTTCAGGATCGAACTGGCCCGTAGCAGCCAATTCGCGGGCAGAACGCTGCAAATTGGTTTTACTGAACAAATCGCCCGGTTTGGTACGCAACTCACGACGAATCACATTGTCGTAAACGGCGGTGTTACCATTAATCTCGATATTGTTGATGACAGCCTGGCGGCCCTCGTAGATGCGCATTTCCATATCGATAGAGTCGCCGACGATGTTAATCTCGACAGGTTCGATATTGAAGAAGAGGTAACCATTGTCCATATAGAGGTTCGACACGGCATCTTCATCGATGTTGATACGTTCGTCGAGTTGTTTCTGGTTGTAGACGTCACCCTTCTTGATGCCGAGAGCAGAAGAAAGGACCTCGCTGCTGTAGATGGTGTTACCCGTCCAGGTGATATTGCGGAAGTAGTACTTCTTACCCTCGCTAACGGTCAGGTAGACATCAACTTTCTTCTTTTTGTATGGCACAACGCTGTCGGCAATAATTTCGGCATCGCGGAAACCCTTTTCGTTGTACTTAGCCAAGAGTTTGCCCTTGTCTTCGGTGTACTTCTCACGGATAAACTTCTTCGACTTGAAGAGGTTGTAGATGCGTGGTTCCTTCGTACCCTTCAGCGCCCATTTGGCTTTGAAGTTCGACAAGTTCTCGTTGCCGTTGATGTGGATGCGGTGAACCTTGATTTTTTCCTTCCGGTCGACATCGATATAGACAATCTGGTAATTGGCCTGGGTTGGGTCGGGACGCAAGTCGATGGCTACCTCGGCCTTTTCGTATCCTTTTTCAGCAAGTTTGTGCTTGATGAGGTACTGGGCACGCGACACCATAGCAGGTGAAATTTGTCCACCCTTCGACAAACCGATACCACTCTGAATATCTTCCTTGTCTTTTTTCTTGACACCGGTAACCACCACATCGGAAATACGCGGACGTGGTTTGAAGGCCAGTTCAATCCAAACCTCGTCGCCCTGCACCTTCTTCGCCAAAATCTTCACATCGGAGAAAAGGCCCTGTTTCCAGAACTTTTTTATAGCGCCCGAGAAAGCGTCGCCCGGCATTTTAACGCGGTCGCCAACGTGCAGGCCAGAGTAGGCAATCAGCACCGACTTATCGTAAACGCCGTTGCCGGTAACAGTGATATCTTTAATGACATATTCTTTCGGAGAGTTCGAGTATTCGATTTCCGGAGAAGTGGCGTCGTCGGAAGCCTGGGCTACCACTTTCGTCACAGTATCGCTCAGGGCAGAGTCTTGCAGTATAGCGTCCACAACCGACTCAGCATCCCTGGTAATTGCCGTAATAGTCGAGTCGACCTTAGTTACCGTCCTGTCGATAGAAATAGAGTCGGTCTGTCCAAAAGAATTGGTTGCAACAGCACAGGCAAAAGCCAGACCAACCAAACGCTTCAAATATGTCATACTAAAAGTCAAAATTCTGTTATTATTTGGTAAGTTGTTCACTGGTTTTACCGAAACGTCTTTCGCGGTTCTGGTAGTCGAGAATAGCCTCATAGAGCTGTTCTTCCCTAAATTCGGGCCAGCAGACATCGGTAAAATACAGTTCGGAGTAAGACAACTGCCACATCAAGAAATTGCTGATTCTCAGCTCACCGCTTGTGCGAATAAGCAGGTCTGGGTCTGGAATACCCTTCGTAGCAAGGTAATTCGAGAAACAAGCGTCATCAATATCATCTAGATTCAGTTTGCCGTCTTTAACCTCGGCTGCGATATTCTTAACCGCACGGACAATCTCCCAACGGGAAGAGTAGCTGATGGCCAAGACGAGCGTCATACCGGTACAACCTGCCGTTTTGTCGATAGCCATCTGCATATTGTTCCGGGTCTTCTCGCTGAGGCGGTCGATATCACCAACAATCACCATGCGGATATTGTGGGACAGCATCTTTTCGAGATAGCTGTTGATAGCTGTCACAAAAAGGTCCATAAGCGCATTCACCTCATTGATCGGACGGTTCCAGTTTTCGGTAGAGAAAGCGTACAATGTGAGGTATTTGATACCAATGCCCGCAGCAGCCTCCATCACATGGTCGACAGATTCAACGCCAGTTTGGTGTCCGAAGACACGGTTTTTTCCCTGCTTCTTAGCCCAACGGCCGTTACCGTCCATAATGATGGCAACAGAAGTCGGAATGCGGTTTTTATCTAACTGTTCTAGAAAAGTTGTCATAAGAAATTAGTGCTTAATCGTATAGGCGGCATACACCACGCCGTTTGAAGATATCGAGAGTAAAGAAGACAACAGCGCACGAATACCAGTCGTTATTCTTCACATGCGAGTGCCCCATTTGGAAAGGGTCGGTCAGGTATCCGTTACCAAATTCATCGTCATCAAAATCGTCGTGAATAAGTTTATGCATGTTCCACTCCACTCCCATATTCAGACGTGGAGCCAGCTTGACCTTGTACCCCACACCGAAAGCCAGACCCGGCGAAACACGGTTACCGTTCCAAGCCTGATAAACAGCGAGACTTGGTCCGGCCGTAATGTAAGGCGTGTGGCGTTTCACCTCCTTATCCCAGCGAGACATTCCGTACTTAAAGAAGTTGAGTTCAAACTGGCACCCAACATTCCAGAAACTGTGTTCAAACGAAGCTGGATGTGGGAACTGAACTTCTGGGAAATTCTCGGTGTCGCCAGAAACAGAGCCATAAGAGACATCGAACTTACACAACCAGTGCGAGCTCATTTTCAAACGGAGGAGGAGACCGCCATAAGGGTGGTTCTCGAAGAAAGGTGTAGTAGAATTTGCATCGCCATTGTAATAAGACACTCCACCCATCACACCTACTTCACCAACGTATTGGGCACTAAGCGAGTGGGACAGCATCCCGATCAGCAATACAAGAATATAACGTTTAAATAGTCTCATCGAATCATAAATTACCTTATAATGAACGGCAATTCGCAATAAATTATTTTACAAAAATACACATTATCTTTCAAATTTTGTGCAAATAGCCGCCAGAGGGTAAGCAAAATCGGTTAGAAAGGAGCAAAGAATGTGCCAACCGCGGGGTAAAAACAGCGGCAAGCAACAATTACTCTTCCGGGAACTCGAGTTTGAGCTGCCGGTCAACCAAATTAAACGACATTCTGTGAATAGGCGAAGGGCCGACCTCTTCAATAGCCGCACGGTGGGCCTTGGTAGGGTACCCCTTGTTCTTTTTCCACTGGTAAGCCGGATAAACAGCATCTTGTTCGTTCATATAGTCGTCGCGGTAAGTTTTGGCCAGAACAGAAGCCGCCGCAATCGACATATAGGTCGCATCGCCCTTTACAACCGTCTTGTAAGGCACCTTTCCATAGGGTTTGAAGCGGTTACCGTCAACAATAACGTGTCCGGGGCGGACCTTCAGCTGGTCTAAAGCCCTGTGCATCGCCAAGATGGAGGCATTAAGGATGTTGATTTTGTCGATCTCTTCGGCAGACACCACGCCAACCGCCCACGCAAGAGCCTCCTTCTCGATAACCGGACGCAACTGGTAGCGCAGCTTTTCGGTCAGCTGCTTGCTATCGTTCAGCAACTCATTATGGAAGTCAGCCGGCAAGATGACGGCCGCCGCATAAACTGGTCCGGCAAGGCATCCACGCCCCGCCTCATCGCAACCGGCTTCCATGACACCGGGTTCCATAAACAGTTTCAGGGGAGTATGCTCTTTTTTCATTTTGCGCAATTCGTATAAATATAACGGAGCAGCACACGGCCCACCATACCCAGCGTATTGCGGTCGATGTGTTCTACATCGTCGTGCTGTGTATGCCACATTTCAGGGAATCCGCGTTCGGTATCGAAATCTATCACATCGAACGTCGGAATGCCGGCCAAAGTGTTCACATAGTAATGGTCGTCGACAATCTGTCCGCCGTTCACATTTTTAAAGAAAGAGCCGAAGCCCATGCCATTCGCCACCTTCCAGAAGTCGCCGGCAAACGTAGGCGCATAATAGCCAGAAACAGCGTCGATGCAGAACGAAGGATTCGCCCCTCCAACCATATCGAGCAAGATGCCCACCTTCGGTTTGTTGGCAGCGGTATACCCAGTGTTCTTACTCCAATACTGCGACCCCAGGCACCAGTCGTTCTCGACCTGGCTCTGTTTCCAACGAGGCGCGCCACAGTCTTCCGTATCGAAGAGGACGATGTCGACACCAATCTTCGGATCGTTAGCCGCAAAGTTGCGGGCAGCCTCCAACAAGACCCCCACGCCACTAGCGCCATCGTTAGCCCCCATAACAGGCTTTTTCAGTGCCGTCTTCTCAGTGCCGTCTTCCTGGTCACTCAAAGGGCGGGAATCCCAATGCGAGAACAGAACCACACGGTTCTCCCGTTCAGGGTAGAAAGCGGCAATTATGTTGGTCGATTTATAGATAGTGCCATCGTAGCCCCTCAGGTCAGCCTTCTGCAACGAGACGGAGCCACCCAGGCGGGTCAGTTCCTTAGCCAAGAAGTTGAGGCATTCCTCATGATTGGCAGTGTTGGGCACACGCGGGCCAAAATCGCACTGTTTTTTCACATAGTAGAACGCGCTGTCTTGATTAAAAACAGGAACACTGACAACAGGTTGCTGTTCGGCAGCCTTAGCCGTGTTTTTCGAGACAGTGGCTGTTTGTGTATCGAAGCAGGACGTCAAGCCTGCCGACAACAAAGCAACAAAAAATAATTTTTTCATATCTGTAATTTATACTGTTCACAAAGATAACAAAAACCTAAGAAAGGAACATTGCACAAAAATAAAGGCGCGGGGTAGCAACACCCGCGCCTAATATACTTTAACAATTAGAAGACTTAGTTGCCTAAAGCGGCAGCCTCTTGCATACCCTTAACAGAAGTAGAGTCGTTCACGTCATCAACGAGTTGCTGGCGGGCAACCACATAAATGGCGCTTGGGGTGATACGCACCTCGTCGGTAAGTTCGAAAAAGACCTCACCGTTCTTCCACACAACAGGGGCATGCGATCTTTTTGCCTCGTAGCCGGTTACATACACATCGTCTTCGAGAGCCGAAATACCCGTAGCCTTCCACTGGAGGGTACCATCGGTCAGTGATTTGGTCAGCAGATTCAAGCCCTCGCCATTAGGGCCAATGGTTGTAACCCAGTACTTAGCCGTCTTAACATCGTTACCGCAAGTGTAGACCTTACCGTTGCAAGCCGCCATAGCCGAGACCTCGTTACCAAAGGCAGATGCCAAAGATGTTTCGCGACGTTCAACCCACTGTTTGTTTACAGAACCATTCTGAGTGGTTTCCATACCTGCAAGGCAGATAAATGGGTGTCCGTTCTTCTCGTGTTTGTAATCGAGACAGATAGCACGACCCTCGCACGACGTCTTACTGTTTATACCATAACGCGCAAGCACGCCGCTTTCGGTTTCAGCATCGGTCCAATAACGCATATAGAAGACGCCGGTGGTACGGTCGTAGTAATAGCCTACGATGTAGACCTTGCCATTTTCGTCGACCGTAATGCCCGCAGTACGGGTACCATTGTCTAGCAGATAACGTTTGTTGTTAATCCAGCAACAAGCCATATCGCCATCCATCGAAGCCTCGTATCCGCAAATATAGACATTGCCATTTTTAGCCACAATGCCGGTAGCACCAGTGCCCTGAGGCAGGTAGTTGGCCTCGCCGTTTTTCCAATAAATAGCCTGGAAGTCTTCCATGCCGGCTACAAAGACATCATCGCCATCGATATAAATGCTGTTGGCGTATGTATCGACATTGTCGGCCTGTCCGTTCAGAGTCACCAATTCGCCCTTGTGGTAATATCCCGCACGGTTCAGCGTGTTAGGTCCCTTATCGTACGACAAAGCGACATACACGTCGTGAATGCTCTTTTTGTTAACTGGCGCAGGATTGTACCAAGGTTCCGGATCAGAATCCTTACAACAATTTGTCAGCAAGCATAAAGGTGCAGATACGAGCAAAGAGACAAAAAACTTAGAAAAAAATGTTCTTGTGATATTCATGTGTTCTTCATTCAGTATAAAGAGGTCGAACAACCTCAAACATTACAATTGTCAAATTTACAATTTTGAGCGGTAGCGAAAAAATAATACGCCAACTTTTTTACAAAAAAGAGGCATGTCCCTTGCCATCGCAGACAACAAGGAACATGCCTCCCCTATTAAAAATCAAACAGTTAAACACCTAAAGCAGGGCGTATCACCAATTCCTGGAATACATAGAAAAGGGCACCAGCCGCATAGCCCGCAAAGGCAAGCAGGGTGAACTTCTTAACATACCAAACGAAATTGATGTGCTCTAAGCCCATAACCACCACACCGGCAGCAGAACCGATAATGAGCAAAGAACCGCCCACACCGGCACAGTAAGCCAAGAACATCCAGAAGTTGCCGTCGCGAACAAAGTCGGCCAAAGACGGGTCGGCAGCCAACTGCGCCGCAGTTGGAATGTCGTACATACCCATGCAGCCAGCAACCAATGGCACGTTGTCGACAACAGAAGACAAAACACCGATAATAAAGTCGATGACGAAGGCGTTTCCAATAGTTTCTTGCAACCAAGCGGCCATATTCTGCAAAATGCCTGAGCACTGAAGCGTGGCAACAGCCATAAGGATACCCAAGAAGAACAAGATGGTAGCGAAGTCGATACGGCCAAGGCAACGGGTAATACGTGCCTTTGCGTCTTCAGGGATATCTTTCTTGCGGTGGTACATAATTTCGGTATACACCCAAAGGGCACCAAGACCAAACAAGACACCGATAAACGGAGGCAGATGGGTAATAGACTTGAAGATAGGTACGAAAAGGAGGGCAGCCACACCGAACTGCAACAAATGGCGGCGTTCAGCATCAGTCACCACATCAGACGGACGAAGGGCCACACCCTGTTTCGACTCGTCGCCTTCACACTTCTCGCATTCTGGCAATTTGCCCTTCAGCATAAGGCTGGCCAAATAGACAGGAACAACCATAGCGAGAATTGAAGGGATAATCAGGTTTGGCAACAGGCCACCAGTGGTAACCAGCCCCTTCACCCACAACATGATGGTAGTTACATCGCCTATTGGCGAGAACGCGCCACCCGCATTGGCAGAAATAATAATAGTGCCCGCATAAATCCAACGCTCGTGTTGGTCGGAAACCAACTTGCGGAGCAACATGGTCATAACGATAGCTGTGGTAAGGTTGTCGAGGATGGCACTCATAAAGAAGGTAATGATGCACACAATCCACATCAGCCTACGTTTGCTACGTTCTTTAATTTTATCGGTAATAATGGTGAAACCTCCGTGTATGTCGATCAACTCAACGATGGTCATAGCACCAATCAGGTAGAACAAGGTTTGGGCCACATCGCCAAGATGTTCAACAATTTGCACTTCCGTCACGAAAGCAACCACCTGTTCATGGACAGGGACACCGCCATCGACATACTTTTCATGAACGAACCTTTTGAATTCCTCAAGAGAAGGGAAAAGCGATTTGGCAGATTCCATACTCATCGATTCCAAAGAAGGGATCAGGTTCTGCGCATAAAAGATGTAAATAGTCCAAAGGACCGCACAAAGGATAAGCGCCGACGCAGACTTGTCAACTTTCAAAGGATGTTCAAGGGCTATACAGGCATAACCCAAAATGAACAGAGCCACCATTAAAACTATCATACGATATTTAAATTAATTTTTGAATTTTCTACTTTTAAAAATCCCCGTCGCAAAGATACAAAAAAACGAAAAAAAGGATTTATCCAAACAAAAAAAGCGGTCAAAAGAAATCATGCGATGTTCTATTCCCTACCGCACAAGCCTCATAAATTGTCAATTTGTAAGTCTAGATATCCATTATCGGAACAATTCACACACAGCATACTGAATAGGTGTTCTTCCTGTCGAGCCCTAGCCACTAACGGGCAAGGGCAGCACCAGGACTGTCGGCAAAGAACCGTTGCCAAGTTTCGGCAATAGCCTGCTTCAGTTGTTCCAAACCAAGCCCCAGCAGTTCAGCGGTGTGCCCGTACAACGCAACGATGTCGGCATCATCGTCGTCCGTTTCCAGGAAGAGAGACCCCAGCGGCACACTTTTCAGTGTATCGGCGTTAAATTTCGGTCCGAACGAGAGAAAACAGCCATGCCTCAACAGCTGCTCCGCCAGTTGGGGCTTCCCCCTAAAGCCATGAATAACGACCGGAGGCAGGTCCTCGACCTGCGAAAGCGTCTCGAGCAACTCGCTCCAAGCCTTCACACAATGCACGACCACCGGTTTCCGGACACAGGCCGCCATGCGAAGCTGGAATTTGAAGAACTCCTGTTGGAGGCGGAAATCAGCATCGCACACCTTGTCGAGACCGATTTCGCCAACAGCCACAACCTGTTTTTGGAGCAACAACTGGGCCATAGTCGCCAATTCGGCACGGCTCTGGCTCCCCACACGCCACGGATGGTGTCCGACACTGTAAAGAGCAGCACTGTCGGCCCCCCGTAGGAAATCAGACGGCTCGGCACACAGCACCGGGCACACACCGCCACGCGCATCGGGCCGGTGGGTATGTATGTTCAAGAAAGGGTACATAGCGGTCACAAAAATAAAAAAAGCGGGAATGTGGAGAACCACATTCCCGCCCATTTATTCAAGGGAATTAACTTCGCTTAAATTAGTCAGCCAACTTAGCCTTGATGAACTCGCGGTTCAAGCGGGCGATATTGCTGAGAGAGATGTTCTTAGGACATTCAGCCGCACAAGCACCAGTGTTGGTACAAGCACCGAAGCCGAGTTCGTCCATCTTAGCCAACATAGCCTTAGCACGCTTAGCAGCTTCAGGGCGGCCCTGAGGGAGCAATGCGAGCTGAGAAACCTTAGCAGAAAGGAAGAGCATAGCAGAACCGTTCTTACAAGCAGCTACACAGCAACCACAACCTACGCAGGTAGCAGCGTCCATAGCCATATCGGCATTCTGCTTTGGAATAGGAATTGCGTTAGCATCTTGCGGAGCACCAGTGCGAACACTGATGTAACCACCAGCCTGCATAATCTTGTCGAAAGCGCTACGGTCAACCATACAGTCCTTGATTACAGGGAAACCTGCAGAACGCCAAGGCTCAACAGTGATGGTATCGCCATCTTTGAAACGACGCATGTAGATTTGGCAAGTGGTAGCGCCCTGTGCAGGACCGTGAGGACGGCCATTGATGTAAAGAGAGCACATACCGCAGATACCTTCACGGCAGTCGTGGTCGAAAACGAAAGGCTCTTTCTTGTTTTCGATAAGCTTTTCGTTCAAGATGTCAAGCATTTCAAGGAAAGAAGTATCGGTGGTGATCTCCATATTCAATTCCTTGCTATCGTACCATTCGCTGAATTGTCCCTTTTCCTTAGGACCATTCTGGCGCCATACTCTAATTTTGAAATTAATTATGTTGTCCATTGTTCTATTTTTTTAAAATTAAGACTTGAAAAGAACCTATTAGTTCTTATAGTTACGGGTTTGAACCTTGATGTTTTCGTAAACAAGAGGTTCTTTGCTGAGTTCAGGCTCTACATTTTCGCCTTTATACTGCCAACAAGAAACATAGAAGTAGTTCTCGTCGTCACGCTTAGCCTCACCTTCTTCAGTCTGGTATTCTTCGCGGAAGTGACCACCACAAGACTCGTTACGGTTAAGAGCGTCAAAAGCGATAAGCTGACCCATGGTAATGAAGTCCTTCAAACGGAGCGCCTTGTCGAGCTCAATGTTCAAGCCTTCCTTAGAACCAGGGATGAACAAGTTCGTTTCGAACTCTTTCTTAATTTCAGCAATTTTCTTCAAGCCAGTCTTCAAGCCCTCAGCATTACGTCCCATGCCGACGTATTCCCACATAACGAGACCAAGCTCTTTGTGAATAGAATCAACAGATCTGGTACCGCGGATGTTCATCAAGTTGTCAACCTTCTCGTTCCAAGCCTTTTCAGCCTCGTCGAACTCAGGAGCATCGGTGCCAATCTTAGGCCAGATTTCCTGGTTAGACAAATAGTTCTGAATAGTGTAAGGAAGAACGAAGTAACCATCGGCAAGACCCTGCATCAAAGCAGAAGCACCCAGACGGTT
>DETD01000006.1:55399-55668 GCA_002362105.1 Bacteroidales bacterium UBA3297
CCGTGGTCAGAGAAGTTACACTCACCAATAGCGAACAAGCCAGGCAAGTTAGTCTGGAGTTCGTAGTCAACCCAAAGGCCACCCATTGTATAGTGGATAGCAGGGAAGATCATCATTGGGTTATAGTATTTAACACCATTAATTTCGTTAGCCAATTCACCTGGATTAACGTCGGTGATTTCCTCGTACATATCGAACAAGTTACCGTAGCGCTGACGAACAACGTCGATACCAAGGCGATTGATAGACTCAGAGAAGTCGAGGAACAC
>DETD01000004.1:0-56505 GCA_002362105.1 Bacteroidales bacterium UBA3297
ATATCGTA
This sequence comes from Bacteroidales bacterium UBA3297, assembly GCA_002362105.1. GTDB lineage: Bacteria > Bacteroidota > Bacteroidia > Bacteroidales > Paludibacteraceae > Physcocola. The sequence goes on from DETD01000004.1 coordinate 9, forward strand.
AGAAGCACCGTCACCACCAATAATCCACTGGCTACGCTTAGTCAAGAAGTGAGCAAGTTCAGAAAGCTGTGAGCAAGTAGCGCAACCGTTAGCCTTACCAGCCTCAATCAAGGCCTTCAACTTGTCGCCAGCAGCGCGGCTGCCTTCAGCGTCTTCACGGTTAGCAATCCATTCTTTTGCAGCTTCCTTGAAGTCTGCAGGAACCTTTTCGTTAGCAATCTGCTCTTCCAACAAGCTCTGGATGCGGTTACGCATCTTCTTGTTAGCCAATACCATACCGAGACCGAACTCACAGAAGTCCTCGAACAAAGAGTTTGCCCATGCAGGACCCTGACCCTTTTCGTTTTTAGTGTATGGAGTTGATGGAATAGAACCAGAGTAGATAGATGAGCAACCGGTAGCGTTAGCTACAATTTCACGGTCACCGAACATCTGAGAAATCAACTTAACGTATGGAGTCTCACCACAACCAGAGCAAGCACCAGAGAACTCAAACAATGGAGTTGCATACTGGGTGTTGATTGGGCTCTGCTTAACATCGATGAGGTTCTGCTTAGACTTAACGTTCTTAACACAGAAATCCCAGTTTGCAGCTTCAGGCAACTGACCTTCCAATGCAACCATTTCGAGGGCTTTACCCTTCTTGTTACCCATACATACGTCAACACAGTTACCGCAACCCAAGCAGTCCATAACGTCTACCTGCATACGGTACTTCATGCCCTTAAGAGCAGCTGGAGCCTTCATTTCCTTAACAGCGCCAGTGAACTTAGCAGCTTCTGCATCATCCATAACGAACGGACGGATAGCAGCGTGAGGACATACGAACGAGCACTTGTTACACATTACGCAGTCTTCAGCATTCCAAACAGGAACGAAAGTAGCAACACCACGCTTCTCGTAAGCGGCAGTGCCCTGCTCCCAAGTACCGTCTTCAATACCCTTCCATGCAGAAACAGGAAGAAGGTCGCCGTCTTGTGCGTTGATAGGACGAACCAAATTGTTGATGAATGCAGGATCGTTGTTAGCTGCAGCTGGCTCTTCAGCCAAGTTAGCCCATGAAGGGTCAACGGTCAACTGCTTGTACTCGCCACCACGGTCAACCGCAGCGTAGTTCTTGTTCACAACATCTTCACCCTTCTTACCGTATGACTTAACGATGAATTCCTTCATCTTCTGAACAGCCAAGTCAACTGGAATAACCTCGGTAATACGGAAGAATGCAGACTGAAGCACAGTGTTGGTACGGTTACCCAAACCAATTTCCTGAGCGATCTTAGTTGCGTTGATATAGTAAACAGTGATGTTGTTCTTAGCGAAGTAAGCCTTTACCTTGTTAGGCAAGTTCTTAACCAACTCTTCACCGTCCCAAATAGTGTTCAACAAGAAAGTACCGTTCTTCTGCAAGCCACGGGTAACATCGTACATACGGAGGTATGCCTGAACGTGACAAGCAACGAAGTTAGGAGTCTTAATCTGGTAAGTAGAACGGATAGGGGTATCACCGAAACGGAGGTGTGAGCAAGTGAAACCACCAGACTTCTTAGAGTCGTAAGAAAAATAAGCCTGACAATACTTGTTAGTGTTGTCACCGATAATCTTAACTGAGTTCTTGTTAGCACCAACGGTACCATCGGCACCCAAGCCGAAGAACTTAGCCTCGAACATACCCTTGCCGCCAAGCGCCATTTCTTCCTTCTGTGGAAGAGAAGTGAAGGTAACGTCGTCAACGATACCAAGAGTGAAATGATCCTTAGGCTCGTTCATAGCCAAGTTCTCATATACAGTCATGATAAGGGTTGGAGTAACGTCGCAAGAACCCAAACCATAACGACCACCTACGATAAGAGGGGCGTTAGCCTGACCGTAGAACGCATTCTTAACGTCAAGCAACAAAGGTTCGCCGTCGGCACCTGGTTCCTTAGTTCTGTCGAGAACGGCCATGCGCTTACAAGTTGCAGGAACAGCCTTGCGGATAAGTTCGTTTGCGAACGGACGATACAAGTGTACAGAAACCATACCAACCTTGTTACCGTTAGCGTTCATATAGTCGATACACTCACGTGCAGCCTCAGTTGCTGAACCCATCATAACAATTACGCGGTCTGCATCGGCAGCACCGTAGTAAGTGAATGGCTTGTATTCGCGGCCGGTAATCTTAGAGATTTCAGCCATGTACTTTTCAACAACAGACACTACGTTATCGTAGTAAGGGTTGCAAGACTCACGGTGTGAGAAGAAGGTTTCAGGGTTTTCAGCCATACCACGAGCAACCGGATGCTCAGGGCTGAGAGCGCGTGCGCGGAACTCTTCAATTGCCTTCATGTTAACTAATGGACGGAGGTCTTCCATATCCATTTGTTCAATCTTGTGGTACTCGTGAGAAGTACGGAAACCATCGAAGAAGTTGATGAAAGGAACGCGGCTTTCAATAGTAGCAAGGTGTGCTACAGCAGAAAGATCCATCACTTCCTGTACTGAACCTTCGCAAAGCATTGCGAAACCAGTCTGACGGCAAGCCATTACGTCGCTGTGGTCACCGAAGATACACAATGAGTGAGATGCTACGGTACGAGCTGATACGTGGAATACGCTTGGAAGCAATTCACCTGCAATTTTGTACATGTTAGGGATCATCAACAACAAACCCTGAGATGCAGTGAAAGTTGTTGTAAGAGCACCTGCCTGAAGTGAACCGTGAACAGCACCTGCCGCACCGCCTTCAGACTGCATTTCCTGCACATAAACAGTATCACCAAAAAGGTTCTTACGACCCTTAACAGCCCACTGGTCTACGTGGTCTGCCATCGGAGATGATGGAGTAATAGGGTAAATGGCTGCAACTTCTGAGAACATGTAGGCAATGTGTGCCGCTGCCTCATTACCGTCACAAGTGACGAATTTCTTTTCTTTTGCCATAATGGAGTTAATAATAATGTATTGTTATTTATAAATTACTCGTTAGATAATTTAAACAATATCCTACAAACTGCAGGACATGACTATGCATATAGTGCAAAAATACAAAAAATCATTAGTCATACTTACATTTTTTTCTTTTTTTCTTTTATAACGGCTAATTCAAATTTAGTCTAAAAAGAATAATGAATAATTATGGAATAATAATGCAAAAAACTCTTCCAGAACTTTTACTTTTTTTCATTTTTTCAAAATACTATTGGCTCTACATTGAAGAAAAAATCATATTTTTGCATCAGAGTAAATGATTTTATGGCAGACTTTATAGTATCAGCAAGAAAATATCGTCCGGCTTCGTTCGACACGGTAGTCGGACAATCTTCTTTGACCACCACCCTAAAAAACGCAATACAAAGCGGACACCTGGCTCACGCTTACTTGTTTTGCGGACCTAGAGGCGTGGGAAAGACGACTTGTGCCCGTATTTTCGCCAAAACCATCAACTGCCTAAATCCAACGGCCGACCACGAAGCCTGTAACGAATGCGAGTCGTGCAAGGCTTTCAACGAACAGCGCTCGTACAACATTCACGAACTTGACGCTGCCTCGAACAACTCGGTCGATGACATCAGAAGCCTCATTGCCGAAGTCCGTATTCCGCCTCAAATAGGCCGATATAGTGTCTACATCATCGACGAGGTACACATGCTTTCTTCTGCCGCTTTCAACGCATTCTTGAAAACATTGGAAGAGCCTCCGGCACACGCCATCTTCATTTTAGCGACTACCGAAAAGCACAAAGTGCTCCCGACGATCTTGTCACGATGCCAGATCTACGACTTCAACCGTATGGGCATTGAAGACACGGTCAGACATTTGGCCGGTATTGCCGAAAAGGAAGGCATCAAGGCTGAGCCAGAGGCGCTTAACATCATCGCGCAAAAGGCCGATGGTGCTATGCGCGACGCGCTGTCTATTTTCGACCAGGTGGTCGCTAGCAGCAGCAACAACAGCGTCACTTACCAAGAGACCATCGCCAACCTCAATGTTCTTGACTATAACTACTTCTTCAAGCTAGTCGACATTTTCTTGGGCGAAGACATCTCTAATGCCCTGCTCACATTCAACACCATTCTAAACAAGGGCTTCGAGGCACAGAACTTTATCAACGGTTTGTGCGGACACTTCAGAAACCTGCTGGTCTGCAAAGATGTAGAGACGCTGGTTTTGCTTGAAGTAAGTGACGAGGTAAAGGAACAATACAAGCAGCAAGCGCAGAAATGCGACAACGACTTCTTGTACAACGCTATCCGTTTGACTAACGAATGCGACTTGAACTACCGAATCAGTAAAAACAAGCGCCTGCTTGTGGAACTCACGCTTATCCGCTTGTGCCAGCTTAACAACGAAAAAAAAAAAGTGAAATAGAAGATTGGTCTATATGGGGCGACGACTCTATATATGAAATCTTAAACTTCTTCAGTCCCGACAAGGCAACTGCAACCTCAACTCAAACGAGCACGTCAAAAGTCCAGGTTCAGGAGCCAACCAACCGGTCGGTTTCAATCCCAACCTATAAAAAGAATGACATTCCTGGCGTTTCTATTACAGGAATGAAGATTTCTGCGACCCAAAAGGCCGAAGACAACGAAAGGGTTGCACAATTGGCTGAAGCTGAGACACCTTTCACGGAAGACGATTTGCGTGCGAAATGGAAGGTGTATACCGAAAGAATGTCGGAGAAAAAAATCGTGCAAGTTACCATGCAGTCTTGCATACTGAAATTCAACGATAACTACCAGGTTGACATTGTTGTTGAGAACGAGGTTCAACAACACGAAATGGAAGAAGAAAAAGTTGACTTGCTGACGTTCTTGTCGAAAGAACTCAACAACGGAAAAATAAGGTTGAACATCAGACTGTCGGAAATAGGCGAAAACAAGTTCGCCCTCACCAATAAAGACCGTTTCCTGGAAATGATGAAACGAAATCCTGAATTAGAGGTGCTGACGAACAGTTTGGGCCTTGAACTAGAATAAGTCCTTTGTAATTAATCTCAATATTTATACAGTTAACGGCGAGGTGGATTAGGCACTTAACCTTTTATGTATTCGATTTTTGCCTTTCCTTCCCAAAGCGCCACCAAATCTTCTTCAGTTATTCCCGCTTCTTTTAACCTCGACATTAAGAGTACCGATTTTTTATGTTCTGGAGGCAGATTCACCAGCGTGCTATCGTACCTGATACCGAGCAACTGTAGCGCATAAACGTCAGAATCCTTCTCCAAGCAGTCTTCAAAGAGATCGGTGGAATTTTTCGCGACAGACAAACCGATGCGATTACCAGCACATGATGTAAGCCAGTCCGTTTCGAACAATTGTTTGTATGCGGTGGTTTTATAAACCGGTTCCTCGGTCTGTTTCTGTTTCGACTTCTCGTAATACGAGTATATGCCGTTCAACTGCCGTCTAAAAGCAAATGCGCCACACTCCCCTATCATTTTACCCAGCAACCGGTATAATGCGATAGAAGACTTAGCCGACCAATTGGAAATAAAATGGTCGTAGCCGTCTATATATTTGTCGACAATATGCTGCGAGCCGTTATCGTGCACACGCAGGCTCTTGGGTTTGATTTCATAAAACTCCAAGTCGGCATCTTTCGGTATTATTCCGTCTTCAATAACACGGGGATAAAAAGAGACACCAATTGCCTGAAGAAAATAATAGAGTTTTTCCCTCATCATAACCTCAGTCTGCAAAATAACCTCAGCATCGAAAAACAGCACGCCCTCTTTAGTACCGAAATAGTCGCGCAACTCCTTCGTGTCGAAGTAAACCAAATCGGGCTCCGAAAAGGATTTCTTTCCGTTGTAGTCTACGGTTGGTAAAAACGTTACATCGCTAACCAGCGCTATCAAGTCGTTTTTGGCATTCACATCAAACGCCAACGAACTGAAATAGGCGGCAATACGAGATAAATCGGCGGCAATCTGCCGTACTTGGTCTCTTGCGACAACATGGTTGTTATAGTTGGCAACAATACCCTTTTCAACAAACGTAAACTCAGAAGGCTCGCCAATCCCTGCCAATTCACAGAATGCGGCCAATTCAGGTTGGTTAAACAACACATCCACAAAAAACAGGGAGAACGAGCTTGTTTCGCTCTTGTCTGTTTTCAAATAGAGCTGACCTATACCGTATTCGTTGGCCAACGGTCTGAAAACACCGTCGGTACACTTTATCAGAGGCGATTTTCGGAACAAGTCCGATGTGAATAAAGTTTTATGTTTGGAGAGAAGTATATAGAATTTAGAAAGCCATTCATCCGATTGTTGGGCTAACAGGTCGGTAGTGAGAAGCGGAAGCACATCTTCTACTTCGCAGGAACTGCCTACCAGTTTGTTTTTCAGAAGGAATTCTATGTACGTTTTCCGTTCTTCTGCTTTTTTTGCATAAAGGAAGGCATACGCCCACAGTTTGCCCTTCCAATTGGGGTTCAGCCCTTCCAACATCTCTGCTGAAAAAATTTCAGGCAACAAGGCATCTTGCGATAATAGTGTGTGCGAACAATCGACATAGTCCCCCAAACTCGACTTTATCACCTTGTACCGCTTTAACGTTTCAACAAACGCCTCAATAAATGGGGCTGCGTTTTTATCGGCATCGTCCACACTTGGCAAATAGTCGAAAAAGCATTCTGTATAGAGCTTCAAATGACCGTTTGCTGAAATCAAGAACAAGGAAGACGAAATTTTGGCCAACAAACCAAAAAGATACACGTTCCACTCATCGTCTTTTTTTATCAATTCCCGGTTCTCGGTAAGTAAGAAGGGCGCATGTATAATGAAAGGAAGTCCGAGCGACTCCTCTAAATGGAAATAGCAAAAGGTGTTTTTTCCCGTCTTAAGCGGAACGACACGCCCATCACTTGTAGCACCATACACAACACAGGCACTCAAATCTCCCTTTTCCTTATGTTGGACGTCTGCCCATAAATAGTGGAAATATCCTTCCGAATCTGGCGATTGACTTTTTACAAAATTATGGGTCAACCGCAAGCCGTCAACCCCCTCGCAAATTTCAGTTGAAAGGAGTTGGGTTTGCCATTTTAAGTCAGAACCGTCGACAGCCGATTTCCATGAAATCTCTCTAAGGTTATTTAAAAACAGCAACGGATTATCCATCCCCTTAATTGTGTTTGAAATTTCCGAGATAGCCACTTCTGGATTAACGAATGGAAAATAGAACAAAGTCTCCCCCGCCATTCGCACCCCCGGAATTCGTTCATCCAACTTAGGGACAATATAATCGTTCAGGGAAAAGCAGAAATTATCATCCTCTATATGAGGACGTTCCGTATATTGAAAAACAGATTTAAAGCCAATTCCAAACTTTCCGATGGAAGAACTCTTAATTTTCGTACTTGCACCGACAGAAGTAATCGAATTTAGGTGTCCGATAGGCTTACCACGCCCCTCCTCGTCGGGGTCGGTAAGAGAGAATTGAATAGCACCATTGTGTATAAAATAGAGGCCTTTTTCCTCTAAAATCAATCTAACACGTGTTGCCTTCGTATCGTCAGCATTTTGGAAAAGTTCATACAGGAAATGTGCTTTTTCCGAATACTTATCAACCACCATGCGCCAAAATCCGACAGCGGCGGGGTCAGACAGTTGTTTTGCCAGTACTTTTCTTCTGGCACTCAATTTTTCAAAAAGGTCCATATAGAGTTTTTTATTTTTTACATTGCAGCAATACCTCTGGCATTTTCAATGCTTGGTGCATTTTCAATAGCAGCTAGAACGTGGTCCGCATCCGAAACCACACTCCACAAAGCCAAGTGCTCTTGCCTCATGAATTTTTCAGCCACCGCCCTCTCCAGCATAGCAATTAGCGGATCGAAAAATCCGGCAACATTAACTAATATAATAGGCGCTTTAATCAGTCCGAGTTGCCTTGCGGTAATGGCTTCCAACAGTTCTTCCAACGTACCGCATCCGCCAGGCAGGGCGACAATGGCATCGGGCAGATGCATCAATTTTTGTTTCCTAATCTGCATATCGGAAACCACAATTTCCTCTACCCTGTCATTATCCCATCCCTCATCAACCATGAATTGCGGAATTATGCCAACAATCTGGCCATTATGTTCCAACATAGAACTAGCCAGTTCGCCCATCAATCCAACACGCCCGCCACCGTAGTAGCATTTAATGGAGTGTTCGGCTAAAATAACGCCCAACTTACGGGCTTCTTGTTTATAAATAACGCCAGCCTGTGTGCTCGATGCACAGAAAACAGTTACATTGTTTATCATATCAGAAATTTTATACAAATATACGATTTTAACAAATGTCCGCAACGTTTGGTTCTGTTAGCATAAACTATTATCTTTGAAATGAGAAAATTTTGATATGGATAGAATTCACTCGATTTTAAGCGAATACTGGGGTTACGACAGTTTCAGGCCACTCCAGGAAGATATTATCAAGTCTGTCATAGAAGGACACGACACACTGGGACTTATGCCAACCGGAGGAGGAAAAAGTATCACCTTCCAAGTTCCCGCATTGGCATTGCCGGGCATCTGCATTGTTATTACCCCGCTTATTGCACTGATGAAAGACCAAGTCGACAACCTCAAAGACAAAGGTATTCTGGCAGAAGCCATCTATTCAGGGAAAAGCAAGAGCGACATCTCGAGAATTCTTGACAACTGCATATTGGGCGACTATAAATTCTTATACGTATCACCAGAACGAATAGGCACCGACAATTTCCTGCTCAAAGTAAAGCAGATGAAGGTGTCGATGATTGCAGTCGACGAATCGCACTGTATTTCACAGTGGGGATACGATTTCCGTCCATCCTACCTGAAAATAGCCGATTTAAGGCTATACTTCCCCAACGTTCCAGTCCTTGCACTTACGGCAACAGCTACTCTCGATGTGGTTAACGACATTCAGGAAAAACTCGCTTTCCGCCAAGGAGCCAATGTATTCAAAAAGAGTTTTTACAGAAAGAATCTGGCCTATGTTGTCAAATACACCGACGACAAATTGGGAATGATGACAAACATCCTCGACAAAGTTCCCGGAACTTCTGTTGTTTATGTCAGGAACAGGGAAAGGACCAAGGAAATTGCCGAATACTTGAAAAATAACGGCATAGCGGCCGACTTCTACCATGCCGGATTGTCGAACGAGATAAAAGACCTCAGACAAAACGCATGGAAAAACGGGCAATGCAGAGTGATTGTCGCAACCAACGCGTTCGGAATGGGTATCGACAAACCAGACGTCAGAACCGTTATACACATAGACTTGCCCGACTCTTTGGAAGCCTATTTCCAAGAAGCAGGACGTGCTGGCCGAGACGGAGAAAAAGCGTATGCGGTCTTGCTCTATAGCGATGCCGACGGCACCAAACTGAAGAAACGGATTTCAGACACGTATCCTGAAAAAGATTTCATATCGAACGTCTACAACTCGCTCTTCAATTATTTCCAAATAGCAGAAAACGAGGGGCTAGGCATCACATATCCTTTCTCGATCGTGAACTTCTGCAAGGTGTTCCATTTCAACATCACCCAGACTGAAAGCGCAATTGAACTAATGCAACAAGCCGGCTATCTGGAACTGCACGAAGATACCGATAGCCAGTCGCGCTTTGTGTTTACCGTAACCCGCGACGACCTGTACTTGAACAAAACAACAGACATAGAAGACAACGTAATGAGCACAATCATGCGTTGCTATTCGGGCATCTTCTGCGACTATGTCTACATCGACGAGAACTATGTTGCAGAACGCTCCGGACTTTCGAGAGAGCAGGTTTACCAGACCCTTGTAGAGCTTCGGCAGAAAGGTCTGGTCAACTACATACCTCTAAAAAAAGAGCCGTGCATAACCATTCAGAGAGCCAGAGTCGACCTAAAATACTTCTCGATTCCGAAACAAGTTTATGAAATTAGGAAAGCCCAATTCATGAACAAAATAAACAATGTAATCGACTATGCGACCGACCGTATTCACTGCCGTAGCAGAATTCTGCTTCATTACTTCGGTGACGACGATTCGGCCAATTGCGGACAATGCGACAACTGCATAGCACAGAAAAAAGGCTGCGTCAGCCAACAGAAACACAGCTCAATCAGGGAAACCGTCATCAACACCCTTCTGGGAAACAACGGGCCAATAGCCGCAAACGATTTGCTAAAACGGCTGTCGGGCATAGAGGAACAACCCTTGAAACAAACCCTAAAATGGATGCTCGACAACGACCAGATATTTATCAACCAACGGGGGGAAATAGAGCTAAGGCAAAAGAATTGAAGCCAAAGGCTGGCAATTAAAAACTTTTATTTTTGTTGATAATTAATTAACTTTGTATTTTAAAAAGATATATCCAAATCTATGGGCAAGATAATACCAATAGTAAACCATAAAGGTGGTGTAGGAAAAACGACAACCGCCATCAATTTAGGAGCAGCGTTGGCTGCAATGGAGAAAAAGATCCTGATTGTTGACGCAGACCCACAGGGAAACGCCTCGTCGGGTTTGGGCATCGACATTAACGACCCAAAACTCATCACTCTTTACCAATGTTTAACCATCACAGCTGAAACTAAAAGCAAAAATGAAGAGTTAAACATCGATTATTCTGAAGCTATTTGCGACACCGACATTGACAACTTGAAGATTATTCCTTCTAACATCAATCTGGTGGGTGCCGAATTAGACTTTGTCAATCTTGACCACCGTTCGTTCTTGCTCCGAGAGATTCTCGACACCGTAAAGGACGAATACGACTATATTCTGATTGACTGTGCTCCATCTCTTGGCATAATCACCACCAATGCCCTTGTTGCAGCCGATGGTGTAATTATTCCTGTTCAGTGCGAGTATCTTGCAGAAGAAGGTTTGGCAAAACTATACAAAACCATTCTTGACGTTAAGAAGAAACTGAATCCGAAACTTGAAATTTTCGGTATTCTTCTTACAATGTTCGACTCACGTACAAAACTCAGCGTACAGGTGGTTGACGACGTCAAGAACTACTTCAAGGCGATGGTTTTCAACACCATCATTCACAGAAACACCCGTTTGAGCGAAGCTCCTAGTGCGGGAGAGTCCATCATCAGCTACGACGCCGACTCTAGAGGCGCACAAGACTATTTGGCTCTGGCAGACGAAGTTAACAACCGCCTGCTTAATTGGAAAAAGTAATCAAACAACTTCCCGTAATCATGACCAGCAAAAAACCATTAGGATTATCAAGAGGTTTGAGTTCCCTTTTGGGAGATATGAACCAAATTGAAGAAGTTTCAGGTTCTAGTATTGGAGAGATTCTCGTTAGCGATATAACTGAGAATCCGAACCAGCCACGTACCGACTTCGACGGGGAAGAGATGCAGTACTTGAAAGATAGTATTGCTAAAATGGGCGTCATACAACCTATTACCGTTAGGGAAATAGGCGACCACAAATACGAGATTATTGCGGGTGAACGTCGTTGGAGAGCCTCGAAAATGGCAGGAAAAACGACGATTCCGGCTTACATCGTAAAAGTTAGCGATGCGGAAAGCGCTGAATGGGCGTTGGTTGAAAACACCCACCGTGCTGACTTGAACCCAATAGAAATAGCCCTTTCTTACAAGAACCTGATCGACAAGTTCGACTATACGGCAGAAGAGCTGAGCGAGAAAGTGGGCAAAAACCGCTCTACGGTTGCCAACTTTATCCGTTTGCTTTCTCTCCCTAGCAAAATCCAGCTGGGTGTACAAGACAAAAAGATCACTAACGGACACGCAAGAGCCTTGCTTGGCTTAGAGAGCGAGGAAAAACAGTTAGAGATTTTCGACAAGATTATCAAGGACGAATTGTCGGTACGCGCTGTCGAAAACCTTGTCAAACAAGAGAAAGAGGGCGTCTCTAACAAGAAAAACCCTAATAAACAAAAAGAACCATTGTCAGAAGAGTATGTCGCACTTGTCGAAAAGCTCAAGTCTGCGTTCAACAGCAAAGTTTCTTTCTCTAGAAACGATAAGGGGAAAGGGAACATCACCATTCCGTTCTCTTCTGATGACGAGCTTCTGACTATAATGGAAGTATTCGATTCAATTATTGACAACAAACATGGCAATTAGCCTTCCTAACATATTGAAAAGTAGAATCATTAAGGGAATTGCGGCTGCAATTACCTTAATTGGTTGTTCGTTTAACGCATCGGCACAGCAAGATTCTATTATCATTCCCCAACCAGAAACAATAATCCAACCTAGTTTGGATAGGAATGAGAACCTGACTAAAGTTTATTGGAGTCCGAATCCAAACAAAGCTATGTGGTACTCGGTTCTTTGCCCTGGTTTGGGCCAAATCTACAACAGAAGTTATTGGAAGGTGCCGGTAATATACGGAGGTGCTGCCGTTTTCGGCTATCTGATTACGTGGCAGGGACGTATGTATAACGACTACAGCAACGCATATTACGATTTTATGGACAACGACCCGAACACCAACAGCTACGACCGGTTGTTTAAAAACATACCGGGAACAAACGAATGGAAGAAAAATACATTAAGAAAAAAGCGTGATTCGTATCGACGTTACCGAGATTTATGTATATTTGGGGTCGGGTTACTATACGTTTTAAATGTTGTTGACGCTTTTGTTGACGGTCATTTGTATGATTTTTCTGTAACAAACGACCTATCGTTCCATGTTGATCCGTTCATTCAACCAGGATACGACAATTTTGGGACAAGCAATGCTTCATACGGATTACAATGTAGCTTCACCTTCTAATTCATTGAACAAAACAGCTTAAATGTAATGTCTAAGACCAGAATATACACACTGATACTACTTTCAATCTTTGTATGCACTTCATTTCAGTCGAACGCTGCTTACAAAAAGAACTACAAGAGTAGACACAGAAGCTATTCGCATACAAGAACAAACTATCAAAACAGAAATCGTTCCTACCAGTTCCGTGTGCAGGACTCTTTAATGAACGCACCTGTCGAGAAAAAGGAGATTGTATATAATGAAAAAGATATACCGCTCGACTATATAATTAAACTGGATAGCGCACTACACGATTACCAGACAAACTATGCCATACAGTCAGAGCCTTGTTTGTCAGACTCTGTTGTCTCTACCCTTCTCGACGACAGTGTTTACATCCAAAGGCTTCAGAGCATACCTTCTATTGTGGAACTGACCTACAACAGCGTGGTAAGAGACTTCATCTCTCTCTACACCGTAAGACGGAGCAAACTTACCGCTATGGTTTTAGGCCAGAGTTCATACTATTTCCCAATTTTTGAAGACGCCCTTGACTCGGAAGGTGTACCTTTTGAACTAAAATACCTGCCTATTATAGAATCGGCACTGAACCCTAGAGCCTACTCTCCGGCTGGTGCCAGTGGCCTATGGCAGTTTATAAGTTCCACAGGCCGTATGTACGGTTTGAAAATCAATAGTTTGGTCGACGAGAGAAGAGACCCTATCAAATCGTCAAAAGCGGCAGCACGCTACTTGAAACACCTTTATGGTATATACAACGACTGGACACTTGTGATTGCGGCCTACAACTGCGGTCCGGGCAATGTGAACAAGGCTATAAGACGGGCTGGCGGTGAACGCGACTATTGGGCTATTTACCCTTTCCTTCCTAAAGAGACAAGAGGCTACGTACCAGCTTTCATTGCGGCCACTTATGCAATGAACTTTCACAACGAGCACAACATTTGTCCGAAATACATAGACCGATGCCACTATATCGACACGGTCAACGTTAACGAAAAAGTACACTTGGAACAAATTTCCTACGTGTTGGACATTGATATCAACGAACTGCGAATGCTCAATCCACAGTATCGGACTGACATCATTCCTGGTAATGCAGGTCCGTGCACTCTAATTTTGCCTACGGACAAGATTAGCCAATACGAAATGTACAAGAACACCATTCTTGCTTACGAGGTTCCTGGCTATGTGAAACACAGACCACAGGCTGAGCCACAAAAGCTGTCGGCATATAACAAACGACCTGTCAACAAAAACAGCAAGGTCAACACAATAAACAAAGCTGTTGTTGTAAAAACCGATTCGGTAGCGGCCGACTCTTCGGCTGCTGACCTCCAGCAGATGGCTTCTATTTCTGCGCCTCAAAAAACGTCGAATGTCCAGTCCAAAAAGAAGACTACAACTAACAAGGCTACTGTAGTTGCTGCCAACGACAAAGACCTGAGATATAAGGTTAAACCTGGCGACACCCTGTACTCCATTGCCGTAAGGAACAATGTGTCGGTTGTCAACCTGAAAAAATGGAATTCTCTCAGTTCCGACAATTTGAGGATTGGGCAGATTATCGTAGTGAAAAACAAATAGGTTATTGTATATCGGAAAAAGAATAAGGCGAGTACCAAGTATTACTCGCCTTAATCTATTTTTAAAGATCTGGTCTGTATTTCACTTTCTAATATAGCGCTTTTACTGAAAAAAGTTTGGCCACTTATTCTCCTATTGTTACATTTATATAAACGACACAATGAAACTAAGGAACAACATACATATTACAAATGCCGATGGCATTGTCTTTAATGCGGAGTCTGGAGATAACTTTATTGTCAACAAGACGGGTTCCCTCATTGTGTCTCTTCTGCAAGCCCAGAAGAAGGAGGACGAGATTATTCGATCTCTGGCAGAAAACTACAAGATAGACAAGGCTACAGCGAAAGCTGACCTGATTGATTTTTGTTCCTTACTCAAACTATACGACTTAGTTGAAAATGAATAGGCAATTGAATATAGCTGTAACCGGACTGAATGCCACAGACAATCCTGGCCCTGGCATTCCCATTATCAGGAGTTTGAAAGAGTCGACTTTTTTTTCAGCGAAGATCATCGGGTTAAGTTACGAACTGCTTGAACCCGGCATATTCATGTACGATGCCATTGACAAATGCTACCAAATACCCTACCCTCAATTCGGCTGTAACGCACTGCTGGACAGGATTAAGGAAATTAACCAGAAAGAGAAAATCGACGTCATCATTCCTTGTCTGGATGCGGAACTCAAATCTTTCATTTATATTGAAAAAGAATTGCAGGAGCTAGGCATCAGGATGTACATTCCCACATTCCAACAATTCGAGGAAAGACAAAAGTTCAATCTAGAGAATTTCTGTTCAAAAATTGGAATGCATACCCCAAAGACATATACAATAAACCGTGTTGAGGAACTGAATACCTTAAAGGAGAGTTTTCCGATTGTTGTAAAGGGGAAGTTCTACGAGGCGAATATCTGCTTCAGCCTTGAAGATATGCAGAAGACCTACTATAAGATGGCTGCCAAATGGGGAACTCCCGTCATTGTTCAGGAATTCATAGAGGGTACAGAATTCAACGTAACCGGCTGTGGAGACGGAAAAGGAGGCATTCTCTCGAATGTTGCCATGCGGAAAATGCTGATAACAGACAAAGGCAAGGCATGGGCAGGTATAACCATCTGCAACGACGCCATTCTAGGACTAGCCGCAAATTTCTGCGAGAAAACCAAATGGAAAGGTGGATTCGAACTGGAACTGATAAAAGACAAAAACGACCATATATATATATTGGAAATCAACCCGCGTATTCCCGCATGGGTTTATCTGGCTACAGGTGTCGGGCACAACATCCCCGAACAAACCGTACTGATGGCAATGGGAGAAAAAGCCGAGAAAAAATCGGGTTATGCAGCGGGCAAAATGTTTGTTCGCTACTCATGGGATATGCTCGTCGACCAGAACGATTTTTGTAACTATTCGCTGAACAAAGAAAGATAATTATGGAACAATATGAACGCCCGTCAATAAAGCTAATAAGTTCTAGTCTGCCTTCAAAGGGGGGACAAAAGTGCCATAATTCTCCACTTGTCGACATCGAGGGTATAAGCACTACAGAACTTGTCAAACAATACGGTTCGCCTTTGTTTGTCTTGTCTGAGAAGCAGATAAGGGGAAACATAAAAGAGGCCAAACTTGTATTCAACCGTCTGTACCCCAAAGTACAGTTCGCTTGGTCGTACAAAACCAACTATTTCGACGAGGTGTGCAAAATTTTCCACCAAGAAGGATCTATTGCCGAGGTTGTGTCTTCTTTTGAGCTAGACAAAGCCATCAGAAACGGAATGGCAGGCAACAAGATAATCTTCAATGGGCCAAACAAAAAAAAGGACGATTTACTAAAAGCCATCAAACATAATGTAATAATCCATATCGACAATTTCGACGAGTTGTTTCTATTGGAAGCTATAACCGACGAATTAGAGACAACGGTCCAAACGGCAATCCGTATCAACATGAAAACGGGTGCCGGCAACGAGTGGGAACGTTTTGGCTTTAATTACGAGAATAAGGACGCTCTTTCGGCGGTTCAAAAAATAGTCAACTCCAAATATCTGAAACTGATTGGCATACACTGCCACATTGGCACTTTCATGCTGTCGACCACCCCCTACAAGGTAGCCACACAGAAAATGGCGCAATTTGCCCAACAGATAAAGAAGGAGTTCAACATTTCGTTGATGTACATTGATATGGGTGGCGGATTCGCCTCACAAAACGCCCTGAAAACTGCGTACAACAACGTTTCTATACCCCAAATTTCCGATTATGCGAACTGCATAACGAACGAGCTCTACAACGCCGATTTCGTTGAAGAGGAAAGGCCTACACTCGTGCTGGAAACGGGGAGGGCCCTAATTGACAATGCCGCTACCCTGCTAGCAAGCGTCGTTTCTACGAAAAGGAACAACGCAGGTCACAGAATGCTCACTATCGATGCGGGGGTAAACCTGCTCTACACCTCTTTTTGGTACAACCACGACATTGTGCCGACAAAACCATATTCCGACTTTTACGAAGACACTACTGTCTATGGTCCATTATGCATGAATATCGACGTAATAAGAGAATCGGTGCTACTTCCTGCTTTAACGAAGAACGATGTTGTTGCAATAATGAATGTCGGGGCATACAACATGACGCAATGGATGCAGTTTATCAACTTGCGTCCAGCTGTCATCATGGTCAGAGAAGACGGCACAATCAGCGTAATCAAGGAGAGAGATACCACAGCATCTGTTAACTACTAATAAAGAAGAAAAGGATGAAATTCCCAACCTATAAATTTATTGGAGATGCAATTTTGCACAGCTACTCCAGCATTTTCTTCTCCCAAACCCGCACGTTGGGACTAATCCTCCTTTTTCTCTCGTTTTTCAACTACGTGGCAGGCTTCTACGGTCTGTTAAGTGTAGTGCTAGTCAACCTTTTCTCGTATCTGCTGCAATTAAACCGGCTGAAAATACAGACGGGCTACTATGGATTCAACGCCGTGCTGACAGGTATAGCCGTAGGCTCCATTTTCTCGTTCTGCCCATTTTCTTTATTCATGTTGTTTGCGTCGTCAATGCTCATAGTGTATCTGAGTGTTTTCATAGAAGGCATATTCAACAAGTACAAACTGCCCTATGTGTCCATTCCCTTCCTTCTGGCGCTTTGGTGCATACAGCTTTCCGCAAACTGCACCGACGATTTTCTAGGCTACGGAATCACATCCATCCAGGAAAACACGATATGGCGCTATTCATGCATTACATACGAAATCAACCAGTTACTCGACCAGATTCCAAGCGTATTAAAGGCTTATTTTTTAAGTATAAGCAGCATATTTTTTCAAAGGAGCATCTTTTTCGGGTGCCTCGTCTCAATAGGCTTGCTCCACTATTCGCGTATAGGTTTCACCGTTTCTATGCTGAACCATATCGTGGCCTTCTATATGTTCCAGTTCATTAATGGCACCATGTACAACATGCCTTACGAGCTTTTGGGCTTCAACTTTATATTCACCTCGCTTGCAATAGGTTGCTATTACATTGTTCCCTCCATCAAGTCTGTGGTATGGAGTCTGTTGCTGATTCCGTTACAATACCTGCTGATATTCTCGTCTTCACGGTTCCTCGACTATTTCTATTTACCAACCTACTCGCTCGCATTCTGTTCCACTACACTGCTTTTCATCTACTTCATCAGACAACAGAAAAGTGGTTTGAATCCGGAAATCGCAAAATTTCTTGAGGCTAGTCCCGAAAAGACAAAATACAACACCAGCGTCAACGACATCCGACTTTCCTTTATCAATTACTATCCTGTTGGACTTCCCTTTCTAGGTATATGGAAAGTTTCCCAGGGCCATAACGGCGCCCTCACCCATAAAGACAACTGGAAACACGCATGGGACTTCATTATAGAAGACAAAGACGGCAAACAGTTCACAAACGAAGGCCAAAACCTCGAAGACTACTTTTGTTACGGAAAGCCCATTGTTGCTCCTGCCAACGCTGTTGTTGTAAATGTGGAAAACGACGTGAACGACAATTTGCCGGGCGCCGACAATAAAGTTCAAAACTGGGGAAACTATGTTATCTTGAAACTAGAAGACAACCTCTATGTCGCAATCTGCCACCTGCAACAAGGCTCGGTAAGCGTTGCCGTCAACCAAACAGTTATGAAAGGCCAACGGATAGCCTCTTGTGGCAATTCCGGACATTCGCCATACCCACACATCCACATGCAGTTGCAACAAAATGCCGCCATAGGCTCAACCACAATCGAATATCCGTTATCTGACATTTTGAAAGTGGAAAATGGCACCAACAGATTCCAAAAAAGCTATATTCCCCAAGCTAACAGCCTCATTTGTAACACCAACCCTAGCAAAGATTTGTTCTTTGCCTACAACCTGTCTTCTTACAAAAGACTAATTGTTTCCGACGAAGACCATACCGAAGTGTGGAACTTGAAAATAGACCTATACGGTCTGAACTATATCGATGACGGGAAGGGCAATTACGCCTGGTTCAGCACAAACAAATCGAATTTTTACTTCTATCGGTACGAAGGAGAGAAAGATAGCAATCTTTACATGTTCCATCTTTCCAATTACAATGTTCAATTGTCGACAGATTACCCATGGGTAATTAACGACAAAATTTCGCTAAGTGCGGCAGGCAGAGGTTTCGCCCTTTTCCTACAAGACATTTTAGCTCCTATAAACATCTTCTACACAATAGATTACAATATAAAATACGAGCTAGGCGGATATAAAAATCCGAACGCTTTTGTGTTTTCTTCAGAAGTCAAATCGTCAATTTTCAAAAAAGAAAAGCTACTATATTCGTTCAAAACCACTATTTTAGAGGGAAAAATTGAGTTTGTCGAATTAACCACTCCTACAGGAAGTTCTAAAACCATCAGAATTAAGGGAGAACGATACGAATAATATGTCCAAAATTAAGTACATACTCCTTTTCGTATTGAGTTTTTTATGTATGAACAAGATTTATGCCGATGATTTTGTCCATACTGAAGAACTCCCAATCGACATGGATTATGACAAACACATGGGCATAACAGCCTTCCAGCAGAAAGAGTACACAAAGGCCGTATACTACCTTGAACAGTATTTTAGGAGACAGCCGTCTGACGAGGTTGGAGCTGACTATCTATACGGAGCATATTTGCAACTAAACAGAACCAACCAAGCCAAAGCCATATTCCCTTATTTGTCGGCCGAAAACCAGACTTTCTATATTGTCCGGCCGAAGGCGATCGCATCTGCCTATGTGGAAGGCGGTGTACTTGGCAGCCACTGCGTAAAGGAGTCTGACACGTCCTTCATTTACCCAGAATACAAAAACAGCGGCTATGGATTGCTGCAACTAGAACACAATATAACACCCCAAATCTCATACAAGCACCATTTTTCGCTATGTGCCACAAAAGGAATACAGAGAGCCTATAGCAAGGATGCCTGGGAAGATTTCAACATAGACGAAAGACAACTAGCCTATTCTGGTCGAATTGAGCTTAACAGACCTTCAGGATGGGTATTCGCACTTTGCGGCACCTATGTTAACGACCAATACAACACCATAGAGGAGAAGAAAGAGGAAAAGAAAGAAGAGCCTCAAAATCAGGCTGTCAACAACAATTACACATACGGCGGGTTCTGGTATAACAACTTCCACAACATGTACCATTACTACCCGTATTACTCCTTTTATCCCTATTACTTCTACCAGAACCCCTATTCAAACATAGTAGTTTCTGCAAACGAATTAGTAGGCACATCGGTCACACTACATAGCTATGCTATTGGGGCAAGTGCGAAAAAAAGTTTCGACTGGATATTACCAGAACTGCACTGCAGTTACGCCAATGTGATGAAAAACAGCATTTGGCAGCCAAAACTCAAGTTTACGGTATTCCCATTCAGGAACCTGAATGTATACGCGACAACAACATTAGCAGACGTCATCTACTTCGACACCAATAACTTCATCATCGAAGAGGTGGTTGGTGGTAAAATATTAGACTGGCTATGGGTTGAGTTGGCCTACGCTAACGGAAACATGAAATTTTACAGCGAAAACGACTACTCGACTTTTTACACGCTTCTTAACAAGTCAAAACACAGAGCAGCGGCCAAGTTGCTCTTTCCTATCACCCAAAACATCAGCATTATGCTGTTATACCGATTCATGACCAAAGAAACAGAATACATCATAGTAAACAAAGACGAAGAGCATATATACAGCCAAAAATTCAATTCCCATAATGTAATAGGAGGAATAAAATGCAGTTTCTAAAGATTTCTATAGTTTTTCTTTTAATTTGTTTATCACAACAAGTAAAAGCGGAAGACGACATTATAAACCAATTTCAGAAAAGCTACAAGCTGGAGTCTGAAGGGAAATATACTGCCGCTATACAAGAACTGAGAAAAATAAAAGCCGACAGTTATGCCCTGAACCTCAGACTTGGCTGGCTTTCTTATTTAGCCGGACAGTATAAAGAAGGTGAAGCGTATTACGCAAAAGCCATTTTGCTACGCCCTTCTTCTATTGAGGCCCGGCTCGGATTTGTTTTGCCAGCCGCCAAACTAAAGGAATGGGACAAGGTGGCGACACAATACGACGCCATTCTCAGAACAGACCCAAACAACTATAAAGCAAACTATTACAGGGGGTTAATGTATTACAACGTGGGGAACTACAAACAGGCCTCGCGATACTTGAACAAAATAGTTGAATTATACCCTTTCGACTACGATGCAGTCATACTTGCAGGATGGAACGAGTTCTTTATGAAGAACAAACAAAGGGCAAAAACACTCTTCATTCAAGCCAAACTGATACAACCCAATAGTGCGTCGGCAGAAGAAGGATTAAAAAAATGCAATTAATTCGCCGATACTATTCCTATAATCGTTTTTTGATACTATATTTGCATTAAAATGAATTAATGTAAAAAACAAAATATCATAACAATTCAACATGAAGAAACTTTTATCACTCCTCGGAGCTTGCGCAGTATGTGGCTCAATGTATGCGCAGTCTAGCGATTATCCATGGGCAATTGGTCTCTATGGTGGCCGCACAGAGTACAATGGTGAGTATGGAAATCATTTCTTTGATTTCGGCCGTAACTCATCTAATCATCTATTTGGTGCCAAGTTCTATGGACATGGTGCTCTTTCTGTAGAGCGTTATTTGAACAAGAACTTCGATGCTATGTTCTTAGGCTCTTATGGCTACTATGGTGCCGAGAAAGAGAATTCAGCACAGGAATTTGAAAGTGCAATGGCTAATGCCAATGTCAACATCAAGTATAAATTCCCATTCATCGCTAAATACCGTGTACACCCATTCGTATTTGCAGGTGTTGGTGCCCGTGGTATTTTCAACATCGACAAGCCAACTAAAGAATCTTCACAGGTTGAAGAAGGTTGGGATCTTGTTGCACAGGCTGGTCTCGGTATTGAAGTAAGACTTACCGACCACTGGGCTCTCCGTTATATGGGTGCTTATGGTTACGGCTTTGCCGACAACCACGACAAGATGGAATGCGGAAGCTTCGGCGACCAGCAGTTGCTCCACAGCATCGGTATCGTTTGCTCTTTCCCATTCAAGCCTAAAGACAGCGATAAAGACGGTGTGCCTGATAAGTTTGACTCTTGCCCTAACACCCCTGCAGGTGTTCAGGTTGACGACAAGGGTTGCCCTCTTGATGAAGATGGCGATAAAGTACCTGACTATCTTGACAAGTGTCCTGGTACTCCTGCTGCCGCTGCAGGTAAGATCGACTCAACAGGTTGTCCTCTTGATGAAGATGGTGATGGTGTACCTGATTACATCGACGAATGTCCTGGTACTCCAGCAGAAGCTAGAGGTATGGTTGACAGCAAGGGTTGCCCACTCGATTCTGACGGTGACGGTGTTGCAGATTACCTCGACAAGTGCCCTGGCACTCCAGCAGAAGCTAAGGGTAAAATCGACGCTAACGGTTGTCCTATCGATTCTGATGGTGACGGTATCTACGATTACGAAGATGCATGTCCTTCTGTAGCTGGTATCAAGGAGAACAAGGGTTGTCCTGAAGTTAAAGAAGAAGTTAAGCAGGTATTCAAGAAGGCCCTTAACGGTATTCAGTTTGAATCTGGTAAGGCTACCATCAAGTCTTCTTCTTTCGGTATCTTGAATCAGATTGTTTCTATCATGAGCGAGAACCCTGCTTACAAGCTCAACATTGCAGGCCACACCGACAACTCTGGTAAGCCTGAAAAGAACTTGCAGCTTTCTAAGGATCGTGCAGCAGCTGTTAAGCAGTACTTGGTTAACAAGGGCATCGACGGTAGCCGTATGGAAACTGAAGGCTACGGCGACACCCAGCCAGTTGCTTCTAACAAGACTAAAGCTGGTAAGGCTCTTAACCGTCGTGTTGCATTCGAAGTTGAATTCTAATTCAATTTAAGCTAATAATTAAAGCCGCAATCGGGTTTCCCGTATTGCGGCTTTTTTTGTGTTGAAACAAAGAAAGACCATGAAAATCTTAGATTTGTTTGTGACGCACTCGACTTTTTTATAATTTATAGAACATTGTCATCTTGTCAAATATAACATGAGGATTTTATTGAAAGTTTTGTCATTAGGACTAGCATTGCACATTATGGAATGTTCTGCGCAGACTGTCAGCGGACAAACTGGAGGTTACAACTATGTTGACCTTGGTTTGCCAAGCGGAACCAAGTGGGCAACCTGCAATGTAGGAGCCACCCAACCTGCCGAATTTGGAACATATTACGCATGGGGTGAAACAAGCCCAAAAAAGGATTATAGTTGGGACTCATATAAATGGTGAAAAAATAAAGAACTAGATAAGTACGGAGATCCACTAGATTTCACAAAATATGTAACAGACAGCATACAAGGAAGTGTTGACAATAAGACCGTTCTAGATCCGGAAGACGACGCAGCAACAGTCTACTTAGGAGATAAATGGAGAACACCAACAGAATCAGAAATGAAAGAATTAAAAAATGGTTGCAATTGGACATGGACAAACGACTATAACGGAACAAATGTAGCAGGCATGATAGGAACCTCTAAGACCAATGGTAGAACCATTTTTCTGCCAGCAGCTGAAAGCAGAGACGATGAAATACACACAACTAAATTTCACTTCGGAAAGTATTTAACGGCATCGCTTCATCCAAAACAATCATTAGTCACAAGCTATCTCGACATCACTAAAGACGAAATCATCTTTGGTTTTGACTACCGATGTTATGGAAAAACCGTACGCGCAGTCGTAAAGTAAGAATATCAAAGTTATAAGACATTGTATCGGTTAAAGCACTATCTTTGCAAAAAAAACAAGATGAGAACTTCATTTACACTGTTAATTTGCCTTCTTTTTTGTAATGCTGTCGCAGCAGAAACGAAACAAGATTCTATAAATATCATCAACCAAGTAGACCAAAACCAGTCTTACGTCATCGGCACTGACACGACTAACAAACCTGAAGAAAGCTATTCCGATTTTACATACACGCCACCTATCAGCAAATTCAACGTGCCTCTTGAAATTGACGTACAAAGCGTTCAGAGTACCATCAATAAGAGTTTTAACGGATTAATCTACGAGGACAGAGTAATAGAAGACGATAGTTTGAAACTTAGAGTCTGGAAAAACGGAGACTTCAAAATTAAATTCGACGCTGACTCGCTCACCGCAGAGATTCCTATTAAAATCTGGGCTGTCAAGCGCTTTAGTATTGCTGGCTTAACCTATACCGACCGTGAAGTGGAAGCTCAGATTACGGTCACCCTCAGCAGCAAGGTGCAAATCAGCAAATCGTGGGGTATTTTGTCGAAGAGTAAAGTGGTCAACTACAAGTGGAACAGAAAACCAACCACAAGAGTCGCTGGCATTGAAATTCCTATAACATACATTGTCGACAAAGTAATTCGCGACAACAAGCGCAATTTGGAGCAAATGGTCGACAACGGCATAAAGAATGGCGTTCCTACACAAACATACGCCAACGATTTATGGGCACAGATTCAACAACCAATTCCTGTGGCTGTCGACTCTTACCAAGCCTACATCAGGCTGAGACCCACCAACATACTCATGATGCCGATTCGCGGTGAAAAAGGTATTATTAAAACCGGATTTGGCATCGAATGCCAAGTAGACATAACGGTAGGGTCAATACCGACCAAAAACGGAATCACTCCACTACCACAATGCAGACTTAACAGCCGAATGGAACCCGGATGGAATTTGAATCTTTTGGCGAATATACCCTACTCGACTATCGACTCTCTGGCAATACAGAACCTTAGAGGTGAAGCCTTTGGCGAGGGCAAACACACCATCTACGTCGATAAGGTTAACACCTATGGTAGCGACGACAAACTCGCAATAGGTCTGACGGTTCACGGATTTATCAACGGTAACATTTACCTGACTGGTGTCCCCTACTACGACAAAAAAGACGTTGCCATCAAGCTGAATGATGTTTCATACAGTTTAAAGACAAGAAATATCCTACACAGGGCCATTAACCTTGTCATAAAACCTATTTTAAAGAATAAAATTGAGAAGAAGTTCGAATTAGAGATGAAAGACAATTTCTATTTAATCGAGCAAATGGGACAAGCTGAAATTCTCAACAGCCAATGGGCTGAAAATGTATACACCACCGGAAAAATAACCAATGTGGAAGGTGGCGACATCTACATCACAAAAACTGGTGTTCAAGCCGCCCTTAGGATTGACGGAATTCTAAATGTGCTTTACAAATAAAGCACATTTAAAGTTCGCCGGGTATACCATTGTCTGTCAAGCCTATTTGTTTGCCATTGATGGTGATTTTCTTGCCCGTTACAAAGGCTTTCACATCAGCATCGGTTAGCGTATAATCCATAATAACAAAAGGCAGACGGAAAGAGCAGCCCCCTTTCCATTCAGAACAGCCATAAGCCGTTTTCCCCTTTAACAAATGGCCCTTTTTACAAACAGGACACAACAAAGATGACACATCCACTTTTGTCGTCCTCTTCTTAGGTGCCTTTTTAGTTTTCTCGGCAGGCGCTTCTGTCGCCACCTTATTACTATCTACTTCAATTGTAATCTTTTGATTAGAATTGTCAGACTTGACATGTTCGACAACCGCAGAGACCATTTCCTTCAGTTCTGCCATAAAAGTTGCAGTGTCGTACTGTCCATGTTCTATCATTCGGAGTTTTTTCTCCCACTGACCTGTCAGTTCGGCAGACTTCAGCAGATCTTCGTTTATCGCATCAATCAAATCCAAACCCGTCTGCGTCGGAACAATACTTTTCTTGCCCTCTATACGCATATAATGCCGTTTGTATAAGGTTTGCAAGATGACAGAGCGCGTACTCGGACGGCCAATGCCATTCACCTTCAATACATCGCGCAGTTCTTCGTTGTCAACGAATTTTCCGGCAGTCTCCATCGCCCTAAGCAAAGTCGCTTCCGTATAGTTTTTCGGAGGGGTCGTCCATTTTTCCGCCAGTTCAGGCTTATGAGGGCCTTGCTCGCCCACAACAAAATCAGGAAGCGTTTTATCGTCCTCCTTCTCGTTTTTCTCGTCGTCAGCCTGTTTAACTTTCGCATAAAGGACACGCCACCCGGGTTTCAGAATCAGTTTACCTGTTGTTTTAAACTCTACGTCTGTAACCGTACCCAGCACAGTGGTAGTAGCGATTTGACAATCGGGATAAAAATTTGCAATAAACCGTCTGGTTACCGTGTCATACACATTTTTCTCGAACTCGTTCAAGCCCACTGCATCTATTCCAGTAGGAATAATGGCATGGTGGTCGGTAATCTTACTATTGTCGAAAATCCGCTTAGCCTTGGTTATCTTTGCACCCAACAGCGGAGCCACCTCATTTGAATAAGACTTCAATCCCGCCAAAATAGAAGGGATTTTTGGGTACATATCATCGGGAAGATAGGTTGTATCGACACGCGGATAGGTTGTAAATTTCTTTTCATAAAGCGACTGTATAGTCTGCAGAGTTTGCTCGGCAGACATATTAAAGACCTTGTTGCATTCAACCTGCAACGCAGTAAGGTCGAATAATTTAGGGGGCATTTCCGCCCCATTTTTCTTAGTTACATTAGTAACAACAAAGTCGCTATTTGCTATTTTTTCCAGAAACTGGGAACCCTCTTCCTTTGATGTAAACTTACCTTTAGTGGCAGAGAAAGAAACGTCACGGTACAACGTTTTAAGTTCCCAATACTGCTCTGGAACAAAATTTTGTATTTCCCTATACCTCGCCACAACAAGTGCCAGCGTGGGGGTCTGAACCCTGCCAATAGACAAAACTTGCCGGTTGAGTCCATACTTCAGCGTATAGGCTCTGGTCGCATTCATACCGAGCAACCAGTCGCCTATAGCGCGCATTGCGCCCGCTTCGTATAGTTTGTCGTAATCTTTTTGAGGCTTCAGGTTTTGGAATCCGTTTCTAATCGACTCTTCGGTCAAAGAAGAAATCCACAATCGTTCAACGGGGCATTTACAGCCGGCTTTCTGGTAAACCCAACGTTGAATGAGTTCACCCTCCTGCCCGGCATCACCACAGTTGATAACCTTATCGGCACGACTGATTAAATTTGATATGATATTGAATTGCTTTTCAACACCAGCTTTCAGACGGATACTAAATTTCGGAGGAAGCATCGGCAAATAGTACATCTCCCACCTTTTCCAAGCAGGGTTGTACTCATGGGGCTCCTTCAATTCGCACAAATGGCCGAATACCCAGGTTACCTGGTAGCCATTTCCCTCAAGATATCCGTCTCTCTTTGTATTGGCGCCTAAAACGGCCGCCAAATCGCGAGCCAAACTGGGTTTCTCCGCAACACAAACAATCATAACTTACAGTTGCTCGACCTCCTCTAACCAAATTGCTGCACTCGCATCACTCGGCATACGCCAATCGCCACGAGGCGAAAGGTTGACAGAACCCACTTTAGGTCCATCAGGCATACACGAGCGTTTGAATTGCTGTTGGAAGAAGCGTTTGAAGAATACGCGCATCCACTTCTTGATGGTTTCCTCGTCAAACTGGCCTGCAAACGAACGCTTGGCCATAAAGAACAATTTACGTGGCGAGAAGCCAAAACGAAGCATATAATAGAGACAGAAATCGTGCAACTCGTAAGGGCCAACAATATCTTCTGTCTTCTGTGCAATTTCGCCTTTGTCGTCGGCTGGCAAAAGTTCCGGACTTACTGGTGTGTCGACAACATCGAGCAATGTTTTGCGCGACACTTCGTCCATTTCAAACTCAGCCACATAACGCACCAAGCTGCGAACCAAAGTCTTCGGAATAGAGGCGTTGACACCATACATACTCATATGGTCGCCATTATAAGTAGCCCAACCCAATGCCAATTCCGACAAATCGCCAGTACCAACTACCAAGCCACCTTCCTTGTTCGCTACATCCATAAGGATTTGCGTACGTTCTCTCGCCTGTGTATTCTCGTAGGTGACGTCGAATACAGATACATCGTGGTTAATATCCTTGAAGTGCTGCAAACAAGCATCCTTTATGTTGATTTCACGCGAAGTAACACCCAGCGAGTTCATCAAGTCGATAGAATTGTTATGCGTACGCTTAGTAGTACCGAAACCTGGCATAGTGATACCTATAATGTTCTTTCTAGGCAAGCCTAGTTTATCGAAAGTCTTAACACAAACCAACAGCGCAAGGGTTGAATCCAAACCACCCGATATACCCAAGACAACGCTCTTGATTCCAGTGTGATACAGGCGGGTAGCCAAGCCCCAGACCTGGATGTTGAAAATCTCATCGCAACGGACGTTCAAGCCCGCGCCTGTTGGCACAAACGGAAGGCTTTTCTCTGTTCTTGTCACATGGTCAACCGACTGGCTGTCGAACTCAAAGTTAACCGTGCAATACTCTTCACTCGTTTGGTTACAGCCCGTTTCAAAGAAACCGGTATTTTTACGGCGGTCTGCAATAAGGCGCTGGATATCGACGTCGGCTACTATCAGCTGTTCCTCTAGTTGGAAGCGCTTTGACTCGGCCAGGCAAGAACCGTTCTCAAATATCATTGCAGTACCAGAGAAGACCAAATCGGTACTCGACTCGCCAAAGCCAGAACCCGCATAAATATATGCGGCAACACATTTACCAGACTGCTGGGCAACCAACTGCTTGCGGTATGCGTCCTTGCCGATTACCTCGTTAGAGGCTGACAAGTTAAACAAAAGCACAGCGCCATTCAACGCATGAGTAAACGTTGGAGCCTGGGCCAACCACAAGTCCTCGCAGATTTCCACAGCAAACTTCACATCGCCATAGGCGAACAAAAGTTTCGTACCAAACAGGGTGTTTTGTCCAGCAATGTTTATAGATGTGGTTGCAGGAATCTCGCTACCAGACGAGAACCATCTTTTTTCGTAGAACTCGTTCGTATTAGGCAGGAACGATTTAGGCACAACGCCCAAAATCTTGCCCTTCTGGCAAACTACAGCTGTATTGAAAAGACGGCTATTATATGAGATTGGCATGCCGACAATAAAGACCATATCTTTATTAGCAGTCGCTGCCAACAATTCCTTCAAGGCATTTTCAGACTGTTCGATTAGTAACTGCTGGTAAAACAAATCAGCGCAAGTGTATCCAGAGATACTTAACTCAGGAAACTCCAGAATTTTCACGTGGTTTTTCTCAGCTTCTTCTATCAAGCCCAATATACGTTCGATATTGTACTTACAATTTGCGACTTTTACATTTGGAATGGCAGCCGCTACCTTAACGAAACCTAAATTGATCATATTTTAGTTTTTATTCTTTTTTCAAAAATAAGAAAAATATCGGCTTTCTACAACTCTAAAACAACAGAGATTTCAACAGCATTAGCTGACATTTTTGCATCTATTTAGTATCTTTACAGAAAGAAGATTTTGAGAATGTTGGAACGCATCATCAGGAATACAGAGTTTGAGAGTCAAAACCCGAGAATCGACCATTTTGTAACAACCCGCTCCAACGGGCACAGCACATCGGCCTATTCAAGTTTCAATTTAGGGAAATGGTGTGGAGAAGATCCGGAAACGACACGGCTCAACTACAAACTTTTAGGGGAGGAACTGCACATCGACAGCAACAACATAATCGTACCCAGAGAAGTCCATTGCAACGAGACCGTTATTATAGACGAACAATTCCTTCGTTGCGGTCTGGCAGACAGAGAACGTCTTTTAGCGACAGCCGATGCCCTTGTCACAATGCTTCCACGCGTTGCGATTGGTGTTACAACGGCCGATTGCGTTCCCATAATAGGCTACGACAGCAACGACACTATAGTTGCAATTCATGCGGGTTGGAGAGGAATTGTGGCCGGAGTTATTGAATCGGCCATCAAGCAGATGCAGGAAATCAGTCAGTCACAAGACTACCGTTTTCTCGTAGGCCCGTGCATCGATGGAGACAGCTACGAAGTAGGAGAAGACGTCTGGCAACAATTTAAAGACAGATTCACCACAGCGGAGCAAAATAAGATACTAAGGAAGCAAGTCGGTGAAAAATTCTTTCCCGACATCCGCACGGCTGCCAGCATACAGCTACAACAACATTGTAAGGCCAACCACATAAAACATATTCAAATAGATACATTCAACAATCAGAATTTTTACTCTGTGAGAAGAGACGGTTTAAAAACTGGCCGGTTTGTCACCGGCATTATGCAAAAAGGGACCAATTAAAGTTACAGATTTTGCAGAGACAGATAAAACAACTAACTTTACCATTGAATAAATGAAACAACAATGCCAATCATTAACAAGTTCGCACTAGATAATGGGCTGAAAGTTCTACACGTAGAGGATAAAAGCACGCCATTGGTGGCTGTTAACATTCTTTACAACGTTGGAGCTAAAGACGAGAAAGAAAGCCACACAGGCTTTGCACACCTCATGGAACACCTTATGTTCGGTGGCTCCATCAACGTTCCAAACTTCGACGACGTAATGCAGAATGCCGGTGGAGAGAATAATGCTTGGACGACTAACGACATCACAAATTTCTACGATATTGTCCCTAAGGAAAATGTGGAAACGGCATTTTACCTAGAGGCCGACCGCATGTATAGCTTGTGCTTTTCCGAACAATCGCTGAAAGTGCAGCGACAAGTGGTCTGCGAAGAATTCAAACAAAGGAACTTGAACAGGCCTTATGGAGATGTGGAAGAACTGATACGTGAAATGGCATTTAAAAAGCATCCGTACAAATGGGTGACTATCGGGAAAGAACTGAGCCACATCCAAAACACGACAATGGACGATGTTAAAGACTGGTTTTTCTCGCATTACGCGCCAAACAACGCCATTTTGTCGGTTGTAGGCAACATTACCTTCGAAGAGATAAAAGTTCTGGCACACAAATGGTTCTCTGCCATCCCCGTCAGAAAGATTGCAGAAAGGGCCTACCTACCCGAACCGGTTCAAACAGAGCCACGCAGGACAAGAGTTGAGCGAGACGTGCCTAACGACTTGATTTGCAAAATTTACCATGCTCCAAACATAAAGCATAAAGACTACTATACAAGCGATTTCCTGACCGACATTTTCTCGTACAGCAAATCGTCGAGGCTGAACAAACACCTCGTTATGCAGAAGAACAAGTTTATACAGATCGATTCCCACATCGGTTCATTAGACGAGGAAGGCTTGGTTTATATAAAGGGAATACCCGAAAAGAACGTTTCTATTGAAGAGGCCGAGCAGCTGATTCTTGAAGAAATCGAGCAGTTCAAAAACAGCACGATAGAAGAAAAAGAAATGCAAAAGGTGCGGAATGGGTTTGAATCAGACAAACTCTACCCCGCTACTATAAACGATGTGGCATACGACATTGCCTATTACGAGCTATTGGGCGACTGCGAGCTCTATAACCAGCGAATAGAGAAACACAACAGCGTGAAGGCTGAAGACATTATTACACTGGCCAAGAAGATTTTCGTGCCCGAAAACTGCTCTACCCTCCAATATTGCAAAAAAAGTTAAAGACTCTATAAAATAATTTAATTTATTGCTGCTATTCAGACAAAAAACTACTTTTGTTTTTAAAATAAGAATATGCTCAAACTTTTCTTAATATCGCTTGTAATAATAGCCATAGCAATGGCTTTATTAGGTGTTAAAGTCTTTTTCACCAAAAAAGGAAAATTCCCCAACACACACGTCTCTGGGAACAAGTACTTAAGGGAAAGAGGGATTTTTTGTGTACAGACACAAGACAGAATAGCTAGAAACAAAAAAACATTACAGATAAAAAAATGAAAAACAATCTTGCACTTGGCATTTTAACCGTCGCGGTAATCATATTATACATTTTACATTTTTCTAGCAGCAACAACTCCACTTCCGAAGTTGCCAGCCAGAAAACAGCCGACACGACCGGTGCGAAAGATAGTTGTGCGACAGCGTTGAAAGACACCGTTGCAACTGAGCCTGTGGCTATCAACAACGGCATTGCCTACGTCAACATGGACACTCTTCTTGAAAAATATAAGTTCGCAAAAGATATTAATGCCAGACTTTTAAAGAAAGAAAAAGACGCACGCGCACAGCTTGAGCGTAAAGACACCCAACTCCGCACCGACTATGCCAAAGTTGACGAACGCTACAGAAAAGGACTGATGACCCAAACTGAGGCAAAGACCGAGTCGGAACGTTTGGCTAAACAGCAGCAGGACATTCAGAACTTGAGCAACACGCTGACACAAAACCTGCTTGACGAGCAAAAGAAATTCAACAAACAGTTGCAAGATACCATCCTCAAATTCTTCAAGGAATATAACGAGGAAAAACATTACCAGGCTATCTTCAGCAACACCAGCAACGACAATATCATCTATGCAGAAAAGCAGCTCAACATCACTACCGAAGTTGTAAACAAGCTGAATGCAAGATATAAAAAGAAATAAAAAGATAATTTTGAAAATAGATTAAAAGAAGAGAGGTTTACGCCTCCCTTCTTTTTTATTATAGCTGACAATGATATACAACAATATCGCAGTAATAGCCAGCCCCGAGGTGGCCGGTGCTCCTACCAAGCTAAAAGTAGCTGTCGCAAAGAAACTGAAGATTTCCGAGTCGGAAATCAACGACATAAGGATTATAAAAAAGTCCATCGACGCCAGATCGCGTGTACAGATTAAAGTCAATCTTACGGTCGATGTCTACACGAACGACGATGTACCCCAGAAAGAGACACAACAGTTCGAATATAAAGACGTAAGTTCTGCCACTCCGGTTATTGTCGTCGGTAGCGGACCAGCAGGTCTGTTTGCGGCTTTACGCCTGATTGAGTTGAACTTAAAGCCTATCGTTTTAGAGCGAGGCAAAGACATTCTAGAGAGGAAAAAGGATATTGCGCAACTCGACCGGAACAAGGGGTTAAACCCAGAATCGAATTACTGTTTCGGCGAAGGTGGAGCCGGCACTTTCTCTGACGGGAAACTCTTCTCCCGTTCTAAGAAAAGGGGTAACTTCCAACGCATTCTACAGATTTTCAACCTACATGGTGCCGCCGATGAAATACTTTACGAGGCACATCCACATATTGGCACCGACAAGCTACCAGAAATTATAAAGAACATCCGTAAGCGCATCCTCGAACACGGAGGTGAAGTTCATTTCTGCACCAAAGTGACAGAGCTCATATTAAAGGGCAAACAGGTCAAAGGTGTCAAAACCGAAAACGATGACATTTATGAGGCAGATGCGGTCATTCTGGCAACCGGACATTCAGCCAGAGATGTATACGAGATGCTAGAAAGGCAGAATGTAGAACTGGAAGCTAAAGGCTTTGCCATGGGCGTCCGGGTTGAGCATCCGCAGAAACTAATCGACCACATCCAATACCACGTCAACGGCCAGCGTTCAGAGTTCCTACCAGCCGCTAGCTATTCGTTGGTAGCACAGGTCAAAGAACGCGGTGTCTACTCTTTCTGCATGTGTCCGGGCGGATTCATTGTACCAGCATCCACCTACGAAGGGGAGACTGTAGTAAACGGAATGTCTCCTTCGCGCCGAAATTCTCCATTTGCCAACTCTGGCATTGTTGTGGAGATAAGGCCCGAAGACATACTCGGTATGAAAGAGTTCGGAAAATATGGCGTACTAGCCGGATTAAAATACCAACAATACTACGAGCAGCTTTCTTATCAGAACGGCGGTGGTTTTGCCATTGCCCCTGCACAACGCCTGCTCGACTTTGTACGAGGGAAAGTGTCTACTTCACTACCAAAGACCTCGTACGTTCCCGGACTCGTTTCATCGGCCATCCACGAATGGCAGCCTGCCTTTATTCGTGAACGTCTGCAAGGCGGTTTCCAAGAATTCGACAAAAAGATGCGCGGCTTCCTGACCAACGAGGCCATAATTGTGGGTGTAGAGTCGAGGACGTCGTCTCCAGTACGCGTTCCGCGCGACAAAGACACTCTTGAGCACATCACCATCAAAGGGCTCTACCCGTGCGGAGAAGGAGCCGGATATGCGGGTGGAATCACATCATCGGCCGTAGATGGAGAAAAATGTGCAGAAAAAATTGCAGAATGGCTTAAATAATAAGGCCAGGCAAAGCCAATTATCTACTCATTTAAGAGTTGATTTCTCAACAAAAATGCAGATATTTGCATTATGATATCAGTTTTCGTTAAAGGACTAATAATAGGTATTATCGTATCAGCGCCAATAGGCCCCATTGGTTTATTGTGCGCCCAACGTACCCTAAGCAAAGGACGGGCACACGGATATGCGACAGCAATAGGAGCAACAATATCTGACTTGTTCTATGCCATTATTGCCGTTTGCGGAATGTCCTTCGTTGTAGACTTTATTAACGACCACCAGTTTGGGTTAAGGCTAGGCGGTTGTGCGGCCATCTTCTTGTACGGCCTTTACACCTATATCAACAACCCGGTTAACAAGTTGAATAAGATACAACCCACTAAAGACTATATACAAGATTGCCTTTCCTCTTTCGGTTTAACCATAACCAATCCATTAGTCATCCTTTTGTTTATAGCCCTTTTCGCCAAGTTCAACTATGTGAGCGAAATCTATACAATAACCAACAACATCCTCACCAACAACATTCTCGCAGTCCTCTTCATCTTAATAGGGGCGGCTCTGTGGTGGATGCTGTTAGTTAACATCATCAGCTACTTCAGAGGTAGGTTCAACATTCGTGGAATGGGTGTAATCAACAGAGGTACAGGCATTATCCTTATGGTTCTATCGGTAGGGGTTTTCCTGTTTTGGGCTATAGAACCATACTTTAGTTAAAGATAGTATTCACTAATATATTTTACTATGAATAGCGTAATCGAGCTTCTCAGAAACAGACGCAGCATTCGTAAATACGAAGACCGCCCCGTTGAGAAAGAAAAAATTGACACCATACTTCAGGCTGCCCTTATGGCACCTTCTTCAAAAAGATGCACTCCATGGCACTTTATCGTGGTTACCGACAAAGAGAAACTTGCCATGATGTCTAACAGTAGAACTATGGGAAGCGCTTTTGTCGCCAACGCTCCGGCCGCCATTCTGGTATTGGCAGAAGAGGCCAAAAGCGACGTTTGGGTAGAAGACGCCTCTATTGCCGCCACTTTGATGATGGTTGAGGCGAACGACATGGGCCTGGGTTGCTGCTGGGTGCAGGTTCGCAACAGACAAAAAGACGAACAAACCTCAACAGAAGACTACCTACGCTCGTTCTTGCACTTCCCCGAGAACTTGAAAGCAGAATGTATGATTGCATTGGGCTACAAGGGCGAAGAGAAAAAGCCTTTCGACGACGAACACATTTTAAAAGACAGGGTGCACTATAACGATTTCTAATTATGAATTTCGACGCAAAAAAATACTTCTCTGGCAGTAAAATGGGCTGGGGAGTAATCCTCTTATTTTTCGGATTACTAATGCTTATGTACAAACAAGACTTCTTTCAAGGAAGCTCTATTTATAGTCCCAAGTATTTTCCTGCCTATGCGGGACTGATATTCCTGTTGACAAGAAACCTATGGTCTGCCGCTGTAGCCTTTCTTATTGCGGCCCTTATCAATTTTGGTTCCGTTGTAAGCACGTTTAAGACCTACTCCGACTTCGTATTGCCAGGCATTCTGGTAATAGCCGGATTGATTATCATATTCTACAACTACACCAAACGTTAAGCGGCGTGAACATCGTTTTGCTAGGTAGCGGGAATTTGGCCACAAACCTGTCGCTCTCCCTACGCCAAGCGGGGTTTAGCATTACGCAAGTGTATAGCAAGACCCTGGCCAACGCGAAGGAACTGGCCGAACTGCTGGAATGCGACTATACCGCATCAACAGAAGAGGTCTACGATGCCGACATCTATATTTCCGCACTAAAGGACAGTGTATCGGCTAAAGTTTGGAGTAAGATCAACTTCAAGAACAGCCTGCTGTTGCACACTTCCGGCTCGCTCGATATGCAGTTGTTAAAGGGACACAGCCAAAATTACGGTGTTCTTTACCCCTTAATGACGCTATCGAAAAAAAGGCGTATCGATTTCTCGAAGATTCCCATCCTGGTTGAGGCAAACACCAAGGAGAATTGTGAGAGAATTGTTCAAATAGCGGAAAAGATCAGCACCAACGTACAGCTTGTGGATTCCGTCCAACGCTCGCAAATGCACTTGGCGGCAGTATGGGCGAACAATTTCACCAACCACATGTATGCCATTGCGAAATCGATTACCGACAAGAACAATCTGCCTTTCTCCCTGCTACTTCCGCTAATAGACGAAACAGCACAAAAGGTCCACAGTTTAGACCCAATTGATGCGCAAACAGGTCCTGCTGTCCGTTACGACGAGAACATCATCAGCAAGCATATAAACGCCTGTTCCCCAGAGCAACAAACATTGTACAAGGTAATCAGTGAAAGCATTCACCAATTGTCCACACAAAAGAAATGAGAAACTTTTTTGCAGATATCAATAAGATAAAGGCTTTCGCCTTTGATGTTGACGGAGTTTTATCTTCCGATACCGTCCCTTTGTTTCCAACAGGCGAGCCTATGCGTGTTGTCAATATTAAAGACGGATACGCACTCCAGCATGCGGTAAAGAAGGGATACCCCATCGCCATCATCACGGGTGGCCATACCGAAGCCGTGAAAAACAGATTTGAAGGTCTCGGCATAAAGGATATCTATATGCATTCGGCCTATAAAGTCGACGACTTCCTCGATTTTGTAAAAAAGAACAACCTCACACCCGACGAAGTGCTCTATATGGGAGACGATATTCCCGACTACAAAGTTATGCAGATCTGCGGTTTCCCTTGCTGTCCGGCCGACGCTGTGGAAGAAATCAAACAGGTTTCCTGCTATATTTCCAACAAGAACGGCGGTTATGGCTGTGGCAGAGACGTTATAGAGAAAGTACTGAAGGCACACGGGAAATGGATGGACGACGCAAAAGCTTTCGGTTGGTAAAAAACATACACTATGGCATACTTAAAATTATTAAGATTACACATTTTATTGATAATCGCATTTGCACAACTAGTTCTACACTATTTTGTGACCGCACATATAGTAGGAATGGATTATGCGATGCCCACACTTGAATTGAGCCTGATTGTCGTTTCAACGGTTCTAATCGCGGCTGGCGGTTTTGTTATAAACGACTATTACGACATGCGGATTGACGAAATCAACCATCCACTGACGAGGTTGGTAGGAAACGATATCAGCAAAAGTGCGGCCATGAACCTGTACATTGCCCTTTGCGTAGCCGCAGTTGCGTCATCGGCCGTATTAGGATTCATTACCCAAAGCATTGATTTCTGCTTCATACTGGTAACCGTAGTCGGTTTATTATGGTTCTATTCGTCTAGTTACAAACGGACACTGATTGTCGGCAACCTCATCATCTCGCTTTCAACCGCTATGATTCCTTTTATTATGGCATTGTTTGAAGGAAGAGCCATTATGCGCTGGTGGATGGAGAAACTTTCATCGAACGGCATATTGGTTACCGATGAGAATCTGAGCGAGGCAACCCCAACAATCAACTACAATTACGAGATTATCGGTTATTTCGCCCTGTTTGTTTTCGCGTGGGTGTTTATCCACGAAATTATCCGCAACCTGTATGAGGAAAATGGGGAGCGCGAAATGGAATGCCACACTATTCCAATCGTTTTCGGACAGCAAAACGCGAAATACACCATCTATATGCTGGCTATGGTCATCAATACAGTATGTATTGTATCCATAATCAACAACTTGGAAGAGTTGCAGCTAATCACAGTCAGCTATTACGTCTGCTCAATCCTTGCCTTCTCTATCGGCCTTTGTGTCTTGGTAAAGAATGCGCAACACCAAAAAGACTATAAGTCCTGCCTAATGCTGGCAAAACTGATTCTAGTGTCGGGAATAGCTTACGGTTTCATCTACGCCTACCTTCATCCGAACAACTGGGTAGCCCCAATGTAAGCAAAAGGAGGTAAAACGAAAAAGAGGCAGTTACTTGATTTGCTCAGTAACTGCTTTTTTTATTACCATATCAAAGGTTTAAAAGCCAAGAAATCAGCAAAATTTTGTAAATTTGTAGGAATATTCCTTACTTTTTTGAAATAAAATGGGATTTGACAAGTTTTAATATAAATAGGCTTTACTACAGCCCAAAATTTAACGATTTTGAAAACTAACCAAACATACTTATTTCTTGCAGTTGCATCAATAATTGCACTATCGGGTTGTTCAACAAAGAAGAACACGGCAGGACGGCGTTTTTACCATAGTTTTACAACTAAGTACAACGTCTACTTTAACGCGAACGAGGCCTACAAGAAAGGCGAAAAGAAGGTTGAAGACCAATACCAGCCCGACTATTCACACATCATCGATATGTTTGCCATCAGCAACAATTCGACCCATGGTCTGGCAAAAACCGACATGAACATTGTTGAGACGAAGTGCCAAAAAGCCATCAAAGAGCATTCTATCAAGAAAAAGCCTAAAAAAGATGTAAACCGCACACGCGACCCTAAATACATGGAATTCTACAACAAGGAAGAATTCAACAAAAAGATGTACGATGTGTGGTTGCTTTTGGGTAAGGCAAAATTCTACTCAAACGACTATTTGGCGGCTTCGGCAACCTTCACCTACATCATCAAACACTTCCCTGAGAACAAGGAACTAGTAGCAGAGGCTTCTGTTTGGAAGGCTAGAGCTCTTAGAGAAATGGACTGGACCTACGAGGCTGAAGGCACACTCGAGAACCTGTCTGACGAGGCTTTCACCCCTTCTATTAACGGTTTCTACTCGGCCGCTTATGCCGATTTGAAGATTAAAAACGGCGAATTGGCTGAAGCTCTGCCCTACCTCTACACTGCAATTGAGGCTGAAAAGAAGAAAAAGATCAAAACTCGCTACCGCTTTGTTGCTGCACAAATCTGCCAGGCTATCGGACAAAACGATAAAGCCTACGAGTTGTACGGACAGGTTATAAAATCGAGTCCTGACTACCAAATGGCGTTCAATGCCCGCGTCAGACAAACTGAGGTTTACGGAGGACAAGACAGCGAAGCGCTTATTAAATCCCTCCAGAAGATGGCCAAGAAAAGTAACAACAAAGACTATCTCGACCAGATTTACTATGCCATCGGTAATGTCTACCTCCGCAAACAAGACACCACCAACGCTATTGCGAACTACAAGCTGTCTATTGAGAAAAGTACCCGCAATGGTCTCGACAAAGCACAGTCTTTAATTACCCTGGGTACGTTGTACTACAACAAAGCCGAGTATATTAAAGCCGAGCCTTGTTTCACCGACGCTGTCGTACTAATAGACCAAAGCTACCCTAATTACACAAGAATCAACAATTTGGCTCAGGTTCTCGGCGAACTTGCGCAGCAATACAACGTCGTTCACCTGCAAGACAGCCTGATTGCCCTTAGCAAAATGAGCAAAGCCGAACAGTTGGCTGCCGCTCAACGGCAAATCGACATCCTGAGGGAAGAGGAGAAGAAGGAGCAGGAAAGAATCAAACAAGAAGAGTTACGGAACAAGCAGTTGGACAACGAAATTGAGAACATGGCCATTATGGACAAGAGGGCTTTGGGCGGTGTTCAAACGGCCGACTGGTACTTCTACAATCCGAAAACCGTATCGAAAGGTAAGTTGGAATTCCAACGCAAGTTCGGTAACAGAAGGCTTGAAGATAACTGGAACCGTAAAAACAAGGCATTTGTCGCTATGGAGGAAATTGCCGACAACACCGACAACGAGAACGAAGAGAACAAGGAAGACGGCGTTACCGACAGCACTAAAACCAAACAGAATGCTGTGGTCGACAACAAAAATCCACAATACTATCTGAACCAGATTCCTAAAGGCGAGGAACAGATTGCGACTGCAAACAAGCAAGTTGCCGACGCGCTTTACGAGATGGGAAACATCTACAACGACAAGTTGAACGACTACAAGAAGGCGGAAGAAACCTATAACGAGTTTGTACGCCGTTTCCCTAACGACCCACGTGGCGCCGACGCTATGTTCATCTGTTACAGGAACCAAGAAAAAGAAGGGAACGAGGCCGGAAAAGAAAAGTACAAGTCTGAACTGCTTGCCCGTTATCCCGAAAGCAAATATGCCAAGATTCTCTCACAGCCAAACTTCCGTGCACAACTGGAACGTATGATGGCGATGGAAGACTCTATATACGAGCAGACCTATAAAGACTACTTGAACAGCAAGTTCAACAAAGTGATGGAAACAGCCAACTATATGGAAAAGGAGTTCCCTGTTTCCCCTCTCATTCCTAAATTCATGCTGTTGAAGTCTTTAAGTGCCGGCAAACTAGGCGACAAGGATTCGTTAAAGAACTCGTTGAACACTTTGCTGACACGCTACCCTAACAGCGATGTGGCAACTATGGCCAAAGACGTTCTTGCCCTTATTGAGCAAGGCAACACACCACAGGCAGGTAACAATGGTAACCTGGCAAATATGCGCGAGAAGGTGCTAACCGACTCTCTGGCTGCTGGCGAACCTAAATTGAAGGGCTTCCGTTACAACGAGAAGACCCCTTACCTCTATTATCTGATTACCGACCCTACCGAGGTTAAAGAAAACTGGTTACTCTACTACACGGCTTCATACAACTTCACCAAATTCCTGGTTAAGGACTTCGACCTCCGTGTTAAAGACGGTACATTGGTGGTTTCCGG
Source organism: Bacteroidales bacterium UBA3297 (assembly GCA_002362105.1). GTDB lineage: Bacteria > Bacteroidota > Bacteroidia > Bacteroidales > Paludibacteraceae > Physcocola. Next base: position 40,623 of record DETD01000004.1, read on the forward strand.
ACTCGACAATTTGGAAGAAGCGCTTTGGTATGCCAAAGGTATTGACGAAGACAACGACATGAACAAGCTGTTGCAGGGTAAGAAGCACAGAAGCCTCGTCATTTCGGCTGAAAACAGCGAACTGATTGGCCGTGGATTTACCATTGAGCAATACGAGCAGTTCTACCAAGACAGCATTGTGCACCGCAAGAAGCAGAAAGCGTCGACAAAAATTGAACTGATTGGTGAGGAAAAGGCCATCGACAGTTTGAAAAACGCTGCCAGCAAAATAGCTGTGAAAACAGGCGACGACCTGATGAAGACCAACAGCACCGTCAAACTGAACGAGCCGAAGGAAAACGAGGTGAAGAAGGAAGAGCCTAAGAAGGAAGGCAACCAACAACCTCAGGCCGAGGCCGAGAAGAAGGCAGAAAACAAGGCTGAAGAAAAGGCACAAGAACCTATTGTCCCTCAGAAAACCGCTCAAAAAGAAAAGAAAGAACTGAAAAAGTATAAAGGGCTGTACACCTACGACGTCGATGCCGACCATAAGTTTGTTATTATCGTCACCAAAGAAGGTGCCGATGTTACCAATCTGATTGAGGCCATCAACAAGTTCAACAGCGAGAAACAGCCGCTCCTCAACCTGAAAGTTTCTAAAACAGCGGGTAAAGGATTCAGCCAAATGCTGGAAGTCGGCATCCTGCCTGGAGCTAAGACGGCCAAGTCTTACCTCCTCCAACTGGCAAAAGACGACAACCTCCGCGACGCGCTTGACAAAGTGCCTCACCGCAGAATTGTAATTTCAGAAGACAATCTGGAAGCACTGAAATCGTCTGGCAATATCAATGTCTATATGGAACTGTTCCGTCGATTGTATCTTGGCCGTTAAAAACCATTTGATTTATGGAAAAAGAAAAAATTCTCTGGGCTGACGACGAGATAGAGCTGCTGAAAGCCCATGTCATGTTTTTAGAATCAAAAGGCTTTTCCGTCGTTTGTGTCAACAACGGACAAGACGCTGTTGAGGCTTGCCAAAACGAACATTTCGACATTGTTTTCCTTGACGAGAATATGCCCGGTCTGAGCGGATTGGAATCGCTGGCTAGAATTAAGGAAATTGACAATACGGTCCCTATCGTGATGATTACCAAAAGCGAGGAAGAGGACCTGATGAACCAGGCTATTGGCAACAAGATTGCCGACTACCTGATTAAGCCTGTCAATCCGAACCAGATTCTCCTTTCCTTAAAGAAGAACATACACAAACAAGAAATCATACAAGAAACCACAACCGACAGCTACCGCTCGGCCTTTGGCAACATTGGTATGCAGATAAACGATTCGCTGACGTTCAACGACTGGGTTGAGGTCTACAAGAAACTCGTTTATTGGGAACTTGAATTGGCGTCTTCCGGCAACAATATGGACCAGATCTTAAAAATGCAGAAAGACGAAGCCAACTCTACGTTTGTCAAATTCATCAAGCGGAATTACGAGAAATGGTTTGAGCAAGGTGCCGAACGCCCAATGATGAGCCAAGACATCATGCACAAAAAGGTCTTCCCGATGCTCGATGCTGGCGAAAAAGTGTTTTTCGTGGTCTTCGACAACCTCCGTTTCGACCAGTGGCGGGCGGTTAAAGAACTGTTCAGAAACGAATATATTATTGAGGAAGAACAACTTTACTGCGCAATGCTGCCAACATCGACCCAGTATGCGCGAAATGCCATTTTCGCCGGTTTAACCCCTCTGCAAATTAAGACTATGTTCCCAAAGCTATGGGTTGACGAAGACGACGAAGAGGGTAAGAATAACTACGAGGAGGAACTGATAAAGACACAAATTGAGCGTTTCCGCAAGAAATACACGTTCAGCTACCACAAGATTAACGATACGACCAGTGGCTCTAAACTCGTGGCCAACCTCTCGAAAGACCTCGACAAGCAGTTGAACGTTGTGGTCTTCAACTTTGTTGATATGCTTTCGCACGCCCGCACCGATTCAAAAATGATTCGGGAACTTGCGGCCGACGACGGCGGCTACCGCTCGCTTACCACCTCTTGGTTCAAGCACTCCTCTATTATGGACTTCTTCCAGCAGGTGTCTAAAAGCGGCTACAAGGTGGTTATTACTACCGACCACGGTACCATAAAGGTCAGCAACGCCATTAAAGTGGTTGGCGATAAGAACACCAACACCAACCTGCGCTATAAGGAAGGCAAGAACCTCGATTACAATCCGAAGGAAGTCTTCAACATCACGAAGCCGGAAAGAATAGGCTTACCGTCGCCAAACATCAGCACACACTTTATTTTTGCGTGCAATGACGACTTCTTCGCCTATCCGAACAACTACAACTACTATGTGCAGTACTACAAGAACACATTCCAACACGGGGGAATATCGATGGAGGAAATGCTGGTTCCGCTAGTCACCCTTAAAGGGAAATAAAATAAGAAAGCGTCCAAACTATTTATTTAGTATGGGCACTTCCTTCTCCAAAAGAGCAATGGAAAGATGGTACTTTGACAGGTTTAAGACGAAACTAGACCAAACATGACAAATCTGCTAAAAAATTTGATTTATCCTGTCGCATCCAACAACAAGAAGCGGTTAAAAGAACACTTTTCTGGCAAATGGGTTGTGATAACAGGCGCCTCGCACGGAATAGGTAAAGAACTGACTTATAAACTCATAGAAAGCAAAACAAACCTGTACCTACTAGCTAGAACGGAGGCTGAACTCCAAAAAATCTGCCAAGACGCAGAAAATGCGGGATGCCATGCCAGGTACTATGCCATAGACCTCCGAGATAGGAACGAATTGGATAAACTCTGCTCCAAACTAAAGGACGAACTGCCCCAAGTCGATTATTTCTTTGCAAATGCAGGGAAATCGATACACCGAAAAATAACAGACGCACTCGACAGGTTGCACGATTTCGACCGCACAATGGACCTGAACTTCCGTTCGATGGTTGCCCTGTCACTAGCCCTACAACCCGCACTGTCAAAACAGAAAGGTTGCATCATCTACACTTCGGCTGTTAGTTCGCTCTACCCTTCGGCCCCTGGTTGGTCTGCCTACCACGCTTCGAAAGCGGCTGCAAACACCTGGTGCGAAACTGCAGATGCGGAATGGAAGAGTTGGGGAATAAGAATGAAAATTGCATATATGCCACTTGTCCACACCCAGATGTCGGACGTGAACAAGACCTACAAAAACATGCCTGCCTATTCGGCAAGTGAGGCAGCCGACCTCCTACTCAGGCTTAGCCTGAACAACCGCCACACCTATAAACCCTGGTGGGCACGAATGTCGGCCCCCATAGCATACCTGCTTTCACCCCTTATCCGTTTCACTTACCGAAATTGCATTAAAGCATGAAATTCACCCTTACCCGCGCACTATTCAAACTGCACCTCATAACTCCACTGGGTTTCATCAGACTACTCTATTGCTTTCTGCGGGAAGGCCTCACCCTAATGGCCATCCTCCGCTTCACCCGTATCTACTACTCGGGCAGGACAGCACTCGTCTCTGAAAATGACCGACTGAACTACAGCGAGGTTTATGAAAAGGCAATGCTACTTACCCGGCAGCTTTACGGAAAATGCGAAATAAAGCAGGGCATGCAGGTAGGCGTATTGTGCAGAAACCATACCACATCGGCTCTTTTGCTGTCGGCTCTATCGAGACTAGGAGCACACATCCGACTACTGAATACCGACATAGGCTCGGAAAAGATGGCCACATTACTTGCCAAAAAGAGACTCGACTGTCTGATATTCGATGACGAACTTCGCGAAAAATGCGTACCAGCCCAAGTAGGTTGCAAATGCATCACGACAGAACAACTAGATTCGCTGTTGTATGAAAAGACAAACGTGTACCTTCCCCATATATCCCGAGGCGGACAGATATCGGTGCTAACTGGCGGTTCGAGCGGAAACTATAAGGAGGCGGCCCGAAATACGGGGTTGTACCAATTCATTCCGCCTTTCTTTGCCTTACTGAAAGACATAAAGATTCAAGACTACAACAGCGTTTTTGTAGCCTTGCCCTTCTATCACGGTTTCGGGCTTGGAGTCCTCATCATTGCAATGGCCATGGGTAAGAAAATATGCATGTGCCGCCACTTCCATACCGAGGAAGCATTAGATTTAGTAGAGCAGGAACAGTTAGAAGTCCTACCTATAGTTCCTACCATGCTGACACGCATGTGGCAATCGGAAAATTCAAGGATGCGCATGAAGTCCGTCAAATGCATCATTAGCGGTGGCGACCGATTAGATAAAAAACTCGTTGACGAAACCCGCGAAAAACTGGGAGATGTACTCTTCAACCTTTACGGAACATCGGAAGCCGGATTCTTTATGATGGCAACACCTGCCAATTTGGCAACGAACGAAGAGACCACCCTGGGGAAACCAATTACAGGGGTGGAATGCGATGTGCGAGAACGAAGAGAGGACGGAGTTGGCACATTGTGGGTTCGTTCGAAATGGGCCATGATTGGAGCGCAAAACCAATGGCAGAACACTGGCGACCTTGTTTATAGAAACGAACAAGGTTATTATTTCCACCGTGGAATTGCTAAAAACATGGTGGTCTGTGGCGGAGAAAATGTCTATCCCGAGGGTGTTGAACTCGTCATCAACCAACATCCAGCGGTAGTCAACAGCAAGGTCTATGCCGTACCAAACACCGACTTCGGATATGTGTTGAACGCGCAAGTAGAATTGAAGTCGGAAGCGTCGCTATCGGAATGCGAACTCAAAGAATGGCTGCGCAACAAATTGGCTAGGGCAGAAATGCCCCACCACATAGTTTTTAAAGAAATAGCCCTACTATCAACGGGCAAAAAGTCAAGCACAATAGCATAATGAATGTATCTGTTGTGCACACCACATCTAGCAAATTCATAGCCATAAAACAATAAAGGTTGCCAGTTACGGCAACCTTTATTTTATATTTAGCATCTAAAGCACTTTTTATCCTTCGTAGTGGAATTGGCCGTAAGGACTGGTAATGTCAACCTCAGCCTTATCGGAAGCCTCGACGCGACCAACAATCTGTGCATCGATACCGAACGACTTCGTAATGTCGATAACCTTCTGTGCGTCTTCTGGCTTAACGTACACTTCCATACGGTGCCCCATATTGAACACTTTGTACATTTCCTGCCAATCGGTACCACTCTGTTCCTGAATAGTCTTGAACAATGGTGGAATTGGGAACATATTGTCTTTAACGACACGAAGATTCTTAATGAAGTGGAGAATCTTGGTCTGCGCGCCACCCGAGCAGTGGATCATACCATGTACCTTTGGACGCATTTCATCGAGCAACTTCTTAATAACAGGCGCATAGGTACGCGTTGGAGAAAGCACCAGTTTACCAGCGTTAAGCGGAGAATCGGCCACACTGTCGGTCAGCTTCAAGCCTCCAGAGTAAACCAATTCGTCTGGAACATTGGCATCGAAACTTTCAGGATATTTCTCAGCCAGGTATTTCGAGAACACGTCATGGCGGGCAGAGGTCAAACCGTTGCTACCCATACCACCGTTGTATTCCTTTTCATAAGTTGCCTTACCATAAGAAGCCATACCCACAATCACGTCGCCAGGAGCGATATTCTTGTTGTCGACAACGTCGGAACGCTTCATACGGCAGGTAACGGTACTATCAACAATAATCGTTCTTACCAAGTCACCCACGTCGGCAGTCTCACCGCCCGTAGCATAAACACCGACACCCATTTCGCGCAATTCGGCCAAAAGTTCGTCAGTGCCGTTAATAATAGCCGAGATGACCTCGCCAGGAACCAACAGTTTGTTACGGCCAATCGTCGATGAAACCAATATATTGTCGGTAGCACCCACACAAAGAAGGTCGTCGATGTTCATAATCAACGCATCTTGGGCAATACCCTTCCAAACAGACAAGTCGCCTGTCTCTTTCCAATACAGATACGCGAGAGACGATTTTGTGCCAGCTCCATCGGCATGCATAATGTTGCAGTATTCAGGGTCGCCCCCCAGAATATCTGGAATAATCTTACAAAATGCAGTTGGATATAATCCTTTGTCAATATTTTTTATGGCGTTGTGCACATCTTCTTTAGTAGCAGAAACGCCACGCATAATATATCTCTGATCGGCCATACAATGTGATTTAAATTCTAAGCGCAAATTTAAGGAAATTTTAGCAAAAAGATAAGAGAAGCTCTCTTTGTTTGGGCTTCCCGCCGAAAAAACGCCCATTCAACAAAAAAGCGTGGCAGTCTGCGACTACCACGCTATTTAAAATTTTAGTATGCTATAAGATTAGCCAAAGAGGTCAGTTGAGTCAATCAACTTAGAGCTCTGGGCAGCAGCCTCAGCGAGGTTGACGTCGGCAGAAGTAACCTGAGTAAGATACTGAAGAGAAGCATAAGCCTTCTTACCGTTAAACTCAACTTCAGCCCAATCGCCGTCGGTGCTAACCACCTTAAGAACCTGTCCCTTTGCAGCCTGACCGAGAACTTCGGCAGAAGTTGAAGCAGCAGAACGGATATTAAGGTTTGCGCTATTAGTGGTTACTTCGTAAGCATTGTCAGCCTGAGCAAGGTATGCAGCAGCACAGTAGCCCGATTTGCCGTTAACTTCTACCTTTGCCCAACCATTTTCTACAGAAAGAACTTCAACGAGTGCGCCCTTTGCAAGCTTTGCAACTACTGCAGCAGAAGTATCGCCAGCAGCGCGTACGTTCAAGTTACCTTCTTCGGTCTTTACTTCAAAAATGTTTTTAGCCATATTCGATAAAAATAAAGTGAGAAAAACCAGAAACTGTTTAAAGCTAATGAAAAGACCTATAAACAGTCTCTAAATAAAAAAAATCTAAACTAGAAGAAATTACTTCTTGCCGAGTTCAAGTTCTTTCTTTAAGATATTCTCGCCTACAGTCTTGAAGAGTTCCTGCAACTGAGCCTTGTCTGCTTCAGAAAGAGCGTCAGCAACAGTCTTGATGTTAGTCTTGAATTCGTTATACTTTTCAGAAGCAGCCTTGAGGTCTTCCAAAGTAGCAGCAGCATCAACGAGCTTTGCAATTTCACTAAGCTGTTCCATTGCAGTTGGAGCTACAGGAGCGGCTTCAGATGCAGCAGCTTCAGCAGGAGCAGCAGTTTCTGTAGCAGCTGGTTCTTCTACCTTATTATCAGCAGCTTTTTTGTTACAAGATGTGAAAACCAATGCCAAAGAGGCAACACTAATAAAGAAAAATTTTTTCATTTTGAGATACTAAATTAAATTATTATAAGTCAATAAAATGCGATAGAATAAAAACATATCTATGCTCACGGGCGATTTTTCGAATCACTTACCCGTGGTTAAAAGAGCACAGACTCAATTATCAATACCTATGTATTACAAAATTGCATTTTTATTTTAATATTTCAAAATAAACACACAAAAAAACTAATGAACAATCACCGCTCTTTTAGTTTGTCGGGAACCCATAACCATACTCCCCCATTTCACCAGTATCGACGGCTCCGTCCTTGTCGAGTTCCTGCCTGACGGTGTCTGCTATGGTCTGCGCAATGTAGAGGTACTCTGAATTGCGGCAGGTTACTTCATAAGAGAAGAAGATGGAGAAGGCCTTTATTGTCTGCGGAGCCCCTAGCACCTTGGCGATATTAGCTTCGTTCGATGTGGTGACAGACTGGTTGCAATCGGTCTTCAGGTTGTGCTTTTCCTGCAACGCCCGCGACAAGTTGTCATACAACCGGTTAAAGACAGCGTCGTCGACGGTCGACTCGCCTTTTACTGCCGGGTCGGCTGAAAGGCCTGTGGCAAAATGGATGTCGGAATCGTAAATTCCACTGGTTGACATCAGGAAGATGACCCAGCCGCCCTTTGATACGGCTATAATATCATTAATAAACTGCCTGAGGTTTTTCAGTTCCATCTCACGCTCATGGTTTTCTCGGTCTTGCTGGTCGCGTTTTTTCCTTACCGGTTCCGGCGTTGTCAGTCCGACCATGGAATCGGCTATTTTTTGAAAGAAAGACCGGTCTTTCACCACATCTTCCCTATCGTCTGCCAACAATTCCTTCTTGATGTTATAGTAAGAAATGTGGTGGAAAGGGTTACTTTCTGCCTCCTTACTAATGAAATTGAAGCCACCCATCATTGAAAGGTAGTAAGCCACATTCCCCATGCCGGGCTCGCCGTAACTGGAGGTTGACACAATAGTAATCGCCGAACCCCTATCAATCTTGCAACCATAATCAGTGTTTACAAAGAAGTTTTCCACCACCATTTTGTCTTGCGGGCGTTTTTCTCGCGCCACCGTCTTTGCCATGTTGCACAAGCGGAAGTTGGGGGAATTGTGGACGACATCTAGAATTTCCTTCATTGAAAATTGGAGTTTGATTTGGATATCCTCCACCGACACATGCAGCGGAACGACCCTGTAGTTCGTAAAACGGTCCAATTCACGTTTGAAGGCGTATTTCAGTATCCGTCTGTTTTCTTCAAGCCGTTCTTCCTGCTTCTTTTCGTCGATTACATCGATGAATGCCGAACCCAGCAAACCGGCAGGCACCGCCACTATAGCTATATTCAGTATGCCCAGCAGATAGGTTATGACCCTGCCGGCCGATGTGACAGGCGGTGTATCGACAACATATTGGCCCGAATCTCCCGCAAACTGTCCAAATGCCCAGACGAAAGCGTCCAGTCCGTTTCTAAACTTATCGGGTTGGGCTTCGTGCTCCACAAAGAAAAGGGAAAACGCCAGCAAGATGGTTACAACGAGCAAGAACTGGAACGAGACCATCATTTCACTGCGTTTCGAGACGGCCGCCTTTTTCAGCAGTGCAAACGACTTCATATAACGGAACAACCGGAGCAGACGCAGCACCCTGAACATCTTAAAGGTGGAATAGTCAATCGGGAAAAGCAGGTTCACATAGAAAGGTAGTGTTGAGATAAGGTCAATAAAGCCAAAGAAAGAGAAACAGTACCTGATGCGGCCGAAGAAACCCGAATACTTCTTATCGATTAAATCGGCTGTCCAGATTCTCAAAACGATTTCTATCGAGAAAAAGACGGTCGTGAAGATGTCAACAAACCGAAGGATATCGCCGTATAGAAGTTCGATAGAATCGAACGTGCTGAGAAAAATCTCGATGGTTGAGACGACGATTAGAAAAAGTATCAGAATGTCGGCATAATTCCGCCATTGGTTGGTATCGAAGTCATCGTCAAATACGTTAGCCAGTTTAGATTTTAATGCGTCAACAGAATTGAGTTCGTTTTCCATGTTTTTACAGCGACTAGTTAATGAATCCACGATATAGGATTGTGGATAATACAAAGTTAACAACTTCTTTCAAACCATAGTTGGCAAAACAACAACAGATTGCAATTATCTATTTCCGAAGTCGGGAAAATGGTGCACTCCGTTGTTTAAAGACTCCACCACTCTAAAATCTGTAAAAATTGAAGAAGCCCTCGTTTTTTATGTATATTTTACCTTATCTATTCCGGGGGAAGAACACCTTATTAATCACTGAAAAAGGAGTCAAGCACTTATTCTTAAATACGGCATTAGGTTGGAGATGTGAGAATTATGATTTTCTTACATTGCTTCCTTCTATTGAGACTTTGGCTTTAGTTGAAGAGCCTGAGATGTCATTGAAACAGATTGAATCATTGAAAACTCTCCGCAACTTAGAAATTACGACTCCTTATTGTTACGATACAGCCATTAACTTACATATAAACAAAAATCGCAACCATCTGTTTATGCAGATAATTGCGATTATGCTGGGTGGAGCTGGAGGGATTCGAACCCTCGTCCAAACGAGGAGCCAATAGGCTTTCTACATGCTTAGCTACAGTTTAAATTTTCGAGTCGAAGCAAGACCTGAGCCATCCAACCGCGACCTTATCCTCTAAATCTCATCCTGTTTGCGAGGCCAAACAAGACTATCCCCGATTTATCTGCTCCTCCGTATCAAGTAGCCTCAGGGCATGGGCGCTTGGGAGAAGTCCCGTCTCAGCACCTGGTGCCGAGATCAAGCCTATCTACTGTGCTTCGATTAGGCAGCGAGAGCGTAGTTGTTTTCGCCAGTTAAATTTTTGGTCTCCAGATTATAGTGCTAGCCACCAGCGCACTGCATGCTTACATACCGTCTCTACCCGCTGTCAAGTCCAGTCAACCCCATTAAAAGATCAACCTCAAACCTTTATGTTAGGTATCGAGTTGTATTTCTACGGCAAAGATATGCGGTTTATTCGAAATAAAAAAACGCAACCATCAAATTATTCCTTTAAAAGCATCTCTTCAGTACTTACCGCACGTTCACAATAGTGACACATAAACAGGCCTTTAGCCTTGTTTATGGCAATAAAGCGCGTTTTCATCGGTTCGTTGTTTGTAATGCACTTAGGGTTAAGGCATTTCACATCGCCACAAATTTCATCGGGCAACTCCAGTTGTATTTTCTCGGCCACCTCGTAATCGCGGATAATGACGATTTTGGCTTTAGGAGCGATAAGCGCCACCTTGTTCACCTCTTCGGGCTGAAGGAATCGGTCTGAAATCTTAATAATGGCCTTTTTTGAAATCTTCTTGCTTTCGAGGTTGTAACCAAAAGTCACCTGGTTACTGAAGTGCTCCAGTCCGAGCAACGAGATTACCTTGAAGAGTTTATCAGATGGTATATGGTCAATAACTGTACCGTTGCACAGTTTTGCCACCTTCATTTCTTTTGAGCTGTCTTGTCCCATAAATCTACAAATTTAGACTCCTAATAAGTCACAAATCACGGCCTGGCGGGCATAAAGTCCGTTTTGAGCCTGTTGGAAATAATAAGCCTTCGGATTTTCGTCGACTTCATCGGCAATCTCACCGACACGAGGCAGCGGATGAAGAATCTTCAGATTGTCCTTTGTACCTTCAAGCAGTTTGTTGGTCAGCACATACACATTCTTCACCTTCTCGTATTCAAACAAGTCGGTAAAACGCTCCTTCTGCACACGGGTCATATAAAGGATGTCGGCATCGGCAATTGCCTCCTCATTCAATTCCGACGTTTCCTCGTACTTGATACCCTTTTCATCGCAGAAAAGTTTGTACGAGCTTGGAATTTCCAACACCTTCGGAGAAATAAACTTGAAAGTCGGATTGAAGTGCGACATAGCGTTAATCAGCGAGTGTACGGTCCGGCCATACTTCAAATCGCCCACCATGGCAACCTTCAAATTGTCGAGCCGGCCCTGGGTTTTCTTGATGGAATATAAGTCGAGCAACGTTTGTGTCGGATGCTGGTTGGCGCCATCACCCGCGTTAATGATAGGTACTTTCGAAATTTCGCTGGCATAACGGGCTGCACCCTCGATAAAATGGCGCATAACAATAACATCGGCATAGTTACTAACTATCGTTATCGTATCTTTCAACGTTTCTCCCTTAGTCGTACTAGAAGTAGAGGCATCGCAAAAACCGATGACACGCGCCCCCAAACGGTTCGCCGCAGTTTCAAAACTGAGCCTTGTCCGGGTCGACGGTTCAAAAAACAAGGTAGCCACCACCTTGCCTTCCAGTATTTTCTGATTAGGATTCTGTTCAAACTGTGCTGCCCTATCTAATATGCTTAGAATCTTCTCTTTGTCATATTGCGATATAGACACCAAACTTTTTGTACTTACCATAATTATATAATTATTCTTTTTGCTTTGTAGGAGCCACCCGTAATTGGTCACTCCTTGCAAAATTATCAAAATTTGATTCAAAAAAACGGCATCGCAGCGACCAAGTTATGAACAATAGAATTTATCTGCGCAAAAGGGGCTGTATTGTTGAAACTTATTGCGCCTACAAAAGCACGGGTATAATAAAAACACGTATCTTTGTAGTTTAGAACAGAAACAAAAAAACAACACTTAAAAATATGTTCAGGACAAACACATGCGGAGAGTTGCGCCTCGCCAATGTTGGCCAAACAGTCACTTTGGCCGGATGGGTACAACGCACCCGCAAAATGGGAGGTATGACGTTCGTTGACCTCCGCGACCGTTACGGCATCACCCAGCTGGTTTTCAACGATGAAATCGACGCCAACCTCTGTGCGGAAGCGAACAAGCTGGGACGTGAATACGTTATTCAAATAGAGGGTAAAGTAGCAGAACGCAGCAACAAGAACACAAACATGGAAACCGGCGAAATTGAAATCATCGTCGGCAAACTGAATGTGCTCAACGCCTCACTCACCCCTCCGTTCACCATTGAAGAAAACAGCGACGGTGGCGACGACCTGCGTATGAAGTACCGCTACCTCGACCTCCGACGCTCTAATGTCCGTTCAAACCTGGAACTTCGCCACAAAATGACCATGGAGGTACGCCGATACCTCGACAGCAAAGGCTTCTTGGAAATAGAGACCCCAATGCTGATTGGCTCTACCCCAGAAGGCGCACGCGACTTTGTTGTGCCTTCACGTATGAATCCGGGCCAGTTCTACGCACTACCACAGAGCCCGCAAACCCTGAAGCAGCTGCTGATGGTTTCGGGCATGGACCGCTACTTCCAGATTGTCAAGTGTTTCCGCGACGAAGACCTCCGTGCCGACCGTCAGCCTGAATTCACCCAAATCGACTGCGAAATGTCGTTTGTCGAACAGGAAGATATCATCAGCATGTTTGAAGGCATGGCCAAACACCTTTTCAAGACCATCAGGGGTGTTGAACTGAACGAGCCGTTCTTGAGAATGAGCTGGGACGACGCTATGAAGTACTACGGTAGCGACAAACCAGACCTCCGCTTCGGCATGAAGTTCGTGGAACTCAAAGACGTGTTCGATGGAAAGGCCGATTTCGCCGTGTTCAACGAGGCTAAATATATTGGCGGTATCTGCGCAGAGGGTTGCGCCAGCTACACCCGCAAACAACTCGACCAACTGACCGACTTCGTCAAGAAGCCACAAATTGGCGCAAAGGGACTGATTTACGCCCGTGTCCAGGAAGACGGTTCTGTAAAATCGAGCGTAGACAAGTTCTACGGCCAGGACGTACTTCAGGCCTTGAAGGAAAAGATGAACGCCAAACCTGGCGACCTCATCCTCATCCTCAGCGGCCCAGACGTTATGAAGACCCGCAAACAGCTCTGCGAGCTGCGTCTTGAAATGGGTAACCAACTCGGACTCCGCGACAAGAACAAGTTTGCCCTCCTTTGGGTGGTTGACTTCCCTATGTTCGAGTGGAGCGAAGAGGAAGGCCGCCTGATGGCTATGCACCACCCTTTCACACATCCGAAAGACGAAGATATTCCGTTGCTCGACACCGACCCTGCAGCAGTCAGAGCCGACGCTTACGATATGGTTTGCAACGGTGTTGAGGTTGGCGGTGGTTCCATCAGAATACACGACCCTAAGCTACAGGACAAGATGTTCCGCATCTTGGGCTTCACCGAAGAGCGCGCACAAGAACAATTCGGCTTCCTAATGAACGCCTTCAAGTATGGAGCTCCTCCTCACGGCGGTCTCGCCTACGGTCTCGACAGATGGGTCAGCATCTTTGCCGGACTCGACAGCATCCGCGACGTTATCGCATTCCCTAAGAACACAAGCGGACGCGACGTTATGCTTGATGCACCAAGCACCATCGACGACAAACAGCTCGACGAGCTCAACCTTAAGATTGACATTAAAGAGGCTGAATAAGCCATAAAAATAAGGCGGCTGAAAATTAATTCAGCCGCCTTTTCTTTTTTTGAATGGGACACACAAAGCCGCATGTCCCAAACTCTTGCTATATTTTTAATTCAGAACTGTTTTGAAACACTTACCCTCGCATTTCACGAGGTAAACCCCAGAAGTTAGATTTCCATTGGCATTTGTCACATCACGACCAAGCGTATCGTAGATTCTAAACTCGTCTCTGTTAACAGAAATGCGTGCATTGGTAGCAGTCACCACAATGTTGTCTGCGTCGATGTTGTCAACCCCCTCTTTGTCTTTGAGCGCAAATACGGCAGTCAACATGCAATTAGAGTCTATGGTGAATGTTATAGTTTCCGATTTCATCTGCTCTTCTGTCAACAGGCCTTCTATAGATGACTTCCAACACTGGAATTCGTAACCCTCGTCAGGCGTAGCGACCAATTTGTAAGTATGGCTATTCTTTGTCTCTTCTAAGATGGTCATTGCTATATCTCCTTCACCTCCATCGCTTAAGACAAGAAGATTGATATTTGGATTGAAGGAATCTTCAATATTGGCAATGAGAGTAGTTGGTTCCGATAAATCAACGATGATTTCTGTTTTGTGCAAATCTTCAGCTGGCACATTGTAAGTACCCTCCCATGTAACTTGATAGAAAGTCCACAAATCGACGGAAATTTTGTAGAGATTTTTGTCGCAATCGACAGGTGTGATGGTCAACGGACCATACACATTGTTGCTTGAATATACATCTACACCCTCTGGCCACATTGGAATGATTTTCGAATTGTAATAGGCTCCATGGCTTTCGATATCATCGATGGCATCTTGGCTATACGCATTACAATTGATTCTGTAAACAGTAAGGCTAGTATTCATAGTAAAGTTATTGTAGCCTTCCATAATAGGGAATGTCTCTCCTAGAAAGTTAATTGTATCCAATTCACAATAGTAGAAAGCACCACTTTCAATTTTCTCCACCCATTCAGGAATATCAATCGTTTTCAGTTGTCTGCACGCAAAGAACATGTCTTCAGTGATAACCTTTATGTTTTGTGGAATCACAAATGTTTCAAAGCCACAATACGCAAAAACATCCTTTCCAAATTCCGTAACGTTCCCCAGGTCGATGCTTTTCAAAGCGGAGCAATACTTAAACGCATTGTCTGGAAGTTTAGTGACATTCTTCGGAATAGAGAAAGAGGTTAGCGATTTGCAATTGTAAAAAGCCTCTTTACCGATCGTTTTCAAACCTTCTGGCAACAGGATGTCGCTGAGAGACTCACATTCCTCAAACGCAGCCTCACCAATAGCCTCGACCGTAGAAGCCAGTTTGACTTCTTTAAGATTTTCGAAACTCATAAAAGCCTGTTCGCCAACATCAGTCACACCCTCGTTGACGATTACTTTCTCCACATCTTCTCTTAGATATCTCCATTCAGGGTCAATGTATGTATCACCAAAAACGTCTGTGGTATACACATCCATTTTTCCCTCTCCTGAAAATGTTAGGGTTTTCGTTGATTCGTCATACTCAAATGTTACTGCAGCTGATGCAGAACAAAATGACAATATCGCCACAATTGGGACGAATAATTTACGCATAATACTTATTTATTTTTTGATTGTTGTACTTAATCACTTCAAAGCGCACAAATCTACCACAGAAATAAAGAAACATTTCTGTTTAAAGATGTGCAAGATTGAGAATCACACCGTTCTTTTCCCTATTGAACGACCAACAGAAGACGATCATAATTATAAGAAAACAGCTGGATTCTTCGAAAAAAAGGCAACTAAAAAATGTTGCGAAACTTCAACTTGCCCAAGAACCTGAATTTGGGCAAGTTAAAGCTGCAACACTATAATTCATTCAACAGACCTATTATCTGTTGCTATACATGCTTTCATAGTAGTTCTGATAATCGCCAGAGGTAATGTTATCCATCCACTCCTGGTTTTCGAGATACCATTTGACAGTTTTTTCAATACCCTCTTCAAACTGGAGGCTAGGCTCCCAACCAAGTTCCTTCTGCAGTTTGGTAGAATCGATAGCATAGCGGGCATCGTGTCCGAGACGGTCGGTCACGTAGGTAATCAGATTCATATCCTCGCCTTCTTTTCTACCCAGCAAACGGTCAACCGTGTTAATTACCACTTTAATGATGTCGATATTCTTCCACTCGTTGA
>DETD01000004.1:56552-212708 GCA_002362105.1 Bacteroidales bacterium UBA3297
TCGTTGAAACCGCCGATGTTGTATGTTTCAGCAATCTTACCGTTGTGGAAAATCACGTCAATGGCACGGGCATGGTCTTCAACAAACAACCAGTCGCGCACATTCTCGCCCTTACCATAAACAGGAAGAGGCTTGCGGTTGCGGATATTGTTGATGAACAAAGGAATCAACTTCTCTGGAAACTGGTATGGGCCATAGTTGTTCGAGCAGTTGGTAACGATTGTCGGCATGCCATACGTGTCGTGGAACGCACGTACAAAGTGGTCTGAGCTGGCCTTAGAAGCCGAATATGGGCTATGAGGGGTATATTTGGTCGTCTCGTAGAAGAAGTCGGTTCCATAAGCCAAGTGGTGCTCCGAGCTTGAAGCTGTGGTAGTGAAAGGAGGCTTTACGCCTTCCGGATTCGACATCTTCAAAGCGCCATACACCTCGTCGGTCGAGATGTGGTAGAAACGCTTCCCTTCGTAGTTAGGCTCCCAATACTCTTTTGCTGCCTGCAACAACGAAAGCGTACCCATTACGTTGGTTTGTGCAAACGTGAACGGATCCTTAATACTTCTGTCGACATGGCTCTCGGCAGCCAAATGAATCACACCGTCAACATTGTACTGCTTGAAGATTTCCCTCATCTTCTCGAAGTCACAAATGTCGGCCTTAATAAAGACGTAATTCGGCTTATCTTCAATATCCTTCAAATTAGCCAAATTACCTGCATATGTTAATTTATCGATATTGATAATACGATAATCAGAATACTTGTTTACAAAAAGACGAACCACATGGCTGCCAATAAAACCAGCACCACCCGTGATTATTATACTTCTTTTGAACTGCATTTTATAGAAATTTAAATTTATACAGATATATTCCTTCAAAATTACATATTTTTTGCATTATTAGCCAAAAAACAGAGGCGATTTTAAGGAACAAAAAAGGAGAGAGTGCTACCACCCTCCCCTTATATATTCCGCATTTCTGCTAATTACGCTTCGAAATGATTAACACACAACGCCTCGTTCAGAGCAATAACAGCCTGCCCGTACTTCTCACGATCGACTACAAACTGCATATTCACCTGACGCAAAGACTGGCCAAAGCTTACGATATTGATATCGTTGTCGCTCAACGCTTTTGCCGCACGGTAAAGGAAGCCCGGATGAGCAATGTTTGAGCCCATACAGCAAACCAAAGCCACTTTCTTCACGGTCACCTTATAGAACACGCTGCTCAACTCATCAATCAGCGGCTGCGCATAAGGCTTGTCGTTAATAATCATTGTAATACTGTTGGCATTTGTTGACTTCAAGATATAGCTGACATTGTGCTTTGCAAAAATTTCCATGATACGGAGGTCAAAACCAACCTCACCCACCATCATTGGGTCGTGCACATCAACAGCCAACACTTTGTCGGTACCACTGACAATCTCGATCTTTGCCTTTGGAGACACATAGTCGCGGCTGATAAGGGTACCCGGATTTTCAGGGTCGAACGTGTTCTTGATGCGGATATTGATACCAGCTCTCTCCAATGGCTTAGAAGCCTTAGGGTGAATAGCCTCCATACCCACATCGGCCAACTGGTCGGCAACCATAAAGTTGGTATTGCCCACCAGAATAGACTTGTCGGTACCCACCAATTTAGGGTCGGCACTACTCAAGTGGAATTCCTTATGGATAATAGCCTCATCGGCTTTAACAACAACGGCAATTTTGCTGAAGGTAATTTCAGAGTAACCACGGTCAAACTCACGCATAATGCCTTCAATGCCCTTAGTATAGCCAGTAGCTACACACAACGTCTTGCTGAAGTCAACATTTTTGAATTCCTTCTCAATACGCTGGTCAATGGTCAGGCACTCAGAATCGTCGAAACCACACAAATCAACAAATGTAGCATCGATTCCGTTGTTCTTCAAAATATTCACAGAATTGAACGCTGAATGGGCCTCACCGAGGGAAGCCAAAATTTCGCGCGCTGCCAAATAAATGTTCTTATTGTTCAAGTAACCAGAAGCAGCAACTTTGTGCATGCTGAGCAGGTAGTTCTTGGCAGTTTCAATTCTGTTCTTGATAAAGGCATCGGCCTCGGCCTGGTTCAAGCCAATGCTTTCGAAAGTGCGGTTCAACTGAATCAGCTTTTCGCACAAATCGTCGAGGTGTTTAGAATAGTCTTCGTTGTTTACGAATTTCACATATACACCAGGTTCGCCAGTCTTCTTGTGTTCCAGCAACCAGTTTGTTACGCCTCCATAGGCCGACACAACAAAAATACGGTTATAGAGTTCTGACTTGGAACGCTTTCCCAAAATGATGTTGTTCAACACATCACCGAACTGGGTCATCGAGGTTCCACCTATCTTTTCTACGGTTAACATTTGTTTCTTTTTAAAATTCATGCGAAATTACAAAAAGCACGGCAACAAAAAAAGCAAATGACAGAAATATACATTCTGTCATTTGCTTTATAATGAATGGAGAACTACCGATTAGAGTGAGTTTCTCAAATTCTGAATCTCTTTGTACTTATCGGCCTTTTTAAGACGGTTGTACACAATACCCAACCAGTAGAGGTTGTCCTTGTTTGGCTTTTCGTACATAGCCTTTGCCTTTTCCAAGTACTCTTCTGCCTTTCTGTAGGTGTCTTCAGCAGCTGTACGTGCCTTTTTCCAAGCAGCGTCAGACTTAATCTTGTCAGCCTTTTGGTCTTCGTCGACAGCCATTGCGCAATAAGTTACGCCAACACCCTCAACAGACTCCACCTTGTTGGCATTGATGCTACAAGCTTTCTGGTAGAGGTTCAAAGCCTCGGCAAAGTTCTTGTCTGACAAATAAATGCTGGCCTTTACGTTGAGGTATTCAACATCTTTAGGATTAGCAGCAATAGCATTGTCGAGATAGTTCATAGCCTCTTGCTTCTTACCATGGTCAATGTAGTAGTTAACCTGCTTACCAATCATATAAGAGTTGGTAGGATACTTCTTCAAGCCCTCTTCCAAAATTTCGAGCGACTTGGCAGTATCTTTTTCAGCCTGCAAAGCGTCGACCATCCATTCGTAAATGGTTGCGCCCTTGTAGTAGTTGGCATCCTTCAATTCAGACATGTACTTGATGGCCTTCTTGTTGTCTTTGTTCAACAATGCGGCATTGATAGCCAAGAACTGAACTGTGTTGTAAGTAGTGTCAACTGGTTCCTCACGCATAATTGAGCAGTTAGGGATGCTCATATAGCCTTCGAACAACATCAACGCAGCCTTGTAATTGCTTTGCTGGAGGGCAGTATAACCATCGGCAATCAATGGGTCCTGCAATTCCTTGAACGACTTTTTGATTTCCTTGTCGTACTTGTCAGTAGTCTTACCCTTAGCGTCCGGAACCTGTTCAAGTTCGGCAGCATTGGTATAACAGTTGACCGCAGTGAACAAGCTGGTAGTCATTAACTTCTCGTCGTATGGCTGGTTAAGCAGCTTCTTCTTAACCTCAGCGTTGTAAATAGCTTTGTAAACCTTACCGGCAACCACATAAGTGTTAGGGTCGCTAGAGGTCTCTTCGTTTGACATAGCCGCATCGATAGAAGTCTTAGCCTCAACCAAGTCAACTGGTTCAATCAAGGCGTTCTTTGCCTTACCAACCATCTTCTTCTGAGAGAAGCCTGATGCTGCAACTGCAAGCACCATACATGTTAATGCAATTCTTTTTTTCATTATGTTGTTAATTAATTGTTGTTATCAGTATTTGGTTCTGCAGCGCCGTTTTCCTCTGGTGTAGCAGTTCCTTCTACATTCTCGTTGTTCTGTTCCAGTTCATCCTCTTCTTCCGGATCGGCATGCTCCACTACACAAGCAGAAGCAATTTCGTCGTTACGCTTAGTCAGATTAATCAGACGAACACCCTGTGTGCCTCTGCCCATAACACGGACATCGGTCATAGCCAAACGGATTGCGATACCCGACTTATTGATAATCATAACATCGTTCTCGTCAACCACGTTCTTGATGGCAATAAGTTTGCCGGTCTTGTCGCTAATGCCAAGCGTCTTGACACCCTTACCGCCACGGTTGGTAACACGGTAGTCTTCAATCATGCTGCGTTTGCCGTATCCCTTCTCAGAAATAACGAGGATAGACTCTTTAGTGGCGTCTGATACAGAAATCATGCCAACTACCTCGTCATCGCCCTCGTCGAGCTTGATACCGCGAACACCGGTCGAAGTTCTACCCATAGAGCGAACGGTTTCCTCATTGAAGCGGATTGCACGTCCGTTCTTGTTAGCCAGAATAATCTCTTGCTTGCCGTCGGTCAACAATACGTCAACCAACTCGTCGCCCTCGTTCAGGTTGATAGCGTTAACACCCTTAGCGCGGACATTCTGGTAAGCAGACAACTGGGTCTTCTTAATAATACCCTGCTTGGTGCAGAAGATGAGATAGTGTGAATTATTGAACTCTTCGTCGTTCAGAGAGCGCACCTTGATGCAAGTATCGACCTTATCGTCAGGCTCGATGCTCAACAAATTCTGGATAGCCCTACCCTTTCCGTTCTTTTCTGCTTCAGGAAGCTCGTAAACACGCAACCAGTAGCAGCGTCCCTTGCGGGTAAAGAACATAAGCATATTCCTCATCGACGCATGATAGATGCTTTCGATAAAGTCGGCATCGCGCGAGCTGCTACCACGTGAACCTACGCCACCGCGGCCCTGGCTTCTGAATTCAGACAACTTGGTCGACTTAATGTAACCGAGGTGTGAGATGGTGATAACCATATCGTCGTCAGCGACGAAGTCCTCTTCACTCATTTCACTAGCATCTGGTCTGATTTCAGTCTTACGCTCGTCACCGAACTTAGCCTTCATTTCGTTAAGTTCATCCTTAACGATGCCCATACGCATCTCGAAGCTAGCCAGCACCTGATTGTAGTAGTCGATCTTCTTCATCAACTCGTCGTACTCGTTATGGAGCTTGTTGACATTCAGGTTAACCAAAGCAGCCAGACGCATCTGAACAATAGCATCAGCCTGTATTTCGTCGAAATCGAAGCGCTTCATCAAGCCCTGTTTGGCCATATCGGTGGTTTCAGAAGCCCTGATGATGTGTACAACCTCGTCAATATTATCGGTAGCGACAATCAAAGCCTCTAAAATGTGGGCTCTTTCCTGCGCCTTGCGAAGTTCGTATTTGGTTCTACGGGTAATGACATCGTGACGGAACTTGACGAATTCGGCAATAAGTTCCTTCATGTTCAACAGCTTCGGACGACCGTTTACCAATGCGATGTTGTTAACATTGAAAGCGTACTCCAACTGCGAGAACTTGAAAAGCTTGTTCAACAAGACATTCGAATTGCAATCTCTCTTCACTTCAATCACAATTCGCATACCATCCTTGTCCGACTCGTCGTTGATATAGGCAATACCCTCAATCTTCTTATCCTTGGCCATTTCGCTTATCGACTCGATAAGCTCTTTTTTATTGACCATGTAAGGGAT
The DNA here is from genome assembly GCA_002362105.1 of Bacteroidales bacterium UBA3297. Classification (GTDB taxonomy): domain Bacteria; phylum Bacteroidota; class Bacteroidia; order Bacteroidales; family Paludibacteraceae; genus Physcocola. Next base: position 62,037 of record DETD01000004.1, read on the forward strand.
TTCGGAAATGATAATCTTTTCACGTCCCGATTCGTCAGTCTCGATATTGGCCTTAGAGCGTATAACGATACGTCCACGGCCTGTAGCAAACGCCTCGCGGATGCCAGCCATACCCATAATGATACCACCGGTAGGGAAATCAGGCGCCTTGATGTACTTCATCAGTTCATCGATGGTGATATCGTTATTGTCGATATATGCCACACAGGCGTCGACAGCCTCGCCCAAGTTATGAGGGGCCATGTTGGTAGCCATACCTACGGCAATACCCGACGAACCATTGACAATAAGCTGCGGAATCTTCGTTGGCATAACAGTCGGTTCCCAGTTCTCTTCGTCGTAGGTACGCTGCATGTCTACGGTTTCCTTTTCAAGGTCAGCCATTACCTCTTCCGCTATCTTCTGAAGCTTCGCCTCAGTATAACGCATAGCAGCCGGAGAGTCGCCGTCGACCGAACCGAAGTTACCCTGGCCGAACACCAACGGATAACGGAGGATCCATTCCTGGCCCATACGGACCAATGTGCCATAAACAGAAGAGTCGCCATGTGGGTGATATTTACCGAGTACATCACCAACAACACGGGCCGACTTCTTGGTTTGTTTGGAATACGTCAAACCCAGTTCATTCATACCGTAAAGGACACGGCGGTGAACCGGCTTGAAACCGTCTCGAACATCAGGAAGAGCACGCGATACGATAACAGACATCGAATAATCGATGTACGAAGACCGCATTTCTTCTTCAATGTTGACCTTTTTAATTCTATCTTGTATGTCTTCCATTGAAAAAAACTATTTTCTCTAAAAATGCTCTAAATTACACTTTTTTTGCCATATAAGCAAGTTTTAGGCATTTTTCGACTATAGTCGGTAAGACACGCTAAACAGCGTATGGGCGAAAGAAAACGCGAAATTTCGGAATTGGGCACAAAATGCCCCTTTTTGAAAAATTAAAAAGTCCGATAGTTGGACAATATATTTTTAAATACAAGAAAAAAAGTGTAACTTCACACAAAAAAGGAAACAAGGATATGGATTGTGATACCAATTGGGTGAAAATAGAGACGAAAATAAAAGGAATGTTCGACAATTACCTGTCAAACAGCCAACTTGCCACAGCCAGCGGGATTGAGGTGGTTGGTCCTATGAGTGACGAGGATGTTGTCTTGTTCGGCAAATACATCAGAAGTCATTCTAATATTACCTCTATTGACCTGAAAGCAGTCACAGACCTGACTTCAATCGACCACAACGCTTTCGAGAAGTGCAAGTCTCTAGAGCATGTCGTCCTGCCCCTGAGCATCAAGCGTATTGGCGACCATGCGTTCGACCAATGCGCCAACTTAAAAGAACAGGAGCTACCCGACACTATTGAAATTGTTGGCGACCGCTCTTTCAGCGGCTGCGAAAGCCTAGAAAGCATCAATATTCCGCAAAATGTGTCGTACATCGGCATTGGAGCCTTTTACGGCTGCTACAAACTTACAGACGTTAAGGTGGCACAAGGTAACAACCGATACGAGAACCGCGGCGGCGTTCTTTTCGACAATGTAGACAAAACCCTCGTCAGATACATCCAAACCAAACAGTTGAAACAGGTCTTCACCACTCCAGAAGGCGTTGTGCACATAGGCAACTACGCTTTCGACGGGTGTAAGGGCCTCGTCTCTGTAATAGTAAGCGAAGGCTGTACCGACCTTGGCGAGCGCTCGTTTACCAAGTGCAACGAGCTCAAAAATATTTCACTTCCAGCTTCAATCGACAATCTCAACTACAACGCTTTCGACGACTGCGACGCCTTAGAAGAGATTATTGTCGACCAACAGAATACCACCTATAAGGGTGTGCGGGGCGTACTCTATTCAAAAGACATGAAGACGCTCAAAATTTGTCCAAAGTCTAAAAAGAGCCCGTTCTTCTTCCCCGATTCGATAGAAATCATCGACGAAGGCGCCTTTTCCGGCTGTAAGAACATCAAATCGGTTGTTTTACCAAGCAAGATAAAGCAGATAAAAGCCAAGGCTTTCTACAACTGCGAGAAACTGGAATTTATAAACATACCCAACAGTCTGACCAACATAGGCGACTTTGGTTTTGCCAACTGTCACAACCTGAAAAAAGTGAGGGTCTACTCTTCAAACCCTCCAAAATGCGGCGTTAGTCCGTTCGCCAGTGTCGACCAGAAAAACTGCGTCATAACAGTTCCGGTAGACGCAGAAATGGAATTTCGGAAAGATTATGGGTGGGATTCTTTTGATAATATAGAAGAATCTATTAATTTAACCATCGGATCCAACTTTACATTTATAAGAAGTATCGGACTCAAAGTAAAGCAATTCATTTTAACCCATTTCAACAAATAGCGGAATAAACTACATACATTATTCATTTACTCTACCTTTATAAGAATAAGATTATGCGGAACATAGTTAAAAATACGATTTGTCTGTCGCTACTCCTATTAGGGAGTATAGATCCTGCATCTGCCGTTAAAGTCATTAACGGTAAGAAGTATTTTTCATATATGGTGCAAACAGGCGAGACCATTGAAGGTCTGGCAAACGCATTCAAGGTTACCGTAGCCGAACTTGAAGAGAGGAACCCTTCTTTAAAAGACGGCATAAAGGGCGGCATGATTATCTCGGTACCAGTTAAAGAAGGTATGCTGGATGCCAATCTTCCTGAAATTTCCATTATAACCTATAAAGTTAAACCTGGCGACACGCTGTTCTCTCTTGCAAAGAACAACAATTCGACGATTGAAGACATCATCCAACGAAACTCTGAAGAATTGGGCGATGGTATTCTGCGCGCTGGAAGTACCATTAAAATTGCAAAAAACAGTGGCGGACTTACCGGCAGCGAGGACAAGATAAGGGAAAAGAAAAAACAGGAGAAACTGCAGGCCGAATTAAGGCAGAAGGCGATTCAAGACAGCATCAACAGCTCAAAAAAGAACTACTGGCTTGAACCGTGGACCATTATCGACGTGAAGACGCCGGGCAGCATCGACACGCTGAAGAACGAAATGGAATGGCGGAAAATTACCCGCCTCAAGGTTATTGGAGCTGCGAATCTGGCCGATGCCGCCGTTATCGGAAAACGTATATTCGAGTTTGACCACATCAAGGCGCTAGACCTTCACGAGGCTGCTGGCATTACGAAACTTAGCACAAAAGTTTTCCAGGAGTGCGGAAGTTTGAAAGCCATTTCGCTGCCTAACACCATCGACAGCCTTGGCATTAATTCATTCTTAGGTTGTGGCGACAATCTGGAAGTCTTACGCATCTACTCGGTAAAACCTCCAAAATGTGGCGAGAAATCGTTTAATGGCATAAATTTTGATAAATGTACACTAGAGGTACCACAATCGGCGCTTTCGGCCTACCAAAGCGCGGCATTTTGGAAACTGTTTAAAAAGGTAACTGCTATTCCAACGGCTAGCAGCGATAAATAAACTAGAATAAAAGGCACCTCTCAAAAAGGTGCCTTTCATTTATAAACACATAAAGACAACACCATGAGAAAATTATTAGCTTTTATACTAACAATCTTCTTGTCGGGGACGTTAAACGCACAAAACGACTCCGACACCACTATTTATGTGCCGGAAAACACCATCGTTAAATTGAGCTACAACAACGATTTTGTATACTTCAAAATGAAGAACAACAAATACGCTAAAGCATTTATAGAAATGCTGCCCCTGACTATATATATGGACCCCTACATAGAAAACACCACCCTAGTGGGATCAATCAATAAAGACTTTAGAGAGGAAACGACAGAACCGGTAATGATTTCGCAAGGCGACCTGTTCATCAACCCCAACCTCAAACAGGTGGGATTCATATACGATATGTACGTCGGCACTTATTCCGTACAGACTATAGGCAGACAAGTCGGCAGAAAAAACATCTTCAAAAGCGCGTACAACGGTGCAGAAGTAACGTTTTCCGTTAAATAAAGGAGAAGGCATTCTCTACTCTATGCGGTAATTTTTCCTGTAATCAATCTAAATTTGAAAAAGCCTCCCCAATGGATGCCGTTGTGTTGCAAACAACACTCCATCGTGGAGGCTTTTTTCAGCTAGAACAAACTTACTTCAGTTTGTCGTAAGCGTTCTGAATTTCTTTGAAAAGATCGGTAAGGTATTCTCTTTCATCCTCATTTTGAGTGGTATCGGGATGGTACCTCTTGGCTAGGCGGTGGTAAGCCGCCCTAATCTCTTCTTTGCTGGCACCGGTAGAAACCCCTAAAACAGAGTAATAATGAGCGTCGACAGCTACCGACGACGACCATTCCGTACCATACTGAGAATCGGTCTGTTGTTGATACTTGTAGTTGCCGTATTGGAAAGTACGGTCATCATTTTCAGCATGATGCTGATGCTGTGCCTTTTTTCCTTTTCGTTTCCGTTTCTTTTCTTTTTTCCGCACTTCTTCAAAACCTTCACAATTCCTCCCTTTAGCGGAAGAAGACCTATTATAATTAGGCCTGGGCTCGGTTTCATATTTCGCATATTTATCAACAAAATAATAGAAATCGCTATTTGATTTCGGGAAAAAGGTATCCAACACTTTGCACAAGCATAGCCACTCAGAAGCCGTAATACCACCATCACAAATAGCCGTTTAAAAAAGAAGCTCCGACACAAAATAAAGTCCAGACATCTTCGACTCGTACAAACGGTTAACATCGACCTCCCGGAACGACCCGACACGCTTGCCGAAGCAATCCCTCGACTCATAAAAACTGCCGACTTCGGCCGCATATTGGATCAGCTTATTTTCATTGTATTCGACCCTCCGAATTTTTTGAACAACCAGTCTATAGTCAGCCGTGGTTAAACAGCCTTCCAAATAGGAACAGACTTTACGGTATTCCTCCATAGTCGGTTTTCCATCGGCCGCCATTACCATTGATATCAGATCTGCTAATGCACCTATGCCATAATTTGTTTCCCATCCTGTTTTTTTATTATCGGTATTGCGTCCATCGAAAACAAAAACTTTCAGAAAGAAGTAACTAATAAAACAAATAGCACTAAAAACCGTAAATTCATAGTATTCAAGAACAAGGTTTGCCGCTAACGAGAAAAACACGAACAGGATTACGTATATATCAGTATTACTATTTTTCATTTATTTTAGAACAGAAGACGATTAATCCAATTAAAAATCAAAAACATAGACAAAACATAAAACAAAGATAACACATTGCATTAAAAGAAAGACCTTTCAGACGTATAAATTGGCATCGGAATAGCGGTGAAGGGCTACCGCCACTATACAAAAAGGGGATACACCGAAGTTGGAGTATCCCCTTTCCTACATGAACTATATGAAAGAAAATTGTTAGTTCAAATCGACAGCATAATAAGTCAATTTTCCTTTATACAGACCTGAAATAAACAAAGCCTGCTCATTATACTTCTGGCCATTGTTCTTCTTGCAGGCGGCTACAATCTGCTGCAAATCTTCAACAGAATTAACCGTTTGGTTGTTCGCCTTAAGAATAATCAGACCAGGCTGAATGCCGTTAACCGCAAACTTACCGTCTTTAGTAACACTCTTCACCGTAATACCAGAAGAAATGCCGAACTTCTGTTTATCGGCGTCGGAAGTAACTTCGAAAGTAGCGCCCAAGTCTGTTACACTGGCTTGCTTGACAATTTTAGTATCGCCCATCTGGTTTTTCAGAACGACAGGAATAGTCAACTCTTTCTTCTTACGGAGCACCGTCACATTAATCGTATTGCCCGGGCTGAACTTGCTAACCTGCTCTTGCACCTCAGGAACCGACTTAACCGCCTTGCCATTCACCTTAATAATGACGTCGCCCACTTCAATGCCAGCCTCCTTCGCAGCACTGTTGTCGTTAACATTAGCAACATAAGCGCCATCGAGCACCGACAAGTTCTTCTCTTTAGCCAATTCGCTGGTAATATCCTGTACCATTACACCAAGCAGAGCACGCTGAACAACGCCATACTTTTTAAGGTCGTTCACCACCTTGCTCATAATAGTGACAGGAATAGCGAACGAATAACCCGTATAGGAACCTGTTTGCGAAGCAATAGCGGCATTAATACCAACAAGTTCGCCCTTGGTGTTGACCAAAGCGCCACCACTGTTACCAGGATTAACAGCAGCATCGGTTTGAATGAATGACTCAATCTTCATATCACCGCTCAGGATATTGATGTTTCTCGCCTTCGCACTAACAATACCCGCAGTAACGGTAGAAGTCAAGTTAAACGGATTACCAACAGCCAGCACCCATTCGCCAACCCTCAGGTTTTCAGAATCACCGATTTTAATGGCAGGAAGGTTATCGGCCTCCACTTTAATAAGGGCCAAATCGGTAGACGGATCGGTACCAACAATTTTGGCAACATACGAACGCTTATCGTTCAGAACAACGGTTATAGAATCGGCCCCTTCCACAACGTGGTTATTGGTAACAATATAGCCTTCCTTCTCCAAAATGACGCCAGAACCCGACGCAGAACGGGGCTGTGGCTGCAACTGCTGGAAGCCACCCCTGTCGCCAAAGAAGTACTCAAAAATATCGTTACCGCCAAAATTTGGCTGCCCGCTAGACGAAGATGTCTTTGGGGTATATTTAGTCATGATATGGACCACGCAATTGACCGTGTTTTCGGCAGCATAAGTAAAATCGGTAGATTGTCCGGAATATGTGCCCACTACATGCGAGCTTTCGGTAATAGAAGAAGAGTCGGTATTGTTGTTTTGAGCTCTTCCAACAGTGTAACCAATACCCAGAATCGCAGCAACCGCGACAGGTACAATAATCGTTGAATTCTTCATACTCAATTTAATTTCTTTTGTTCATCTAATGCTATGAACGCAAAAAGTGTGCAATTGGTATTCCTTTCAGGAAAATTAACACTCAGAAAGGATATAAAACAAAACTATGCGACAGAAACGACATTTTGTCAGTTCCCAGAATGCCAGTTATGCCGACAGAATGCGCCTATATGAGAATAAAATTCATTAAATTTGCAAAAAAAAGAATGAAAAGAAACATACTCACCCTTATCGTATTATGCGCGACGCTCGCCGTAAGAGCAGAAAACAAAATTGTTCTGAAGGCCGAAGGGAAGCACACCTACACCTTTGTGAATGAAAGCGACGCTTCGTTCAAAAAATCGTATCACGCCACACAGAAACAAACCATAAAATACAGCATTGAGCAAAAAAAAGCAGACGGAAAAGAGTGTGTTGACTTCCAATACACCGCCATAAAGTGTGAAAAGAAGAGAAAAGACAGCACCACCGTCTTAGATACAGAAAAACCCAGACTGCCCCTGTCATACATCATGAGGCAGGCCACCAACCGAGGGGTGAAGGTTGAATTAGGTCAAAAGCACCTTACAACAGGCACGGTTGCCGGCATCGACACCATAGACGCACACCTTTTCGACGATTTTGTGACACCACCCGACAGTGTCAAACGTGTCACCTACAATTACCTTATTAACGAAGAATACGGTAAGAACCTTGTAAGGAGCCTGATAGAGAACGCTTTATCGGTAGCACCCGACAGTGCCGTCAAAGACAAGGGAACATGGTTGAAAGCAACCTGCCGATACGGCACCTTTGCCGGGAACTCGGCAACCCAATACACCTTAAAAGAGAAAAGAGGGAACACCTATACAATAAGCGGCATTAACACAATAGACAAGACAAAGCCCTGCCGCTACTCTATTGGAGGCATCGCCTACCTGCTGGAGGAGGCCAACGGACAAATCGTGTCGGACCTAACGCTCGACAGCGAGACCGGCTTATTGATAAGCAGTTCAACCACAATCAGCATAAAGGCAAAAGCCACGCCGCTGAGCATGAACGAGACTACGGACGAAAGCTTTAGCGACGAGATTGTGCTAAGCATAAAGCAAACCATCGTCAAAGAATAAGGTATATTCTTTAAATTTTACTAATTTTGCAAACTAGATGTTTTTCGCAAGCATCACTAACCCGTAGAAAGATAAAAAGAAAGAAATAACAATATGTTTGAGAACTTAGAAGAGAGACTTGAACGTTCGTTCAAAATTCTTAAAGGAGAAGGTCGCATTACAGAAATCAACATTGCCGAAGCGTTGAAAGACGTGAGAAAGGCGTTGCTCGATGCCGACGTAAACTATAAGATTGCAAAACAGTTTACAGAAGACGTAAAACAAAAAGCCCTCGGCCAGAACGTGTTGACTTCGGTCAAGCCTGGCGACATGATGAAGAAGATCGTCAACGACGAACTCATCGCCCTTATGGGTGGCGAAACTGCCGACATCAACGTAAAGGGCTCTCCCGCTATTATTTTGATGTCAGGTCTTCAAGGTTCTGGTAAGACAACATTTTCAGGAAAACTTGCGAACTACATCAGAAGCAAGAAAGGAAGAAACCCTATTCTAGTAGCCTGCGACGTGTACCGTCCGGCCGCTATTGAGCAGTTAAAGGTTGTCGGCGAACAAATCAACGTTCCTGTTTACTCCGAGCCAGAGTGCAAGCAACCCGTAGAGATTGCAAAACGCTCTATTGCCGCTGCTAAGGAAAAAGGTTGCGACGTCATCATCGTCGATACCGCCGGCCGATTGGCAGTTGACGAGGAAATGATGACCGAGATTGTTGCGATTAAAGAAGCCATCAATCCACAAGAAATATTATTCGTTGTTGACTCAACCACCGGTCAGGACGCCGTTAATACCGCAAAAGAATTTAACGACAGACTCGACTTCAACGGTGTAATCCTTACCAAACTCGACGGTGACACCCGTGGTGGTGCAGCCCTTACCATTAAGACCATCGTAAACAAGCCAATCAAGTTTATCGGTACTGGCGAAAAGCTCGATGCCATCGACGTGTTCGACCCTAAACGTATGGCCGGCCGTATTTTGGGCATGGGCGATATTGTTGGTTTGGTACAAAGGGCACAAGACGCTTACGACGAGCAGGAGGCTAAAAAGTTACAGCGCAAGATTGAGAAGAACCAGTTCGACTTTAACGACTTCTTGAACCAGATACAGCAAATCAAAAAGATGGGTAACCTGAAAGATTTAGCGGCCATGATTCCAGGCATTGGCAAGGCCTTGAAAAACGTTGAAATCGACGACAACGCCTTCAAGGGAATCGAAGCCATCATCTATTCAATGACCAAGAAGGAACGTAGCAATCCGGGCATTCTCGACGGCAGCAGAAGGAACCGTATTGCCAAAGGTAGCGGAACCAGCCTTCAGGAAGTCAACCGCTTAATCAAGCAGTTCGACGAAACCAGAAAGATGATGAAGATGGTTACCAAAAACAAGGGCAAGTTTAGAATGCCTCACTAAAAGAATAAACAATATAAAACGAATAAGACATGCAATTAATTGACGGAAAGGCTATTTCGATGCAGATTAAGCAGGAAATAGCAGCAGAAGTTGCAGAAATCAAGGCAAAAGGCGGGAAAGTTCCCCATCTGGCAGTCATCATCGTCGGCCACGATGGCGGTAGCGAGACCTATGTTAAAAACAAGGTTCTTTCTTGCGAGCAGTGTGGTTTCAAATCGACTAAAATCGCATTCGAGTCAGACATCACCGAAGACGAACTTCTTGCAGCAATCGATAAATTGAACAAGGACAACGACGTTGACGGTTTCATCGTTCAGTTGCCTTTGCCAAAGCACATATCAGAGCAGAAGGTCATCGAGGCTATCGACTATAAGAAAGACGTTGACGGCTTCCACCCTATCAACGTTGGCAGAACCTCAATCGGACTGCCAGCATTTGTATCTGCCACTCCAGCAGGTATACTTGAATTGTTGAAGCGTTACAACATCGAGACCAAAGGAAAGAACTGTGTCGTTATCGGCCGAAGCAATATTGTAGGCAAGCCAGTCGCTTCTCTTATGATGCAGAAGGCTTACCCAGGCAACGCAACTGTAACCGTATGCCACAGCGGAACAAAGAACATTAAGGAAATCTGTAAAGAAGCCGACATCATTATCGCGGCTATGGGTTCGCCTAAGTTCGTCACAGCCGACATGGTAAAAGACGGTGCCGTTGTTATCGACGTAGGTACCACTCGTGTTCCATGCGCTGAATCGAAGACCGGTTTCAAGCTGACCGGCGACGTTGACTTCGAAAACGTAGCGCCTAAGTGCAGTTTCATCACTCCAGTTCCTGGTGGCGTTGGTCCAATGACCATTTGCTCGCTGATGAAGAACACCCTTTTGGCTGGCAAAAAGGAAATCTACAAGTAAAAAAGCTTAATAAAAGAGCAGTTCCTTTATCATCAATGGGGGGACTGCTCTTATTCTGTTTATATATAAAAGATACACCATGGCTCTTTTCTACGCACCAAACATCAAGAACGATTTAACATTGCCGGAAGAAGAATCGCAACATGCGGTAAAAGTTTTACGCATGGTTGAAGGCGACGCACTGGAAGTCATCGACGGTCAGGGAGGGTTCTACCACGCCAAAATAGCAATCGCTCACCACAAGAAATGCAAGGTCGTCATAGAAAACGAAGTCCAAGGCTATCACAAACGACCTATTCATTTACACATTGCCATTGCTCCGACCAAGAACATAGAACGGATAGAATGGTTCGCAGAAAAAGCGACTGAAATCGGCATCGACGAAATAACGCCAATAATCTGCCGGTACTCGGAAAGGAAAGTCGTAAAGAGAGACCGTATAGAAAAGATACTGATCTCGGCAATGAAGCAATCGAAAAAAGCCTATCTCCCCACCATCAACGAGCAAACAACCTTTAACGACTTTATGAAAAGCGACCGAAAGGGCGACTTGTTTATTGCGCACTGTTATGAGCAAGACAAAAAAGACTTGTGCACGACCTACAAAGCCAATAACGACGTCACCATACTAATCGGTCCGGAAGGAGACTTTAGCGAAGAAGAGGTAGCGGCAGCCATAAAGAAAGGCTACCTGCCGGTATCGCTAGGAGAGAGCCGTTTAAGGACGGAAACCGCAGGTGTAGTAGCCTGCCATACCATCGAACTTATCAACCAAATAGCATCAATCAATGGATAATAATGACAGCGACCTCCGCCACTATTTATTCATAGTAGATATTGCGACAATTATAGTTTCCAGTTTTTTCTTGTTCAAGTTCGAATCTAGTTACTGGCTGACAAAAGGCTCGGCAGTCAACCAGGCAGCCGGTTTTGGAGACATATTTCACGACTGGGCGGTTGTCTTGTTTATTGCAATTCCGCTCATCAGCATCAGCCAGCTAGGCTTATCGGCCCTCATCAGCAAGAAGCAACCGGCATTTGTCCTAACAACAAAAATCATCGCCTTTAGCGCATCACTGTTGTTCATCAATTGGAACAAGCTAATGGCAGAATTGTGCCAAAAGCAGAATTGGAAGGCCTGCATACTGGTGGCCGTCGGCTCACTACTCTTTGCCCTCTATATGTACTCCGTAAAAAGAGGCATAGAGACCAATTTTAAAGAAATAAACAAATGGTATATCCCAGCCATCGCAGTAGCAACCGGGCTGGGCATAACAGTCATCTATTAATAAACATATGGAATACATTTTCGAAGAAGAGTTCACAGTCAGAGACTATGAATGCGATTTGCAAGGTATAGTAAACAATGCGAATTACCAGCACTATATGGAGCACACGAGGCACGAGTACATTAAAACGCTTGGACTCAGTTTTGCGAAGCTGCACGACGAAGGAATCGACCTGGTTGTAGTGCGGGTAGATTTAAGGTTCAAGAACTCGTTAAAGAGCGGAGACAAATTCGTATGCAAACTAAATGTGAAGAAAGAAAGCCTCAAATACGTGTTTTACCAAGACATCTACAGACTCTCGGACGGGAAGCTCTGCAACAGGGGCATAATTGAATCAGTAGCGGTCATAAACGGCAAACTAGGAGTTTGTGAAGTTGTTGACAATGCGCTAAAAGTGGTCTAAAGCAGAAAAAAGTCTGGTTTAGGGACAAATAGTAGCACATTTTGCCTCTAAAAAAACACACCAATCAACTATTTTATTTAATTTTGCACGATAAATTAGGACTTAATATAGGGGGGAGACCCAAAAGCCCCAATATAAAACAGTTTATTTAGAGCATGAGACAATTAAAGATTTCCAAGTCAATTACCAACAGAGAGAGTGCTGCGCTTGAAAAATACCTTCAAGAGATTGCCAGAAAACCAATGGTATCAGCCGAAGAAGAAGCTGAATTAGCCAGAAGAATTCACCAAGGCGACGACGAAGCACTCAACACACTTGTCAATGCAAACCTACGTTTCGTGGTTTCTGTTGCCAAGCAGTATCAAAGTCAGGGTCTTAGTTTGTTGGACCTAATTGATGAAGGTAACCTCGGACTTATTAAAGCCGCACAGAAATTTGACGAGACCAAGGGTTTCAAATTCATTTCTTACGCAGTGTGGTGGATTCGTCAGTCAATCATGCAGGCACTGGCAGAACAGAGCCGAATGGTACGTCTGCCACTCAACCAAGTTGGTTTGATTAGCAAAATCAACAAGGAAGTTGCCACCTACGAGCAGGAGCACGGTTTCAAGCCAAGTTCAACACAGTTGGCTGAAATCTTGAATCTGCCAACCGACAAAATCGAAGAAGCTCTGAAATCTTCAACCAAGGCTGTGTCAATCGACACCCCTATCGGTGACGACAGCGACACCAGCATGGTGGAAATGATTCCGAACTCAAATACTCCAGCAACCGACAGCCGACTCGCCGACGAGTCTCTCAGTCAGGAAATTGACAGAGCACTCTCAACACTTGGTGGTCGTTCAGGCGACATCTTGAAAAAGTTCTTTGGTCTGGGTTGTCCGGCAAAGACTTTGGAGGAAATTGGAGAAGAATTCAACCTGACCCGCGAACGCGTTCGACAGATTAAGGAGAAGGCCATTCGCCAGTTGAGAAACAACTCAAAGTGCAAATTGCTTAAATCATATTTGGGCTAAGTTAATTCAAGAACAAAAAAGGAGGAAAGAACAAAAAGTTCTTTCCTCCTTTTTAGTTTGTACAATTATCAAAACCAAAATGTTGTATTCTTTCAAATTCCTTATACTTTGCTTATCTTTGCACCGATGAAAAGAATATTCCTTACAATAGTTACTCTATTTACCGTCATTTCTGCCTATAGTGCAGAAACGGGGGCTGCCACAAAAGGTAAGAAAGGCAAAGAAATAGAGGTATGGCAGGCCAAAGGTCCGCTGGGCTTGACATCTCCATCAACATTAGATACAACCGTCGACTACTTCCGTACAAACGATATAGCATTCAAAAGGACAATAGCCTTCCAGAATTTGGGAAACATTGGAACAGCCAGTATTTCCAAAATTTTCAGCGACAGGGTCCAGCGTTCGAATTTTATATTCTTCGAACCTTATTCCCTTTATTACACTGCGCCCGAAGACATCCAGTATTTCAACACAAAGGTGCCCTATGCCAACATATCGTACTATAGCGGAGGTCTGACCAACAGAAAACAGCAGCACCTGTCTGGTATTTTCTCGGTTAACATCAACCCACATTTCAACATGGGCATGTACGGAAAATGGCAGAACAACTACGGTTCTTACGATAACCAGTCGACCAAGAACTACAATGCCGGCTTCTTTGGCAGCTACATACACAGGCACCACGAACTGATGGCCAACATATCGCTGAACGGATACCGGGCAATGGAAAACGGTGGTTTCTACGAAATTGGCCAGATTACCGACCCGAAAAACTACGGTGAACTCGATGCGTACAACATCCAAACCAATTTCAACAACGACGTCACCTCGAAACTGGTTAACTGGAACGCTTACCTGAACTACAAGTTCCACTTCGGATACGACAAGACCGTAAAAATAACGGAAGACTCTACCACCACGACATTTATACCCGTATCGTCGTTAATCTACACCTTTAGAAACGAAGCCGACTACAAGCGCTATAAGGAAGACGAGGTTGGCATTAACGGTGGCATGTATTCCGACAGCTTATACAAGAGAATCGGCATAGGTGAAAACCACTACATCAACAACAAAACGACCATCGACTCGCTCCACTATTGGGAAATGACCCACACCGTAGGCCTTTCACTAAACGAGGAGTTCAACACAATCGGCAAATTCGGTGTGGCCGGTTACCTGACCTACACACAAAAGCAATACGGGCAAATTGACCACATCAACAGCTATATGGCCAACAACTCGCTTGTGCAGGCAAACAAGGTAACCCTGAACAACTTCGGAGCTGACACGCTTGGCCGGTTCGGCGAAGAGGTGTGGACCACCACCACCAAGACCAAAGTGGGTTTAGGCGCAAACATTTCAAAAAGGAAAGGAGAACACCTTCAGTTCAACTTCAACGGAGAGTACTTCTTTAAAGACGAGAAAGAAACAGGCGGAACCTTCGCACTGAACGCCGACATCAAATCGAAGTTCAACATCGGCAGACACCAGTTCGCACTGAAGGCAAACGCATCGCACGAGCAGTATTGCCCAGACTATTTGGAAGAGCACTATATGGGCAACCGAGTGCAATGGGACAACAACTTCGACAACAAGAAGAAGACCGTTTTAGAAGGAAGTGTTGGAGCAGAGAAGATATACCTCTATAAAGAGGACTCGTCCTTCCTTGCAAAACTAGCCCCAGAAGTCGGGCTGACAGTCAAAGCTAACGAGACCACCCTGAACGACTACGTTTACTTTGGAACCAAAGGCGTACCAGAGCAAGAGAGTTCAAACATATCGATCACCCGCATAACCGTGAAGGAGTTGATGAAGATATGGTACCTGCATTTCGACAACGAACTTACGTTCCAGTTCACCAACGCAAGCGACGAAGTGCTCGACCTTCCAGCGCTCTGCCTGTTCTCGAACCTGTATTTTAGGACAAATCCACTCTTTAAAGTGCTGACGCTACAAATGGGAGTAGACTTGCGCTACAACAGCAAATACTATGCGGCTGCCTACTTACCAGCAACAGGCATGTACTACGCACAGAACCAGGAAAAACTTGGCGGATATCCGTTCTACGACGCCTATCTGAGCATGCATCTGAAGACGTTCAGGCTATTCGTCCAGTACAACCATATAAACCATATATGGAGTAACAACAACCATTATCTGATAACCCCAGGTTACGCATTGGAACCCAACTACATTAAATTCGGAATCTCGATTAATTTCAGAAACTAAAAGGTTCATTTGATGAAAAAGACAGTCCAATATCTATTGTTTGTAAAACTTGCAATCGGCGCGCTTTTAGTACTCTCGCTGTCTAACTGCAACAGTGGTATAAGAGACTTGGACGAGATAAAGGATAAAGGCGTGCTTAGAGTTGCCATGGGCTATAACCCCCTAGGCTACTACCATAAAAAGGACTCTATAACGGGAGTCCAATACGAAATGGTCGATGCTTTGTGCAAATCGCTAGGAGTTAAAGCCGAAATTGAGATGGAAGCAGACCTTGACCTCTGTATAGAGGGACTGAAAAATGGAAAATACGACATGGTAGCCCGGCTGATTCCGGTCACAACAGAACTGAAAGAGTCGGTGCAATTCACCAACCCAATCTGCCTCGACAAACAGGTATTGGTCCAAAGGAAAAGCAATGCAGCCAACCAATATGTGCCGTACATCAAAAGCCAGCTCGAATTACCAGGCCACAACATATCGATGCCCAAGAACTCGCCATACATAGCGCGTTTAAGGAATCTGGCCCAAGAGATTGGAGATACCATTCAGATTGACGAAATAGACAACTACCAAAGCGAGCAGCTCATTATACTAGTCGCAAAGGGAGATTTAGACTACACCGTATGCAATTACAACCTGGTAAAACGGGTAGGCAACAAATATCCGCAACTAGACTATAATACCGCCATCAGTTTTTCACAAATGCAGGCCTGGGCGCTCAACAAAAGTTCAGAAAAACTGCTAGTGGAAGTCAACAACTGGATAGACGCTAACTCAGAAAAGTATTTTAAATAATAAACATACGAATATGACAAGAGAAGAATTATTCGAGAACATTAAGAAGACCCAGTCTTTCCTTTGCGTAGGTCTCGACACCGACGCAACCAAAATACCAGAATATCTATTCAACAACTGCAACAGTAGCGACTACGACCCCATCTTATTCTTCAACAAAGAAATAATTGACGCAACAGCCGACCTGTGTGTCGCCTACAAACCCAACATCGCATTCTACGAGTGTTTGGGATTCCACGGATGGGAAATTCTCGACCAGACTGTTGAATATATCCGATCTAACTATCCCGACAAATTCATCATCGCAGACGCAAAGCGCGGCGATATCGGCAACACATCGGCAATGTATGCCCGCACCTTCTTCGAAGCGATGGATTTCGATACCGTAACCGTAGCACCTTACATGGGTGAAGACTCAGTAAGTCCATTCTTGAACTACGACGGCAAATATGTGACCCTTTTGGCTTTGACCTCGAACAAAGGCGCCTTCGACTTCCAGTTCACCGAAGACAATAACGGAGAAAAACTCTTCGAGAAAGTACTCAAGACCTCAAAGAACTGGGGCGATGCCGACAAGTTGATGTACGTGGTTGGCGCAACAAAAGCCGATATGCTGTCAGACATCAGAAAAATCGTTCCAGACAACTTCCTTCTAGTTCCAGGCATTGGCGCACAGGGCGGAAGTTTGGAAGATGTTGTAAAATACGGTATGAACGACAAATGCGGCCTACTTGTTAACAGTTCGCGCGGCATCATCTACGCAAGCCACGACGAGAACTTCGCCAAAGCAGCAAGAGAGTCGGCACTCGACTTGCAGAAACAGATGGCAGCCTGCTTAAAGGAAAGAGGTATGATTTAATACAAAAATTCAGATGGGACAAAACAAAAAGAAAATTATAAATGATCCGGTTCTAGGATTTGTCTCTATACCTTCTGAATTTTTATATGACATAATACAACATCCGTATTTCCAGCGTCTGAACCGTATACGCCAACTAGGGATGTCGTATATGGTCTACCCTGGAGCACAACATTCCCGGTTTCTTCACTCATTAGGTGCCATGCACCTGATGAATGAGGCCATCGGTCAGTTAAAGAGTAAAGGCAACGTTATTACAGACGAAGAGGCAGAGGCAGTACTAGCCACCATCTTACTCCACGATGTTGGCCATGCACCCTTCTCGCACGTGCTAGAACACTTGTTCACAAAAGGTGTCACCCACGAAGACATCTCCCTCGAGATAATGAGGCAACTCAACAGAGAGTTCAACGGGAAACTAGACATGTGCATCGCCATATTCCAAGACAAGCACCCTAAAAAGTTCCTCCACCAACTGGTATCAAGCCAATTGGACATGGACCGTCTAGACTACCTGATTCGCGACAGTTTCTTTACGGGAGTTGTAGAAGGAGCAGTAGGGACAGAACGCATCATAAAGATGCTGAACGTGTGGAACGACAACCTCTGCGTTGAGGCCAAAGGCATCTATTCCATAGAGAAGTTCCTGATAGCCCGACGCATTATGTACTGGCAAGTCTATTACCACAAAACATCGGTTGCAGCCGAACGGGTATTAATAAACTTGCTGAAAAGGGCAAAAGACCTAACCAATGCCGGCTATGACCTCGAATGTCCGTCATGGTTCAAGTACTTCTTAAAACATACGGCTACACTAGACGACTTCACCAATGAAGGAGAGGCATTGCGAAACTATGTAAAATTCGACGATACTGACATTATAAGTGTTGCAAAGACGTGGGAAAATAGTTCCGACAAAGTATTATCGGTACTCAGTTCATGCGTAAGCAACAGACATCTTTTCAAAGTAATCATTAGTCAAAAGACAATGGACCAGGAAAAGATAGAGCGTCTGGAGAACGAGTACATAGCCAAAATGGGAATAACAAAAGAAGAGGCCCACTACTTCTTTTCAGAGGTGACCGTATCAACGAACACCTATTCACACAAGAACAACAACAGCCCTATCTACATTCTTTACCCAAACGGAGAGGTCAAAGATATAGCCGAAGTTACGGAGATATTAGACATCTCGCAACTCACGAAAGAAGTAGAGAAAAAGTACTACTTCTGCTATTACAATTTAGGTAACTCAATAATTATATAGAGCTATATTTTCAAAAGAATATACCAAACAGAGTAGCAATATTGGAAAGAAAAACTTCATTTCTATGTCAATTTGTCCTATCTTTGTAAACTAGAGGATTGAATTCCCCAATTAATACTAATACAATATGGAGTTCACAGCGCAACAAATAGCCGAATTTCTTCAAGGGAAAGTAGAGGGAGACGGACAGGTTAAAGTATCTAGTTTTTCAAAAATTGAAGTAGGTACACCAGGAACATTAACTTTTCTTTCCAATCCGAAGTACGAGGAATATATATATAGTACCAAAGCCAGCGTGGTTTTGGTCAACGAGAGTTTCATTGCGAAACAACCAGTATCAGCAACCCTAATAAGGGTAAAGAATTCATACTCAGCCCTTGCAGCCTTGCTAGAGCTGGCCGATACAGTCATGAACCCTAAGAAAAAAGGCATCGACAGCTTGGCTGTAATGCCAGAAAGCACCACTATTGGCGAAGACGCATACGTTGGTGCCTATACCGTTTTTGGGGAAAACGTGAAAATTGGTAAGGGCGCACAAATCTATCCACAAGTATACATTGGCGACAATGTAGTTATAGGCGATAATGTTACACTGTACAGCGGTGTTAAGATATACAAGAACTGTGTAATCGGTAACAACGTCATCATCCACTCGGGAGCAGTAATAGGATCCGATGGTTTCGGATTCGCACCAGACGAGCAGGGTGTATACCACAAAATTCCACAATTGGGTAACGTTGTTATTGAAGATGACGTTGAAATTGGCTCAAACACCTGTATAGACCGTTCTTCTATGGACGGACACACCTTGTTGAAGAAAGGTGTAAAGCTAGACAACCTCATTCAAATAGCGCACAATGTGTCTATTGGCGAGAACACAGTTATGGCGGCACAAGTCGGAATTGCCGGTTCAACAGAAATTGGTCAAAGATGTATGTTTGGAGGCCAGAGCGGCATAGTGGGACACCTCCGCATCGGAGACGGTACCGTTATGGCAGCGAGGGCGGCAATGATGAAAAACACAACGGAACCATGTTCTTGGGAAGGAGCTCCCGCATTGCCTTCTGCACAATTCAAGAGGTCGTTCATCCACTTCAAAGACTTACCAAACATAGTTAAAGAGATGAGAGACTTGAAGAATGAAGTTGCAGAACTCAAAAAACAACTAAATAAGAATTAACAAGATCAATCCCAATGGATAAACAAAAAACATTAAAGGGATCTTTCACCCTTAAAGGAAAAGCATTACATACTGGTGTAGAATCCACCGTAACATTTAACCCTGCAGAAGCAAACACAGGTTACCAAATTCAGAGAATTGATGTAGACGGACAACCCGTAATTTCTGCTTTGGCAGAATTCATCACAGAAACATCACGCGGTACCGTAGTAGAAGCCAATGGTGTAAAAGTCAGCACTATTGAGCACGCAATGGCCGCTCTTTACGCATCGAAAATAGACAACTGTTTAATTCAAGTCGACCAGCCAGAATTTCCAATACTCGACGGAAGTTCAAAGTTCTACATGGAAGAAATTGCCAAGGTAGGAACAGTTGAGCAGGAAGAAAACAGAGAGTACTACATTGTAAGAAAACGTATTGAATATAAGAACGAAGACGGGTCTTCAATCGTCATCCTGCCAAACGACAAGTTCAGCATCGATGTACACATTTCATACCCATCTCCAATACTTAGCAACCAATTTGCCTCACTAGACGATTTAGACAATTTCGGCAACGAGATTGCCAACGCAAGAACTTTTGTTTTTGTACGTGAAATTGAGCAGTTGGTTCAAAACAACCTTATTAAAGGCGGCGACCTCGACAATGCAATTGTCATCTACGACCAGAAAACAGACCAGGCAAGCATCGACCACCTTTGCGATGTACTTGGCAAAGAGCACACCACAGTCAACGAACTTGGTTATTTGAACAAGACTCCGTTGAACTACAACAACGAATGTGCACGCCACAAGTTGCTGGATGTAATTGGTGACTTGGCCCTGATTGGTCTGCCAATCAAAGGTCATGTAATTGCAACCTGCCCTGGCCACACCGTAAACTCACAGTTTACCAAGAAAATCAGAAAGGAACTCCGTCGTCAGGAAACTATGGTTCCTGTATACGATCCGAACGACGAACCACAATACGACATCAACCAAATCCGCAAAATGTTGCCTCACCGCTACCCTATGCAGTTGGTTGACAAAATCATGTATGCAGACGAGAAGATGGTAATTGGCGTTAAGAACCTTACCGGTAACGAAGAAATCTTTAACGGCCACTTCCCTAACGAGCCAGTAATGCCAGGTGTGCTGCAAGTTGAAGCAATGGCACAGACTGGTGGCATTCTGGTCTTGAAGTCTGTTCCAGACCCAGAGAACTACTCTACCTATTTCATGAAGATCGACAACGTGAAATTCCGTAGCAAGGCTGTTCCTGGCGACACCCTCATCTTCAAGTTGGTTTTATTGACCCCAGTCCGTCGTGGTATTGCCACTATGAAGGGATACGCCTTCGTAGGAGACAAGATTATTTCAGAAGCAGAATTTACAGCTCAAATTGCAAAGAACAAATAACATCTTCCATATGAACCAACAATTTGTAAGCATAGATCCAGGAGCAAAAATTGGCCAGGACGTACAAATAGGCTCATTTGTCACCATTGCCGATAACGTTGAAATTGGCGATGGCACCATCATTATGCCACACGCGACAATTCTTCCGGGAGCAAGAATTGGTAAGAATTGTAAGATTTTCCCGAATGCGGTCATCTCGGGCATTCCACAAGACTTGAAATTTGTGGGTGAAGAGACAACCGCAGAGATTGGCGACAACACAACAATTCGTGAATGTGCGACAGTCAATCGCGGAACCGCTTCAAAAGGCAAAACCATCGTTGGAAGCAACTGCCTGATTATGGCTTATTCCCACATCGCCCACGACTGCCGTTTGGGCAACAACATTATAGTAGGAAACGCATCGCAAGTTGCAGGCGAAGTTATAATTGACGACTTTGCAATTCTTTCTGGAGGCTCGCTTGTTCACCAGTTCTCAAGAATTGGAGAACACGTAATGGTACAGGGAGGCACAAGACTTGGCAAGGATATACCTCCATACTGCATCGTTGGCCGCGAACCCGTATGCTTTATGGGTTTGAATGTTGTAGGTCTTAAAAGACGTGGTTTTAGCAACGAACAAATCGACAGAATTCAAGAAACCTACAGAATCCTCTACCAGTCGGGCTTGAACACAACCCACGCGCTTGAAAAGATTGAAAGCGAAATTCTAGATTGTGAAGAGAAGAGAATCATCACTTCTTTTGTCAAGGAATCGACAAGAGGTCTTGTAAGAGGTCCTAAAGACTAACGGTTTTTCAAACCGGATATAACAAGAAGAGGGCGTACCAACAAGTACACCCTCTTCTTGTTTTTTCTTATTG
Source organism: Bacteroidales bacterium UBA3297 (assembly GCA_002362105.1). Classification (GTDB taxonomy): domain Bacteria; phylum Bacteroidota; class Bacteroidia; order Bacteroidales; family Paludibacteraceae; genus Physcocola. Next base: position 83,601 of record DETD01000004.1, read on the forward strand.
CCTAAACAAAGACATTTCGTGCGTCCCCTAAGGGATGCGTAACTATACTGTTTAAAGAGGGAATGCTGTGGTGATGGTTATCACCTTTCAACAAAATTGTCGTTAAATATCAAGAAACCTATATTCAAGCCCAAATTCCAGTCGAAATCAGGGAATGTGTAATAACAGTTACCATAAGCACTAATCGTAAGGAAATGGAGCTGTAACACACAGTTCAACTCACTTAAAAATGAACTTGAACTTGTTGCATGGCTTAAGCCATCAAAAAATTGGTCCAAAGGCTCATAAAAATAGTTTTCAAACCTTATATGAAACTGGTCGGAAAACCGTAAAATAGGGATTGCGCCTACAGCACCATACGAATAAGACCTCAGATAAGGATTATAGACCATACGTGAATGTAATGTAGGCTGAAAAGCAGGCTTCATCAATTCACTTTCAATCTGTTTATAATTAAAAGAGGAATAAACAGCCTCGGCATGAGCACCAAGCATGAAATGCTTTGACAAACGGAAATAGCGCTGTCCCTTCCACGACATTAGGAACCATCCATCCGACTCTTCGGAATACCTCTTTTTAGAGCCGTTCCACATAAAGATCTCGTCTCTCGTATCGCTCACTATATAATTAAATGCCAATCGGTTAGAAATACCCAAAATTGGAAATTGGCGCACAGTGAATGTTGAGCGGTCGAACAAGACAGAAAAATTATAAGAATGCTGCTCGGTAATATCAAAATTATTACCACTAGACGTATAATATCCCTTATAATGCCACCTGTTAATACCCAAAGCGGCACCAAACTCCAATTTACCCGAACGGAGGAAAGGAAAAACCAACTTCACCCTCGAGAAATACTCGTCAGACGAACAATAATACAAGTCGTTGTCAGCCGAGAAAGAGATGATGTCCTTATTATTGTAGTATGAAAAAGAATGGTAGACCGTATTCCACTTCAAACACATCGGAATCCGTGTCAAAAAGTCGGAACGCAAGCGAAAACTAGCCCCCTTGTATAGAGAGCCGACTTGCCCATCTAAAACCAAATTGATGGGTACCAAGAAGAAATTCTGGTAAGAGAGGCCGGCATATAACTGATTTACATTATTTGACGACAAGAACCCGCCCACCTGCAACTTCATATTATTATCTAAAGTCAGTTTCAAGTTCAAATCGAACGTGCTGTCTTTTGAATTAAAGGAAGTAGAAGGCTGTATTTCCTCTATCTTTGAATCGGACATCAATTTATAGTAATTGGACTTAAAAGTCTGGAACGAGAATTTCTCACCCGCCTTTCCGCCAATGTTTCTTCGCACATAATTGCACTGCATCGGATTGCCGCCTTCCACCCACACGTCCTTGAACACAAGGTTAGGTAACTTTTTTTTAAACTCCTGCCTGCGTTTCGCAATCGAATCTAACGACACATAAGTGTGAACAACCCGGCGCACATCGTCAATATGCGTCATCATTGAGTCGTAGCCCAAAGCACTAAGCTCGTGCACCTTAGCAAAATCGAGCAACCCAACATCTTTGAATTTGAACTTCATAATGAGCATCGAGTCGGGCGAAGACCTATATTGCTCATCCCTATCCAAAATCATGTTTTCGACTTGTTCGATGATATTACTTCTCACATTGGTTTCGGTCACCTCGTCACCCACCGAAACCCCCACAATGTAGTCTGGCTTAAACTCATTTTGGGCCACATTAACCGGGAAGTTGTTATAGATGCCGCCATCGTACAAGAGCCGGCCGTTCACCTCCTTCGGATTAAACAATAGCGGGAAAGTCATCGAAGCCCTTACGGCATCGCCCAAGTCACCAGAATTAATAACAACGCTTTCTTTGGAATTGATGTCGGAAGTGACGCAACGGAAAGGCACCATCAGTTTGTTAAAGTCACCACCACACGCGGCAGTGGCCTGCGCACACAACTGCACAAAAATCACATTCATCTGTGTAGGCTTGATGATGCTGCGGGGCAGGAAACTCTGTTTCAAGCTGAAAGGCGCCGAAGCCTCCATCTTTAAAGTGACGAAGTCGGGCGTAGGTTCCGACTTTTTAAAATAATAGACCGATTTTTCATCTAGGCGGCCATTTTTCCAGGCCTTAAAGTCTTCCGAACTGATAAGCGATTCCATCTCGTCAGGTGAATATCCCATTGAATAAAGGGCGCCAATAACCGCCCCAATGGAAGTACCCGCAATGTAATCGATAGGAATACCGTTTTCCTCCATAGCACGTATCACACCAATGTGTGTACAGCCTTTAGCACCACCTCCGCTTAGAACCAATCCAACCTTTTGGGCACGACAATTGAGGGCATTGGCAAAGACCAACGCCACCAAAATCATTAAACATTTAACTTCAACTATTAGTCGGTTCAAAAGCATCTATGGTTCTTTCTATAAAGATAAAAAAATAATCCTTTACATATTGAAAATGTAAAGGATTATTTATAATCAAACTTTCTTAAAAAAGTGTTGTAATCTGAAAGTAAGCAAATTAAAGCATCTTTATACTGCGCTTGATGAACTGGTTCATAGCCTCACCTTTAAGCAGGTTGCTTGAAAGGAGAGCCAGATCGACCAACTGGCGTGTTTTCTCGTTGTTAGCGGCGAAATCTTGGAAAGCGGCTTTCTGCGCTTCCTGCTTCTGAGCCAACTGCTGTTCAATCGACTTAATTTCGTCTTTCACCTCCTGAGGGATGTCTTCTTCCTTCTTGTCACCCTTCAAGTTCTTCTTTTTCTGTTCAAGTTCCTCAGCCTCGGCAATAAGCGGATTAACCTTTGCGCCACAGGCAGCCTCTTCAGCATTGAGGATATCCTTAACCAGCGGATGAGCCACATTCAGCACAAACGAGTAAGAGTCTGGCATTTGTCCGTAGAAGTTCATACCACCACCCTGCATTGCGCTCATTTCCTTCATACGGCGCATAAACTCATTCAAAGTAATTTGAACAGGCATTTCCGCACCAGAAACGTTCTCAAAAGCGACAGAGAAATTCATCTTGTCAGTCTTAGGCAACAACGATTCGAAAACTGTGCGGAGGGCATTCTGCTGGTTGATAGTAAGAGCAACAGCCTGCTCATCTTCCTTCTTAATCAGTCTGTCGATGGTGTCAGAGTCAACTCTCACATAACGAGCCTTACCCTCGCTCTTCTGTTCCAAACGGTTGATGAAGTGGTTGTCGAGCGGACCATCGAGGAACAATACATTGTAGCCTTTTTCCTTGGCAGCCTGTACACAAGCGTACTGCTCTTCGAGGTTATTGGCATACAGGTAAACCAAATTACCGTCTTTGTCTTTTTGGTTAGGCTCAATCAGGTTCTTATACTCTTCCAGTGTATAATACTTTTTATCTGAATCCTTCAACAAGACAAACTTGTCGGCCTTTTCTGCGAATTTCTCATCAGAAAGAATACCGTACTCAATGAAGAGTTTCAAATCGTCCCACTTGCCTTCAAACCCAGCTCTGTCGGTCTTGAACAGTTCCTCCAGTCTTTCGGCAACCTTCTTGGTAATGTAACCAGAAATCTTCTTCACATTCTGGTCAGCCTGAAGGTAACTACGAGACACATTCAAAGGGATATCTGGCGAGTCGATAACACCATGCAACAGGGTCAAGAACTCAGGAACGATGTTTTCAACAGAATCGGTAACAAAAACCTGGTTGCAGTACAACTGGATCTTATTCTTCTGAACCTCGAAATTGTTGCGGATTTTAGGGAAGTAAAGAATACCCGTCAAGTTGAACGGATAGTCAACATTCAAATGGATATGGAACAGCGGATCCTCGGCATAAGGATACAGTTCGCGGTAGAAGTTGCTGTAGTCCTCCTCCTTCAAGTCGGCCGGTTTACGAGTCCAAGCCGGAGTAGGATTATTAATCACATTATCTTCGTCAGTTTCCACTTCCTTACCGTCTTTCCATTCCTTCTTCTTACCGAAGACGATTGGAACAGGCAAGAACTTACAGTATTTGTTAAGCAAATCACTGATTTTCGACTCTTCCAAGAAATCTTTATTCTCATCGTCGATGTGCATAACAATGTCGGTACCACGTTCAGCCTTCTCAACATCAGAGAACTCGAATTCAGGATTACCGTCGCAAGTCCATTTCACACCCTGACTACCCTCTTTATACGATTTGGTAATGATGTCGACACGTTTCGACACCATGAAAGAAGAATAGAAGCCAAGACCGAAGTGACCAATAATAGCCTGAGCGGCATCTTTATATTTATTGACAAATTCTTCCGCGCCAGAAAAGGCAATTTGGTTAATGTATTTGTCAATTTCCTCCTGGGTCATACCGATACCATTATCGGAGATAGTCAGAGTACCCGCAGCCTTATCGATTTTAACAGCAACTTTAAGTTCACCAAGTTCGCCCTTAAACTCACCAACCGACGACAAAGTCTTCAGTTTTTGGCTAGCATCGACGGCATTTGAAACAATCTCACGAAGGAAGATTTCGTGGTCACTATAAAGGAACTTTTTAATTACGGGGAAAATATTCGCCGTAGTAACATCTATACTACCTTTTCTTTCCATATTATTATTAATTAATTCTAAACCCCTATCACCAAAAAAAATGCCAAACTGCCTTACAAGACAATTTGGCACACATTATATATTTTCAAGCCAATCTGACCGAAAAATTGTCAGTTTTTAGGCGATTGATCAATCAAAACACCTAGCAACATAACAAGAGGCGCATTCCAGTTAATAGCAATCTCGTTGGTCGAATAACTACAGATATCGTCTAAATAAGCCCTAGCAGGATAAATAAACGACGGATAATTAGTTTGTCCGCAGTCGGTCGGCTGGTCAAGACTCGGGCCTCCCACCAAATACCCTGGAAGTGGCAGTCTGATATTATCGCTTTGCGACCTCCTATCGTGAATCTTTTTAGGAAATTTTGATCCGAAACGGGTCACAAAACAATAGTCGAGCGAATTCCGACCCAGCAAATAGTCTAATGCCGCTTGCGAGGCTTCCAGATACTTTTCTGCACCGGTCATTTTATAGGCCACACCCAAAATGGCGCCGTTAACGGCTACACTGCCGTTACTGCCCCACAAGAACTGCTTCAGAGGCAGACGTCCGACACTGTAATAATAAAGCTTATAGATGTTGTCGTACAACGCCTGCGCCTTCTTCTTAATCTGCACCTTATCGGTAAAAGAAGGGAGTTCGTCGAGGTGTATTGCCAATTCTAACAAGCCCACAGAATTCACATTATACCAAGAAGGAGATCCGTAAGACTGGACCAGCTTTAAATCGTCGTAGTATTTCTGCTCATGTGTGGTGATAAAGAGTTGGGCCGCAGCCATAAAGAAATCGTCAGAGAAATCCTCATCGCTATAAGTACCCGTAAACACATCGGCCGGATTCTCGAACCTTCTGTTCGGATTGGCCAGCGCCCACGCGTACGCCCTTTTGGCACAAGCCAACGCCTTCTTAGAAAAGCCTGGGAACTGTTCCTCGTAAGGGGCATATAGGCGGGAAGCCATAGCCATAGAGGCCGCGAAACCCAGAGCAGAAGAAGTGGACTTGCCAATCATATAGCGGTCCATCAGATCCTGATTGGGCATAACCATTTTAGAAAAACGCAACGAAGAGAGTTTAAAATAAACTCCGCCATCGGTATCGTCAAACATGGCCAGCATCCAGTCCAACTCCCACTTCAGTTCATTCAGCAAATCGGGGACACCATTTCCGCTTTCAGGAATGTTCAAGTCCAGTTTCTTATAGTAATCAGGCGCCACCTCATAGGCCATACTCATAAAGGCGACTGTAAAAGCGGCATTCACCACATACTTGCTGTAGTCGCCAGAATCGTACCACCCCTTAGGGGCAGCGACCTCCGACTCGGCATGCCTCTTTTCATTCGCGACAGACTGGTGAATATAGACCACCGTATCGGGATGTCCCATCTCACGGGCGTAATCAGTCCCCCTAAACGTAGCGAACTGGCTTTCTATCGGGCAGGAAGCCCTCCACAAATAAAAAGCCTTCGTCGCCCACATTGAAAGGGTATCGTAAACAGCCGTATCGCCAATAGTAAACGGGTTCGAGCGTTCGGTTCCAATCTGCAAATAATAACGGCCAGGTGTTTTAAAAGAAGAAAAGTCGGCAAACTGCAAATTTTCGCCAGACATGGTCCACATCCGCGGTTCCTCCATACGTTTGGAGAAGACAACCTGGTTAGTAGAAGCCATACGGACCGAGAAAGACTCAGCGTCCATCTCAGAGACAATGGCAATCTTCTTACTGCCGGAATAGTACCCCAGTTGGTTGACGTGGATAAAATTCAGCGCACACAAATCGCCGTACAACAGGACCGAAAAAAATAGAGCAAAGAACTTAAAGAAATTCATCTACAATCTTATTCATCCAGTTTTAGAACTTCCAAGAACGCCTTTTGAGGAACAGAAACAGAGCCAATCTGCTTCATACGTTTCTTACCTTCCTTCTGTTTTTCAAGCAGTTTACGTTTACGAGAAATATCGCCACCGTAACATTTTGCTGTCACATCTTTGCGAACAGCCTTAATAGTTTCTCTGGCAATAACTTTCGCACCGATTGCCGCCTGTATTGCGATATCAAATTGCTGGCGCGGGATTAAAGTCTTCAACTTCTCACACATACGCTTACCCAAGCCATAGGCATTGTCGGCGTGAGTTAAAGAAGACAACGCATCGACAGGGTCGCCGTTCAGCATCACATCCAACTTCACCAGTTTGGCCGGACGCATCTCTAACGGATGGTAATCGAACGACGCATATCCTTTTGAAATACTCTTCAGACGGTCGTAGAAGTCAAACACAATCTCACCCAAAGGCAGATTGTAGAGCAACTCTACCCTATTACCCGCCACATAAGTCTGATTAACCAACTCGCCACGCTTGCCTAAGCACAACTTCATGATTGGACCAATAAACTCGGAGCTGGTAATGATAGAGGCACGGATATAAGGTTCTTCGATATGGTCGATGAGCGACGCTTCAGGCAAGCCAGACGGGTTATGCACCTCAAGTTTTTCGCCCTTGGTAGTATACACATCGTAAGAAACGTTAGGGACAGTTGTAATAACCTCCATATTGAACTCACGGTCCAAGCGTTCCTGAATAATTTCCATGTGCAGCATGCCCAAGAAACCGCAACGGAAGCCAAAGCCCAACGCCAAAGAAGATTCTGGAACAAAAGTCAGAGAGGCATCGTTCAACTGCAGCTTCTCGATAGAGGCACGCAGGTTTTCGAATTCCTCTGTAACAATAGGGTAAACACCGGCAAAGACCATCGGTTTAACTTCCTCGAAACCTTCGATGGCCGTTTTACAAGGCGCTTTAACATGGGTAATAGTATCGCCCACCTTAACCTCGGTAGCCGTCTTGATACCCGAAATAATGTATCCCACATTACCCGCCGAGACAGCGGACTTAGGTTCCATGTTCAGTTTCAAAATACCAATTTCATCGGCATTATATTCCTCGCCGGTAGCCACGAACTTAACAAAGTCGTTGGTACGGATAGTTCCGTTAATAACCTTGAAGTATGCGATAATACCACGGAACGGATTGAATACCGAGTCGAAAATAAGACACTGAAGCGGAGCCTCGGGGTCGCCCACCGGAGGGGATATTCTTTCCACAATGGCATCGAGCACGGCAGGTACACCATCGCCCGTCTTACCACTGGCACGGAGGACCTCGCTATGCTCACAACCGAGCAACTCGCAGACCTCGTCTTCCACCTCGTCGGGCATAGCACCCGGCAGGTCAATCTTATTTAGAACGGGAATAATGGTCAAATTGTGTTCAAGAGCCATATAGAGGTTACTGATGGTCTGAGCCTGAACACCCTGCGAGGCATCAACCACCAACAAAGCGCCCTCGCAGGCCGCAATTGAGCGTGACACCTCATACGAAAAATCGACGTGTCCCGGAGTATCAATCAGGTTCAAGACATACTTTTCGCCCTTGTATGTATAATCCATCTGGATAGCATGACTTTTGATGGTAATGCCACGTTCTTTTTCCAAGTCCATATCATCGAGGACCTGAGCCTCCATATCTTTTCCTGTAACTGTTTTTGTACATTCGAGCAAACGGTCGGCCAATGTACTTTTTCCATGATCAATATGCGCTATAATACAAAAATTGCGTATGTGCTTCATCTAAAAAGAAATTTGAGACTATTTAATCCTCAAAATTACGAAAAATATTTGAGGTATTACGAGCTAGAGCGGTTCTGTTGCCAAAAGAAACGACTTCAGCACAAAAAAACGTATTTTTGTGCACGACTAAATACACAAACAGAAGATATGCACATTCTTTTTGCACCAATCCAAGGCTATACCGACTCTGTATACCGGAACGCGCACAACCAACTTTTCGGCAACAGCATCTATAAATACTACACCCCCTTCATCAGGGTTGAAAAAGGAGGAATCAGGAAGCACGACGCCAAAGAATTCGGCGCCGAGCGCAACAGCGAGCTGATAGAAAAAGGAGTACTCACTCCACAAATACTGCCAGCGAACGCCGAAGAGGCCGACTACCTCATCAACGAGCTCGCCAACACCGGCTATAGGGAATTCGACATCAATCTGGGTTGTCCTTTCCCAATGATTGCCAAACACCACAAGGGCTGTGGTCTACTTCCATACCCCGACGAGGTAAAAGAACTGCTAGGCGTAACCGAACGGCACCCCGACCTGAAATTCTCACTTAAAATGCGCCTCGGCCTGGAAGACGCCTACGAGTGGAAAGGACTGACAACCATCATCAACAGCACACCTCTCTCACACGTAACCATACATCCACGCACCGGACGTCAGCAATACAAGGGCGAAATAGACCTGAACGCATTCGGCGAGATGCTTGACGCCATACAGCACCCCATCGTCTACAACGGTGACCTGCTGACCCCGGCAGACGCACAAAAAATACAGGAACAATACCCGAAAGTCGGGGCGCTCATGATAGGAAGAGGCCTACTGGCCAATCCATGCCTGGCCGACGAGATTGTTAGTGGTGTTCCAACCACACAGAAAGAAAAAGCAGAAAAAATTGGTGAACTGCACGAAATGCTGCTAGAAGGCTACAGCAACGTATTAGACGGTGGAGAATGCCAGATACTGGCAAAAATGAAAACCGTATGGGTGTACCTGCTACCAGAAATGGGGAAAAGGGAGAGAAAGAAAATTGAAAAAAGCAAGAACCTGCAAGAATACTGCGGATTCGTTCAAAACGCGTTAAAGGCGTCCTACTAGGCAAACGAGCCCTAGTAGGGGATAATTGGAAAAAAATAACTATATTTGCAGTTCAATTAGTCACAAATTTAGAAATGCACAAAGCCGGTTTTGTAAATATAGTAGGCAACCCTAATGTTGGCAAATCAACATTGATGAACGCATTGGTGGGCGAAAGACTTTCCATCATAACATCGAAAGCCCAAACAACCCGACATAGAATTATGGGCATTGTGAACGGAGAGGATTTCCAAATTGTATATTCCGACACCCCGGGAGTATTAAAACCAAACTACAAACTGCAAGAGGACATGTTAGACTTCTCCTTAAGTGCCCTCAAAGACGCAGATATCCTACTATATGTAACAGATGTTGTTGAGAACGCTGAAAAGAATCTGAGTTTTATCGACAAAGTAATAAAGAATCCAGCTCCTATCATCCTTGTCATCAACAAGATTGACTTAAGCGACCAGAAGAAGCTTGAAGAACTTGTTGAGAAATGGCAGAAGTTGATTCCACAAGCCGAAATCATCCCAATTTCAGCACAAAACAACTTCAACCTCGATTATCTTTTGAAGCGAATCAAGGAAATGCTGCCCGACTCTCCTCCTTTCTTCGAGAAAGACCAAATGACCGACAAGCCAGCACGTTTCTTTGTCACTGAAATTATCCGCGAAAAGATTCTTAAAAACTACGATCGAGAAATTCCGTATTCTGTCGAAGTGGTAGTCGAAAGTTTCAAAGAATCGGACAAACAGATCAATATCAACACCGTCATTTATGTGGAAAGAGATTCCCAAAAAGGTATCATCATCGGCAAGGGCGGTTCTATGCTGAAAAAAGTTGGTATGGAAGCGAGAAAAGACATTGAGGAGTTTTTCCAAAAGAAAATCTATTTGGAAATGTTCGTCAAGGTTGAAAAAGACTGGAGAAACAAAGACAGAATTCTCAAAAACTTCGGTTACAAACCAGAATAGTAACAATTAAAAGAGACGTAAATGAGTAATAATATAGTAGCAATTGTTGGTCGACCAAACGTGGGCAAGAGCACACTCTTCAACCGACTGACTCAAACTAGAAAAGCCATTGTAGACGACATAAGCGGTACCACCAGGGACCGTCTTTACGGCAAAGTACAATGGAACGGCAAGGAGTTCTCAATCATCGACACCGGTGGATGGGTGGTCAACTCGGACGACATTTTCGAAAGCGAAATCTGCAAACAAGTGACCATTGCGATTGAAGAGGCCGACGTCATCCTCTTCCTTGTTGACGTGCAGACAGGCTTGACCACACTAGACCAAGACGTGGCCAAGCTACTAAGACAGACGAAAAAGCCCGTATTCCTTGTTGTAAACAAAGTCGACGACAACTCACTCGTCTACTCCGCTCCCGAATTCTACAAACTGGGACTAGGCGACCCTTGGTGCATTTCTGGCGCCACTGGTTCGGGTACAGGCGACTTGCTCGACGGCATAATGGAAACCTTCCCTAAACAAGATGACGAAAACGACGAAGAGGCCGGACTGCCACACATTGCAGTTGTAGGGCGTCCAAATGCCGGTAAATCGTCTATCATCAACGCCTTTATCGGAGAAGACCGTAACATTGTCACCGACATTGCAGGCACCACCCGCGACAGCATCAACACCCGCTACAACAAATTCGGGCACGACTTCATCTTGGTCGACACCGCGGGTATCAGAAAGAAGGGCAAAGTAACCGAAGACTTGGAATACTACTCGGTCATAAGGGCCATCCGTGCCATTGAAGACTCGGACGTGTGCATACTTATGCTTGACGCCACACGCGGCATTGAGGCACAAGATATGAACATCTTCCAGCTCATACAAAGAAACAGCAAGAGTCTGGTTGTTGTGGTCAACAAGTGGGACCTTGTGGAAGAGAAGACCAGCAAAACTACGCTGGAAATGGAAAGAGCCATCAGAGAGCGAATGGCACCATTTTCCGATTTTCCAATCGTATTCACATCAGCAATCAACAAACAGCGCATCTACAAAGTGCTGGAAGTTGCCGAACAAGTATATGCGAACAGGAAGAGGAAAGTGCCAACAAGCCAGTTGAACGAGTTCTTCCTTCCTTTAATCGAGAACTATCCGCCACCAAGTGTCAAGGGTAAGTACATCAAAATCAAGTACGTGACCCAGATTCCGAACACAGCCGTTCCTTCGTTTGTGTTCTATGCGAACCTGCCACAGTACGTGCGCGACCCTTACAAGCGATTCTTAGAGAACAAACTGAGAGACAAATGGGAGTTCCAAGGAACTCCTGTAAACATCTACATCAGGGAAAAATAAACAAATGGGGATGTATCCACAACCAGATACATCCTCTTTTTTTACGTCAGAATGAAACGAAAATTCAAACCGGGGACCATGGTCTACCCAGTTCCTGCCGCATTAATAAGCTGCGGAGCAGACGAAGAGGAACGGAACATATTCACCGCCAGCTGGGTAGGTACCATCTGCACCAACCCACCCATGTGCTATGTGTCTATCCGTCCGGAACGGCACAGCTACGGCATAATAAAGAAAAATATGGAGTTCGTGATAAACCTTACCAACGAGGAGCTGGCAAGGGCGACAGACTGGTGCGGAGTAAAATCGGGAAGGGACTTCAACAAGTTCAAAGAAATGAAACTGACCCCCCAGAAGACCGAAGAGATAAACAGCTATTACATAGACGAGGCCCCACTCTCGATAGAGTGTAAAGTGGCGAACATAGTAGAACTCGGCTCCCACCACATGTTCATAGCAAACGTGGTAAACGTGTTGGCCGACGAAAAGTACATCGACCCCGAGACCGACACCTTCCACCTCGACCAAGCGAAACTGATAGCCTATAGCCACGGCCACTACTACCAGCTGGGAGCAGAAATAGGAAAATTCGGCTGGAGTGTACAGAAAAAGAAGAAAAAGAAAGGCTAGTCAGCAATTTCCACTTCCAACCCGTCGTATGCCAAATTGCAGTTCGAAGGGACAGGGAAATCACCCACCACGCCCGACTTATGGTAGCGTAGATCGTGAAAATCGGCATGAAAACCAATGTCGTGACTCATGTGTACAAAATAAGTCCTCTTAGGTTTCACTTTGTCAACAATTTCCATCGCCTCATCAAGCGAGAGATGCGAGCCATGCGGTTTATTATGCCTCAGCATGCCTAAAACCAGCACATCCAAACCGTAAAGTTTTTCGACCTCACTCTCTTCAATAGTTTTCAAGTCGGTAAGATAGGCGAAGTTACGGATTCTATAGCCCAACACAGGCAAATAGGCGTGCATAGCCTGAATAGGGAGTACACTGATGCCATCGGCAACCTTGAACACCGAAACAGGTTCAGGCAAGTCGTGCAACGTTAGCAGAGGGAGCATACCCGTATAATGCGGTCCGGTTTTATCGGGTTTCGGGAAACAGTAAAAGAACAGTTTCCGGACCGAATCGTTCGTCCGCTTCAAGCCATACATATTGATTTTTGGCAGTTCCACTTCCCCTTTTTCCAACTCTTCAGGCAGATGCCAATGGTATTTAGCGTACGGAATAGTGCGCAAGTCGTCCATCCCTGCCACATGGTCGGAATGGCCGTGTGTCAGTAGAATGGCGTCAATCCAGTTGATGTTGGCATTAATCGCCTGCATTCTGAAATCGGGTCCACAATCGAAAAGAATTTTTTTGCCGTCAACCTCCAAAAGCGACGAACAACGCAGGCGTTTGTCGCGCGCGTCTTTCGAACGGCACACCTCACAACCACAGCCAATAGTAGGCACACCGGTAGAAGTACCGGTACCCAGAAAAGTCAACTTCATTGCCATTAGAATAAAGGAGTATAAAGATTAATATCGGGCGTCATCCTCACATGCCATTCGGCAGGGAAATAGCCATTCGACCTATTCCCCAAGTTTTTAATCCACCCGAGTGGAACCTTGTTAAAGGAAACGAGCAGCCAACCCTTAGGTGCATCTGGCAGGACCAGGTTTTCCCTTTTCAAGAAAGCCATAGCCTGCTTCCAATCTAAATCAACAATCTGGAATTCCTCTTTCCGCAAGCAGGAAGAGAGCGCCAAAGAAGGAGCAGGCAAAAAGTCGTTGCCCTTCACCTGCGCAACAGCCAAACCCGATTGCACCACCTTCACGTTACCCTTCAAGACGGAAACCACATCGTGGAACTTAGCCAAAGTAGCAATAAGCATCTTATCGTTAGTCTCACCGAAAACGAACTGTTCGGCATCGGTCATCCATTTTTTCACTTGTTTGCCCCCGGCAGGTTCTTTGATTTTTTGCGATTTGACCCTGACCGAGAAAGCGGTAGCAGTTTTACGGATAGCGGCAAGGAAAAAGCCCTCGCCCCTGGTCTTGTGCGGATAGAAATGGTAGCCGAAAGGAGTCTCTGTAATATTCCACTGTGCATCGACCGAAATCGGCAGGAACTCACCGCCCAATTCCGTGCAGATCCATTCCACATTTTCCTCGTCTTCAGCAGCATTATATGTACAGGTGCTGTAGACGAGCAGTCCACCCTCTTTCAGGGCAGGGAATACATCTTTAAGGATCTCCCTCTGACGTTTTGCGCACATCTCCACATTTTCAGCACTCCATTCCGTAACCGCCTGGTCGTCTTTTCGGAACATACCCTCGCCCGAACAAGGAGCATCTATAACAATCACATCGAACAAGCCGTCGCATTTACCGAAATCGGCAGGAGCAGCATTTGTAACTACCGAATTAGGGAATCCCCACTTCGTAATATTCTCACGAAGAGACGCCACCCTTTGTCCAACATACTCGTTAGAGACCAGCAATCCCCTACCGTTCATCAGCGACAATAAGTGAGTCGACTTGCCGCCAGGCGACGCACACAAATCGAGGACCACAGAATCGTCTGACAAATGCGCATGCTGCCTCACCGTCTGTTCAAGAAACATAGAGCTAGCCTCTTGCACATAATAGGCGCCAGCATTAAATAACGGATCGAGCGTAAAAACCGGACGCTGTTGCAGATAGAAGCCACCGGAACACCAAGGCACCCTGTCGGCCAAACAAACACCGGGAAGTTTCGAAGAGTTAACCCTAACGCTCACAACAGCATCGGAACCAATGGCACGGACAAACGTATCGGCCTCATCTCCAAAATCTTTTCTTACACGTTCAAGAAACAAAGGGTGCAAATCCATAATCTAAAAAATTCTAACAAACAAATATACCAAGTAATCGGCGAAGAAAAAATTTATTTTAAGGCTCATTATTGAGAAAAAGATTTGAAAATGACAAAAAAATTCTTAACTTTGAGAAGAAACAGATCATTAGGTTTAGAAAGATGTATAAATATATAGCCACAATATTATTTACGTTTACCTTGGGCATACTTTTCTCGGGAGAAGTATCAGCACAAGTTGTACACTTCAAATCGTACAGAGGCGCAGAAGGCGTTGCTGCCACCAATGTCGTGGGTTCATACAGTTGGGGACCATGGTCTTCACTTGACAATGAGATCACTATCGACTTGAGCAACAACAGCATATTTATTGGTGGTGATGCCTATGAAATAATGGAGAAGCCTAAGAAGTGGATTATCAAGAAGGACTTGAAATACGTCAGCATATCGTGTGCCGACAAGCAGTATAACAAAGTAAACATCAAGTTGTACCAATATGACAAAGGAGAGTTCCGAATTTATGTCATGGGTGAGAAAAAAGCAAAAAGATACTCTGTTACTTATATTGACTAACAACAAATAACCGTAATAAAAGGGGGAAAGAAGTATTTCCCCCCTTTTTTTTAAAAGCAAAAGAGACAAACACATGGGAAACACAATTCTCCCTACAGAACTAACTAACTTCATTATTGTTCTAGTAATATCACTATTAATAGGGCTATCGCAGAGGAAACATTTCGCAAAAAAGAGCGAAAACATGCACTTGGGTACAGACCGAACCTACACCCTGATCGGTATTTTAGGTTATGCGCTGTACATCCTCCAGCCAGAAACAATGATTGTATACTTAGTTGGCGGGGGTGCCCTATTTGTCTTAATTGCCTTGTTCTACAGCTATAAACTATTCCGGCTCGACCAGACCGGCATGACCAGCCTGCTGATTGCACTCATCACCTACAGCATAGGGCCGTTGGTCTACAAAACCCAGTTGTGGGTTGTCATTATGCTGGTTGTCAGCGTGCTCATCCTTAACGAGATGAAAGCCACTTTCATCAAGTTCTCAAGAAGGATGAACGAGCAAGAGTTTATGAATCTGGCCAAGTTCTTAGTCATCTCGGGTGTCATACTACCCGTATTGCCCAACGAACAAATAGTAGAAGGCATCGCGCTGACCCCTTATAACATCTGGCTGACCACCGTCGTCATCTCCGGATTCTCGTACATCAGTTACCTGCTCAAGCGATACGTGTTCAACCAGTCGGGCATTATTGTATCGGGATTGCTTGGAGGCATCTACAGCAGCATGGCCACAACCGTCATCTTGACGAAAAAGGCAGCGACGGTCAAAGAGAACGAGTTGGGCCAGTACACCACCGCCGTGTTCTGCTCGGTCAGCACACTCTACGTGAAGTATATGATACTGATGGCCATCTTCAACATGCGGTTGCTGACCAACTACTGGTTCCTGTTTGCGGCCATGTTTGTTTGCGGTCTTGCCGTAGCCGGCTACTTCTACTTCAGAGACCAGAAAAAGGCAAAAGCCGCCATGGCATCGAAGACCGACGAGGCAGAACTTCAAGAAGAAGAGGAGGAAGAAGACAAGAACCCGTTGGAATTCCAAATCGCCATCTTGTTTGCGATATTGTTCGTCGTGTTCACCATAGCCACCCACTACACCCTGCAGCTGTTTGGAACCGAAGGTTTGAGGGCCTTGTCAATATTGGTAGGTGCCACCGACATTACGCCGTTCATCCTCAACCTGTATCAGGCAAAATACGACATAGCCGACAGTGTCATCATCATGTCGACATTCCAGGCTATAATAAGCAGCAACATAATAAAAATGGTATACGGCATATTTTTGTCGAAAAGAAGAGTCTTGAAGCCGCTGTTGGCGGGCTTTGCAGTAATAACAATTGTTAACCTTGCGCTCTTTATGCTGATTTAACAGCAACCTAACGAATATTTGAGGAATATTTAAAAATAGGGCCGTAATAAGTTACAGATTGTAACACCACATATAATAAAAGCAAATACCTTTCTAAAAAAACACGTATATAAATAAGAGTTTTAAAGAATGGTTTGTAAATTTGTATACGAATATAGCATAATTAATAAATAATTATTCATATGAATTCATTATCGATACTAGCGTCTGCCGCTGCTAATTCTGAAGGATTCGAAGGACTTAGCGGAGCCTTGCTATTGATGGCAATCGGAATGTTTACCGTGTTCATTGTCTTGCTACTTGTCATCTACGTGGGCAAGTGCCTGATACTGTTCGTCAACAAGTTTGTACCAGAAGAAGTGAAAGAGGCACCGAAAACTGCCTCATTCGCCTCTGTTCAAGCAGTAGACGCAGTAACCGCAGACATCATCGCCAAAGCCGTCAATACCCTAACCGGAGGCAAAGGCAAAGTAGAAAGCATCAAAAAAATCTAATTATTAAACCAAATACCCCGAACTGCTGATGCGAATCTAAGGAATGGGGAACAAACAAATAAAACAATGGCTAAAGAAATAAAATTCAGCTTAGTATTCAGAGACATGTGGCAATCGGCCGGCAAATATGTTCCACGTGTTGACCAGTTAATGAAAGCGGCCCCAGTAATCGTCAAAATGGGTTGTTTCGACCGTGTTGAGACAAACGGTGGCGGTTTCGAACAAGTAAACCTCCTTTATGGCGAAAATCCTAACAAAGCAGTCCGTCAGTGGACCAAGCCTTTCCACGAGGCCGGCATCCAGACCCACATGCTCGACCGTGGTTTGAACGGCATCCGCATGCGTCCGGTACCAGTTGACGTACGTAAGCTGTTCTATAAAGTTAAGCACGCACAAGGCACCGACATCACAAGAACTTTCTGCGGTTTGAACGACCCTGACAATATAATTCCGTCAATCGGTTATGCACACGAGGCCGGCATGATTTCACAGTGCTGCCTTTGCATCACCTCTTCACCACTCCACACTGTAGAGTACTACACCAACTTGGCGTACAAGCTGATTGAAGCCGGTGCAGACGAAATCTGCTTGAAAGATATGGCAGGTATCGGCCGTCCTGTTTCATTGGGTAAGATCACCAAGAACATCAAAGACAAATATCCACAGATTACCATCCAGTACCACAGCCACGCAGGACCTGGTTTCAGCATGGCATCAATTCTGGAAGTCTGCGAAAACGGTTGTGACTTCGTAGATGTAGGTATGGAACCACTCTCATGGGGAACCGGACACGCCGACGTGCTTGCCGTACAGGCCATGTTGAAGGACGCTGGTTTCAAGGTAAAGGAAGTGAACATGGAAGCCTATATGGAACTGCGTACCATCATCCAGGAAATGATGGACGAATGGTTGGGCTACTATATTCCAAACCGCAACCGCTATATGAACTCTCTGCTTATCGCCCCTGGACTTCCTGGCGGTATGATGGGTAGCTTGATGACCGACTTGGCAGACAACCTTGAAAGCTTGAACAAGTACAAGGAAAAGCACGGCCAACCTAAGATGACCCAAGACCAGCTGATGGTTAAGTTGTTCAACGAGGTGGCTTACGTATGGCCTAAGATGGGTTATCCTTGCTTGGTTACCCCATTCAGCCAGTACGTTAAGAACGCAGCCCTGATGAACGTTATGCAAATGGAAAAGGGCAAGGAGCGTTGGAGCTTGATTGCTGACGATATTTGGAACATGATGCTCGGCAAGAGCGGTAAGTTGCCTGGCCCATTGGCACCAGAGTTGGTTGAACTCGCCAAGGAGCAGGGCCGCGAATTCTTCACCGGCAACCCACAAGCCGAATATCCAGACCAGTTGGACGAGTTCCGCGAGGAAATGAAGAAAAATGGTTGGGATTGCGGTCAGGACGACGAAGAATTGTTCGAATTGGCTATGCACCCTGAACAGTACCGCGCATACCGCAGCGGCAAGGCAAAAGCAGACTTCGAGGCTGACTTGGAAAAGAGAAAAGCAGAAAAGAACAGCGCCAAGGGCGGTGCTATGAGCTTCCCTCAGACCGTGGTTGTAGACGTAAACGGCCAGAAATACCAGGTTGTTATCGGTGCAAACGACGGTTCTACCGCTCCTGCCACAACCCCAAGCGCAGCACCTGCAGCAGCTGGCGCCCCAGGCGAAGGCAACCCATTGGAAAGCCCATTGGAAGGTAAGTTCTACCTCCGCAAGAATGCGAACGACCCTGCAGTCAATGTAGGCGACACCGTTAAGAAAGGTCAGACAGTATGCTACGTTGAGGCAATGAAGACCTTCAACGCAATTGCAGCAGACCGCGACGGCGTTATCACCGAAATCTGCTTCAAGACCGGTGACGCTGTATCTGAAGACGATGTATTAATGAAAATCAAGTAATTAAAACATGGATATTCTTGAAAACATATATGGTATGACTGCCATCGGCAAGCTAATTGCCGATCCGTCATACATAGTAATGATAGCCTTGGGCTTTGTCTTACTATACCTAGGTATAAAGAAACAATTCGAGCCCCTTTTGCTAGTTCCAATCGCATTCGGTGTACTCTTGGCCAACTTCCCCGGTGGAGGTCTTGGTGTAATTGCAGCCGATGGTGAGGGATGCGTTGAATACTTGAAAAACGGCGTAATGGTCAGACAGAACATCTACGAAGACATGACTATTCCTGAAATAGCGCACGATCTTGGTATTATGAATATGCTCTATTACGCATTGATTAAGTCTGGTCTTCTTCCACCAATCATCTTTATGGGTGTAGGTGCTTTGACTGACTTCGGACCAATGTTGAGAAATTTGAAGTTGGCCATCTTCGGTGCTGGTGCACAGTTCGGAATCTTCGCAGTATTGATTGTTGCAAGCCAGTGTGGCTTCGATATGAAGGAAGCCGGTTCACTTGCTATTATCGGTGGTGCCGATGGTCCTACCGCCATCTTCACAACCTTGAAGTTGGCACCTCACATGTTGGGTCCAATCGCTATCGCAGCCTACTCTTATATGGCATTGGTGCCTGTTATCATTCCTTTGGTGGTTAAGTTGACCTGTTCAAAAGAAGAGCTCAGCATCAACATGAAGGAACAAGACAAGCTCTACCCTAACAAGACCGAATTTAAGAACATGCAGGCTCTTAAGATTCTGTTTCCAATCGTAGTCACCACCATCGTGGCCATCATCGTTCCAGACGCAGTATCGCTGATTGGTATGCTGATGTTCGGTAACCTGATTAAGGAGATTGGAAACAGCACATCACGCTTGTTCCAGACAGCATCAAACGGCATCATGAACACTGCAACAATCTTCTTGGGACTCTGCGTAGGTGCTACTATGACCGTAGATGCCTTCTTGAACCTGAAGACTATCGGTATCGTTGCAGGTGGTTTCTGTGCATTCGGTTTGTCTATCTTCGGCGGCATCTGCTTGGCAAAGGTTTACAACCTGTTTGCCAAAAAGAAGATCAATCCGCTTATCGGTGCAACTGGTTTGAGCGCTGTTCCTATGGCTTCTCGTGTTGCTAACGATATCGCTTTGAAGTACGATCCAAAGAACCACGTGTTGAACTACTGTATGTCTTCAAACGTAGCTGGTGTTATCGGTTCTGCAGTTGCTGCAGGTATCTTGATTTCATTCTTAGGCTAATTTTAAGACGCATATAATACAAAAACCTTGCAAAGCAATTTGCAAGGTTTTTTGTTTCTTTATGTAAAAGGGGAAATGAAGGAAAACTATTATAGGATAGACCATAAACGAAACAGAATAAGTGTGGGCACGGAAACACCCAAAGGCACTAACGGGAGGCACATGAAAGGTGCATATAGGGTTATCGTTAGCTTCACATTCCCATAAACCATACTTGTCCCAGTTGTATTTAAGTGTTGGCCTTACGTTAATATCTAATACCTTGGTAGGCGAATTTAAAGAAAAAGGCTTTTGGGAAAATTTTGTCCGTTCATACAATGTAGAGTTGGTACTTAGAATAATCTCCTAAGCCACAACCATTGATTGTAAACATAAAAACAATAATGCAAAGACAACATTCTACATTTCTGAATGCAATTAACTTGTTGTATTATTCAATAATATACATATTCATAGACGACGCCTTCAGTCATAATGCCTGTATTTGACGCTGTGACTTTAGAACTTACATTCCCATAACGATCATACTTATAACTCTCTTTATGGTCCAATGAACCATCAGCGTTGTATTCGCATATTTCTATCTGATTGCCATCATTGTCGTAGCTAAATTTTTTCGTGTAATACAAACTGTCGTTTGGCGTGTATGCATTTTCTTCAATGTTTTGACCTTTATCGTCATATTTGTATGTATGTTTCATAAATAAACAGCCGTCTGAATTGTAAGAGCAATACTCAGTCTTATAGCCATCTACATCATATTTGTATGTATTCTTCCATTGAGGCTTTCCATTAAAAACCTGTGAGTATTCTATTTTATTTCCATTGTCATCATACTTATTGTTATAGTTATAGACATCACACTTGCCGTCTGATCTTAATTCAATACTTTCTATGATTTTTCCATTTTCATCATACTTTTTAATGATTCTCAATATTGGACTATTGTTGAGATAAACAAATTGTTCAGATTCAGTGCGATCATTATTGTACTTGAAATAGCTCTTAGATACTTCCCATTCTGGTCCTAAAAACACAGAGTCCAAACGTTCGTTTCCATCTCTATTGTATTTGATGATTTGCTTAAACGTCAAACTGCCATCATTAGAATATCCGCAACGTTTAATGCGATTGCCGTCCTCGTCGTAACAAGTAAAAAAAGCCAAATAATCCTTACAAAGGATACTATCTCTTTGTATTGCGACATATTCCTTTACCTCTTTTACAGGACCTTTCAAATCATCCTTCTGACCTGCAATTGTCCTTTGGTTTTCCGGAGAAGAAGATGATAGCATTAGAATAGCTATCGCCAAAAATAAATCCTTAATTATATTCATTTAAAAATTATGTCTATAAATCTGTTACATGGCACTGGATCCATCGGCTTTCTTAAAACCGCAGTGCTCGTAAAAATCATGCCATATTTATTCTCCAAATTCAAATTTAGTCATTTATTGCTATTTAAATGTCATCAACTTGACAACAACTTGGGATTGTTCCATATCTTTGGTCTTATATTGCCAGAGAATATTACTACCTGGGGCAAGAATCTCTTCGAAACATTCTAAGACTTCGGTAATATCTGTATACATCCAATTGGAAATACAACTTTCCATTCATAGGTTGGATGCTTACACGTGAGGAAATAATATACTAAGTTTTTTGTCAAAAAGAACCTGAGAGAATCCAATCCTCCTATGAAAACTGCCCTATTTATAAGATAGTCATCTTCACCGCAATCAGAATCATTACTGCCAATAGGCACTGCATCTCCTTTATAAACCGGTTCTCCCGCACTTGCAAACAGTTGGAGTTTACAGTCTCAAAAATACAGCTAAAGGTTTAAACTGCAGTATGCTTCAATAAATTTATACCATTTTTCTCTTAGTTCTGCTTTCATTTCAGGAGAATACTCGCTATACTTTTCCTTTTATGAAAGGAAATCTTCAAATGCCTTTTCCATTGTATCGAAATACTTTTTTAAGTCATTTTCTTCCATACTCGCATTTTTTTGGGTTTGTCCAAAGAAAAACGAAGTTCATACAAAACGAAAGTTTAACCATAAAAATCTATCTATAGAATTACAAAGTAACTGCAAGTTTTTTACCTTTACACAATACTAACGAGACACCGTAAATGAAATATATAAAGTTTGTTGCGCTAATTCTCCTGTTCCATTTCACAACAACATCCGCCTGCAGGAAGCCAAACTGTCCGGAGCCAGAAGGTTTTCTCCCAAACAGTTTCGACTGTAAAATACAAGCAAAAGGGATAAGCGAATTTTATGTTGCTATACTCGACTCTACCGTGATTTCTTCTGGAAATCAAATAAACACTCTTAAACAAATTGAGCAAGAGGTGGAAAAATGGATGACAAATGGAATGCCATTCGTTGTAAGTGAAGCCGGAGATACCAGCTACATAGCAGATTCAGAAGACTACAGAAAATCAATAAACAAATTCGACAGCCTCTATATATTAAAATGTAGTGTTCCCGACTCAATACAGTTAAAGAATCCAGAAACTGTCAAATGTAAAGACACAGCAGCATATAAAATATTTGGAAGGCTAGATCCCTATTTATGGAGAAGGGCAAACAATGGAGAAATACTGCTAACAGACAGCATCTATTTATTGAATGGGTACTACAAAGTAGTAATATATGACCCTTTAGCAGATTGGTATTATGTAAGTCCTTTAACAAACGAAAGAAAAATCACTTTAAACGAGGACGGGGAATGGGAAATTCACACTAACAATAAGGACTACCCCACACCTCAAAAAACGCCATTTCTCAAGGTACTGCTCTTTATTCTATGCTTATTGATTATAGAATCTATTAGGATAAGTATTCCCATTCTTTACGGCGGCATAAGGAACCGAGCTAAACTTAGAACCATCGCGTTCTGGAGTGTAGCGACTATTATATTTCCTTCAATACTAACCTCGGAAGTGGTATTCAATTGTACTGGAGATGCGATAGTATTTTATTTTATAATACTTGCGATTATACTTCTCCTCGTCTGTGTTTTTGAAACGATGGTGTTTTTCCATCTGTTAAAGACAGAAGACGAGAAAAATTCTAAAAACATACCGAACTACAACATAGTCAGCAACAAAACATTACTGCGCACAACTAGAACAGTAAAGAGCCTTGTTATAAGTGTTACAGATGCCATTATAACCTTCCTATTACTGTCTACAATCTGTTTTATACTTTGAACGAAGACAATTGCAAACATGTCGGTACAAAGGATTTTAGATTCATACAAAAAAGATGAGTATGTATTCAATTGTTTTTAAAAAAAGATACGACTTTTAGTTTTGTTGATATTGACATTACTAACGAGAACAAGCTGGGCTGAAGATACGATAGTCGTAGAATCGAAAAACATTCGAATAGATAGATATGACGTCGTTCAAGAAAAGTTGTGAGGACGATCCACGTAAACACTTATGAAAGTGCGATAAAATGCGCCTCCTGCAAATTAAAGGCTTACTACGGGATGATAAAAATCAGTGACGGTTTGGAAAAATGACGGAAAGGGAAAATGTGTGTTTTACGAGAAAAAAAGCCTGTCTACGATAAGAATAGATGTAGATAAAGCAAACGGGTGAAAAGTCGTTGTGACTTCTCACCCGTTCATATTTTATTTTGCTAACAGCATTTCCTCGTGGTCGAAACTAGAATCCCAGTTTTTAAACACAGGTTCAAGTCCTCTAGCACGGAGAGCGGCAACCACATCGGCAGTCTTTCTGTCATCGTTAATATGGAACTGCTCCAAACTTTGCGGATAACAAGCATAACCACCCGGATCGGTCTTGCTTTCCGCACTCATCGTCGTCACGCCCAGCGCCGCCATATTGTTGCGTATAAACTCAGGTTCGCGCGTAGAGTATGAGATATCGACATCGTGGTCGAAGATGCGCATAGCGAAAGTAACTTGTGCGAGTTCCTTGTCAGACATCACCACATTCGGCTGGAAGCCGCCATTCTCGGAAGGGCGCATTCTCGGGAAGTTGACACTATATTGTGTCCGCCAGTAATTCTTTTCCAAATAGCGAAGGTGATATGCCATCATGGTAATATCAGTTCGCCAGTCTTCCAAACCAATCAGCACGCCCATACCAATCTTGTGGACACCAGCTTGGGCCATACGGTCGAACCCGTTGACACGCCATTCGAAAATGGACTTTTGACCTCTAGGATGGTATTTCTTGTAATTGGCCTCGTGGTAGGTTTCCTGGAAACAAATAACACCATTCATACCGTGTTTCCTGAGTTCAGCATATTCTTCCGACTTCAGCGGCATAACCTCAATTTGCAGATTATTGAAATAAGGTTTGGCCAAGTCGAGCGCCTTAGCGAGGTAAGGTACACCAGCCATAGCCGGATTCTCGCCAGTAACAATCAGCAGATTGTCGAAAGGGCCGAGCTGCTTGATAGCCTGGTATTCGCGGACAATCTCGTCTTCCTTGAGAATGATGCGCTTAATTTTGTTTTCGACATGGAAGCCGCAGTAAACACACGAGTTAGAACACGAATTGGTAATGTAAATAGGAATGAACATATTAATGGTCTTTCCAAACCGCTCGCGCGTGTACTTCTGGCTGAGCGCTGCCATCTGTTCCAAATAAGGAGCGGCAGCAGGAGAAATCATAGCCATGAAGTCGTCGACATCACATCTAGACTTGCCCAAGGCTCTACGCACATCGGCATCGGTCATCGACATGATGCGTTCCGTGGTTTCCTCCCAATCGATTTTACGAATAACGTCACTAAACATTATACCCTGAATTACTTGTTAACCTCCGCAAACAGCACGGATAATAATAACATCGTCACCCTCGTTCAGCAGACGGTTCTCCCATTCGGTGCGGGGCACCATATCGTTGTTGACAGCAACCGCCACGCCCTTGTCGGGCAGGTTCTGCATATCGGCGAGCAGCTTAACCGAAGCACCTCCAGGCACTTCAACCTTCTCGCCGTTTACCACTATATTCATGTTTACTATTGATTAATCGTTCAAGAAAGAAGTTAACGGAGAGCTAGCCTGTGCGGAAAAATCGGCAGACTGAGCGCCCAAACCAGCCAGATAGGCCCGACGTCCGGCAACAGAAGCCTCTTTAAAGGCAACCGCCATCTCAACCGGATTGGCAGCGACAGAAATAGCCGTGTTGACCAACACAGCACTGGCACCAATTTCGAACGCCTTGGCAGCATCGCTAGGAGCACCAATGCCGGCATCGACCACAACAGGGACGGTAGCCTCTTCGATAATAGCCTGTAGGAAGTCGAGTGTAACCAACCCCCTATTAGTGCCAATAGGAGCAGCCAACGGCATAACAGTAGCGGCACCAGCCTCGGCCAACCGTTTGCAGAGGACCGGATCGGCCTGACAATACGGCAAAACGACAAAACCATCCTTCACCAACTGTTCCGTCGCCTTCAGCGTTTCAACAGGGTCAGGCAGCAGGTAGCGCGGGTCGGGGTGAATTTCCAACTTCAGCCAATTCGTGCCGAATGCCTCGCGTGCCATTTTAGCGGCAAAGACAGCCTCTTCGGCATTACGCACGCCCGAAGTGTTGGGAAGCAGCTGTATGTTTGGCTTGGCAATATGCTGTAGCATATCGTCGGAAGAATCAGACAACTTAATGCGCTTCATAGCCAAAGTGACCATTTCGGTGCCAGAAGCCTCAATAGCCTTAGCCATTACTTCATTAGAACTAAACTTACCAGTTCCAAGAAACAAGCGAGAAGAAAACTCCTTACCTGCAATAACTAATTTATCGTCCATTATTGAATATGTATAATTACCAATCTAAAAAGGGGGAACCGGATTTTTTGGAACAAACCGAAGAAGAGAAACCGCCTACGCCAGCATTATCTGGATCAGGTTACGGGTATAATCTCAGCCTGGTGAACCCAAGCACCCCAAACTTGTCGTCTCGACCAATTATTTCTAAGCAAAATTAGCAATAACCGACGAGAAAAGCAAAAAGGGGAACTGCAACAGCCGGTTGCAATTCCCCTATAATTTAAGAAAACTATTTTTTCCAGAAACGGAAAGTAATATCAATGAGGAAGCCATCGTCGTCGACCTTGTACATGTGTTGGTTGGTCGTCTTTTGACTTAGCGGACCGAACCCGGCAATGTAAGGGCCCAGCTTAATGTAGTTGAAAGCCTTTACGTCGACAAACTCGGGGAGTTCGCTTTTCCCGGAATACCAGGCCGTCTTTAACGCGTTGGCGTAAAACGATTTCACCCACTTCGCCAGCAAGAGGACCCCTTCAGGGTCGTTGTCGCCTCCCATAAAGGCCACACAAGTGATATCGGACAGATAAGGTTCAATGAGTTCCTTCAACGAATCGGGAGAAAGGACAGAACCAACATCCGACTTCAGATATTCGCTATGGCACCCCTTGCAGTTATTCGGACAGTTCGAGATGTTTATCGCCAAAGATACCTCATCGGGCACTTCCTGAAACACTATACTGCAATTTACGTACTTCAGCATCGTTTTCCAAATCAGAGCCACCGTTAGCATAATAACGCTTAGCGGCTTCTTTCTGACGGGCAGCCGAGAAGTTACCGACGCGCTTCATGTAACCGATGACACGGGTTAGATAATCAACGTTCTCGCTATGGCAAGAAGGGCAAGCCTTCAGATAACGCTTATCGATTTTGCCACAATCGTTACAAATTGTATTAGGTATATTGAAAGTGAAGTAGTTACAGCCTTCAACAGCAGCCACTCTCAACAGCTGGCGATACTGTGCCATGCTGAGGTGCTCCTCGAGGTTGCAGTGGAGGGCCGAGCCACCGGTAAGGTGCTCGACATACTTGCGACCGTGCAGACGGAACTTGTCGATAACATTTGTACCCTCGTCTTCCACCACATAGAAGTAGCTGTTGTAACAGTCGCGTGGCACGAAGTAACCGTCTTCGCGGTCCCACTTAGCGTGTTTTACACCGACATTTTCGGCAGGAATCATTTCGCAGTTGAACATCACATCCTTCGAGCGGTACATCTTGTTGTACTTCTCGACAAGACCGAGGACCGACTGAACGAATTCGAGGTATTCAGGCGTATCTTTGATGGCAATCTTCAAGAATTCGGCAGCCTCGACCAAACCGTTCACACCAACCGTGAGGTACTGGCGCGCGATGTTGATGTAGCCCGAATCGAACAAAGGAAGCATGCCCTTCTTGTACAAGTCTTTCAAGTTCTCGTTGTAAGCCATCTGAACCTTGTGCACCAAGTCGATGGTCTCTTCCAGGAACTCCAAGTAAGAGCGGTTATTCTTAACGGCGTACTGAACGCAACGGTTCAAGTTGATAGTGAGCACACTCTTAGAACCGGTAGAAACACCACCCGCACCCAAAGTGTAGCTGAAGCCATTGTCTTGAATTTCGTTTCTCAAACGGCAGCACGAGCTCAAAGAGTCGGCGCTGTCGCTCATATAGGTGAAGAACGAGTGACCCTCGGCATACATTTCGGCAGTGAAGTCGCCATATTCCTTATCCTTCACGTCACCATTCTCAGTAAGGAGCGCCATAGTTTCAACAGGGAAGGTAAGAACCGTTCTCAAGCGTTCGGCATTGAACCACTTCATGAAACGCTTCTGCAACCAGCTGACAGAGTTCCAGATAGGAGCAGTGCCATCAGGGAAACGGAACTCACCGAAGAGGCTTTCGAAATAGAACTTGTCGTAATAAGAGATATTCCAGAACACAGCCTGGAAGTTACGTGCACCCGTAGGCTGGTTGATAGAATAAACAACCTGCTCGAAGCAGTCGGTAATCATCTTATCGATGGTACGCTGTTTGGTAGACAGGTCAACTACCCTATCGGCATGTTCATAATAGTCGTTACCATACTCCATACGGACAAAATAGTCCATGTACATCAGGAACTCAGGCGTAGCACAAGCGCCGCTGAGCATGCTCGACACCATGAAGACCATGTTGATGAAGCCACCACAGAACGACTTCAAATTAGTAGGGCGAGACGAGTTACCGCCAATGCTGACGGTACCGTTCAGCAACCAAGGGTACATGGTAATGCTGGCGCAGTAGTTAGCCATAGAAGTTTCGTCGTTCTTGTACAAGAAGTGGTTGTTCAAGAAAGTGATGTACTTGTCGGCGATTTCCTTACCATACATATCCTTGATACGGTCGGTCAGGAGTTTTCTGTTTAAGCGTATGAAGTTAGATTTTGGGAGCTCGCCAATAAGCGTAGCTATATTCTTGTTCTCAACATTCGCATTTGCATCGTATTTACTACCGGTTGCAGGGTTAGCCGCATTGCAGTAGTTCATCATAAACTCGAGTTTACCACGCGTTTCGCGGTCTTCGAGGTGTTTCTGACGATAAAGAATAAAATTCTTAGCCACTGCATAGTAGTGCTCGGCCATAAGAGCGCGCTCAACCTGGTTCTGAATTTCCTCCACATTAATTCCGTTATGAATACTCATACGTGAAAGAATGCTAAGCATCATTTCCTCAGAAACAAAACCACCCGTCGACAAAAAAGCCTTAGAGATAGCCTGCTTGATCTTTTCCATCGAGAACTGCTCTTTCTTGCCGTTTCTCTTAACGATAAAAATGTTTTCCATTATAAATACTGAATCTTTTTTTCCAATTTTAGTTTCACTATCTACATACAGTAAAACGCTCAATAACACTTATGTTAGGTTTCTATTTGCATAAAATTCAAACAAATATGCAACTAAATCTTCCCTTCAAAACCGCATATTAAACTCTATTTATCAATGAGATAGCGATTGTTATATTGCAAATGTACAGCAAACTTTTATTAAAAAAAAGCCACAGATAGGTTCAAATATAACCATATATGCCGCACATGCTTTCTAATTTGGCACAAATAAACACGTTGAGGAGTTTTCAACATTCTACAAGATTTTGTACACATCCAGATTTGATGCAGTTTTTCAAGCCGACATAAAAAACGCGCCTTGCTCATTTGGAACAAGACGCGCAAATATCCTACAAGAAATTCACATTACCCAGGCAACTTCTATTTCTTGTTCAACTTCTTCACCATCTCCTTCACAAAGTCCTTAAACGGTACATTGTGCTTCTCAGCCAAAATGTTGCACAACTTTAAGCACTTGTCGATCGACTTGTAATCGGTCGTCTCAACCAACGTGCGGTAGTTACCGTCGGGATTAACCGCACGTATAGTAAAGACTTTCTCGTCGATACCCGAGCTATAGATGTTCAGAAAGTTGATGGTATAGTTCTGCGTGTACATCTGGAAACTAAGATAGTTGCACTGCAAGTTCAGTTCGTGCCACTTGTCGAAAGCACGCCCAAGCACCAGCAGACTCTTGCTGAAAAGGTGCTTCTCTACATCGTAACGGTACTCATAGTGCAACGAGAAGCCGACAGCACCCAACACCAACAAAACAACGGCTATAACAATCGCATAAACCAGATCGTAGGGGAAAAAGAACTGGACAAACGCAATAATGGGTAACAAAAGGATGCAGGCCGTGCGCAATGCTGGAGTCAGAACGTCGTCGCCAAGAATTTTCAACATATTGCTCATAAAATACACTAATGATTAAAAAAGGAAAGCCTTCCGAATAAAACGAAAGGCCTTCCCAATACTATTACTGTCAATTACAACTTCAAGAAGCTGCAAACATCGTTATACACGCTTTCAGCGTTGAAACCAAACTTCTCGTCGAGCACCTTGTAAGGAGCCGAATAACCGAAATGGTCGAGGCCGTGCACAAAACCCTCAACACCAACCAGAGTCTGGAGTGTAGAAGGCATTCCAGCAGTCAGACCATACACTGGAATACCACCAGGAATAACCTGTTTCTGGTATTCGGCAGACTGGTTACGGAACAAGCCCTCAGAAGGAGCAGAAACAATCTGAATCTTCAGGTTCTTTCTCTCTTCCAACAGTTTGGCACCATCGAACAAAGTAGATACCTCGGAACCGCTTGCCACCATCACCACATCAGGAGTGCCGCTGCACTTTTTCACAATGTAGGCACCCTTTGCAGCGTTCAACGCCTCGTCGTAACGGTTGCCCGATTCAGAAGGGAAATCAACAATATCTTGTCTCGAGAAGATGAGACCGGTAGGAGAATCGGTGTTTTCCATTGCCAGTTTCCATGCCACAGTAGTTTCGGCTGCATCGGCCGGACGGAGCACCAACATACCGTTCTTACCCTTATGGTTCTTCACCTTTTCAAGCAAGCGGACCTGAGCTTCCTGTTCAATAGGCTGATGTGTAGGTCCGTCTTCACCAACACGGAAAGCGTCGTGCGACCACACATACTTAACAGGGAGGCGCATCAGAGCCGACATACGCATAGCAGGCTTCATATAGTCAGAGAACACGAAGAAAGTGCCACAAGCGGCAATCACACCTCCATGGGCAGCCAAACCGTTCATCACGCAGGCCATTGTCAATTCAGACACACCCATGTTCAAGAAAGCGCCCGAGAAGTCACCCTTTCTGATTGGATGGGTCTTCTTCAAGAAGCCGTCGGTCTTATCGGAATTAGAAAGGTCGGCAGAAGCAACAATCATATTGCCCACCTGTTCGGCAAGCACACCCAGCACAGCCGCAGAAGCGGTACGGGTAGCAATGTTAGCTTTCTGCTCAATCTTGCTATAGTCAATCTTAGGAGCGCGGCCACTGAAATACTCCTCCAACTTGGCAGCAAGTTCAGGATTCTGCTTCGCCCATTCAGCCTGTTTCTGTTTCTTTTCAGCCGCCATTTTGGTCAATTCAGCCAAACGGTCGGCATAAAGCTGCTGAACATCAGGGAAAATCTGGAACGGATCGTCAGGGTTACCACCCAAGCCCTTAATAGTAAGAGCCACATCGACACCCGCCTTCGACAAAGGCTGACCGTGCGTAGAAACCATCATTTCAGCGCTAGAGCCATCGGCTTTCTTACAGCCCTTACCCATAATGGTATGGCCGATAATGAGGGTAGGCTTATCGGTAGACTTGTTAGCAGCCACCAAAGCATCGATAATCTGCTGCGCATCGTTACCATCGATTTCAATCACGTTCCAATGCCAAGCCTTGTACTTAGCGGCAATATCTTCGTCATCGACCTCCTCAACGCGAGTAGAGAGCTGGATTTGGTTGGCATCGTAGAACATAATGAGGTTAGACAAGCCCAAAGTGCCGGCAAGACGTCCAACGCCCTCAGAAATTTCTTCCTGAATACCACCATCAGAGATAAAGGTATAAATCTTATGGCTCATCCATTCGCCAAAACGAGCAGCAAGGAAACGCTCGGCAATAGCGGCTCCACAAGCCATAGCATGTCCCTGTCCGAGAGGGCCAGACGTATTCTCAATGCCATGGGCATAGTCAAGGTCTGGGTGACCCGGAGTGTTGCTTCCCCACTGACGGAA
Source organism: Bacteroidales bacterium UBA3297 (assembly GCA_002362105.1). Classification (GTDB taxonomy): domain Bacteria; phylum Bacteroidota; class Bacteroidia; order Bacteroidales; family Paludibacteraceae; genus Physcocola. The sequence continues at coordinate 115,065 of DETD01000004.1, forward strand.
AGCCTTAATATCGTCCATAGTGTACTTACCCGAGAACAGGAGTACAGAATAGAGCATGGTAGACATGTGACCAGGATCGAGGTAAAAACGATCGCGACAAACCCAATTAGGATCAGTAGGATCGTAATTCAAGAACTGAGAATAGAGGACATTGATGAAATCAGCGCCTCCCATAGATCCTCCCGGATGACCGGACTTTGCCTTTTCAACCATAGCAGCCGTTAGTATTCTAACATTATCGGCTGCACGATTCAATACTTTTAAATCTGCCATTATATTGTAATATGTAATTATTTCTATCTGTTTTCAGAAAAAGAAGCTAACCATGTACCTAAGCCCCCAAGTGGTTCCGTTCTTGTCGCCAAAACCAGGAGCATAAGACTGGTTTATAGTAACCAGCGTGCCATCGGTATTGTAGTAGTTGTCGACTCTCGGAGAGAAAGACCACTTATAGCACCCCTCAAAACCGAGATAAAGCCTTTTATAGACAGGCACTCTGACGCCCCCGACAAACTCACCCCACTGAGCGAAAGTATTGTCGGACTTGTTAATGGTGGTACTGCTACCCCACTCTGCCTGCGAAACAGCCACATTCAGAATATCGTAGTCGTAACACGAGAAAGCATATCGGACACCGATAAAGCATTCGGGTTTGAACTCCTTAGTCGACTTAATCATATTAAAATCCATGCCGACCTTGAAATAAGGGCCTTTCACCTTATAGGTATAGCCGCTTGGCTGTTGCACATAGCTGGAATAATCGGAAGTAGCGTCGTAAGAAGCGAAGCCAACCAAAACGGTAGGAAAGAAAACGTTTTTCAGGTTGACAGACAACGAGGCATTTGCCCCCTTGTGCTTATCGTTGAAAAGCGAAACAGCGGGTTCAACAGCATCAACATCTAAAAAGAACCCCTTGAACCACCTGTCAGACTTAGCAACAGCGGTAGAGTCTGACGCGAAGGCACTAGTCGCCACACAAAGCAGTGCAAGACTACTCCATATATATTTTAACGTTCTGAGCATCGTACGCACCGTTCACAAAATGGTTAGTAATAGAAATAGAGTCCTCGATATGCCCGCCAGCGAAATAGACGGTGTCGATATAAGAAACTATACGCGCACCACATTCAGCAGACACGAACTCGTAAGAGTTAACGTGTGTAATGATAATGGTATCGTGTAAGTAAGGACTATTCAAGAAATAACGGGAAGTAGTAGAAGACGGGTCAAGCGACAACTTGAAGGAATAAACCCCTGCCGTGTCGGTGTACTCGGTAGCAATCAGTTTTCCATCCTTCACCCGATAAAGCGAGAAAGTATCGACAAGTGGGAAATACTGTGTTGTAAGAGAGCGGTTGTACAGAGAGATATTCATTGAGGTATACATATCTTCCTTGCAGACCTCATTGTCGCACGACGAGAGCGCCGCCAACAAAGGGAACGCAGTAAAAAGAACCATGTATTTTAATAAAGAACCCATCTTCAACAATTATTTGAAAACAACGATATCCGATAAATTTTTTCTTTTCTTTTCAGGTACACCGACTGAAGAATCGATATACCCCAGAGGTATCATCACAACCGGTTCCTCTTGTTCGTCGACCATCTCCAAAGCCTCTCTGCACATGGCAGGGTCGAACGCACAAACCCAGCAAGACCCGAGACCGCACTGGGTAGCCGCCAAGATGATATGGTCGGCCAAGATAGCCAAATCGACGTCGCTATGGTCCTTATTATCGAACCGTTCGCGATGCCAAGACTGGTCGTGGTGGGCCGAAAGGACCAGAATAGTGCTAACATTTTCCATCCAGTCGCGGTTATAAGCCTGTTTCAGCTTAGCCAAGACGTCGTCGGAAGTCACGACATAGACCGACCAAGGCTGACGGTTACAAGCAGAAGGAGCCAACCGGGCACATTCGAGAATGTAATCGACCTTTTCTTTTTCGACCTTTTTGTCGGTATATTTTCTGACAGAATAGCGCTGTCTGACCAAATCGAGCAAATCCATATTTATTGGAAACCGCGAACCTCCTGTTTCAGACCCTCCAGCGCTGCCTGTATAGGAGTTGCGCTTTCAGTCTCGTTATACTTTTCGATAATAACCTTACCCAACTCAATAGCCGGAACATTGTCGGGCATTTGGCTGGCAATGGTGTTGATGAACTGCAAAAGGTTTTCCTTAGCGCCACGAACCATCAGCCAAACATCGTTACTCACATAAATCTGTTGGGTAACATTATGGTCAAACTCCTCGCGAATAGTAGTAATCAGGGCCAAATGCAGCATCTGTGCCGACATGCCAGGAGTCTGAGTACGAACAATCAAACTTTCAGGATTAAGACGTTCCAGCAGCAAAGCCAAACGCTCGTAAGCGGTCAAGCGGATAGGGTTTAGCGCCTTAGCCGCTTCCTTCTTCATTTCGAAATAGCGCTTACGTTCGGCATTTCTGAAAAAACGGTCTAAAAGAACATAGGCCATAATAAGGACCAAAATGCCAGAAGCAGACATTTTGACCATTTCGAGAATACTATTCATTGTTTTAATTAATCGTCAATTTTACTAAAACCTAAACCATGGTCCTCCAAATTCAGTAACTCTTCCAACTGGTATTTGTTCCTATTCGGAGAATTTCTGGAAACCAATTCAGCGACAAAGCCCGTTAGGAACAACTGGGTTCCCAAAATCATCATGGTAAGCGCCAAATAGAAATAAGGGCTGTCGGTAACCAAAGGAGCAGACGTACCAGCCAAAATATGGCTTAACTTAATACCACCCACAACACACACAGCAACAAAGCCGATGAAGAACATGAGTGAGCCGACAACACCAAAGAAGTGCATAGGTTTCTTGCCAAAAGAAGAAAGGAACCAGAGCGACAGCAAGTCGAGATAACCATTCACAAAGCGGTTAATACCGAATTTGGTAACGCCGTACTTTCTGGCCTGGTGTTGTACCACCTTTTCGCCAATGCGGGTAAAGCCGGCTTCCTTGGCCAAATAAGGCACATAGCGGTGCATCTCGCCATAGACCTCGATATTCTTCACAACCGCCTTTTTATAGGCCTTCAACCCACAATTGAAGTCGTGAAGGTTATGGATACCCGATATAGCCCTAGTGGTTGCGTTGAACAACTTAGAAGGAATATTCTTTTTCAGTTTGTTATCGTAGCGTTTTTTCTTCCATCCTGAAACCAAATCATAGTTTTCCTCCGTAATCATACGGTACAGGCCTGGAATTTCATCAGGACTGTCCTGCAAATCGGCATCCATGGTAATCACCACATCGCCAACCGCCTCTTTGAAGCCGCAATAGAGAGCCGCGCTCTTACCATAATTGCGTCTAAACTTAATACCCTTAACCTGTTCGGACTTTTTACTCAACTCCTTAATAACCTGCCAAGAGTTATCGGTACTACCATCATTGACGAAGATCACCTCATACGAATAGTTATTTGCCTGCATGACCCTATCAATCCAAGCATATAATTCGGGGAGGGACTCTTCCTCATTGAATAATGGAATGACCACTGATATATTCATAACTTTCTGAAAATATGAAAATGCAATTAAAAATCACCGTCTTCTTGCAATAAAAGGCGAATAGACCAAAGCGGCCAACGCCCCACAGAAGAGGTAGGAGAACCACAAATTTATAGCCAAAGCGTAATAAGACTGCGAGAGCAAAAATTCTCTCGACTGCTGTAGCTCTTCATAAGACATTGTCATCTTAATACCGTTTTTGACACAAAACTGGTATTGTTGTTCCAACTCTTGACAGAGGTTGAGAACAAAATCGGGATGAAAACGTAGATAAAGATATACGCCCAACGCTATAACCATTCCACTCAAAAAGAAGAAGCGGAAACCGAATAATACAGACTGCAAATAGCTGATGGAGCCATTCAGCACAGTGTTTCTGCATTTGACAGTGGAATAAATGGCCGAAACACCACCAATAACGGCAAAGGAAATAGCCACCAAATAAAAGAGAACCATCTCACTTCCACAGCAGACAGACAGCAAACCTCCTACAAAAAGAATTGATATTGAAGAGATTAGGGCCGCCTTCATTTGAAGATTGGAAACGAGCCTATGCGTTTTCATTTCGTTTGAATTCATCCTCCTTTACAGTCTGTGCATATTATTTTGCAAAAATAAAGCATTTTTACCTAAAAATCTTACGTTTGCGCAATTTTATTAAACATAGCATTCAACGGTTAGACGGAAAAGGAATTTTTGTCCGCTTTTTTATGTAATTTTGCACAACAAAATCTAAAAACGCCGTATGGAAATTCTTTATCCGCTATTATTCGAGAACAACTTCCACAAAGTTGTATGGGGAGGCAACCGCCTGAAACCACTGAAAGGTCTGGCAGCAGACGACGAGCCCATAGGCGAGAGTTGGGAGGTAAGCGCTGTTCCCAAAAGCAAAAGTGTGGTAAAGAACGGGCCTTTGGCCGGCAAGGATCTGGAATGCCTGACAAAAGAATATAAAGAACTGATGTTGGGAAAAGCCGTAACGAAAAAATACGGGCAGGACTTCCCGCTACTCATTAAATATATAGATGCCGCAAAAGACTTATCGATACAAGTCCACCCCGACGACAAACTTGCCAAAAAACGGCACAACTGTTTCGGCAAGACTGAAATGTGGTTTATAATGAAGGCCGAACCCGGCGCCTACCTGTATTCAGGCCTGAAAAAGGAGATAAAACCAGAGGACCTGCAAGACTACATCGAGAAAGGCAACATCTGCGACGTACTGGCGAAACACGAGGTTAAAGCCGGAGATGTGTTTTACATACCATCGGGCCGCATACACGCCATCTGCGGCGGAATCCTTCTGGCCGAAATCCAGCAAAGCAGCGACATCACCTACCGCATATACGACTACAACCGTCCAGGGCTAGACGGAAAGCTGAGAGAACTGCACACCGAAGAGGCGAAAGACGCCATCGACTATACCGTAGAGGAAGACTACCGGACGCACTACAAGCACATCATCAACAAGCCAGTGCCCGTCATCACCAGCGAGTACTTCGTAACCAAGCTGTTAGAGGTAGACCGCTCGTTCCACCGCAAGTTGTACAAGTACGACAGCTTCATCATCTACATGTGTCTCTCGGGCGACTGCACAATCAAGATAAAGAGCACCGACGGCTACGGCTGGTGGAAGATGCCGGCCAAAGAGAACCGTGAGATACACCTGACAGAAGGCAACAGCTGCCTTATACCAGCATCGGTAGCCGACTTCCACGTAACCCCACACAACGAAAACGGAGTTACCCGCCTTTTGGAGACATATATCGACAACAAAAATTTCTAAGTAGAAGAAAAAATGTAACTTTGCAGTGGAACTGTGAGGTTTCCGTGTGCTTGAACACCACGTAAAAAACAAGGTAGACCGCATCCACACCCGCCAGGGAGGGAAAACGGACAGCAACTGCGAACTCCTCAACATTTCCAAACAAAAACAAAAGAGCAATGGATATAAAAGAAAGCGCAGTGGTGCTGCTCAGCGGTGGCCAAGACTCAACGACCTGCCTTTTTTGGGCAATGCGGAATTTCAAGAAAGTGTATGCCATAGGCTTCAAGTACGGGCAGAAACACGTGAAAGAGAACGAGATAGCCGCACAAATCGCGAAAGAGAACAACATACCTTTCCAGTTGTGCGAATTAGACGTGTTCAAGCAGTTCACACACAACTCGCTCACCGACCCTTCAATGGAAATTGACAAAGAGAAGCCAGAAGGAAGCTACCCCAACACATTTGTACCTGGCAGAAACATGATATTCCTGACCTATGCGGCGGTTTACGCATTCGGCCTGGGAGTGCACAACCTGGTAACAGGAGTCGGCCAAGCCGACTACAGCGGTTACCCAGACTGCAGAAACAACTTTATAAAAAGCCTGAACGCCTCTCTGGGTTTGGCAATGGACTACGAGTTTGAGATTCACACCCCACTAATGTGGCTCAACAAAGAGCAGACCTGGGCGCTAGCCGACCAGTTGGGTGTGCTGGAAACCATAAGGACGAGGACCCTCACCTGCTACAACGGCATAGAGGCCGAAGGTTGCGGACAATGTCCGGCCTGCAAACTCCGCGCGGAAGGCTTAAAGCAGTATCTAGACAAGAAGAAACTAATGGCATTAAACAAATAAATATGGAACAACTACACAGTTTAGGGAACAAGACCAACTATCCGACCGACTATTCGCCGGAAGTACTTGAATACTTCACAAACAAGCATCCCGAGAACGACTACTGGGTAAAGTTCAACTGCCCTGAATTCACAAGCCTATGCCCCATAACAGGCCAGCCCGACTTTGCCACCATATACATCAGTTACGTTCCTGGCGAGAAGATGGTAGAGAGCAAGAGTTTGAAGCTCTACCTGTTCAGCTACCGCAACCACGGCGACTTCCACGAGAACTGTGTGAACACCATTATGAAGGACTTGATAAAGCTGATGGACCCGAAATACATAGAGGTATGGGGCAAATTCATGCCAAGGGGCGGCATATCGATAGACCCATGGTGCAATTACGGAAAGCCCGGCACCCGATACGAGCAACTGGCCGAGCACCGCTTCGCGAACCACGACACCAATCCGGAGACAGTAGATAACCGCTAAGGTTTGATATATGTCTATTTTTCGCTAACTTTGTAGACATTTTCGAAATAAAGCAAGAACAAATGCAGAAAGGAAGCGAGGCAAATTCATCCTTATACTCAACGAATGTAGTAGAGTTCGTGACCGTAGCGAACGAATACTGCTGCCAACTTGAGCAATGTGGCAATAGCAACAATCGCGACTTTTTAGACCGAATGAGCAAAATTATACCCCTGCTCTACTTAAAAACCGCACTGTTGCCCGAACTGATCAGCAACCTGAGCGACGACGTGCAATCGTTCGTAACAGAAGACGATTACGAGGCTGTCCGCAGAAGCATAGCCCACCTTTTGGGCGAACTCGACAACTACCTCGACACCCAGGTAAGCGACATGCAGTACAGTTTGGAGCCACTTCCGGCCAGCATTTCCGAAAATCTTGCCGATGTATATCAGGACCTGAAAGATATGATATTGAACTTCAACAGTGCGAACGGTTCTGTTATGATAGAAGCGATAGTATTCTGCAAGGATAACTTCAAAAACGTATGGGGGCAAAAACTACTAAGTTCGCTAGTAGCCATTCATAATGCTTTATATTCATCGGACAGTGACTTCACGTCAAACGAAAGCGAAGAAAATGATGACGACAAGAACTTTTAAGCCCACTCTCACCAAGGACGAGCTAAACGAACTCGAGGCAGAGACCTACAACGGCAACATCCACATCGTCAATACCGAAGAAGAGGCAAAGGCCGCATGTTCGAACCTAATGAAACAGAAAATAGTTGGCTTCGACACCGAGACGAGGCCCTCGTTCACAAAAGGAGAGACACACCATGTGGCACTTATGCAAATAAGCGACTCGACAGACTGCTACCTGTTCAGGTTGAACCTGATAGGGATGCCCAAATGCGTTGCGAGTTTCTTGAAATCGAAAAAAGTAAAAAAAATAGGGCTTTCCACAAAAGACGACTTTAGGGCACTAAGCCAAATAAAGGAAGACCTAAAGCCAGACAACTTCATAGAGTTGCAAAACTATGTCACCACATTCGGCATAGAAGAAAAGAGCCTATCGAAGATATACGCCATAGTTTTTGGCAAAAGAATATCGAAAGGCCAACGGCTTAGCAACTGGGAGGCCGAAGAGTTGTCGGCCAAGCAACAGCTATATGCCGCACTAGACGCCTACGCCACCCGGCAGATTTTCATTGAACTAGAAGGTATAACAGAATAAAAAGAAAGGGTTCCTGGAAAGGAACCCTTTTCTGCTATTTAGCGATTCACATCGGTAACAGCAACACTTGTCTTATTTAACCATTTGAAAATTTCAATTCATGAAAACAATTCTACAAATATGAAATCAATTAACACTTGATGTTTTGCACAAAGAAAGAATTAATAAACAGAACCGCTACAAATTTTTCAACGAGTTTCAGAATTCCTTCAACATAGATTATCGCTTTTAGCAGAAAAATAGTCTACATTTGCAATAACAATGACAGATACAGCAAATGCAGATATCCACCATAATAGATACACTCATCCGTAACAACAAACTGTCGGAATGCCTCATCTGGATAGCCGTTTTCGGAATCATGATAGTGAGCAACACCGCGATAGACTTCCGTTTGTCGATACTGACCGCCACCTCTATCGAGATTGGACTGATTGCGATAACCTACACCGACCGTTACATACTGATACCAAAACTGTTAGAAAAGAAAGGAACCGCCATCTACCTTCTGGTATCGGTAGTGATGCTGGCAGCAATGATACCCCTTTTCACCACCATGGACCAAGAGGTAACCAACTACTACATCGACAACATCATCAACAGTCCGGACGACATATCGCTGTTAGATACCAACCTTCCTTCCGAGAAGAAAGTCTTCTTTCCGCAAGACATGGTTCAAGACGAGAACCGCGACACCCTGCTTATCAGTACCCCGACCAAGATAGCGGTACTATTCATCTGCGCCTTTTTTTTAGACTTCATGCTGTATTATTCACAGAAAAAGAAAAAAGAGGAAGCCATCAAAGTAGAGTTGGAAAAAGAAAGGAACGAGATGGAGCTACGCTTTCTCCGCTCGCAAATCAATCCACACTTTCTGTTCAACTCGCTCAACAACATCTACTCGATGGTGTATATGAACGACAAGAACGCCCCCGACAGCATACTCATCCTCTCGGAAATGCTCCGCTACGTGACAGACGAAAGCAAGCAATCGCACATACTACTGCGCGAAGAGATAAAATACATTGAAAATTATATAAAATTCCAGCAGTTTAGTTACGAAAATTCATTAAATTTAATCTTTGAGAAAGATGTAGAATCAGAACTTGTGTATATATCCCCAATGATGTTGGAACCGTTCGTAGAAAACGGTTTCAAATATAGCGGTTTGGGAGCAAGCAAAGACGCCTTCCTGAGAATATCGCTAAAAACAACAGGGAACAAGCTATACTTTTCTACCTCGAACAGTAAAGGTTCAAAAGGGAAGAAAGGAAAGACAGAACGCGAGGGAGTCGGCATAAAGAACGTTGAGAAAAGGCTTCAACTGCTCTACCCGACCACGCACAAGCTAGAGATAGAAGAAACCGAAAACACATTCTCCGTCAAACTAGAACTTCTGATTGAGAAGAACATAAAAACAACCGTAAAAGAACAGGGATAACTTATGGGAAACACGCAGAAAATAAAGGTAATGGTAATAGACGACGAATTTCCAGCAAGAAAATTGTTGTCGGACTACATATCGAAAGTACCCAACCTCGAATTGTGCAAACAGTGCAGCGATGCACTAGAGGCTTCGGCATACCTACAGAGCAACCCAATAGACCTACTGTTCACCGACATCCAGATGCCAGAACTATCGGGACTAGATTTTGTGAAGTCGATGGTAAACAAACCCATGGTCGTCTTCACAACCGCCTACTCGGAATATGCGCTCGAAAGCTACGACCTCGAAGCCGTCTACTACCTGCTTAAGCCCATATCGTTTGCCAGTTTCATGAAAGCAGTGAACAAGGCGACAGAATTGTTCAACCTGAAGCACACGTCGGAAAACACGGCCAAGACAAGCCAACCAGAATCGAAAGACTTTTTAATGGTCAAAGCCGACTACAAACTATACAAGATAAACTTTGACGACCTCATCTACATTGAGGGGCAGAGCGAATACGTGACCTTCCACATGGTAGACAAGAAGGTAACAGCCTACTACTCGCTAAAAAAACTGGAAGAAGAACTACCTTCGAACCGATTCCTGCGAATACACAAATCGTATATAGTGGCACAAAAACGAATAGAGGCCATAGAAGGCAACATGGTAGTTATAGGCAAAGAGAAACTTTCAATAGGTAAAAACTACAAGGACATGCTGATGCAGGCCCTTTGCAAAAACGAAGACGAAACGCAACAATAACCCCCAGAGACCCATCCATTACAATGCAGACCATCAACATAAACAAACCTGGCACCCTAAAAAGCCTATTAAACGAAACCGAATGGAAAAAGATTAAAGGCCTAAAGATAAAAGGTGCACTGGACAACTGCGACATTGAATGGATAGACAACCTACCCAACATAAACAAAGGCATTTACGTTATAGACCTTTTTGAATGCAGCCTTCCCGAAAACGGGAAGCACTACGTATTCTTTGAAAGAGGATTGGGGAACCTGAACATTCCGGAAGGAATGACAGCGTTAGAAAAACACAGTTTGAAATGCCTTTCGATAAACACCCTCAGCCTTCCCAAAAGTTTGTGCAAATTAGAGAAAGGCGCACTAAACGGCTGCCAAGAGTTGAAGATTGTAAACGTAAACGAACAAAACCCCAAATACAAGTCGGTTAACGGTTTGCTGTATACCAAAGACGGAGAAGAATTCTTATTCTGTCCGCCCAAACGGGAGGGCCAGATTCAAATAAAAGAGGGAACCAGAAAAATCGCAAAAAAAGCATTTGCCGGTTGCGACAAACTCAGTACCGTAATTCTTCCTCAAAGTATAAAGAGGGAACAGACCGGCACCCTCATACACGACTTCACCAACAAACGTACCGAGATAAGATGGAACGTCGACACAGACAAATACAGCGTTGGCGACACCAATTACTCGATGGGGGGAAAAATTTTGGAAAAGCACCAGTCGGAAACAGAAGACTATAAAGAAGGAGACCCCCACTACGACCTTTTGAAAAAGGGAGAATACGACTTTTGTGTACCAAACGGCGTAGAGGAAATAGCCAACGACGCGTTTTCAAACAGTTTCCAGCTGAGAAGCATCAAACTGCCCAACTCGCTACAGAAAATAGGGGCAGAAGCATTCAAGAACTGCACCCACCTGGTATCGATAGAGATGCCGAACAAACTCCGCGAAATAGGCTTGGACTGCTTCAAAGAATGCAGAAGTTTGGGAAAAATATGTTGCTGGGCACAAACCCCACCCCACTGCCAAGGTCCGATTATAGACTACACGCAAGACAAAATGCTCTACGTTCCTAAAGGAACCATAGAGAAATACAAAAAGGCCAAAGGCTGGAAGCTATTTAAAAACATAAGGGAGGTAGACGTGCTGACCTCGATAGTTTTCAGGCTCAGCAACGGCGAGAAAAACAGCATCACCTACTCGCCGTCGATTGTAAAAACAGACTTGAAATCGTATCTACCAGATATTTGGCAGAACATCAGCAAAATTTCCATATCGGGCAGAATCAACGACAACGACATAGAATTCCTACGGGAAATGTGCCGAAACGGCCAGTTGGCAGAAATAGACCTAAGCGAAGCACAGACCACAGGCATAAAGTACAAGTCGTTCGCAGACGCAGAAAAGCTTGTAGCCATTAGTCTGCCTAGCGAAACCGCCGTTGTACCCAACAGCCTGTTCATAGGTTGCAAACGGTTGAAGAGAGTTACCCTTGGAGCCAACACAACAACCATAGAGGACTTTGCGTTTGCCGATTGTGCATCGCTCAAGCACCTCGACCTGAGCGGCGAGCAGATCAGCCACATTGGCCGTGGCGCTTACTGGAACTGCCAATCGCTCGAAACCATCAATTTTAGCGACAACGAGCTATCCATATCAGAAGACGCATTCCGAAATTGTGTATCTTTGCGCCGGATAGACTGTCATAACCCTATACCCCCCCACTGTAAGGAGGACACATTCTCGGCATATTGCTACCAGAACGTAGAACTGACCATACCATCGGGCGGATATGCGAACTACCGGCAAGACAAGATATGGAGTTCCTTTACAAGGATTACGGCAGAAAACATTCTGTTTTAGAGCAGATAAAAACAATTACACCTATGACAATAGTAAACAACACAACCGCAGGTCAACTAGAGAAACAACTGACCGCCAAAGAGTGGTCGGTAATAACCGACCTACAGGTCACAGGAACCATCAACTATAACGATTGGAAATTCATAGGATCACTAAAAAGACACAACACCCTTTCGCACCTCGATATCAGCAAAACACAGGGACTTACGAACACAGGAGAAATAGACTACGTGTTCAGCAAGTTCAAAAGCCTTGACACCGTCCTTCTTCCAGAAGGCGTAACAAGCATAGACGCCTGCACTTTCGAGAGTTGCGAGAATCTTCAATACATATCGTTACCCTCTACAGTAAAAGCCATTGGAGAGATGGCCTTTAAAGGATGCCGAACACTTTCAAAAATACACCTTCCACTGGGGTTGAAAAGCATTGGCACATACGCCTTTTGGGACTGTACAGCACTACATAGCATAACGCTGCCCGAGACACTAGAGACACTAGACGGGGGAGTTTTTGCCAATTGTAGCGATTTAAAAGAAATAGCACTACCCCAGAAACTAAAAAAGATACCAGAAAACTGCTTCCGCAACTGCGTAGCACTCTTATCGGTAGCCATACCGGAAGGCATAGAGGAAATAAAAGGCAAAGCCTTTGAACACTGCATGCGCCTTACCGACGTAAAACTACCAGGCACGCTGATTTCAATTTGCGAAGAGGCGTTCAAGGGTTGCATCAAACTGAAGCAAGTGAACCTTCCTGACTCGTTAGTTGAAATCGGGAAAAAAGCATTCGAAGACTGTTCGTCACTAACGGTCATCACACTTCCAAGGAACTTGAAAGTACTCTGCAACGAAGTACTGAGAGGTTGCAGCCACCTCGAAAGGCTGAACATACCAAGCAGTATGAGCGAAATGCAGCCAAACGGCAAATGGAAGTACACCGGGCTTCAGAAAATTGGAGAGGAATCGCTAAGGCATTGCAGAAGTTTGACCAACATTGCACTACCAGCCAGCATGAGGCTGATAGAATCGCACGCATTCAGAGGATGCAAACTTGTCAGCACCATCGAATGCCTAGCCCCCAAGCCACCAATAGCAATGCCCAACAGTTTTGCGGGAGTTGACACCGAAAATGTAGTCTTATTTGTTCCGACCCAACAGATCAACAACTACAGGGAAGCAAACGGCTGGAACAAATTCAAAATCGTCAAGGGAAAAGACGATAGCGACATATTTGTTTAAAATTGTTGAAAAATAATCCTATAAAAAAACGTTTTTTACTAGATTATTTTGCATAATTAAAAAAAGGTAATAAATTTGCATATCATTCAAAAAGAAAAAAGGATTCACATATATTTCTAAATTTTCCATATCATTTCATAGTTATAGATTTAAGTAAAAAACATACTTAGTTGTGAAACTAGGTATGTTTTTTTATTTTTATACAGAAACTATATAAAACAGAGAAACTTCAGTCTAGTTTCTTTATTACGGTAGCCGGATTTCCAGCCAGCATTTGGTGTCCCTCAGGGAAAGATTTAGTGACCACCGCACCGGCAGCCACAACAGTATGCTCACCAAGTTCAACACCAGCCAGCACAATGGAATTGGCAGCCAACCACGAGTTTTTACGGATAACGATAGGAGAAGTCTTAACATACTCCTCAAGGTTATTCTTATCGTGGTTCATGCTGATGAGGGAGACCCTCGGCCCTACATACACATTCTCTTCAATAACGATACCATTCCTACCATCGATGTAGCACCCCATAGAGTAGCCAGGCGCCTTAGTCCCGTTCTTGATATTCTCAGGACACTTCACCAGCGAAGTAAAATGAACAGGCCAAGGAGTGCTTCTATTGATACCGAGGAACTTCTGCCAAACAATATACTTTATCAAAGTAGTATTGAAGTACTGCTCATTATGGAACTGAGGATAAAACAGACGTAAAAATTTCTTAAACAATGCTTTCAACATATCTTTAAAATTTTGGCAAAACTACAAACAAATACAAGAAAACATATAATCATTTGAATAAAAAGGAACTGTTTACGGAAAAAAGTCGGAAAAATGATAAAAAAATACTTATCAGTATATAGAAAAAGGTATTATATTTGCATGACTACAAATGAAAAACACAGGTAGTTTTTAAAAAGTAATGTAAGAAAATCCAGAATTCGTTCGTAGCCCAAAAAGGAACATTATTACCAGGAAAGGCGATAGAGGAAAAATTATGTTTGAATTAAAATAGAGCGACTTGACTAATATTCAAGTTGGTTATATGTCCCATTTTGTTGAGTTACGTAAGAAGAATTTAACGGAAGAAACAACCAAACTCGTTTCTCTACATTATCACACTATTGTAAAACTTTAATTTAATAAATATGAAAAAAGGATTACTAACTGCGGCAGTAGCTGCATTGGGCATCGGGACACTTTCGGCGCAAGAAATTGCGACGTGGGCGAACTGGTGCAAGTCGGCAGTGACATTCACTTTCGACGATGCTGCGAACGAGGTCAATTCACACAAGTGGGCGGCCGACCAATTAGACAACTACGGGTTCAAAGCCACCTTCTATATGGTGACGGGTTGGGCCGGAAGCAACTGGGGAGTATACAAAGGCTTCGCAAACAACGGACATGAGATTGGTAGCCATACCGACTCACACAACAGTTCAAATACAGGAGAGTTGGCGAGTTCGAAAAAGACAATTGAGCAGAATATCGGCCAACCTTGTCTGACCATCGCCTACCCGAACTGTAACCATATGGGTAGCGGTGTGTTGCAACACTACATTGGCGGCCGTATGTGCGGAGGCCAGACAAACACGAAATCGCCTAGCGACCTTTCGAAATTCGACTGCGCTATATGCGGTACACAAGGTTTAAAAAACTCTGGAGAAATGACCAGCCGCTGCGAAGGCGCCAACGGAGGTTGGATGGTATTCCTAATTCACGGTATCGACGGCTATGCAGGTGGCGGCAGTTACTCGCCAACCAGCAAAGACGCCTTTACAGGAACACTTAAATGGTTGAAAGACCACGAGAGCACCTACTGGGTATGTACCGCACGCGATGCAATTATGTACCTTAAGGAGCGCGACAATGCCAAATTCAAGAAGACAGGTGGCGATGCCTCTATCGACATCTACTCACTGACCGTAGATTTGGATAAAACACTCTGCGAGTGGGATTACCCATTGTCACTCCGCGTACCTATGCAAGACGGTTGGAGCGACATCAAGGTCACTCAAAACGATGAAGAAATAGAATCGGAAGTAAAGAACGGATACGTATACTTCAAAGCTAAACCAAACAAAGGTGAAATCGTAGTCGGTTCAGGCGCACCAGCAGTGCCAGACCCTGAATTCTCGTTCATCAACCCAACATCAGCACAGGAATGGTGCAAAGACTCAACCTACACCATTTCGTGGGACATGAACGGAGACACCAACGGTAAAGAGTTCACCCTCAGCTGGAGCACCGGCTCATCGGCAAGCGACATTGACGTAAGCAGTGTATCAGCATCATCAGAGTGGTCGAACGATGACGGCACCTTCTCTTGGGGAGTTGACAACATCTTGAGCGATGACGGCAGTCACGGAGAAAGCAGCCGCTGGGGTTCAACCTCAGGTAAAGACGAATACGTAATCTTCAACTTCTCGACCGTACAAACAGTAGGTGGAGTGAAGATTGACGAGTTCACTAAATACGGAACAATCACCTCATTCGAGATCCAATACGACGACAACGGTTCGTGGAAGACAGCGTACCAGGGGACATCAGTCGGCGAAGACTTCACTGCGACATTCTCTCCAGTATCTTCAAAGAAGATGCGTTTGTACATCAAGTCAGCGACCGACGGTGTAAACATCAACTATGTAGCCTTTACAGGTGTAGCAGGTGCAGACTTGAAGACAGGCATCACCTCAGCAGGTTCATTCACATGGAAGCCTAACACCACAGGCAACGGAAACTTGACCATTACCAAAGCTAACGGAAAAGCGATTGCCACTTCGGCAGCAATCAAGATTTCGAACTGCGGTGGAGGTGACGATCCAGATCCAATTACCGGAAACACTGGTTTCTTTGATGAAAACGGCGCCTACTTTGGCCCAACTTGTGAATCAGACGGCACCTCTAGCACCGGTGCATTCTATACCGGCAACTACACCAGCCCATTCGCTACCGTATTGGGCAAGAGCGAAGAAGACATTCAGAAGAAACTTGACCAGCTTTGGGACCACTACTTCAAGGGCAGCAACAAGGTTTACTACGACAAGGGTAGCGAAGCCTACATTCTTGACACTGGTAACAACGACGTACGTTCAGAAGGTATGTCATACGGTATGATGATCTGCGTACAGACCAACCACAAGGAAGAGTTCGACAAATTGTGGAACTTCGCAAAGAACCACATGTGGCACAAGAGCGGCCAGTGGGACGGCTACTTCGCATGGCAGTGCGGCACCGACGGTTCACAGAAAGACCAGAACTGCGCACCTGACGGTGAAATGTACTTCATGACCTCGTTGCTCTTCGCAGCAAACCGCTGGAACGACAGCAAGTATATGGAAGACGCCCAGTACATTTTGTCACACATGTGGAAAGGTGGAACTGGTTCGTTGTTCAACGAGTCTCAGAAAGTGGTTACATTCCAGCCATACAACTGTTCAGACTTCTCAGACCCATCGTACGACCTTCCTGCATTCGTAGACTTGTTCTCACGCTGGTCTGAAACCAACAACAGCAAGTGGGCTGAAGCTGCAGCTGCAACCCGTACTCACTTGTACAAGTCTTCGAATACAAGCTCTGGTTTGTTCTCAGACTACAACAACTTCGATGGGACTCCTAAGTCTGTGTCTTACAACAACAATTCACACAGATATATGTACGACGCAATGCGTTGCGCCATGAACTTCGGTATGGACTACTACCTGTTCGGCGTAGATGCCGAAAGACAGGAAACAATGGCAAAACGCATCATCGACTTCTTTGAGAAAGACGGTTACCAGCACGCACGCTTCGACTGGGACGGTTCAAACCCAGGCGAAAGCTACACTTTGGGTGAGACTGGCGCTAACGCAGTTGCCTGCTACGCATTG
Source organism: Bacteroidales bacterium UBA3297 (assembly GCA_002362105.1). Classification (GTDB taxonomy): domain Bacteria; phylum Bacteroidota; class Bacteroidia; order Bacteroidales; family Paludibacteraceae; genus Physcocola. Next base: position 132,072 of record DETD01000004.1, read on the forward strand.
TTGAACAACCCTTCATACGAAAAACAAGTAAGGACAAACTTGAACAAAGCATGGAACGCAGGCCTCGCAACTGGCACCTACCGCTACTACGACGGTTTGGTTCACTACCTCTCTATGCTCCACCTCTGCGGCAGCTTCAAGATTTGGAAGCCAGCTCCAGAAATAAAGGAAAAAGAGATAAAGAGTGAAAATGGAAAAGACTTTGTCGATTTCCAAGGCGTAACCTACAAACACGACACCACAGTGGTTGCATTTGAAGACTGCCAGCTCTACAATGTGGCTATTAAGATCACATCAGATGCTACAGAAAACATCGCTAATGTAAACGCAGGTGTACAACTCACTCCAAATCCAAATGACGGTAGCTTCACTCTCGTAAGCAACGAAGAAGTACTCAAGGTTGAAATCATCAACACACTTGGAGTAGTTGTAGCAACAGACTATAGTTCTGACGTGAGAGCAAATCTTGTTCCTGGCACCTACTTTGTACGTGTTACAACAAAGAAAGGCGTTAACCACGTCAAGATGATGGTTGCTAAATAAAGCAATTTATCCGTAAGGAAAACCTATAAGAGAGGGGGACATATCCATAAGAGATATGTCCCCCTCTTTGTATATATACAAAAAACAATTTAAAATAGGGAGCACCGACAGACCATGCACACCAGACTATCTGGTGTGCATTTTTTTGCACATTCCAATCTAATTTGTGCAAAAGTAATTAATAATCAGCAACAAAGACGGAATTTTCACAATGAAAATCTTATAAAGGAAACGAAAAAAGAGTAATTTTGTATAGCATTAAAACATTACAATATCATGTCAAACAAAATCATCGTTGGCGAAAAAATAAAATCAATTCGCGAACAGAAACAACTAACAGTAGAGGCATTATCAGAAAGAAGCGGTGTGTCGGAAGAGGTTATCAATTTTATAGAAAACGAAAAAGATATCCCAGCATTAGCACCACTTATTAAAATATCGAGAGGATTAGGCGTCCGTTTGGGCACCTTCCTCGATGATTCGGAAGAGCTAGGTCCAGTTGTGACCCGTGCCAACAATATGCCTGCAGGCATCAGCCTTTCAAACAACTCATGCGCCAGCCAGGAAGGCATGAACTACTACTCACTAGCACAAAGTAAGAGTGGGCGCCATATGGAGCCCTTCTTCATCACACTAGAAGAGGGAGAAAAGAAAGACTTTCCGGCATCGGCTCACGAAGGAGAAGAATTTATCTACGTGCTCGACGGCGAACTGGAACTAGACTATGGCAAGAGCCAGTATCGACTCGGCAAAGGCGACAGCATCTACTTCGACTCCATCGTTAAGCACCACCTGCACGCAGCAGCAGGTAAAAAGGCAACATTCATTGCAGTATTATACACTTTGTCTTAATCCAAAACTAGAAATAACCTTATGGGATTAGAAACAAAAAATCTGCAACTATCGGACAGGACATTGGGAGACTGGTTGGAACACTGGGCAAAAACCATTCCTGACCACGAATATATAGTATATTCCGACCGCAACTTACGCTTCACCTGGAAGCAGTTCGACGAAAGAGTAAACAATTTTGCCAAAGGTCTGTTGGCACTTGGCGTTAAAAAAGGCAGTAATGTCGGAATATGGGCCTATAACGTACCCGACTGGCTGACCTTTCTGTATGCGACAGCCAAAATAGGAGCTGTTTTGGTAACCGTAAACACCAACTACAAACAGAACGAGCTGGAATACCTCTGCAAGGATTCAGACATGGACACCCTCTGTATTACAGACGGAACATGGGAAAGCGACTATGTGGAAATGACCTACAAGATGCTGCCCGAGTTAAAGACGAACCAGAGAGGCCACATAAACAATCCGAACTTCCCCAAGATGCGCAACGTCATCTACGTCGGCCAGGAGAAGCACCGCGGCATGTACAACACTGCCGAATTGATGCTCCTTGGCGAAAACCTGGAAGACAGCGTACTTGAAGAAGCCAAGAAAAAGGTAAACTGCCACGACGTAGTGAACATGCAGTACACCTCAGGAACAACCGGTTTCCCAAAAGGTGTAATGCTTACCCACCACAATATAACAAACAACGGTTACATTACCGGCGAGAACATGAACTTCACCAAAGAGGACAAACTTTGCGTTTGTGTTCCACTCTACCACTGTTTTGGCGTCGTGCTAGCAACAATGAACTGTCTGACACACGGTTCGACCGAGGTGATGGTAGAAAAATTCGACCCGCTTGTAGTTCTCGCATCAGTACATAAAGAACGCTGTACGGCCCTCTACGGAGTGCCAACCATGTTTATAGCAGAACTAAACCACCCTATGTTCGACATGTTCGACCTCTCGTGCCTCAGAACAGGTATTATGGCAGGTTCGCTCTGCCCTATCGAGTTGATGAGGGAGGTAGAAAAGAAGATGTTCCTGAAGGTAACCAGCGTATACGGTCTGACAGAGACTTCGCCAGGAATGACCCAGACCAACATAGACGACCCAATAGAGAAACGCGCCACCACAGTGGGCACCGACTTCCCATTTGTCGATGTGAAGGTCATCAACCCAGAAACTGGAGAATTCTGTAAGCCAGGCGAACAGGGTGAAATGTGCTGTAAGGGTTTCAACGTAATGAAAGGCTATTACAACAATCCGAAGGCTACAGAAGAAATCATTGACGCAAACGGTTATCTGCACTCAGGCGACCTCGGTGTAAAAGACGAAGACGGCTTCTACAAAATAACCGGACGAATTAAGGATATGATTATCCGTGGTGGAGAGAACATTTATCCGCGCGAGATTGAAGAATTCCTATACCAGTTGCCAGAAATAAAAGACGTTCAAGTAGCCGGCGTTCCATCGAAAAAATATGGTGAGGCCGTTGGCGCATTCATCATCTTGAAGGAGGGTGCCAGCATTACAGCCGAAGACATCCAAGACTACTGCAAAGGAAAGATTGCACGCTACAAAGTGCCAAAATACATTTTCTTCATCAAGGAGTTCCCGATGACAGGAAGCGGCAAAATTCAGAAGTTCAAGCTAAAGGAGTTGAGTTTGAAACTCTGCGCAGAACAAGGCATCGAAATCATCTAACAAGATATCGGTATTACATACATAGAAAAAGGGCTACGTTTGTAGCCCTTTTTTTGTATATATGGGTACATTTGCCAACTAAAAAAAGCAAAAGAACCAACTACCATTTTATCAATCACTTTAAACCAATCAAAACAAACGTTATTTAGTCAACGACTGAACCCTGAAGAACTTATTCCAACCGTCTTCAAACTGGTAGCGTGGAATAGAAGAATACGGTGTATACAATGTGCAATTGGTGGTCAGCGGAGCAGGGAAGGCATTTCTACATTCAGGAGGCAGAACCGCCTTTACACTCAAAGAAGACAACTTGGTACAACCATTAAAGCAATCGCCATAGATATAGGTTAAAGAGGCTGGGAGTTCAATAACCTCCAAACTAGTACAAGAAGAGAACGCCATAGCGCCCAAGCCTTCCAGACCCTCGTCCAGTTTTACCTCAATCAACGAGAAACATCCCGAAAAGGCATTGTCACCAATCTGTTTGACACTAGAAGGGACAACCAGCTTGCAGAGATTCTCACAATTACAGAATGCCGACTCGCCAATCGATTTTACAGAATTAGGTATAGTTATAGCATTCAAACCAACGCAATAAGCAAAAGCGAACCTACCCAACTGCTTTACAGAGGAGATATCGACACCAGAAAGCGATTTACAATAAGCGAAAGCAAAATCGCCAACAACGTCAACAGACTTCGGCAACTGAATATCTTTCAAATTAGGACAATTCCAGAATGCATAGTCAGACACCATCTTTAAACTAGGCGAAACTTTAACACGAGCCAACGCAACGCATCCCTCGAAAAAACTGCTTGGGATAGTATCGATGCAACAAGGGAAATTAAACGAATGCAGAGAGGCGCAATTTTTGAAAACACCATCGCCGAAAGCAATCTTTTCGGAACGAAACGACACATTCGACAATTTGCGGGCACCCGCAAAGGCATTCGACATAATCAGCTTCACACCGGCAGGAACCACGAACTCGTCATTGTCCTTCATAGCAGGATATTGAATGAGCACAGAATTGTCGGAATTGAAAAGCACATTGTCGACCACTTTGAAAGAGCAATTGCCCTCAGCAACACTAATTTTCGACAACCGGTTGCTAGCAAAAGCACCAGCCCCTACCCTTTTCAACGTAGAAGGAATGACAAAAGATGAAACAGAAGTCCCGTAAAAGGCATCATCGCCTATTTCCACCACGCGCGGAGGCAAAGCGACATCAGACAGCCTAGAACAACCTGAAAAAACCGATTTACCTAACGAGACCAGCGTTTCAGGCAAAATAACCTGCTTTAGGCTAGAACTGTTAACAAAAGCACTGTCAGGAATGCTTTTCAGGTTAGCAGCCGAAAGGTCTAAAACCTCTAAAGAAGAAGCATAGAGATTCAGGAAGGCCAAATCGGTATCATCGACCATACCTTCAACCGTCAGCCGCTTCATTTTACTCCATTCCTTCAGATTGTAGAACGACGGCATTCTACCCGGTTCGGAGCAAGACACCAACTTAGGGCGCGTAGAAAAGAACCACCCGATAAAAAAAAGGACTAAAATGATAAACGAAGCAACAGCAATGAGCTTCTTATTGAAAATAAAAGATAAGACGGGCGACTCTCCGATATATTCGCTAAGAGAGTCCTTCAAATCACGGAATATCATATCAAAATTATAATTGGCAAGCAAAGGTAAAAAAATTAAACAAAGAAAGCACACAATAATTCACCTAAACCACCAAACAAAAAAAGCCAGGCACAAGGCCTGGCTTTAAAATATATGTTTGCCAACGATTACTTAGCAGCCTGCTCAAGAGCAAGAGTCTTGGTAGGGAGGTCGCAAACTTCAGAAGGACCGAAGTACTGGATAGGACCAGGATAAACGAAGCAGGTGTTGATAGCCCATTCAGCGCGATGCTTTTCAAGTTCCTTGAACGGTGCGCCATTGAGTTCAACCAAAGCCTTGCGGATAACAGGCTTCATAGCTCCGTGACGTTTTTCCATGTTCATCATCATTGTGATAGGAACACCTGCAGCAATCCACTGGTCAGAAGACTTGGTAGTATTCTTGATCAAAGACATGTAACCAGACTTGCCAGAAGCAATCAGGTTAGCAGCATTGAAACCGAGGCTGTAGCAGTAGTCAGCATCGAAGTTAGAAGGAGCAGCGCAACGGCCTTCGTAACCGAAGAAGTGGCCGAGACCAGAGAACTTGCCCACATACTTACCTTCAGCCTTCATAGCAGCCAAACGAGTCTTAACCATTTCGATAAGCAACTTCTCAGTTTCGATCAAAGAAACCTGAACGTTACCGTGAGGGTCACGCTCCAAAGTCAACTGCTTAGCGATAGCTTCAGGAAGGCTTTCGTAAACAGCCTTGCTGTTAGCAGACAACTTAGCGACAGCAGCCTTAACGTCAGACTCAGCAGCCAACAAGTCGTTCAATTCCTTGATGAGGACGTTCATTTCAGGGATGAACTCGATCAAGCCTTCAGGGATAAGAACAACACCGAAGTTGTTGCCCTGTGCAGCACGAGCGGCAACAGCGTCAGCGATGCTGTTAACGATCTGAGAAAGAGTCATCTTCTTCTGTTCAACCTCTTCAGAAACGATACAGATGTTAGGCTGGGTCTGGAGGGCACACTCAAGCGCAATGTGAGAAGCAGAACGGCCCATCAACTTGATGAAGTGCCAGTACTTCTTAGCAGAGTTAGCATCACGCATGATGTTACCGATAACCTCAGAATAAACCTTACAAGCAGTGTCGAAACCAAAAGAAGTTTCGATCTGGCTGTTCTTCAAGTCACCGTCGATAGTCTTAGGGCAACCGATAACCTGAATGCCAGTGTTCTTCTGCAAATAGTATTCAGCCAAAACGCAAGCATTAGTGTTAGAGTCGTCACCACCGATGATAACCAAAGCCTTAATGCCAAGTTTGTTGCAGATTTCGATACCCTTGTCGAACTGCTCAGTTTCTTCGAGCTTAGTACGGCCAGAGCCGATGATATCGAAACCACCAGTGTTACGATACTCGTTGATGTCGATCTGGGTCTTAGCATCAGAAACCTTGTCAGTGATTTCCATATACTTGTGGTCAATCAAACCGCTAGGTCCACCCAAGAAGCCATAAAGCTTAGCATTCTTGTTCATAGACTTGATACCGTCGAACAAACCAGAGATAACGTTGTGACCGCCAGGAGCCTGACCACCAGAAAGGATAACACCAACGTTGAAATCACCCATAGACAACTTTGCAGAAGCCTCTTCGAATGTTACAACAGGCATACCATAAGTGTTAGGAAACAACTTTTTGATTTCAGCCTGGTCTGCAACAGATTCAGTTGCTTTACCTTCTTTAAGAGCTACGCCACCCTTGAATGCCTTAGGCAATTTTGGTTGGTAAGCGGCTCTTGCGATTTGCAATGCACTTTTAGCCATTTATTAAAAATATAATGTTAATAAAATAATTATCGTCTTTTGACCATAAACAACTACAAAATTGCAGATTTTTTAAGAAACGACAAAATAAAAGATAGAGAAACCTGAACGACGCATGAACAACAGAATGGCACACACCCAGAAATCACATTATCGGTGCAGAGATTATACACAACAGATACGTACTATTGTCGGAAAGGAGAAGAACGGGAAGCCCCTGTGAATAGAGGCAAGAGAAAAGGGACGGAGAAATTTGGATAATTTAAAGAGGGAAAGTAATTTAGCAACGACCACAGAGAAGAAAGAAAACAATTTAGACGCTAGCAAAATGGAGACACAGCAACAACAGATGACTTTAGAAGAGTACAAGAAGAAAGTAATAGACTTGATGAACAAACAATCACCGCTTTCCACCGAGGAGATAGAAAACTTGACAAAGTGGAACAACAGGTACTGGGAGCAACTTATGAGCGACTTCTCGCCAGAAGTGGCGGCGGCTGGAATCAATTCTGGACTAATCTAACAGGGATAGAATAATGTCGCAAATCTACCGGTAGGCATAGAAAATCATATAAGAAGGTCAAGCCCCCGAGGAACCGGCAGAACACACCGACCAGCAAACCACCACAACAGCTGAAAAAGCAGTCGGCCAGAAAGAAATGATATCTGAGACAGACTAGTGGCAATCATTGGGGAATTTAGGGGGACAGAGAAGCAAAACGGGCAGCATTTTTTCATTATTTTCTAAAAAATACATAATTTTGTAATTCGGTGAATTAGACAGCACCTGATATATAAAACATCGGAAACAAAAGATAACAATAAGATAAATGAACGTATCGTACAAATGGCTTAAGAATTACATCAACCTCGATCTTGAGCCTGAAGAAGTATCAAAAACATTAACATCCATTGGTCTGGAAATAGACGGAATGGAAGAGATACAAACCATTAAGGGCGGTTTGGCAGGATTAGTAGTCGGCCAGGTTTTGGAATGTGAAGAGCACCCCGACAGCGACCACCTGCACGTAACCAAAGTAGATTTGGGCAACGGTCAGGAACCTGTTCAAATTGTCTGCGGAGCGGCCAACTGCCGCAAAGGCCTTAAGACAATTGTCGCTACAATTGGCACGAAACTGTACGACGGAGATAAAGAGTTCACCATTAAGAAGTCGAAACTGCGCGGCGTTGAGAGTAACGGTATGCTCTGTGCAGAAGACGAAATTGGCGTTGGCAACGACCACAACGGCATTATAGAATTGCCAGAAGACGCAAAGATCGGCACACCAGCCAAAGAATACTACCACCTAGAGAGCGACGCCCTCTTTGTTGTAGACATCACACCAAACCGAATTGATGCGGCTTCACACTATGGTGTAGCACGCGACCTCAACGCATACTTTGGCATCCACAAGCCAGGCAAATACCAGCTCAGCAAGCCAGATGTCAGCGCCTTCAAAGTTGATAATAACAGCAATCCCTATAAAATTACAGTCGACAGCGCAGAAGCATGTCCACGCTACACAGCCGTTACCATTAGCGGTGTAGAGGTAAAGGAGAGTCCGGAATGGCTGAAGGGAGCACTTCAGAGCATCGGAATCCGCAGCATCAACAACATTGTTGACGTTACCAACTACGTTATGATGGCAATGGGCCAGCCACTGCACGCATACGACGCAGACCAGATAGCAGGCAAGCACGTTATTGTAAAGACACTGCCACAGGGCACCAAATTCACCACACTCGACGGTGTTGAGCGCGAGCTTGACGAACGCGACCTAATGGTATGTGACGAAAATGGTCCGATGTGTATTGCCGGTGTTTTCGGTGGAGAGAAATCGGGAACGACAGAAAAGACAAAGAACGTGTTGCTTGAAAGCGCGTACTTCAATCCTGTTCTCGTAAGAAAGACAGCCCGCAGACACGGCCTCAGCACCGACGCATCGTTCCGTTTTGAACGCGGTTGCGACCCTAACGGCTGCGATTATAACTTGAAACTGGCAGCCCTCCTCATCAAGGAAGTGGCAGGCGGTACAATCAGCAGCGAAGTTACCGACCTCTACCCTAACGTAGTGGCCCCATTCCCTGTTGACATCACATTCGAGAAAATCAACAACCTGACAGGTAAGGAGATTGCAAAAGACGACATCCACACCATTTTGAAAGGTCTGGAAATAAAGGTTGTCAGCGAAGACGCTAATGGCATGAAGTTGGAAGTTCCAACCTACCGTGTAGACGTTCAACGCGACTGCGATGTAATTGAAGACCTCCTCCGCATATACGGTTACGACAATATCGAGTGCAGCACTACCCTCCACTCTTCTATAACATACTCTCCAAAAATCAACAGCTTCAACATCCAGAATATGATATCTGAGCAGTTGACCGGCTGCGGATTCCAAGAGATTATGAACAACAGTCTGACCAAGAGTTCGTACTACTCAAACTTGAAGAGCTACCCAGCAGAGAACCTTGTTATGCTGATGAATCCGTTGAGTTCTGACCTCAACTGCCTGCGCCAGACATTGCTGTTTGGAGGCTTGGAAAGCATTGAGCACAACGTAAAGCGCAAGAGCGAGGACCTCAAGTTCTACGAATTCGGCAACTGCGACCAGTTCCATCCAGAAAAGCCATTAATAGCAGAGAAACCGCTCATCCAATACAGCGAAGACTTCCACTTGGGCATTTGGATTACAGGTAACAAAACCGCACAAAGTTGGTCGGCCAAACAGGAAAAGACCACTTTCTACCAGTTGCGTGCCTACGTCAACAACATCTTTGCAAGAGTAGGTGTAGGTCAGAAGATTAAGACAACCGAGTGCACAGAAGACATCTTCAACTATGGTTTGGAGGTAAAATCGGCCAACGGAAAGACCTTGGCAAAGATGGGCAGCGTAAAGAAGAGCATCTTGAAAGACATAGACATTGCACAAGAAGTATTCTTCGCAGACATCAACTGGCCAAACTTGATGAAAGAAATAGAGAACAACAAGGTCCTTTTCTACGACATTCCTAAGTTCCCAGCAGTAAAGCGCGACTTGGCATTATTGGTAGACAAAAGCGTAACCTTCGCACAGATTGAGCAGGTAGCCTTCGAGACAGAGAAAAAGCTGTTGAAGAGCGTGAACCTCTTCGACGTATACGAAGGAGCGAACCTGATTGTTGGCAAGAAGTCGTACGCCGTTAAATTCATCCTTCAAGATGAAGAAAAGACGTTGAAAGACCAACAGATAGATGCCATCATGAACAAACTGATAGAGAACTTCAAGAACAAACTTGGAGCAAGCATCCGATAAAAAAGTATATAAAAAAAACAAATAAAGATAAAAAACACTATGGGAAGAGCATTTGAATTCCGTAAAGCAAGAAAATTCAAGCGTTGGGGCCACATGGCTCGTGTATTTACCAAACTTGGTAAGGAAATCTGCATGGCAGTAAAAGCTGGCGGTCCAGATCCAACAGGAAACCCACGTTTGCGCGCCCTTATCGCGACTGCGAAAACGGAGAACATGCCAAAAGACAACATTGAACGCGCCATTAAGAAAGCCACAGAAAAGGATTCAAGCGACTATAAGGTAGTTGTATATGAAGGCTACGGCCCTGCCGGTGTTGCCATCCTTGTTGAGACAGCGACAGACAACAACACCCGTACAGTAGGAAACATCCGTAACTACTTCGACCACAATGGTGGAGCGCTCGGCAACTCGGGCAGCCTCTCATTCTTGTTCGACCACAAGACCGAAATCCGCGCCAAGAAAGACGGCGTTGACGTAGAGGAATTGGAGTTGGAACTCATTGACTACGGAGCAGAGAGCGTAGAAAAAGACGAAGAAGCAGGCGAAATCTTGATTGAAGGCACCTTCGAAGGCGGAACCAAGATTCAGGGCTACCTTGAGGAAAACGGATTCGAGATTCTCAGCTGCGAATATGTATACCTTCCAAACAACATGAAGGAGGTAACACCAGAACAGCGCGAAAAGGTACAGAAGTTGTTGGATAAGATTGAAGAAGACGACGACGTACAGAACGTATTCCACAACATGGTGGAAGACGAAAACGAAGAAGCATAAATTTTTAACACAAATAACATAGGAAAATGAAAAAGTTTTTAATGCCCCTATTCCTACTGGCAACTCTTTCTGTAGGATTTTCATCATGTAGCAGTGATGACGACGATGACACTCCAGTAGTATCATTGGCAAACGTAACTCTTACCGTTAATGGCGAGGAATCACCTAAGGAAGTTACTCTTACCAAAGGTACAATTCTCGGTAGCGAAGGCGAAACTGGCGAGGACGATATGCTGAAGTTCGTCTTGAAGAGCAACGACAACAGCAAGATCAAAAAAGTTCAGATAACCGTAACAAACAGTTATGAAGTAGGTGTTCCAGTTGTTGACGAACTTGGTAACGTTTACAACGACAAGTTCGTTTATGAGAACCCATCAACAGAAAAGACCATCAACTTCACTGGCGTTTACGGCAAGTATACCATAAAAGTTACCAACGAGAAGGGTGCCATCAACGCATATAACGTAAATGTTACCAACGAGAAAGGTCACTTTGCTTACAGCGGTAGTGGTTCTTCATCAAAGAGATACCTCTCTAACCTCCAGACTGTATACCTCGACTCAAAAGGCGAAAAGTATTCAAACAAGTTCAACACCCTCACCTACATCACTAAAGACCAGGGTGGCGTAAGCCAGAAGAACTTTGGCAATGCAGCACTTTACGCTATTGACGAAGAACAGTACAGCAACTGGCAAGCACAGAAAGGTGAATTCGAGGCAGAAGCTGTAAAGTTGAAATTTGCAGCACTCTCTGACTTGAGCATGGAAAAGACCGAATTCCTCGTATACAAATACGGAGATATCTACTACCTGATTCACGTATTGTCTATCAAAGACAACATTATCAAATTCAACGTACAGTACTAATACTACTATACCCTATAAAAAAGTCTGGCAGTTTGCCAGACTTTTTTTGTTTATGGTCTAGGTAATCCGAAATAAAATCGCTACTTTTGCAGAGAAATAATAAAGAGGAAATGAAAAAGAATGTTTCACATATCCACCATCATCATCAGCGTTAAACCAACGGTGAGCAGATGGATGTGTGTTAAACCTTCTATAAAGAGATAAAGCTTGCCGTTATTGGCAAGCTTTTTTTATTTATACAATATGCGGAAAATCAATAACCCTTGGAAAAGATTCACCGAATTCAGATGTTTCGGATGCAGTGCCTCTAACGAAGACGGGCTGCAAATGGAATTTAAGGAAGGAGAAAATGGCGAAATTATCTGCCGATGGGAACCTAAAGCAAAATTTGCCGGCTGGCCCGGCGTGGTTCACGGAGGTATACAGTGTACACTGATGGATGAAGTGGCCGCCTGGGTTGTGCACCACGACCTGAAAGTAGCCGGGGTGACCAGCAAACTCGACACAAAATTCATCAAACCCGTCCGTAGTACAGATCCGTACCTGACCATCAAGGGGAAATTGAAAAAGACGGCACACAACCTGGCATGGGTCGACTGCTGGATAGAAAACATGGCAGGAGAAAAGTGCGCAGAAGCGACCGCACTATATTTCACCTACTCGAAAGAAGAAAGTATCGCCAAGTTTTATTACAGCGATATGACATTAGAAGACGAAACAGAAAATAAAGACAAATAAAAAATATAATCATTATGTTGAGAATTGCAGTACAGTCTAAAGGCCGTTTGTTTGAAGAGACATCGACCATGTTGGCAGAATCGAGCATTAAAGTAGATGGCGGCAAGCGCACACTATTAGTAAAGGCAAAGAACTTCCCGGTTGAAATCCTTTACTTGCGCGACGACGATATTCCACAAGTTGTTGCAGCAGGCATTGCCGATGTAGGTATTGTAGGCGAAAACGAATTCGTAGAGAAGGGAGAAGATGCAGACATCATCAAACGCCTCGATTTCAGCAAATGCCGCATTTCACTAGCAATTCCAGAGGCAGAGGCAGCAAACTACCCTGGTGTACAATGGTTCAACGGTAAAAAGATTGCGACCTCATATCCGAACATTTTGAAACAGTTCCTAGACAAGAACAACATCAAGGCCGAAATCCACGAAATTATGGGTTCAGTGGAAGTTGCGCCAGGAATAGGTTTTGCAGATGCCATTTTCGACATTGTAAGTTCAGGCAGCACACTGGTCAGCAACAAACTGAAAGAAGTTGAGATTGTTATGCACAGCGAGGCCATCATGATCGGTCACAAAGGCTTGAGCGCAGAAAAGAAAGAGATTCTTGACGAACTCTTATTCCGTTTCAACAGCTATAAAAACGCAGAAGGCAAGAAGTACATCATGATGAACATTCCGACCGACAAGATAGACGAAGTTGGAAAGATACTTCCAGGCATGAAAGCGCCAACAATCACCGCACTCGACACACCAGGCTGGTCGAGTCTACAGTCAGTAATTGAAGAAGACTGTTTCTGGGAAATAATCAACCAGTTGAAGTCACTCGGAGCAGAAGGCATCTTGGTTGTACCTATTGAAAAGATGATTCTCTAAAACCCAGCAGCTATGCAGTTAATTAAATATGCAAAAAAAGAAGAGTGGGCGAAACTACTAGAACGCCCGCATTTCGACACCACCCAACTTTTTGCGACCGTTAGAGGCATTCTCGACGATATACAGAAACGCGGAGACGAAGCCGTTAGAGAATACGAAGAAAAATTCGACCACGTCAAACTCGACAACCTTCAGGTCACTGAAGCCGAGATTGACGCAGCCGAAAAAGAACTGGACGAAGCCTTGAAAACCGCTATTGTAAGAGCCAAAAACAACATCGAGAAATTCCATGCCGCGCAAGACCAACCACTCCCCTGCGTAGAAACGACCCAGGGTGTTACTTGCTGGCAAAAGGCAAAAGCAATAGAAAAGGTAGGTTTGTACATACCCGGAGGAACAGCGCCATTGTTCAGCACGGTGTTAATGCTAGCAGTTCCTGCAAAGATTGCAGGCTGCAAGGAAATAACCCTATGCACACCACCGAACAGAGAAGGGAAAGTACCAGCAGCTGTTTTATTTGCTGCAAAAGCCGCAGGCGTAAGCCGAATTTTCAAAATCGGTGGCGTACAGGCAATTGGTTCTATGGCCTATGGTACCCAAAGTGTGCCTAAGTGCTACAAAGTGTTCGGTCCGGGCAACCAATATGTCACCGCAGCCAAACAACTGGTTAGCCTGAAAGATGTTGCAATTGACATGCCGGCAGGTCCGAGCGAAGTAGAAGTGCTAGCCGACGAGACCGCCAATCCTGTACTTGTAGCCAGCGACCTACTGAGCCAGGCAGAGCACGGAGTTGACAGCCAGGCTATATTGGTAACAACCTCGGAAAGCCAGGCAGAAGCCTGCATAAAGGAAGTAGAAAGACAAGTACAACTTCTTCCAAGAAAAGAGATTGCGGAAAAGAGTCTCGCCAACAGCAAAGTGTTTGTTGTGAAAGATATGGACGAAGCCATAGACTTGTCGAACGAATATGCGCCAGAGCACCTCATCATCTCAGCACAAGGCTACAGAGCCATTGCCGAGCAGATTAACAACGCAGGTTCCATCTTCTTGGGCTATTGGACATCGGAAAGCGCAGGCGACTACGCCAGCGGCACCAACCATACCCTTCCAACAAGCGGATACGCCCACGCCTATAGCGGTGTCAACCTTGACAGTTTCCGTAAGAAAATCACTTACCAGGAAATCACGGAAGAAGGTTTGCGCAACATTGGCCCAACAATTGAGATAATGGCTGAAAACGAACAACTGTTTGCCCACAAAAATGCCGTAACCCTACGTTTACAGGCAGTGGACAAATAAACAGATTATGAATTTAAACCAGCACAATTATGGCAAAATTCGAATTAGAAAAACTCGTTCGACCTAACATCTGGAAACTAGAGCCCTACTCTTGTGCCCGCACAGAGTTCACAGGAGAAGCGTCGACATTCCTCGATGCGAACGAGAATCCATATAACGACCCTTACAACCGCTACCCCGACCCCTTTCAAGTAGAGGTAAAAAAGCAGATTGTAAAAGTCAAGGGTTCAACCCCTAAGAACATCTGCCTGGGTAATGGCAGCGATGAAACCATAGACTTGATGTACCGCATATTTTGCGAGCCAAAAGTCGACAACGTAGTCGCTATTGAGCCAACATACGGAATGTACAGAGTATGTGCCGACATTAACAATGTTGAATACCGTACCGTATTACTCGACGAGAACTACCAGTTCACCGCAGAATCGCTACTGGCGAAAGTAGACGGGAACACAAAAGTTATATGGTTGTGTTCACCGAACAACCCGACAGGCAATGCGTTGAACGACGCAGAAATCACAAAAATACTGGATAGTTTTGCTGGCATTGTTGTAGTAGACGAAGCGTACATTGATTTTTCAAGTCAAGAAAGTTGGGTTGCAAAACTAAACGAACATGCGAACCTCGTCATACTCCAAACCTTCTCGAAAGCATGGGGAAGCGCAGGAATAAGACTAGGAATGGCATTTGCATCGGAGGAAATCATCAACTTGATGAACAAAGTAAAATATCCATACAACATCAACATTCTGACCCAGAAGCAGGCGCTAACGCTCCTTGCCGGCAAGGAGAAGGTTGACGAATGGAGAAAGATAATACTGGCTGAGCGAGAACAATTGACCAAAGAACTCGGCAAATTCAGTTTTGTAGAGAAAATCTACCCGACCGACGCCAACTTCATTTTGGTAAAAGTATCGGATGCCAACAAACTTTATAGTCATTTAGTTGGATGCGGAGTAATTGTGAGAAACAGAAATAGTGTATCTTTGTGTAAGAATTGTGTGCGCATTTCTGTCGGTTCACCAGAAGAGAACAAAGAACTGGTAAAAGCACTCACATCATTTAGTAAATAATTTAAATTATGGATATTACAGGACAACAACTAGAAGCAACAGGCCGCGTAATTGCAGTACTCCCCATCCGTACAGGAACCAGCGCAGCCGGCACCGAGTGGGCTAGCCAAGACTATGTCATTGAATACAGCGAGCCAAGCGCGCAGTATCCACGCCGTTTGAACTTCAACATTTTCGGTTCAGACAAAATTCAACAGTCTAGCCAACTTCTACAGGTAGGCAACACCGTAAAAGTTAGTTTTGACATTGACGCCCGCGAATACCAAGGCAGATGGTTTACCTCAATCCGTGCATGGAAAGTTGAAGCCGCAGGAGCAGCTGTTCCAAACGCAGCCGCCGCTGCCGCAGCACAGCCAATGCAACCAGGCTCTGCTCCTCAACCAATACAGACAGCAGCACCTGCACAACAGACTGACGACTCAAGCGACCTCCCATTCTAATGGAGAACTCAGAAGAAGAATTCAAGCTACTTTCGGGATTCGAAAGTAGCTTTTTCATTAAAGACAACATGACGCTAAAAGAAAGATATACAAAAGCGCTGAAATGGTGGGAAGAGACCAATCCGAATGCCGACACCGAACTGGTGTTCCACAACAATTTCGAGCTACTGATAGCAGTTATGTTGAGTGCACAGTGTACCGACGCAAGGGTCAACCAAGTCACGCCATTTCTGTTTAAAGAGTATCCTGATGCCGAGGCGCTATCGAAAGCCAGCATAGACAACATACTAAGAATTATCAACTCCATTTCGTACCCCAACGCGAAAGCGGAACATCTTAGCAGGACCTCGCGCATACTGGTAGAAAAATACAACGGAGAGGTCCCCAGCGAATACGACGACCTGCTAGCATTGCCTGGGGTTGGCAGAAAAACGGCAAACGTGATAAGGGTCTGCGCATTCGGAATACCAGCAATGCCCGTCGACACGCACGTGTTCAGAGTGGCCAACAGAATAGGCTTAACAAATACGAGCACCCCAGAGGCTACAGAGAAAGAACTACTGAGAAACATACCCAAAGAAAAGCTCGGGAAAGCCCACCATTGGATAGTTCTTCACGGCCGCTATATCTGCACCGCGATACGTCCGCACTGCGACAAATGCGGGCTAACAACGTGTTGCAAATTTTACGAGAAAGAGGTTGGCAAACACAAATAAATTGTCTATTAAGCAGTTAAAGAGGCAAAAAAGAGACAGAATTTGTATATGTGCATATTTTTGTGTAAATTTGCGCCGCTAAACAGAATAAACTAACAATTACTTAATACAAACTAAACAAAAAATCTTCCGTTAGTTTATTCAGCTAAAGAAACTGCTTATGAAGAAAATTAGTGCATTTGTTTTCGCGATCGGTCTCATTGGCTTGACCCTAGCTTTACTTCCGCACAACAACAATCATCTGGGCACATACAAATTTATGAGAAATGGTGATAACCATTACGTGCTAATCAATTTCTGGGCATCGTACGATGCCGCATCGCGCGAAGAAAACATCCGCTTTTCAGAAGTTTTGAAAAAATACGACTGTGAAGCATTAGGATTAAGCTCGGTTTCCGTCTCTCTAGACGACTACGACAGTCTGTTCAACGAAGTTGTTAAAAACGACAATCTGCAGTTCTCTAGAATTTATCGTGAAAAGAAAGGCTTCTCATCTGAATTGGCAAAAGAATTTAAATTGAATCACAAATTCGGGAACTTTCTCATTGACCAAAACGGTAAAATCATCGAGAAAAACATTACTCCTGAAGATTTGGCTAAACGCCTAATGAAACAGTAAACAAAAGCCGGTCTCAGCACCGGCTTTTTTCTTTTAACACACAAGCCCATTCCACACGACGGGCAGAGGCTGTTATCGGACAGGTACAGGCTAGCTAGCTTCGTCCCTACCAGCATTCATTCAGAACTGAAGTAGAACTAGACAGACATGAAGAAGATTTCACAATTCGAAACACTGAAAACCATCAACCAGTATCCCTTACTGCGAAAGGGATTCGCCTACTTTATAAACCACAATACGGGCATCTCCAATCCCTACCACAACATTACACACACAATGGCAATGCTCCAATTAGTCAACGAATGCATTACAGAAATCGGATACAATGGAGACCGGGAAAAGTTGTTGCTACTTACGCTCTTTCACGACTACAACCACTCGGGAGGAAAGTTTTCGGACGACATTAATGTGGGAAACGCCATATCGGGATTAGAACACTTCCTAAACGAAAATGGACTAACCCTGACAAAAGAGCAATCGGAGGCATTATGGGACACCTGTTTTCCTTATAAAGGAGAAACAAAATCGATAGAAGGTAGAATCTTACGAGAATGTGACAACCTGCAATGGACATTCGACGATTTCTTCACACAAACCCTTATCGGTTTGAAAACAGAACTGAATGTCTCAAACTTCGAAACAGCGATAAAGAAAGAGTTTGAATTCTTAGAAAACGCAAAGAGCCACCTGACCCTCGAATACACAAAAAAGACGGCACAGCAATACTTCCCACAAATACAGGAATACTGCAACGAACTCCTAAAAACAATATAGCACCATACACGACAGTCCGTTGCAAGTTCTGCAAAAAGTAGATTAGTCGATGTCGAAATTGTGGTTCAGGTCATATTCCTTCATAAACGCAATTGAAGCGACCTTAATTCTATCGTTAAAATAAGAAAGAGAATCGAAAACGTAGTTTTTGGCCGTCTCACACTTCATTCCACCCTCCAAGAAATCGGCTTGACGCAAACGGAGTGCACGAGAGGCAAATTGTGCCCGCTGGCTAACATAGACATACACGGAGTCGTACTCACTAAAACGTTCAAACGAATTTAGTTCGGCACAGACGCCATCGACACCATCGAGAGCTTTCTTATACGATTCGGCATCGGTGGAACTAATCGCCTTCAAAGTCGCCGAAGTCAACTTTGAGTTCAAAAGTCCAACACGTTCAAAATGATCAGCTGGAGTCTGACAAGCCGCTAAACCAAGGGCAGCTGCAACCAAAATAACAAACTTCTTCATGGTAAAAAAATTTCTAGTATCAACGAATACAAATATATAGAACAATAGCAATCTTTCAAAGAAGTCGCAGAAAATACTATCACACACCAGAATAAACAGTCGGACAAAACATTATGTAGAAGCAAGCCCCTCTTAATCGACATTTTTTTGGGCAAAACGCTTATAAATCCTTATATTTGGGCTAAATTTCAAAAAAGGTGAACAAAGAAGAGCAAGCAATCAAAATAGGCATAATAGGTCTAGGGTATGTTGGTCTACCCCTTGCCGTGGAGTTTGCCAAACTATACCGCGTTGTTGGCTTCGACATAAACAACCAGCGTAT
This sequence comes from Bacteroidales bacterium UBA3297, assembly GCA_002362105.1. Lineage (GTDB taxonomy): Bacteria > Bacteroidota > Bacteroidia > Bacteroidales > Paludibacteraceae > Physcocola. The sequence continues at coordinate 150,859 of DETD01000004.1, forward strand.
AGAAGAACTGAAGGGAAACAACGACCAAACACAAGAAGCAGACCTAGAAATTCTAAAGGCAGAGATTGCCAACAAACAGCTGACACTGACCAGCAACCTCAACGAATTAAAGGAATGCAACTATTATATAGTCACAGTACCGACCCCCATCGACAAATCGAACAATCCTGATTTAGGTCCATTACTTTCGGCTAGTAAGTCGATAGGTCAAATACTGAAGAAGGGCGACATCGTCATCTATGAGTCGACCACCTACCCAGGTTGTACAGAAGAAGTCTGTGTTCCGGCACTAGAAGAAGAGTCAGGACTTGTCTATAACCAAGACTTCTTTTGCGGGTACTCTCCAGAGAGAATCAACCCTGGAGACAAAGAAAACACACTAACCAAAATCAAAAAAGTGACGTCTGGTTCGACACCAGAGGCAGCAGAGAAGATAAACACTCTGTATGCAAGCATCATAACCGCCGGCACCCACTTAGCCCCCAACATAAAAGTAGCCGAGGCAGCCAAAGCCATAGAAAACGCCCAAAGAGACATCAACATATCGTTTGTCAACGAGCTAGCGCTCATATTCGACCGGATAGGAATCGACACAAACGACGTGTTGGAGGCAGCGAGCACCAAATGGAATTTTCTGCACTACAAACCGGGGTTGGTCGGAGGTCACTGCATCAGTGTAGACCCCTACTATCTTGCCCACAAGTCCATCAGTTTGGGCTACTACCCGGAGGTAATACTAAGCGGCAGACATGTGAATAACAGCATGGCCAAATTTATAGCCGAGAAGGTCATCAAGTTGCTCATTGGTAAAGGTTCAAAACTAAAAGGAGCAAAGGCACTAATACTAGGCTTCACTTTTAAAGAGAACTGCCCAGACACCCGCAACACAAAAGTAGTCGACATCTACCGAGAACTGACCGAATATGGTTTAGAAGTTGATGTGTGCGACCCATGGGCCAATCCGGAAAAAGTAGCAAAAGAACACGACATAAAACTGCAAGAGTTTTCGGCAAGCAAACATTACGACGCCATAATAGTAGCCGTTGCGCACAAGCAGTTTATGGAGTTCGACTTCAAGCAACAAAAAGACAACGGCGCAATTCTTTTCGACGTGAAAGGAATTATACCTAGAGAACTGGTAGACGCCAGACTTTAAGCAAGCCCCAAATCAGAAAAAATTACATTCTGCAAGAAATGAAAAAATACATTATTGACTTCTGTGTCAGCAGCAATGAAGCACTCGGGAACAATGCCATACTGCTGAAATTGAAAGCACCAGGACAAATGCCGGAAATGCGGCCCGGCCAATTCGTCGAAGTAAAGGTAGAAAACGAGCCGAATACCTTCCTCCGTCGTCCTATTTCCATCAACTACGTAGACCGTTCAAAAAACGAAATGTGGTTATTGGTGCAGAAAGTAGGCAACGGCACCCGCAAACTTGGCGAACTAAAAGCAGGCGACACCCTGAACTGCGTAGTACCACTGGGTAATGGATTCGACACCTCGGCCGTAAAAGGCAAGAAAGTGCTACTTGTTGGAGGCGGAGTTGGCGTAGCACCCATGCTGATGCTAGGAGCCACCCTAAAAGCAGAAGGCACCACCCCAACCTTCCTGCTCGGAGCAAGAACAAAAGACATGTTGCTAGAACAAGACCTTTTTGAGAAAAACGGCCAGCTTTATGTAACAACAGAAGACGGCACCGCCGGAGAAAAAGGCTTTGTAACCAACCACAGCATATTAGAGAAAGAGAACTTCGACAAGATATTCGTATGCGGCCCTACCCCAATGATGAAAGCTGTAGCGAAGTTTGCGAAAAGCAAAAATATCTGCTGCGAAGTATCGCTCGAAAACAAAATGGCATGCGGTTTAGGAGCGTGCCTGTGCTGCGTAACCGAAACACAAGAAGGGCACAAGTGTGTATGCACCGATGGTCCAGTATTTAATATAAATGAATTAGCATGGCAGATTTAACGACCCATATAGGCAACCTCACCCTTAAAAACCCAGTAATGACAGCATCTGGAACATTCGGTTTCGGATTGGAGTTTGCCGACTTTGTCAACCTGGAAGAAATAGGAGGCATAATTGTAAAAGGCACAACCCTTCACAAACGCGAAGGCAACCCATACCCACGCTTGGCCGAGACCCCAATGGGTATGATAAACGCCGTAGGTTTGCAGAACAAAGGCGTAGACTACTTTGTTGAGCACACCTATCCGCAATTGAAGGACATCAACACCCAGATAATCGTTAACGTTGCAGGACACTCTATAGAAGACTACACCGCCTGTGCAGAACGCATCAACGCACTAGAGAAAATCAATGCAATAGAATTGAACATCAGCTGCCCAAATGTAAAAGAAGGCGGAATGAGTTTCGGCACCAGTTGTCCTATGGTAGAGAAAGTGGTAGGCGCAGTCCGTAAGGTATACGACAAGACCCTCATCGTCAAACTGACACCAAACGTGACCGACATAGCAGAAATCGCTAAAGCAGCAGAACACGCGGGAGCCGACAGTGTGAGCCTTATCAACACCCTAATGGGTATGGCAATAGACGCCGAAAAAAGGAAACCACTGATTTCGACCGTCACAGGAGGTCTTTCTGGCGCATGCGTAAAACCAGTTGCCCTGCGAATGGTATGGCAAGTAGCTAAAGCAGTAAAGATACCAGTAGTAGGCTTAGGCGGTATTATGAATGCCACCGACGCCATTGAGTTTATGCTTGCCGGCGCCAGCGCAATTGAAATTGGTACAGCCAACTTCATAGACCCAGCCATCACCGTAAAAGTGGCAAAAGGCATTGACGAATATCTGGAACGCCACGGATTCAAGAGTGTGAAAGAGATTATTGGCGCACTAGAAGTTTAAACCGAGCAGAAAATGAAAAAGGCGATAATTGCAATTACCCTACTACTAGCCATAGCGGCAGGAGCGTTTTTCGGCTACCGATTCTACGAAGACAAAAAGATTGCAGACAGCTACAATGCCAACACGTGGACAGTAGAAGAAATGGGAAATTTCAAATTGGTAGAAATGGCCATCGACAACGATAGCCTTTTTACCGATGCCCTATACGCCCTTCTGGAAAAAAAGATAGATGACGGTAATTTGCAAGCCAGCCTCAAAATTAAGATTAGCGACACTTCAATAGACCTTAAGAACCTTAAGAAAATGCTTATTAAAATAAGCAATGGAACTGTTGAAGTGTCAGATAGTCTTAAAATTATAAAAAGAGAGCCACATACCATTCTATGCAGACTGGATTTTAACGTGGCAACAACCGACTCGACCGAAAACCGCAAAACCAACATTCTACAACTTATAGAAAACCTCTATACACGAGAAAATTTGGATGTGAGCGTCCATCCATTTTTCGACAAGCATGAGACCGATTGGGTAAAAGCACCAATACCAGAGCCCCAAGAACTTGTGAAACCAGTGTATGAGCCAGAGCCGACAGAAGTTACAACTGACGAAGCTCCTGCTGAAGATGCAGAGGTAGAAATTGACCTCAATTAGCCTTACACTTATCCGTAAAACTTATAACACTTAATAGAAAATAAAAGGCCGAATTCGATTGAATTCGGCCTTTATTTTATCTTGAAGAGGAAATCGTGGTTCTCTTTTTGACAAAGGATATACTTTTATTTTAGAGAATAACAGTCGGACAAAAAATCCCCCATAGCGAACAGCTATGGAGGATTATATAAATTGGAGTTCAATTATTCAGCAGAAAGGTTTTCAGCCTTTTCGTCAGCGTTCAACTTGCGAAGCAAATGTTTGATGTTACAAGCCTTGTCGATGATGTTGAACAAGTCGTCGATCTTAACACGGTCTTGCTGCATAGTATCGCGATAACGGAGTGTAACAGTATTATCTTCCAAAGTCTGGTGGTCAACGGTAACACAGAAAGGAGTACCGATGGCATCTTGACGACGGTAACGCTTACCAATAGTATCTTTTTCTTCAGAAACGCACTTGAAGTCGTACTTCAAAAGATCCATAATTTCCTGTGCCTTTTCAGGAAGTCCGTCCTTCTTGATAAGAGGGAGGACAGCCACCTTGTTAGGAGCAAGAACTGGAGGCAGAGAAAGAACTACGCGAGTTTCACCGTTCTCAAGCTGCTCCTCTTTATAAGAAGAGCAAACGATAGAAAGGAACATACGGTCAACACCAATAGAAGTTTCAACAACGTATGGAGTGTAGCTTTCGTTCAACTCAGGATCGAAGTACTTGATTTGCTTGCCAGAATACTTTTCGTGGCTAGAAAGGTCAAAATTGGTACGAGAGTGAATACCCTCAACTTCTTTGAAACCAAAAGGCATCTCGAACTCGATATCGGTAGCAGCGTTAGCATAGTGCGCAAGCTTATCGTGATCGTGGAAACGGTATTTCTGATCGCCAAGACCGAGCGCCTTGTGCCAGTTCAAACGGTGCTGTTTCCAATAGTTAAACCACTTCATTTCAGTACCAGGACGGCAGAAGAACTGCATTTCCATCTGTTCGAACTCACGCATACGGAAAATGAACTGACGAGCAACAATCTCGTTACGGAAAGCCTTACCAATCTGGCAAATACCGAAAGGAAGCTTCATACGACCCGTCTTCTGAACATTAAGGTAGTTCACAAAGATACCCTGTGCAGTTTCAGGACGGAGGTAAATTTTTGTAGCACCGTCGGCAGTAGAGCCCATTTCGGTAGAGAACATAAGGTTGAACTGACGCACGTCGGTCCAGTTCTTAGTACCGCTAATAGGGCAAACGATTTCGTAGTCGAGGATAATCTGCTTGAGTTCATCGAGATTAACATCGTTCATTGCCTTCTTGAAACGGTTATGTATTTCCTCGCGTTTAGCCACATGTTCAAGCACACGTGGGTTGGTAGCCATGAATTTCTCCTTATCGAAAGCATCGCCAAACTTCTTAGCGGCCTTTTCAACCTCCTTATTTATCTTTTCATCGTACTTAGCCATCAGTTCCTCGATAAGAACGTCGGCACGATAACGCTTCTTAGAATCGCGGTTATCAATAAGAGGATCATTAAACGCATCTACGTGTCCAGAAGCCTTCCAAGTGGTTGGATGCATGAAAATAGCGGCATCGATACCCACAATATTAGTATGCAGCAGACGCATGAAGTCCCACCAGTACCCTTTAATATTGTTTTTCAATTCAACGCCATTCTCACCGTAATCGTAAACAGCGCCAAGGCCATCGTAGATTTCGCTTGAAGGGAAAACGAAGCCGTACTCCTTACAGTGTGCGACTATCTTCTTGAACACATCTTCTTGTGAAGCCATAATATAAAATTGATAATAATTAATCGTTTAAAATAGAATATACAAAGATAAGGATTTGCAGTTGAAAAAAGAAAAAACGGGATGAAAATGCAAGCCAACAAGGCGAGCAAAAATTAAGGGAAACTTCCCAGCCTCCCTTAAAAGTTATGAACTTTAACTATGAAAAAATCTACCTATAAATATAATTGTCTAATACAAATATCTTGAATTCGGGTCAGAAAAGCAAATAAAAACACATGTCGTTCAACACAAAAAAAGAGATATTCGCCAATCGACCGAATATCTCTTCTATAAGGAAGCCGCATTGTTGTTAATTTAAACTCCTAAAAAATAAGGATTTGGGCTGTAAGTGTTCGCTGTAATCCACCGGGCACCACAAGGGTGCTTACCCGAAGGCGTGGCCCGCCATTGAACATTGAAAGATTGCCCGGAATTTCAAAACAATTGTAAAGTTTAACCAGTAACTTTCAATGCGGCTATATTTCTTTCGTAATCCAAAGATATGCCGAATTTTGAAAAGCAACAATACGTTGCACATTTTGTTTTAAAGTTTTTTTCCCTTATCTTTAAAAAAATGAGTTTACATACAACATTATAATCATGGCAGGAACATTATATCTAATACCCAATACCCTTGGTGAAAGTGATTTAAACAGCATATTTCCATCGAAGAATCACGATATAATAGTCAGCATAAAGCATTTTATTGTAGAAGATGTCAGGACCATCAGACGGTTTCTAAAAAAAGTAGACAAAGAAATCAACATAGACGAACTGACATTCTATACCCTTAATAAGCACACCGACCCCAAAGAAGTAGCAAGTTTTCTGTCACCTTTAGAAAAAGGTTTCGACGTCGGGGTCATCAGCGAGGCAGGATGTCCTGCCATTGCTGATCCGGGAGCAGATGTCGTAAAAATTGCCCAAAAGAAGAACATTAAAGTTGTACCAATGGTTGGGCCGTCGTCCATACTACTAGGACTAATGGCATCTGGTTTTAACGGACAAAGTTTTGCCTTTGTAGGCTACCTGCCCATAGAGGAAAACGAAAGAGTAAAAACAATAAAGCATCTGGAGAAAAGGGCGCACACTGAAAACCAGAGTCAAATCTTTATTGAGACCCCCTATAGGAACATGAAAATGTTCGAACAACTGTTGAACATTTGTCAAGGAAGCACGTTGATATGCGTAGCATGCGACGTGACACTGGAAAGCGAATACATAAAAACCAAAACGGTTGCCGAATGGAAAAAGACTCCACTTCCCGACCTAAACAAGCGACCCTGTATTTTCATAATATACTAACAGGCAGGCCCACCACGCCACCGCCCTTAAAGCCAAAACGACCATGAAAAAACACACAACCATATTACTAGCCTTTCTGGCAGCAATTTCGTTGCTTGCAACGAGTTGCGGCAATGCTGGAGATGCACAAACACCTTCGGAAGACACCACCCAGCGAGACAGTTCCGTCCTTAACATCGGAACTCTCTCACAATCTATCTCCTACTATGAGAAAGGCGAAAAAATCATGGGCTACGAATACGAGATGGCGCAAGATTTTGCCAAGTCGCAAAACAAGAAGATTAACTTCATCATAGGCAAAGACGTAAACGACCTTGCCAACAAAGTTGCCAACGGCGAGATTGACCTGGTGGCCTACCCTATTGTGATGAGCAACGAATACCGCCAGAAACTATTATTCACCAACCACACCTATATTACCCACCAAGTACTTGTACAACGAAAAGAAGAGAAAAAGCAGGTTGTAACAGGAAGAAAAAGGAAGAAAACGAAAACCACTATAACCAGAGAAATCAACGATGTAACACAACTGATTGGCAAAGAAGTGTGGGTACTGGCAGGTTCGAAGCACGAAGAACGCTTGAAGAACCTGAACGAGGAAATTGGAGGTGGAATAATCATTAAAACATGCGGAGAAGAAGAAGACGAGGAAGACCTAATTGACCGGGTATCGAAAAAAGACATCGACTTCACCATCTGCGACGAGAAAGTAGCAAAGGCCAACACCTCGGAATACAACAACATAGACCTCAGTCTTAACATCAGTTTCGACCAACGGGCAGCATGGGCGGCAAAAGACACAACTCTACTAAACGCCATAAACAAATGGGAGGAGAACAGCCCAACCCAGAAACTAGTGCGCACACTGCACATGAAGTATTTCGATACAAAGAATTATATTGCCATCAACAACAGAAGGATACGTATTACAAAAATACCGAAAGGCAGCCACGAAATATCGAACTACGACCCCTACTACAAACAATTTGGCAAAGAGAACGGTTTTGATTGGCGGCTGATTGCGGCCATCACCTATAAAGAGTCGAGGTTCCATCCAGACGTCATAGGCTGGAGCGGCTCAATAGGACTCATGCAACTGATGCCAAACACAGCAAAAAAGATGGGAGCAAGAAACCGGGAAGAGTTGTTCGACCCAGAAATAAACATAAAGGTAGGCTGTAAATGTCTGAAAGTGATGTACGACAGCTACAAGACCATTCCATCGACCGACGACAGAATAAGGTTCACGCTAGCCTCGTACAACGCAGGCGTGGGTCATATAAAAGACGCCCAGGCCCTGGCAAAAAAATACGGGAAAGACCCTCTGGTATGGACCAACAACGTAGAAACATTCGTCCGTCTGAAAAGTAACCGCCAGTATTTTACCGATCCGGTTGTGAAACACGGCTATATGAGTGGCAACAACGTCTGCAACTATGTCGCCACCATTATGGCACAATACGAAGAATACAAAGAAAAATTTGGCGACTGACGGTTCTACCAACCCATTGTTGTCTCAATAAAGCGAGTTAATTCATCGGCCATGACACGTTGCTGCCGAATTGACGGATGGTAGTCAGCCCCATATCCGAGGCTAGGGTCCAGTGGAGAGAAATCGAAACGGTAGATATTATCAACCCCCATATCTTTCAACCTCTGATACACACCATTCAGCAAGATCCGCTGGTCATGCAAACGCTTACCGGTGAGCATCGACCCTGAAATAAGCACTATTTTGGCCCCTGGATAAATGGACCTAACGTGCTCAACAAAGTGGAAATAAGCCATATGGAAAAGCCTCATGCTATATCTTGCCGCACTCAAATCGTTAGTTCCCAAACAAATGCATACCAATTCAGGCGAAAACGAGGAGAAATTCCACGCCGGAGACCCAAAAATAAACGTGCGGTCATAGAATGAGGGCAACGGATTAAAAGAACCCCGCCTTGGTCCCGCATAGTTTCTGTAAATGCCAATACCAGAACGGGCAACAACCATAGGTTCAGCATCGAAACGACGAGAAACAAGCCCAGCATAAGCCAAGGCAAAATTTTCAGTAGAATCGGCGAAACCGTGAAACTCGGAATTATCCTCAACACCATACCCACACGTCATAGAGTTTCCGATAAACTCAATCCGGTGTTTTTTCATCCTCACATTCATAAGTTTTGAAGAGTCGGCAAACACAAAGCGGTATAGCTGAGGGCGGGAAAACAAACCCTCATTCACGAGAGTCAACTGTACGTTATGCACACCCGCATCTAGGCTATCGGCCAACATATAAATAGAAGAACGGCCTTTTTTCCCATGAGTACAAATCTTGAAAGGCTTCTTATTGTCGACTTCCACCCAATAGTAACCCGCATTGTTTTTCAAATCGACGGCAATTGAAGAGCCCGTAAACGCAACTCTAACAGCAGTACCCGGATAGCAGAAAGAAACAGAATCTTTGTTAACCAAGACCCGGCCTTCATATTTCAAGAAAGGATTATTAAGAGCAATGTATTCGGCAGAAGAGGCCTGAGCGGCCACGCCAAGCAGAAAGACACAAAGTAAATAGAAAAACTTTTTCATAACAGTAAAATCATTAATACAAAGATAAGAAAATAGGCGAACAAAAGAAGAACGAGAAAGCGAACGAAATAGGTCAAAGGGAAATCAAAAAAAAGCATAAAACAAAAAGAGGATGAATCCTACTGAGAAACATCCTCTTTGTATTCCTAAATAACAACTACTTTTTAATTCTTCGCCTTTACTTGCTCAACAAACTCTTTACAAGGCTTGAAAGAAGGGATATTATGTTCTGGAACAATAACACTTGTTTTAGCGCTGATGTTACGAGCAACTTTCTGCTTACGAAGCTTCAGACCAAAAGTTCCGAAACCACGCAAATAAACGTTTTCGCCCTTTGCCAATGAACCTTTAACCACTTCCATATAACCTTCTACAATGCTCATTACATCTTCGCGGCTAATACCGGTTTTCTCATAAATCTCGTTTACGATGTCTGCCTTTGTCATATCTATATAAGTTTTCTCATTTGTTTCGGGTTGCAAAGATAAGAGTTTCTTGTGTTTACGCAAAGCAAAGATTACCAATTTGTTTTAAAAAAGTTCAATATGGATAAAAAAAAGAGTAATTTTGCTAAAACTAAATTAATAAATTATGGGACAAGAAACTCCAGAGAAAAAGAATGAGAATTCGTTCAGCAGTTTACTATACAACATTGTATTGCCAGTCACCTGCCTGTTCACCTTGCCAAAATTATTACTGAAGATGCTAGAAATCAGCGAAAAAGACGCCAGTAAGATAGGCTTGGTCATTGCCTTAGCCTTTCCTATAGTCTACTTTATCTACCTCTTCATTAAAGAAAGGAAAACAAGTTTTCTAGCAATTGTAGGTTTTCTTGGGATACTTGTCACCGGAATAATCGGCATAATGGAACTGCCCCGTGAATATGTAGCATACGAAAGAGCCGCCATACCATTGCTTTTTGCAATTGCCGTCATTATAACGAACTATACAAAGACCCCGTTAATTAAGAAGATCTTCTACAATCCGAAGATGTTCAACACAGAAAAGATAGACGCGCTGATTAGCGAGCACCACACCGAAGAAGACTTCAAGGGGACACTGAAAAACACCTCCTTTATGATAGCAGGCTCGTTCGTATTATCAAGCATCTGCAATTATCTAATAACAAACCACTATATGTCGGATTTAAGTCTGACCTATAACGAAGCCCTTGCGAAAGTAAAATTAATGAGCATTGCCATTACCATCATACCTCTACTCATCATCATGATAGGAGCAGTATTCTACTTTCAGAACCAATTGAAAAAGCATACCAAAGTAGAAAACATAGAAGAGCTCTACTCCGAGGAAATGAAAGAATCGTAATCCGCTTATATCGGAAAAGAAACTACAAGATAAACAACCTCAGATTTAGATATGTTGCGTACATTTGTATGTAGATTTATCTAAATACAAGGAAACAAATAGTCATAAGGCAGCTTACATGTATAGTTCAGAAGAAATATGCCACCTTACAAGCGGAAAGTTGCAAGGCGACGGAAAAAAACAAATAGCGAAACTCTGTATAGATAGCCGGGCCCTCTCGCTACCGGAAGAAAGTCTTTTCATTGCCATCAAGACAAGCCGAAGAGACGGACATCAGTTTATAGAAAGCCTGTACAAAAACGGAGTGCGCAGCTTTATGGTGAATGAATTGCCAGCCAAAGCGTCAGACATGCCAGAAGCCGACTTTATAGTAGTAGAAGACACCGTAAAGGCTTTGCAAACATTAGCCCAAAAGCACAGAAGCAAATTCAACATTCCAGTAATAGGCATAACAGGGAGCAATGGCAAAACAATCGTAAAGGAATGGTTGTACCAGCTCCTCCAAGCAGACTATGCAATAGCCCGCTCCCCAAGAAGCTATAATTCACAGATAGGCGTACCACTTTCAGTATGGGAAATAAACAAACAGACACAACTCGGCATTTTCGAAGCCGGAATTTCCCGTGCAAACGAAATGGAGCACCTCGAAGAAATCATAAAACCCAGCATTGGAATCTTCACCAATCTTGGCGATGCGCACCAAGAGAATTTCAACTCCATGAAATTCAAGTGTAGCGAAAAACTCAAACTGTTTAAAGACTGCCATACGGTAATATTCAACAAAGACGACAAACTCGTTGACATTTGCGTACAACAGGCCCACCTGAAAGGAAAGACCATCAGTTTCGGAGAAACGAAATCAGCCGACGTCATTGTTGTAAAGAAACAGAAAGAAGGAAAATTTACGACCATCACCTACACCTACGACAGTAGTGAAGGTGAATACACCATTCCTTTTACCGACGAGGCATCGATAGAGAACTCTCTAATTTGCCTTACCACCCTACTGCACATGGGAGTGGGCCGCGACCAAATTGGTTCACGCATGAACAACTTGGAGCAAGTAGCCATGCGAATGGAATTGAAAAGAGGCCAGAACGGCTGTACCGTAATAGACGACAGTTACAATTCGGACATCAACTCGCTGGAAATCGCGCTCGACTATTTGAACCAGCAAGCGGCCATCAAGAACAACAAGAAGACGCTGATACTGTCAGACATCATGCAAAGTGGCCAGAGTTCAGAGCAGCTATACCAAAGCGTACAAGGACTCATCATAGCAAAAGGCGTTGACAAACTAATTGGGATTGGAACAGAGATAAGCAAATACGAGGACCTGATGGACGCAAAAGAGAAATACTTTTTTGCGACAACAGAAGAGTTCATCTCCCACTTCAACACGTTCACATTTAAAAACGAGACCATACTGTTAAAGGGCTCTCGGAAGCACCATTTTGAAGACATCAGCGACCTGTTGTCGTATGCAGTGCACGAGACCATACTGGAGGTAAACCTGACCGCACTGGTCAACAACTTCAACTATTTCCGCTCATTCTTGAAACCAGGCACAAAAATCTGTAGCATGGTAAAAGCCTACGCATACGGCAGCGGAGACATAGAAGTGAGCAAAACACTCCAGCAAAACGGAGGCGACTATCTGGCAGTAGCAGTGGCCGACGAAGGAGCCTCACTAAGGAAAGAAGGCATCCATATACCAATTATGGTAATGGATCCTGCGCCCAACACCTTCCCGAAGATATTCGAATACAACCTCGAGCCGGAAATCTATAATTTCCAGATGCTGGAGCGTATTATAGAAGAAGCCAAGAATATGGACATCACCAACTACCCTATCCACGTGAAGATAGACACCGGGATGCACCGCTTGGGCTTTATACCCGAAGAGATAGACACCCTGATAGGAAAGCTCAAGAGCCAAAACCAAGTGAGGGTACGTTCCGTATTCAGCCATTTTGTCGGCAGCGACAGTCCAGACTTCGATTATTTCACAAAAGAACAACACGAATGCTTCAAGGCGGTAAAAGACAAAATACAACAAGCATTCGACTATAAGATAATGGCACACATCTGCAACTCGGCAGGTATAGAGCGTTTCAGTGAATACCAATACGACATGGTGCGCCTAGGTATTGGACACTATGGCATCAGCGCAATCGACAACAAACGTTTGCAGGAGGTATGTACACTGAAAACGAACATCCTTCAAATAAAACATGTGCCAGCCAATGAGACCGTCGGCTATAGCAGAAAAGGAAAACTAGACAGAGACTCCGTTATAGGAGCCATTCCTATCGGATATGCCGATGGACTAGACCGACACTTGGGCAACCGGAACGGAAAAGTATGGGTAAACGGCAAATTTGCGCCAATTGTAGGCAACATCTGCATGGACGTTTGTATGATAGACCTGACCGGGATAGAAGCCCAAGAGGGCGATGTGGTAGAAGTGTTCGGTCCACACCAAAGTATAACAGAAATAGCGGATATTTTGGGTACAATTCCTTATGAAGTGCTTACAGGCGTAAGCCGAAGAGTAAAGAGAGTGTACTATAAAGAATAAAAAAGCAAATAAAATTTGTTTGGTAAAAGAAATTGCGTATCTTTGCAACGCAAAACCAAACAATGGTCTCTTGGATGAGTGGCTTAGTCACCGGTCTGCAAAACCGTTTACGGCGGTTCGAATCCGCCAGAGACCTCAATTAATTCAAATTGTTTGGTAAGCAAAACGGTCTCTTGGATGAGTGGCTTAGTCACCGGTCTGCAAAACCGTTTACGGCGGTTCGAATCCGCCAGAGACCTCAGAAGCACCTATTTCATAGGTGCTTTTTTCATATATGCTCTATATAATCACCAGCCACCCTTACCAAATGAGCAGAGGGGCACTGCTTCTTCCACCAATACGACGTAGCCAAAGAGCATGAGCTATCAACAATTAGTTGTTTGTATTTAAACAGCGATTTTAATTTTGACACTGGGAACCTAACATCGGCACTCACTACCAAATAGTCGACAGAGACCGGCCGACCATATTCAGGCATACCACTCAAATCTCTATCCACGACAAAAACAGAAACACCTCCTCCTTCAAGAAGATGCGACGACGAGAAAACAGCAGGAGTTGTATGCTGACGAATCCAAAAACGCTTCAACTGACGGCAGACTAAAGAAGAATCGGCGGAGGAGCACACGATATTAAATCCACGACCATACAAATTAACCGCAGACCTTCCAGCATAATTATAAACCGCCACAGACGTGTCTGCAGGCGTGCAAACACGCAAAGAAGACACCACTAACAAGACCGACGCTGCAGCCATCCCTACCATCAGATGAACAGCTTTCCGGTTGACTAAAAACAACGCCAGAAAGAACAGCATAATATAATAGATTACGACATCTTCCTTACGGAAATCTACCCAATCGACAACCGCAAAAGGCAACTCGCCAATAAAGACAACAACCTTATTTGTAAGCGAAGCTACAAAAGACAACGCTGACACAAAAAACGAGGAGACGAGAGGGATAAAACTAACAGCGAAAGAAGACAACGCCAAATAAATAAGAGCCACGGCCAATGGGATGACAAACAGCCCTGACAACCAAAACAAACAGGAGAACTGATGAAAATAATAAAGGACAAGCGGTATAGTGCCAATCTGGGCAGCCAAAGAAACAGTAGTCAAATCGACAGACCACCCTATCAAAGAACGTGGAATCTTCCTATAGCGAGAAGGGATAAAGGCACATTCCTTTACACAAGCAACCAGCCTAAGGTTTGAGATGCGGGGCTGAAAGAACAAGATAGACAAAACAGCCGCATAACTAAGTTGGAAACCGACATCGAATAAAAGATGAGGGTCGAAAAGCAAAAGGACAAACGCAGAAGCGACTATAGAAGAATAAACACAATAAGGGCGCTGAAACAAGAAGCCGAACTGCAAAAAGGAGAACATAACAGAAGCCCGCAAAACGGAAGGAGACAAACCAGTCAGAACCGCGTAGCCCCATAAAAGGGCGACAATAAAAACGGACCTAAGAAAACGTGGAGCAAACAAATTTCCCTTTAGGAAAAAGCCAAACAGATAATTCAGGACTAAAAAAATAATGCCGACATGCAGGCCACTCACTGCCAAAACATGACTTGCACCCGCCTTAGAATAAGAAGACTTCAGATCGTCCTCAAGGAGCGATTTATCGCCCAAGACCAAAGCGGAAACGAGCGCTAGTTCAGCATCTGTACATCTTTTTTTTTCAGAGAACTAATCAGAGAGTCCCTAATTGATTCAGCATGTAAAGAATTGGATTTCGAAACCAGCATCCAGGCATCATCGCGAACAAATAAAGTATTAGAGCTTGGTTCATCACACCCAAGTTCGTCGTTTTTCTCTAAAACCACAGGTGTTCGTGGAGCAAGCATAAGCGTGTCGCCTAAAGCTATTCTTTCGCTTGATTTTGATTTCTGAATATAGACAACCGCATCAAAAGACTTCTTACCTTTTTTCAGTTTAGCGTCATCGACCTCAGACAAAGCGACCGTACACCGTACAGCCCCAGAAGCAACAGAAGGAGATGATTTTACGCATCCGATATAATACTTTGATTCTGAATTGTGGGCCATACCACGGGTATGGAACGAGAAAATCATACCAAAGGCGAACATAAATGCGCTAACCGACAATCCATAGAACCATCGGAACGAGTACTGCGATTCATCTTTCTGCTTGGAAATGAGATAATGCAAGAGCAAGAACAATGCCCCTGTAATTAGAATAACATAAACCAACTTGAAGTTCAGCCCTTTCACTAAAGCCAAACAACCCAACGCAAAAAAAACAGCAAGACGCACAAACGGCACCTTGTGAAACAAGACATTAATAGTTTTCATTTAAAAAATTCAAAGTTTCTTCAAATCTTGAATAGTATTAATAGGATTAGGTGAACCGAAAACAAAGCTACCCGCAACAAGGGCATCAGCACCAGCCTCAACCAATAATTTACCGGTAGAAAGATTAACCCCCCCATCGACTTCAATAATAGCAGAGGAATTCTTTTTCAGAATCAACTCCTTAGCGCGTGAGACCTTATTGAGAGCGTTTTCAATAAATTTTTGCCCTCCAAAACCAGGGTTAACAGACATCAACATAACAACGTCAATATCGGCAACCACCTCTTCAAGCAAAGAGACAGGAGTATGAGGATTTAGCGCGACACCAGCCTTCATGCCCAACGACTTAATACGCTGAATAGAGCGATGAAGGTGAGTGCAAGCCTCATAGTGAACAGTTAAGACATCGGCACCAAGTTTGTGGAACTCGTCGATAAACTTATCGGGTTCAACAATCATAAGATGCACGTCCAAAACCTTAGTACAATACTTGTGCACTGCACTAATAACAGGCATACCAAACGAGATATTTGGTACGAAGACACCATCCATAACATCAAGATGCAGCCAATCGGCCTGACTATTATTAATCATCTCGATATCTTTCTGCAGGTTTGCGAAATCGGCAGAAAGAAGAGACGGAGCTACAATTATATCTTTACCTGTCTTCATACGGCAAAGTTACAAATAAATCGTTTAAATAAGTGCAAATGAGAAGAATAAATATTAACAGGTAATAAAAAAACCTCCCAAAAGTATGGGAGGTTCACTTTATATCGCAAAAATTCAATTCTCGAATCAGTCCTTATTCTGCAACTACAGAGAAAGGAACTTCAACGCTAACTTCCTTGTGAAGACGAACGATAGCAGTGTATTCACCAAGAGCCTTAACAGGGGTCTTGATAGAAACGATCTTGTGGTCAACTTCTACGCCCTTCTTAGAAAGTTCTTCTGCAACCTGAGCGTTGGTAACAGAACCGTAGATAGAACCATTTTCGCTTGTCTTAACAGCGAAAGAGAGAGAAACGCCGTTGAGTTTTTCAGCCTTAGCCTGAGCGTCAGCCTTAATCTTTTCGAGTTTCTTAGCCTGCTGCTTCAAGTTTTCAGCGAGGACCTTCTTTGCAGATGGAGTAGCCAAAATAGCCTTACCCTGAGGGATAAGGAAGTTAAGACCATAACCATTCTTAACGTTAACAACGTCATTCTTGTAACCAAGATTGTTGACGTCTTCTAACAAAATAATTTCCATTAATAAATCCTCCTAAAATTACTTCAACAAATCGGTTACATAAGGAAGCAACGCAATGTAGCGAGCTCTCTTAACAGCCTGAGCAACCTTTCTCTGGAACTTGAGAGAAGTACCAGTGATACGGCGAGGCAAAATTTTGCCCTGTTCGTTCAAGAACTTCTTGAGGAATTCAGGATCCTTATAGTCGATATACTTAATACCGTTCTTCTTGAAACGGCAATATTTTTTACGCTTAACGTCCACTGAAGGTGGAGTGAGATATCTGATTTCAGATGATGCGTTTGTTGGTTGTGCTGCCATGATTAATCCTCCTTATGCTTCGTTAGACTTAGACTTAGAACGGCGCTTAACTGCGTATTCTGCAGCGTTCTTGTCGAGTTTGGTAATCATAAAGCGGATTACCTTCTCGTCGCGGCGGAACTGGGTAGTAAGTGACTCGATGATGCTAGGTTCAGCATCGAACTCGATTAAAGAGTAAAAACCAGTGGTCTTGTTTTCGATTGGGTAAGCCAACTTCTTCAAGCCCCAAGACTCTTCGTTAACGATCTTTGCACCGCCATTTTCAAGGAAGCCCTTGAAGCGTGCAGCCGTTTCCTTCATCTGAGGTTCAGACAAAACGGGAGTCAAAATGAAAACGGTCTCGTAATGATTTAACATAAAATTTTAATTTGTTTTGTTTACGTTCTTATGAACGGTTTGCAAAATTAGGTGATTTTTTCCAATAGTCAAAGAAAAACAAGCAATTCTTTTGTCACGAGGCAAGAAATAGGCGTTCGTTCTAGAGAAAAAGGGGTTATCCGCACCTTATATTAGCAATTTTTCACAGAAAACACATTGATAAACCAATAGGTTTTCATAAATTTGAAGATATAATCCGAAAAATGGGACAGAAATTCCCAGAATTATCTTGATGAATATCATCACTAAGGCAGAACAAATGAGTAAACTCTTACAACTACATAAACTACCCCTTACCCTAATAGGCCTTTTGCTAAGTGCGGCAGTAAGCGCATCGCACCCCGCATTAAGCGGTGGCTACGGCACCTACGACGACCCTTACCAGATATCGACCAAGGAAGACCTAGTAGCGCTGAGCGTCTTTGTAAACGAAGAATCGGACGGTTCGCTTTTATACTACATAATGACCGCAGATATCGATATGAGCGGCATAGAATTCGAGCCCATCAACAACTACAAATACCCACTTGACGATTATAACGTAAATTTCGACGGCAACAACCACAAAATTACCAACCTCACCATTGCAAAAGGGAATAACTACTGCGGTTTATTTGGCAAAGTAAACGGCAACCACCTTACCATACAAAACCTGACCATAGAGAACATCAACATTGATGTGGAAACCGACGAGGACATGGCTTACGTAGGAGGAGTTGTCGCATATTACGGAAATCCATCTCAAGCAGGAAGCAGTACAATTTCCAATTGCCACGTCTCTGGCCTCATAAAAATGGAAGATTACATACCATCATGCGTAGGCGGAATAGTTGGATACGGGAAAAATATAGACATACAAAACTGCAAGAACAAAGCAAAGATCAATATAGACCCGGGCAACGTAAACACCAACCGAGACAATGGCATAGGGGGCATAGTTGGGAAATCCGCAGTTCCTTCCATCACTGGAACTACACACCTAATTTCCCACTGTAGCAACATAGGAGACATATCTGGGCCTATGAATGTAGGTGGTATTGCGGGTTACACTTTAGGTATATCGGCAAGCAAGAACAACAACACGGGCCACATTACCTATTCCGACGGTTACGCCGGGGGAATTATAGGCAACGCGAGCTCCACCCTAATTGACTTCAGCTGCAACATCGGCCCAGTAACCATTTCTTATGAAGGATTTGACAATAAATCAACTATAAAATCAAATTATATTGGCGGCATTGCAGGATATTCCAATGTAGCACGTACAGTTATCAGTGTTTACCCCTTTGCCGACAACTTAAACGCAGGCTACATTGACGGTTGGAATTATACAGGTGGAGTTTGTGGTTATTCAAACGGATGGACCTATAACAACCTAAACATTGCACCAGTAACCGATGGTAGTCCTTTTATTACAAATTGCGTAAGTGGTGCCAACATAGGAACATACCCGTTTTATGACGGACAAAATAAAAACATTTATTACGGAGGAAGCCTCTACGACAAACAGATGAGTATCCTCCGCGACTCAATGAACGGGAAAGTATTTGAAGGGAAAGAGTGTATTTACGAGCTCTATACCAAGCAGTTGCTTTTTGACTCAATCTACCCCCACTTTGTCTCTACGATTGAAAATCAAGGCCCCCATGCAGGAGAATACAATTGGATTTATAACGAGGGGGTATATCCTGTGCCAAACGATATAGACCCAGATTTTAATGTGTTAGCCTCGGCAGTAATCAAGCTAGACAGCAGCGACCGGGTAAACGACATCAACCACCAGTTTAAAGTAGTGACAATGGAAACTGGCGATGAAGGTCTGATGATAGAGAGCACATCGGGAAACAAGATTTGCCAAGTTGCAGGAAAATCCATAGGTCTAGTCGGGACAGGAAAAGACACCCTTATTATATCGTACAAAGACATGAAACGATATATACCCGTAGTCGTTAACTCGGTTGACACCATGATGTTTTCAGGAGGTGCCGGCACCGAAGACGATCCTTACCGCATCACGTGTCTCAAAGACTTGAAAGAGTTAAAGTTCTTGGTCTACAACCATACGCATTCAAAATATCCAGAAAAGAACTGGAGTTACGGGAAATACCTATTGGTTGAAAACAATATTGACGACGCCTTCGAAGGTAACATCGGAACCATAGAAGACGAGAAAAAAGTCTTTCAAGGACATTTAGACGGAGGCGGACACAGGGTAATGGTAAACATTGACGAGTGCAACAGTGAATACTCGGCATTCATCAGCTGTGCCGTGGAACCAGCTACCATCAAGAACCTGGAAGTGAACGGAAACAACGCAGCCTGCAAAAAGGGAGCCGGAATAGTGGGCATTGCCAAAAACATAAGCATCAGTTCGAGTCTGAACATGGTCAATGTGGAAGCAACCGATACAGCAGGCGGAATTGTGGCCAAAGCCTACCATTGTACCTTCAGCAGCTGCGGAAACAACGGATTTGTGAAAAGTCCGAAAGTGAGTGGCGGTATAGTAGGCTATACCGAAGACTGCACCCTCGACAACGTGGTAAACGGAGGGTCGGTAGTATCGGCCATAACTGGCGGCGGATTGCTCGGTTCAATTGTCAACACCACCCTGAACACCGGTGTTAACTATGGCTACACAGGCAGAACAACCCAGGAAATAGACGGCACCAACATTGGTTACACAGTAGCCAAGGCAGAAAACAGTACGGTAAAGAACGTCTATTGGTGCGCACAAACTAACACCATTTGGGACGAGACCTGGCAAACCGACGGTTTGACCATGGACTACATGATGACCAACGGGAACTTCAAGGAAGCACTAACAGATGTATGGGACACTAGCAGCGACACCACCCTGCCTGCGCCAAAAGCAATCGCCAAATTTGCTGGTAGCAAGTTGCTGACCCTGCCCTACACATTCACCAACCAGTGGAACACACTTAAAGATATAAACGAACCATTCTCAGTACCTGGATTATGGTTCAAAACGGGTACCTATACCACATTACTGGGGCTTGGATGCGACAATGAGCATTTCCAACCCAAAGAAGAGGGAACTATTACCCCACAATCGTTTGGAACCGATACACTGTACATAATATACTACTTCAATGGTATTGACAAAGACAACCAAAAGAACAAGTATATAAAGAAAGTTCCTGTCTTCAGTTCATACGGATTCGCCAGTGGCGGAAAAGGGACAAAAGACGACCCTTATAAGATTAGTTCAGAAAAAGACTTCACGCTATTGACAAGAGCAGTAACAGAAGACTATTATTGCGTAGATACCCTAAGAAACGCAAGCTGGCACAAATACTTCATACAGACTACCGACCTGACCAACGCTCACAGCAATCCAATCGGCAACAGCAGCCGCGAGAGGTACGAGTGGAATGGCTACTACGACGGTGGCAACCACAGCATTACCTTAAATATAAACAGCAGCGACAACCACACCGGTTTGTTCCCTGTGCTTACCAAACAGGCTACGGTTAGCAACCTTACCGTAAACGGAACAGTTGTCGGAAAAGACAATTGTGGTGCAATTACAGGTACCATACACGAAGGCTCGGCAATCGTCAATTGCAGAAACAATGCGACCGTAAAAGGACAAAAGAGCATTGGAGGTATAGCAGGAGCCAATAAAGGCGGTGCAACCAGCATCTGCTACAACAACGGTACCATAAACGGAACAGAACATGTGGGTGGCATTTGCGGCTATGCAGGAAAAGGAAGCAACAATTCCGACTTGGCCAACCTTGGCCATATAAACGGAACAGAACATGTGGGTGGCATTTGCGGAACAGCCGACAGCTGCGACATTAGGCGTGCGCTGAACGCTGGTATTGCAAAAGGAAGCACATCGGTGGGCGGAATAGCCGGCACCTTCAAATGGAACGGCGAGACAGGAAGCCTCATCTTCGAATGTATGAACTACGGCTATACAGACAATGAGGGAATGCACACCGGAGCAATTGTCGGAGAGAATGTAAACAGCGGCACCAACGTGACCCTCTGTTTCTATAACAACCAACTTACCTTGGCAAAAGCAATTGACGGAGACGACAACGAAGGCTTTGCAACAGGTTTAAACACGCGAGAACTGACCGGCTACAACTTGGAAGAACAAGGCTACCACCTGAGCGAAGAATGGGAGTTGAAGAACCAACACTACCCAATACCACGCGCACTGACAGCCGACGAAGCCATACTGCTCAGCAAGCCTGCATTTATTGCCGACGGAGAGATCTATATAAATATAGGTACAGAGTTTGAAGTAAACAACAGCGACAATGTAGAATGGTCGGGCAAAACAGGCAGCTTGGCCATAAGCGATAATATGGTCAACTTCAACCGTTCGGGCATAGATACCCTTGTAGCGACACTGAACGGAGCCACTAAATTGCAACCGGTGTTTGTAATAAACGGATTGTTCTCGGGAGGTAACGGAAGCGAGAACAGACCGTTCTTAATCACCTGCAAGAAGGACATGGAAGACCTTGCCATGTTTGTAAACACCAACATGTTGGAAGTAGACAAGACCAAAAACTGGAGCGACGGCCAATACTTCCAACTTATGAACGACATACCAGAAGACAGTGTGATAGTAACCATCGTGGGTATGCCGGAAGACGAGACAGAAGGTGACTACGTTCACTTTGGCGGCACATTTAAAGGCCAAGGCTTTAAGATGAAGACCGGCATATCGAGTTCGGCACATAACGTCGGACTGTTCGGATTAATAAAAGGAGGTGTGGTAGACTCGCTTACCATATACGGAAGCATATCGGGTATATCGAATGTGGGTGGTTTTGCCGGCGACATAGAGAACGGCACCATAACCAACTGTAATAACCAGGCCCAAATAAACGGTAACGACCACGCTGGCGGTATTTGCGGAATCATCAATAACGGCACCATTACAAACTGTGGAAACAGCGGATCCGTCACCAGCAAAGAAAACCGTGCAGGCGGAATAGCCGGAAAGTCACAAAACACCACAATAGACGGTTGCGTAAACATCGCACCAGTTTCAGCCTATACGCTCAACTCATACAGCGGCGGTATCTGTGGCTGCATTAGCGGAAAAACGCAACTCACCCGTTGCGTTAACGCAGGAACAGTAAGCGGAGAAAACAGAATAGGCGGAATTGTTGGCGGTATAGAGGGCGAAGCCAACGGTACCATCAGCGAGTGTCTGGAAGCTAACGAAATCACCAAGACTGGTTATTCAACAAGTACAAACAGCGGTTTCATTTGTGGCCAGCTATCGGCAGGAACTGCAATAGCAAACTGCTACTACGACAACAAACTAGCCCGACTGGAATCGGCCAGCGACGCCAACTACGCCACCGGACTCGAGACAAAGGCCATGACAGGCGACCAGTTGAAAGCAGGATTGAAGACCAATTGGATTTACACCGCAAACAACTATCCACGTCCAATCAACGACACCATAGCGCTGCTTGCGTCGTCGACCCTGCAATTTGCAGGTTCCGACTATAATAAAGATATCAACGACGGATTCGAAGCATACACCTACCCAGACTGCAAATGGCGTTCGACAGAGGGCAAGGTTAGCATAGATGCAGAAAAAGTAACACTGGAAGCATTTGGCAAAGACACCATGGTAGCCTATTACAAGCACCTTGAGAAGAAGGTTGCCATCGACATCCAATGCATAACCATCCACAACCAAGACACCCTAACGGGATGCGACTCGGTAGAATATGAGAACAAGTTCTATTACGAGAACATATCGTTCAACGACACGTTGAAGAGCAAAGTCACCGGTTGCGACAGTCTGGTAGGAATAAGCATTGTGGTCAAGCACTCGACAAAAGCACCAGAGCAACCTGTCATCTATGCGATAGGAAGCTACGAGTACGAAGGAGTGACTTACGACAAAGACACCACCATAACCATAGTAAAAGTTAATGCAGAGAAGTGCGATAGTATCATCACCCAAAAATTGAGCATTGCACAAACACGCATAACCCGCGACACCATTCCAGCCGGTTGCGACAGTACCCTGTTCAACACAACATGGTATTATAAAGACACCGTACTGGAAGAAAGACACAAAGACGAAATAGACAGAGACACGTTGATAGCTTATACCCACATCAACGTCAACCAGTCGTACACAGAAACCGTTGATTCAATATACGGATACGACAGTCTCACCTATAACGGAACTGTATTCTTAAAAGACACAACAGTAACAGACACCACCCTATTGGAAACCGGTTGTAACCACATTGTGAGAACGCCAATCCACATAGGGAAGACCGTAAGAAAGAACAGCAACAAGACCTACTGCGCAAAAGGAACACTATATTTGAGCAGTGGAAAGATAGAAGTGACAAAAGACACCGTTGTAAATGACACTACCCGTTTCGACAGAGACGAGATGAACATCACCATTTACAAGGTCAACATTATGCACCCTAAAGACACTTCCATCTACTTCACGAATTGCGACACCATCCACTTCAGAGGCAAGGTATACAGTGAAAGTATCGTGATAGACTCGTCTTATGCGACAGAATGGTGCGACAGCACCGTACATTATGTGTTGAATGTATTGAAGCCAACTATAAAGGAGCAGACAATAGAAAACTGCTACGTTACCAAACATAGAGGCTTTGAATATACAGAGAACACCGTTGTATACGACACATTAAAGGGTCTAAACCACTATGGATGCGACAGTATTATTAAAACAAACATTATAGTCCACCAGGCGACAACCGACACACTCCACACCTACGGAGAAGAGTTCAAAACCGTCTACGGCCACTATATCACCAATGACACAACAATTGTCGACACACTTGTAAACAAAGCCGGTTGCGACAGCCTGTTGGTAACAGAAGTGCACATTACGCACCTGACAATCGACACAACGAACCTTTACGGTTGCGACAGTCTGGTAGTTGAGGGCAAGACCTACAAGTCATCGACAACACTCTTGAATAGGAGTTACAATCCGTATATGGAATGGGACGACCTAGACAAGACGAATAAGACCTATGAGAGCCACAACCAGTACATAAAGATTGTGATCGGAAAATTCCAGGAATACATCGAAAATATAGACGACTGCGAACAGATAACCTTCCGCGGAAAAGTCTATAAAGAAGATGCGGAAATAAGAGACTCATTCGTGTCGAAATCGGGTTGTGACAGCATAATGGTATACAAGTTGCGCATACACAAGCCAAAAGAGAAAGGCGAGTTATTCCTGACAGGATGCGGTATTGTAACATGGAACAGCCAATCGTTCTACAGCGACACCACATTCGAGCACAGCCTAACGACCAAATGGGGCTGCGACAGTATATGTGTGATAAAAATAAATGTGCGCCAACCAGAAGAAGTACACATTACTGAAGAAGGGTGTAATTTTGTAGAATACGAAGGAGAAACCTACACCCACGACACCCTGGTAACCCGTGTACTGACAAACGTTGGAGGATGCGACAGCACCATATACGCGCACATAAAAGTGTACCAGCCAACCTATAGCACAATAACCTACGAAGGAGAATACGACGTATTATACAAAGGCCGGAAATACACCAGAAGCACAGTGTTGCGCGACACGCTAGTCAACCACTGGGGCTGCGACAGCATTATAAAAATTGCCATAATAGTGACCAAGAGCCTCGACTACCCTATTGTGGTAAACAAATACAACTACATGCTGTTGTGCAACAACAATATCGGCAAAGACCGGTACACAAGTTTCCAATGGTATAAAGACGGGCAACCCGTATACGGCGAAACAAAAGCCTACTACAGCGAGACCGTGGGCAACAAGCTGGCAGGCTGCTACCAAGTATACGTCACCACAAAAGACGGCAGAGAATACTTCTCGGAAGAAATCTGCATAGATAAAGAGAAACAGCTTACCATATATCCAAACCCAGTTGCAAGGGGAAAAGATATAACGATAGATTACGACTTTAGCGAAGCCGAGAAAAAAGGTTTGTACATAGATGTGTATAACAGTGCAGGCAAAAAAGTCTTCCACGATACACCAACAAACTATCCTATTGTCATACCAGGTCAGAGAGAAAAAGGCTATTACTTCGTTCTGATAACAACCGGAGAAGACAAAAACATAGGAGCAAAATTTATTGTTAAATAAGAAAAAACTAGGCAAAGCCTACAGACAAGATATGAACAAACTAACTAAAATAATGAGCTCGTTGGTACTGCTGTTAAGCGGTAGCACCCTTTATGCCCAGAACTCAACTTTAGACTATGATTTCAGCGTGGAACGTTCTATTTGGGGTGCCAATCCGGTAAGACCGATTGAACCCGAAATAAAGCAACAGGCGAAAGCAGATAAAAGTGACAGCATAGACACCCCGTTTGAGAAATTCGACTTGTCGGATCTAGCGGCAGACCAAGACAAAAGAAGAGAAGAGTTGATGAAGCAACTGATGAGGCAAAGACAAGCCAGGACCACACTACCCCTCCTCAAAGACGAATCGCATTCGCATCTAGGCATAGGTTTCTCAGCAGGCAAGTCGAACCTAATAACAGACTCTGACTTCGGTAATATAACAGGAAATTTCACGCCTGGCTTCAACATAGACTACTATTACTTTTTCAACCAGCACTGGGGTTTAAGAATGGGTATAGGCATGTCTATTTCGAAATGCAGCTTCACCAACGACGGAGCATACCGCGACAGTTCGAACTATATAGACTACGAAGGCGACCAGGTAGGTTTAGGCTACCGTGTAGGCTCAATAAAGGAAGACTTCAAGACCCTCTTGTTCGAAGTTCCATTGATGGCAGCGTACAGCTATAACGACTGGGTACTTGCAGCAGGTTTCAAATTCGGATTTCCACTCAGCATCAAGTACGACCAGAAAATGGAAGATGTTGACATAACAGCCTACTATAACTTCACAGACCCTATTTACAGTTCAAAAGCATTAGGGGCCATACAGGGTAAAGAATTCCAAATTGACGGAAA
Source organism: Bacteroidales bacterium UBA3297 (assembly GCA_002362105.1). Classification (GTDB taxonomy): domain Bacteria; phylum Bacteroidota; class Bacteroidia; order Bacteroidales; family Paludibacteraceae; genus Physcocola. The sequence continues at coordinate 177,194 of DETD01000004.1, forward strand.
ATATGCAGAAACCCCTGTATACGTCATGATAGGGGCAAATATCGGACGTAAATTCAGAATTAACGACGTGTTGGATTTTGGAGCCAGCATCTATGTCGACTACTCGTTGAACAGTTTGAACATGAAAACACGAGACGGCATCAGCGACTCAAACGACGACAAGACCAACTACCTCATCAAGAACGAAGATCTGACCAGTGAGAAGATTCTTACACGTTCAAATCCGGGAGCACAGACCAGCACCTCGAGTGTACTGTGCAGCCAGCGCATAAGCGACGGAAAGAAAATAGTAGACGACTTAAAGTATTTAGACTTTGGTATAAAACTTTCATTACTCTTCAGTTCATACGCGAACGGCACCAAAGAAGCAAAGAAAGAAGTAGAACGTAAAGCGGCACTAATGCAATAAAAGGGGAAAGAATGAGAGACCTTATCACCATATTGGGCCCTACAGCCTGTGGAAAGACCACATTTGCAGCCCACTTGGCCACAGAAATGGGCGCCTCGATTATTAGTGCAGACAGCCGACAAATATACCGCAGGATGGATATTGGTACAGGAAAAGACCTTGCCGACTATACCCTAAACGGCAAGACCGTCCCCTACTACCTTATCGACATAGTGGAACCCGGCTACAAGTATAACCTCTTCGAATACCAGCGCGACTTCCTTACAGCCTACAACACAATAAAGGCGAAGGGAGAGCCCCCCATCTTGTGCGGAGGAACAGGCCTGTATATAGAATCGGTATTAAAGGGATACCGGTTGTCACCAGTACCCGACAACCAAGAATTGAGGGACAAACTGGCAGACAAAACACTCGACGAGCTGATTGAGATACTGAAAGGCTATAAGACCTTACATAACGTAAGCGACCTCGACACCTGCAAAAGGGCGATTAGAGCGATAGAAATAGCAGACTATTATAAAAACACCCCTATAGACAAACAGCCGTTCCCAGAGATAACATCGACGGTAATAGGGCTGAACATAGACCGAGAAAAAAGGCGCGAGAAAATCACCAAACGCCTAAAGGCCAGATTAGAGGAAGGTTTGCTAGACGAAGTACGGAACCTGATAAAGGAAGGCATACATCCGGAAGACCTTATATATTACGGATTGGAGTACAAGTTCGTGACACAGCACATTATAGGAGAACTCACCTACGATGAAATGTTCACCCAACTAGAAATAGCCATCCACCAATTTGCAAAACGCCAGATGACCTGGTTTAGAGGAATGGAGAAACGCGGAATCCACATCAACTGGATAGAGAGCGAATTACCAATGGAAGAAAAAATAAGAAAAGCACAGGAAATAATAGCAAACGACTAAAAAGAAAATGGTAGAACAAAAAGAGTTCACGCTCAGGGCAAGGAACAGAGGATTTTGGCTGGTAACAGACGAAATAATAGAAAAACTCCCCGACCTGCCCCAGCAAGGCCTTCTTAACCTTTTTATAAAGCACACCAGCTGTGCCCTCTGCATAAACGAGAACTTCGACCCCGCAGTAAGAGACGATATGGCAGAGATATATGACCACCTAATCAAGGAAAACGAGAACTACTATACCCACCTTGATGAAGGGCCAGACGATATGCCAAGCCACGCCAAGAGCAGCATAACCGGAGTAAGTTTAAGCATACCAATTACAAACGGCAGATTGAATATGGGCATCTGGCAAGGAATCTACCTCTGCGAATTCCGCAACCACGGAGGTCCACGAAACATAGTAGCAACAATTATTAGTTAAAACACATAAAAAAAATACCAAAACAAAATGGAAAAAGACGAACAAAAACAACAAGGCAATAACACAAACGAGCAACCCAAAGGCCAACCAGTTGACACCCCAGGATTCGTAAAGAAACTGTTAGAGCAACTAGGATGTCCATACGAAGCATCAGCAAACAATCCGTCAGAAATAATCGCAACGTACCAGGGAGAAAAATTTGCCATCAGGTCAGCACCCGGTTATCCGTTCGTACGCATACACGACATGTGGTGGTATAGCGTAGACTTAGACAACCTAGAGGACATTGTATCGACCAAAAAGGCAATAAACGAAGTCAATGCTGCAATGCCAGGTTTTACCATCGTCTTCAACATGAGTGAGCAAGAAAAGATGATGGGAGTGCACACAATGAGCGAAATACTGCTAATAGAGCCCATACCAAACACAGCGGGCTACCTCCAACACATACTGAACGGATTTTTCCAGCAAAAAAAGAATTTTGCACAGTGTCTGGAGGCGATAAAGAAGGCCGACAACAGCGAAAAAGGCAATTAATAGCAGAAGGAACAGGAAAAACTTTTAACAAAAATTTTTCTAAAAAGATATTATGTTGTAATTTCGCAAAAAATTGAATAAAAGTAAAAACTAAACAATAAAAATGGCAGGAGAATTGAAAGAGACTGACAACAACAGCCTCAAAGAGAATGAAGAACTTTCAAACGCAGTAGAACAAAAGTTCGACGAATTAGACAACGCCCTTACCAAAGGAGAAGCATTCATTGAAAGCAACAGCAAGAACCTTCTAATCGGTATAGGAGCCATTATACTTCTGATTTTCGGTGTTATTTACTATATAAAAGGCGTTAAAGAGCCAAAGAACGTAGAGGCAGCAGAGGTCATGTTCCCAGCAGAGCAAGCTTTCCAGCGCGACTCGTTCCAGATAGCCCTTAACGGTAACAGCCAAGTTGTAGGTTTCCTCGCAATCAGCGACACATACAGCGGCACCGACGCAGGCAACGTTGCCAACGCCTATGCAGGCATCTGCTACAAGAAGTTGGGCGACAACGAAAATGCAATTAAATACCTCAACGCCTATTCAAGCAGCAACAGCACTCTAGAGCCAGCCATTGAAGGCGCTATAGGAGACTGCTATTGGGACTTGCAGAAAGAAGACGACGCAATCAAGGCCTACAACAAGGCCATCAAGTCAGACAACAAGTTGGTGTCTCCTATTTATCTCCGCCGTCTCGGCCTTCTCTATTTGAAGAAGGGCGACAAGAGCAATGCGAAAGCACAGTTCGAGGCCATAAAGGAGAAATATGGCGAGAGCATGCAGGCACAAGAGGCCGACAAATTAATTGCAATGTGCGAATAAGCCAACAGTAGAAGAATATATCAAGGGTCGCAGTTTCAGATTGCGACCCTTTTTAATAACACAAACACTAAAAAAATGGCAACAACCAACCTATCGGCATACGATGCCAACAGCGTACCTAACGCAAGCGAAATGTGTTTCGTTATAATCGTAAGCGAGTGGAACCAGAACATCACATTCGCGCTACGAGACGGAGCAATAGCCGCAATAAAGGAAAACGGAGGAAGCGAAGAGAACATAACCGTGATGTATGTTCCAGGAAGTTTTGAGCTCACCTTCGCAAGCAAAGCCGTGGCAAATGCCTTAAAAGAAAAAGGAATGGACGGCAACACCGCAATTATAGCGTTGGGCAGTGTAGTCAGAGGCGGTACCCCACACTTCGACTACGTGTGCAGCGGAACAACCAACGGACTTGCCGCGCTTAACGCAGACAAAGAATTGGAAGTACCCGTAATTTTCGGACTTCTCACCACCGACGACATGCAACAGGCAGAAGACCGCGCAGGAGGCAAATTGGGCAACAAGGGTGTTGAGTGCGCAATTACAGCCATAAAGATGCTTGACTTCAAACAGAAGGTTGAAGAAATTTAATTAGACAGGCATTAAAAATCAAGCATATAGTTTCCTTAGCAAAAAAATTAGGCGAAAAACGGATATTTTTTCAAGAAAACGCTTGGCAAAGTCGAAATTTTAGCCTAACTTTGCAACGCAAAACGGAAACGAAGGGTGCATACCAGAGTGGCCAAATGGGACAGACTGTAAATCTGTTGGCTCTTGCCTTCGGTGGTTCGAATCCATCTGCACCCACCCAAATATGCGGAAGTAGCTCAGTTGATAGAGCATCAGCCTTCCAAGCTGAGGGTCGCGGGTTTGAACCCCGTCTTCCGCTCTTATCTCAAGAAAACAGGTATTCAAAAATTGAATGCCTGTTTTTCTTTTATTATCTTTGCCGTCAAGAAAACCAACCGGCACTAAACAAACATTAATGAAAAATACATCGCTCCTTCTCGGACTCATCTTATTGGCCAACCTAACATGTGAAGCCCACGAACCCATAGAGAGGACCGTAGAACAAATAACATTGGGCAAGACCTTGAAGGTTCAGGCGGCGAGAATCCTCAAAGAAAAGGGATTGAACGTAGGCAATAAGATCTGGGACTTCAGAGAGCATCCGGAAGAGATGCCCGTACAAATCGACGACAGCATCAGGCACATTGGCCAAGAGTGGGATGGAATTTTATTCAACACTACCTCAGGGAAAGTCATTTACAGACTCTGCTTCCTACAGAGGGAAAGAGACAGCAGCCAAATAGACACCACCTTCAAAGAGGTGAAACTGTATTTAAAAGAAAAATACTCGGTATACCTTACAGAAGACACCGACTATAACACAACCTATAGCGACGAAAAGACAGAAATCTCCCTTTGGAAAACCTCGAACACCAGTCTGCGCCTCTGCTACTATGCGACAACCCTGACCGAGGAAGAATAACAATACACTAATCGACCTAAAAAGTGTCCTAAATGTCGTATACCTATAACATATGGGACAGAATTGGTTAGAAGTGCTTATATTTGTATAGAAAAAAAATCTGGGCATTTCAAGAACGAAACGAACAGAGCAAACAAGCAGCGTTTAACAATACAACAATGAGAAGAATAAGTTTCGCAATAATGAGTTTGGCCTTGGCCTCAAACGCAATGGCACAGCGCACACTTACACTAGACTCGTGCGAAGTCTTAGCAATAAAGAACAACAAAGAGCAAAAGATTGCCGCAGCCGAAGTTGAGCAAGCGCAATACGAGAAAAAAGCGGCTTTTGGCCAGTATTTTCCCAACATATCGATAAAAGGAGCCTACTTCCGTAACCAAAAGAATATATCTCTTTTGGGCGAAGACGCGCTACTACCAATAGGAACCGTAATGAAGGACGGTAGTTTTGGCTTTGCATTGCCTACGCAACAGCCCGACGGTTCGCTGGCATCGAGCCAGTTAAACAACAAATGGGCGGTAATAAACGGCAGCGCCGTACCATTAGACGCCAACGGCAAGCCATTCAACCCGAAAACCAATCCGGAAAAGCTTCTCTGGAAAGAGTACACGACTATACCGAAAGACCAGATGGAAGCAGACATGCAGAACTTGTTTATAGCAGCCCTTAACCTTACACAACCCATCTATATGGGAGGCAAGATATCGGCCTACAACAAAGTCTGCGACTTGAAAAAAGAGTTGGCAGCGAGCAAACAGCAGACCCAGCAAGAAGACATCATAGAAAACGTGTCGGAGGCCTATTGGCGAATTGTCAGCCTATACAGCAAAAAGAAGGCCGTACAAGGTTTGATTGACCTTCTGGAGAAGATGAGCAACGATGTGGACGAACTGATAAAGTCGGGGGTAGCCACAAAGAAAGACGCGCTCACTGTATCGGTAAAGAAAAACGAAGCAAAAATGACAATGGTGAAGGTTGAAAACGGCATCAACCTTTCGAAAATGCAACTAGCCATGTATTGCGGCATACCATTGGAAGAGCAATTCGACTTGGCAGACCAAGACATCAACAACATACCTGTAGAAGAGAAATTAAAGCCCAATATGGACGAGGTTTACCAAAACAGGTCTGAGATAAGAAGTCTGTCGATTGCGAAATCAATCTACGACAAAAAGGTAGCCATCGAGCGCGCGGCGCTTTTGCCAAACGTGGCATTGTCGGCCAACTACCTCGGTACAAATCCGAACGCATACGACGGTATAGAGACAAAATTCGGTTGGCAATGGAATGTAGGCGTCATTGTAAACGTGCCATTGTTCCACTTCGGAGCCGACTACTACAAAATGAAAGCCGCGCAAAGCGAAGCACTGGTTCAGCAGTTGAAGTTAGACGACACAAAAGAAAAAATTGAGCTTCAAGTTACCCAATACACCTTCAAGCAGAACGAAGCTGTCAGAAAGTTGGAAGTGGCAAAAGTCAACCTTGAAGAAGCAAACGAAAACCTGCGTATGGCACAACTGAGTTTCGAGTCGGGCATCATCACCGCATCGAACCTGCTAGAGGCACAGACCGCATGGTTGGGAGCGACCAGCGACGTTATTGACGCCGAAATAGAGGCCAAAATATACGGCATCCACCTAGACAGAAGTGCCGGAAAACTAAGAATAAAGGAATAAGAAAGACATAAAAGAAATAACGATATGAGCAGCAAAAACCAAAACAGCAATGTTAATCTAGCAATTGCATTTGTTGTACTTTTAGCAATTATAATCGGTATAACACTAATTGGGCAATACGTCATGAAACCAGAACCCGAAATAATACAGGGAGAGGTAGAAATGGACGAGATGCGCGTTTCGTGTAAAGTGCCAGCAAGAATACAGCGCTTCTGTGTAAAAGAAGGCGACCGCGTAAAGGTGGGAGACACACTGGTTGTACTCGACAGCCCAGAGCTAGAGTCAAAACTCCAACAGGCAATGGCAGCAGAGAAAGCAGCAGCAGCCGTCAACGCGAAGGCACAAAACGGTACTAGAGAAGAAACCATAGAGGCCGCCTACGAAATGCTGCAGAAAGCGCAAGCCGCAGAAGAAGTCACCAAGAAATCGTACGACAGAATAAAGGGTCTGTGGGAAAAAGGTGTGGTTTCGGAACAGAAAAAAGACGAAATAGAAGCACAGTACAAAGCATCTGTAGCAACAACAAATGCGGCAAAAAGCCAGTATGAAATGGCCAAGAAGGGAGCTCAAGACGAAGACAAAGTAGCAGCGGCAGCCCAAGTCAGCCGTGCGAAGGCAGCAATACAAGAAGTAAAAAGCTACCTTAGAGAAACCGTGCTGTTCGCATCGACAGCTGGAAAAGTAAGCACCATATTTCCACTCAGAGGCGAATTGGTAGGTTCGGGAGCTCCTATCATGAACCTTCAATTGGAAGAAAGCACCTGGGTAACGTTCAACGTACGCGAAAAAGACTACCAACGCCTACCAGAGGGAGACACTGTAAAAGCCATCATACCCGCACTAGGCGACAGAGAGATTACCCTGAAAGTAACCAGCGCAAAAGACCTCGGATCGTTCGCAGCCTGGAAGAGCAGCAAATCGAAAGGCGAATACGATTCAAAAACATTCGAGATAAAAGCCATACCAACCCAGAAAGTAGAAGGATTGGTAGCTGGAATGAGCGTTATACTAAAATAAACCGAACGAAGGGAAAGCCCAATGAGCCAACAAGCACATAAAATATGGCGGATAATGGTAGAGGAATGGCGGATGATATTAGGCAGACCGCTGTACCTGCTACTTATGATTGGCGCACCCCTGTTCATCAGTTTCTTTTTCCTAGACTTGATGAAGGCCGGAGCTCCAAACGAGTTGCCAGTGGTATTAGTAGACAACGACGGAAGCAAGACCAGCAGAAGTATAGCGCGGAACCTGAACGCCTTTAAAAACACCAAGATTGTGTTGCAGGCAAAAGATTTCCACGAAGCGGAAAAAGCCGTACAGAAAGGGGAAGCCTACGGCATCTACATGATACCGAAAGATTTCGAGAAAGACCTGATGGCAAGCCGACAGCCTACCCTCTCATTCTACACGAACAACTCGATACTGATACCAGCCAGCCTGCAAATGAGCGACATGACCACCATGAGCGCGCTAGCATCGGGTTCAGTGGGAAGGAGCGTACTGCTAGCCAAAGGAGCGACAGAAGAGCAAGCCAAAGCGTTACTGCAGCCCATAAGCATCGACACGCATCCGATTTCCAACTATAATACGAACTACGCCATTTACCTCTGTCCAATACTACTACCTGGCATTTACAGCATACTGATTATGCTACTAACCATCTACGTATTGGGAATGGAAGTTAAATACGGCCTAAGCAGGCAACTACTGCTACTGGCAGACGACAACATTATGATGGCACTTTTCGCCAAACTACTGCCAATGGCGGTTGTATTCTGCATTGTATGTATGGGAATGAATTCCGTAATGTACGGTTTCCTAGGATTTCCATGTAAATGCGGCATAGGGATGATGCACTTAACAACGTGCCTTTTGGTAATATCGACCCAATGCATAGCCCTCTTTATATACGGGCTGTTTCCAACAATGCGCCTATCGTTAAGCATAGCATCGTTCTTCTCGGTAATGGAGCTATCGCTATCGGGCTTCACATTTCCAGTCAGCGCATTTCCGCAAGCGTTCCAGGCATGGCCGTCAATATGTCCGGTAAGGCAGTACTTCCTCATCTACACAGAGCAAGCCCTCAATGGTTTCGGATGGCAGTACAGCTGGCACAGTGTTGTAGGCCTGCTGGTATTCTGCCTACTGCCACTTATTGTAATGGGCCGAATAAAGAAAGTGTATAAAACAATGGTCTACGAGCCCTAAAGCAGGGCGCAACAGAAGAAAGGAAACACACTATGTCATTAGACAAAGAGAACATATTGAGTAAGATAAAGGACGGATTTTCGGGTATACTACAGATCTGGAGCGACGAAGTAGCATTATCGATAAAAGATCCGGGGACACTCGTGTTCTTCATAATAGCCCCCCTACTCTACCCACTTGTCTACTCTTACCTCTACAACAAAGAAGAGACCCCAGACGTTCCGCTTGTTGTAGTAGACCACAGCAACACCAGTTTCAGCCGCGAGTTTTCGCGAATGGTCGATGCGACCAAAGAGGTGCAGGTGGTAGGGAAATGCATCAGCATGGAAGAGGCCAAGAAAGCAATAGCAGAACGCAAGGCCTACGGAATAATGGAGATTCCGAAAAGCTTCACCAAGGATGTTGCGAGAACCAAACAAACCAGTGTCCACCTTTATTGCGACATGACCAGCCTGATGTATTACAAAGCCCTGTTACAGGGTGTAACCGCAACATCGCTAAAGGTCAACGCAAACATACAGACACAGATGGTAGCAGGCAAGACAGCCCGTGAGCAAGAGTTGAACGCCGCGCCACTGAAATACAAGAACATCGCCCTCTTCAACACGCAAAACGGCTACGCCAGCTACCTTGTGCCAGGCGTACTGGTGCTAATAGTGCAACAAATGTTGCTGTTGGGAGTCGGAATGGCAGCAGGAACAATGCGCGACAAGAACGGAGGCAAGAGGCTGATACCAGGGAAAGAATACTGCAAGGGTACGCTTAGAAACATCTGCGGCAAAAGCGCATGCTACGCCATGATATGGCTACTGGCATCGATTTTCCTTTTCTTGGTAGTTCCACAGTTGTTCGACCTTCCGCAATTGGTACACTTCACCGATTCACTATCCCTAATTGTACCTTACGTGCTGGCATGCGTATTCTTCGCAATGACCCTCTCATTACTAATAAAAGAACGAGAGGCCGTATTCGTTGTATTTGTATTCACATCCGTAATATTCATTTTCGCATCGGGAATGAGCTGGCCGTGGGCATCGATGAGCAGCGGATGGCAGACAGCCGTAAAAGTACTACCCTCAACATTCGGCATACAGGGCTTCCTAGCCCTCAACTCAACGGGTAGCAGTGTAGCAAACGCAAGTCCATACATCATCGGCTTATGGATACAGACCGGAATCTACTTCTGCACGACATATGCACTATACCGGATAGAAGTAAGAAAAACATTCTCATCGATAGATTAAGACAGAAGACGGGGAAAGGACACCCCGTCTTTTTTGCATTCACAACAAGAAAAATGGGAACTCGTATCTAATTATTGTTTACCTTTGAAAAACGAAACAGAAAAATGCTAGAACAATACCACATCATACTCGCATCGGGCTCCCCTAGAAGGCAAGAACTTCTGAGAGGGTTGGAGCTTGAATTTGACGTAGTCTTAAAGAAAGGAATAAAGGAAGACTACCCGGCGACCCTTCAAGGCGGAGAAATACCACTTTATATAGCAAGAGAAAAGGCGGCCGCCTATTTGTGCGACCTGCAAGAGAACGACCTACTCATTACAGCCGACACCATTGTGTGGAAAGACGGTAAGGTGCTGGGGAAACCCAAGACCGAAGAAGAGGCGATAGCCATGATTAACTTTTTGAGCGGAGGCACCCACCAAGTATACACAGGCGTCTGCATACGCACGAAAGAAAAGGAAGACGCCTTCTTTGTAGAGTCGACGGTAAAGTTCGCCCAACTGCCACAGGAAGAGGTGGAGCACTACGTGAAAAAGTACAAGCCACTCGACAAGGCCGGTGCCTACGGCATTCAGGAATGGATAGGATACGTTGGCATTGAGCACATAGAAGGCAGCTACTACAACATAATGGGGCTGCCCGTACAAAAGTTGTGGCAACACTTGAAAGCCTTCAAGAAATAAAGTGAGGACGAACAGCAAGCGAAAACAAAACACGCAAGCTGCACCCAGTAGAGAAAAAAGTTTGATAATTCACACATAAAACCTAAATTTGAAACACCCCGAAGAGGGGGTGTATTATTGAACCCATTCAGCAAGAAGAATTGGAAATGATAAAGAAACTATTTATGGTGCTGCTGACACTGGCAACCACCATCAACACATACGGACAAGTAGACCATCTGGCAGTACCCATATCGGAAGATGCCACCATCAGCCTGCTGACCAGCGGTCCGAGCAAGATGGCCATATTTACGGCATGGGGGCACACCGCCATAAGGGTGAAAGACCCACAGACAGGATTGGACATCATCTACAACTACGGCATATTCTCGTTCGGCAAGCCATTGTCGTTTGTGAGCCGTTTTGTGAGCGGACAAACCGACTATAGACTCGGCAGAGCGAGCATGCGGCACTCGATAGAAGAAACCATTGAGAAGAATGCCAACTACTACGAGCAGGAATTGAACCTGACCCAGCAGGAAAAAGAGAAACTATACTGGGCACTGATAGAGAACTACAAACCCGAAAACAGAGTATACCGGTACAAGTATTTCAGCGATAACTGCGCCACCAGGCCAAGGGCCCTGATCAGGAACTGCGTCAACGGCAAACTGGTTTACGCAAAAGGGGAAGAGAAAGGCGAAGTATACGCAAAACTCTTCAAAAAGGCAGACGGAGAGAACAAGACCTACCGTGACCTTATATACGAGATACTGCCAACCTCGCCATGGTACCGTTTCGGAATAGACCTGTGTCTAGGGCAGCCCACCGACCAACAGCTAACCGAGTGGGACCAGTTGTTCCTACCCATGTTCTTGAAAGAGGAAATCGGTCTGCTGTCGATACAGGAAGGCGACAGCCTGCGTCCGTTAGTAAAAGCCACCAACAAACTGCTAGAAAAGCAGAAGAGGGAGAAAGAGACCGAATGGACAAACGTGTTCAACACATCGGTAGTGTTGTGGACCGTCTTTTTATTTGCGCTACTCCACGCGCTCTACTACATAGCAACCGGGAAAGACGACCGATGGGCCTACCTGCTGTTCTTCACGCTAACGGGATTGTTGGGCACCGTCATCTTCTACGTAAGCTGCCTATCGGTGCACGAGTTCGTCAGTCCGAACCTCAACCTGTTGTGGATGAATCCGCTTCTATTGGTTATAGGGCTACTTGTATACGTAAAGCGGGCCCAGAAGATAGAGCGGGCGTTGATGTGGGTGTGCGGAGTCGGCTGCGTATTGTCGATCATATACTTTATTATATGCAAAGCAATAGTGCCAACAGGCAGTGGTATTCAGCAATATAACACAGCCAATCTGCCCGCCATACTGATAGAGTTGACATTAATAGTGTCGTGGTTGCTACGGTATAAAAGCAAGAGCGAAAAAATAGAAACTCGAAAAAGCGATTAAAAAAAGCGAACAGACTTATACTTATAAGAAAATAAATGATTATTTTTGTGGTAACAAAAAAATGAATAAAAATAAAAACTTACATACAATGAAAGCCATAAAACTTACTATTGCAGCAGCTCTAGTAGCAGCATTATTCAGTGCGTGCAAATCATCAACCTGTCCAGGTTACGGAGGCACCCAGCGCAACTATGGAGAAGTTATCAACGTAGAAAACGTAGATAAAGCGTAAAGAAAATGAGGCAAGCGGTTAGGTTCATCCTATTAGCAATAGCTCTGTTAGCAGCTAGCGGATGCAAGTCGTCGTGCGACTGCTTCAAGCACAGCTATGGCCAGAATGCAGTGAAAGAGGCCATGCAACAAAAGGCCTGAAATAACCGTACCACATCATAAAAACAAGACAAAAAGTCACTTTTTTATTAATAAAAAATTATTACAAACAATGGCAACAAAAGTTGGTATTAACGGATTTGGCCGTATCGGTCGTTTCGTATTCCGTGCTGCTCAGAATCGTTCTGACATCGAAATCGTAGGTATTAATGACCTTTGCCCTGCATCATACTTGGCATACATGTTGAAGTATGACACTATGCACGGCCAGTTCGAAGGTTCAATCGAAGGTATCGATAACAAGGACGCAGAAGGCAACGTAAACGGTGGTAAGCTTATCGTTAACGGCAAGGAAATCCGTGTAACCGCTGAAAGAAACCCTGCAGATTTGAAGTGGGATGCAGTAGGTGCAGAATACGTAGTTGAGTCAACTGGTTTGTTCTTGTCAAAGGACAAGGCAGAAGCTCACTTGAAGGCAGGTGCTAAGTACGTTGTAATGTCAGCTCCTTCAAAGGACGACACTCCAATGTTCGTATGCGGTGTTAACTTCGACAAGTACGTAAAGGGCACTCAGTTCGTATCAAACGCATCTTGCACTACTAACTGTTTGGCACCAATCGCAAAGGTATTGAACGACAAGTTCGGTATCGTTAACGGTTTGATGACTACTGTACACTCAACAACTGCAACTCAGAAGACTGTTGACGGTCCATCATTGAAGGACTGGCGCGGTGGCCGTGCAGCTGCTGGCAACATCATCCCTTCATCAACTGGTGCTGCTAAGGCTGTAGGTAAGGTTATTCCTGAATTGAACGGCAAGTTGACTGGTATCTCTATGCGTGTTCCTACTTTGGACGTTTCTGTTGTTGACTTGACTGTAAACTTGGCTAAGTCTGCAACTAAGGAAGACATCTGCAAGGCAATGAAGGAAGCTTCAGAAGGCGAATTGAAGGGTGTTCTTGGTTACACTGAAGACGCTGTTGTATCTTCAGACTTCCTCGGCGACACTAGAACTTCAATCTTCGACGCAAACGCTGGTGTATACTTGACTGACACCTTCGTTAAGGTTGTTTCATGGTACGACAACGAGATCGGTTACTCTAACAAGGTTCTCGAGTTGATCGCACACATGGCTAAGGTTAACGGTTAATTCTAACTGAATAAAGCCAAAAAGACGGGAGCACCCAAAGGGTGCTCCTTTTTTTCTACCCACTAGTAAGTGTTTACAATAGAATTTGTTGGATAATTACCACAAAGAGAATATATTTGGAGTTGAATTAACAAACATTGAACCATGAAAAAGACATTTTCAATTCTGCTCACCCTACTATTAGGAGTTGCATCGGCAAACGCACAAAAGAATTATAGAGACCTTGACGTAAAGGGTTTTGAAGAACTGATAGCCACAGACACCATAGTACTTGTTGACTGCCGCACTGTAAACGAATATAAAGATGGCCATATAAAGGGAGCCGTGCTACTCGACTTCAAAGACCCCAACCATGTTGCCAAAGCAATGGACCTGCTTAACAAAGAAAAGCACGTAGCCATCTACTGCCGAAGCGGCAGAAGAAGTTCGGCGTTCGCCTTCCAGCTGGCCAACCAGGGCTATAAAGTAACCAACCTTTATGGCGGCATTTTAATGTGGCAGGCAAACGGCAAGGAAATTGAGCGGTAAAGCGGGAACCAAATATTTGTTTCCGTGTCGCAACTTTCGTAAATTTGCAAATTAAAAATCGATCCTGACATAGGAAATAACAAACAAACAACCATTATATGATTTCATTCTTCCAGAAAGAAAATGCCACCGTGCTTGCAGTAGGCACAACCCAGGCATTGAGTGCAGAAGACATCGAGAAACTCACCTGGTTATTTAGTGGGGCCAAACACACTGAAGCCAAAGAATTGCAAGGCTGGTACATCGGTCCACGCCGTGAAATGATTACACCATGGAGTACCAATGCCGTAGAAATAACCCAGAACATGGGTATTAAAGGTATTTTACGTATTGAGGAATACTTTGCAGCAAAAGGCGCAGACAGCGCCCACGACAAGATGTTGCAGAGAATCTACAATGGATTGAACCAAGATATTTTCACCATAGACAAGCAGCCCGACGCTATTGTCTACATCGACGATATTGAGGCCTACAACCAGAGCGAAGGCTTGGCTTTGAGTCCGGCCGAGGTTGAGTACCTCAAGAGCATTGAGGTAAAACTGGGAAGAAAACTTACCGACAGTGAAGTATTCGGTTTCAGCCAAGTTAACTCAGAGCACTGCCGTCATAAGATATTTGGCGGAGAATTCATCATCGATGGTGTCAAGAAAGAGAGTTCTCTTTTCAGCATGATTAAGAGGACCTCGAAAGAGAACCCTAACGACCTGGTTTCAGCCTACACCGACAATGTAGCCTTCAAGACCGGTCCGGTAATCGAGCAGTTTGCTCCTGCAAGTGGAGACAAGCCCGACTACTTCGAAATCAAGAACATAGAATCAGTTATCTCTGTAAAAGCAGAAACCCACAACTTCCCTACAACCGTAGAGCCATTCAACGGAGCTGCGACTGGTACAGGCGGTGAAATCCGCGACCGTTTGGGCGGAGGTAAAGCAAGTTTGCCAATTGCCGGAACAGCCGTATACATGACCTCGTATCCGCGTACCGTTGGCGGCCGTGTATGGGAACAGAATATGCCAGAACGCAAATGGCTGTACCAGACACCAGAAGAGATCCTCATCAAGGCATCAAACGGTGCGAGCGACTTCGGAAACAAATTCGGTCAGCCTATCATCTGCGGTTCGTTACTGACTTTCGAGCACCAGGAAAATGCCAAGAAATTTGCCTACGACAAGGTAATTATGCTGGCAGGTGGTGTTGGTTTCGCCAACAAGCGCGACGCGATGAAGGGCGAGGCAGCACCTGGCGAGAAAGTAGTTGTGAGCGGTGGCGACAACTACCGCATTGGTATGGGTGGTGGCGCAGTCAGCTCTGTAAACACAGGTCAGTACGCTAACGCAATTGAGTTGAACGCCGTACAGCGTGCAAACCCAGAAATGCAGAAGCGCGTGGCCAACGTCATCAGAACACTGGCAGAAAGCGACAACAACCCAATTATCTCTATCCACGACCACGGAGCAGGCGGACACTTGAACTGCCTTTCGGAGTTGGTAGAGACCACCGGTGGCAAGATAGATATGGACGCTCTTCCAATAGGCGACCCAACCCTATCGGCTAAAGAAATTATCGGCAACGAAAGCCAGGAAAGAATGGGCTTCCTCCTCCAAGAGAAGGACATTGACCTAGTTAAAAAGATAGCGGACCGCGAACGCGCTCCAATGTATGTGGTTGGTGAAACAACTGGCGACCACCAGTTCGTATTCGAACGCAAAAACGGCGAAAAGCCAATCGACCTCCAGATGCAGGATATGATTGGACGTCCACCACACACCGTTATTACAGACAAGACCGTTAAAACCACCTATTCAGAGGTTACAACAGACGACAACAAGATTGAGGAATACCTCAACAACGTGTTGCAGTTGGAGGCAGTTGCATGTAAAGACTGGTTGACCAACAAGGTAGACCGCTCGGTAACCGGTAAGATTGCCAAGCAACAGTGTGCCGGTGAAATACAGCTGCCGTTGAACGACCTAGGCGCTGTTTCGCTTGACTTCAGAGGCAAGAAAGGTATTGCGACCTCACTGGGCCACGCTCCGCTAGTAGCGATGGTAGACCCAGCCGCAGGTTCGGTAATGAGTATAGCAGAAGCCCTTACCAACATTGTGTGGGCTCCACTGGAAGAAGGTTTGGAAAGCATTTCGCTAAGCGCGAACTGGATGTGGCCATGCAAGAATGAAGGAGAAGACGCACGCCTGTACGAGGCAGTAGAGGCATGTAGTAACTTTGCTATTGACCTTGGCATCAACATTCCAACAGGAAAGGACTCTTTGTCGATGACCCAGAAATATGGAGAAGACAAAGTATTGGCACCTGGCACGGTAATCATTACCGCAGCCGGCCAAGTTAGCGATGTCCGCAACATCATCAGCCCTGTTATTATACCAGACAGCAATACAACCCTTTACCATGTCGACTTCTCGTTCGACGCGTTGAAACTTGGCGGTAGCGCACTTGCGCAGTCGCTCGGCAAAATAGGTTCAGAAGTTCCAACCGTAAAGAATCCGGAGTATTTCCAAGATGCGTTCAACACCATTCAGAAAATGATAAAGGAGGGCCTCATCTTAGCCGGCCACGACATCAGCGAAGGCGGTATGATTGTCACCTTGCTCGAGATGTGCTTCGGCAACACAACCGGCGGTTTGAACATCCAGTTGAAAGATGTACCAGAACCAGAACTTGCAAAGATTCTGTTCTCGGAGAACCCTGGTGTGATTATCCAAGTAAAGGATTGTGCTTTGGTAGAAAAGACCTTGAGCTCAGCAGGTGTTGGTTTCGCGAAACTGGGTAAGCCAATTGTCGACCGCGAGCTCCGCATTGCAAAAGAGGACAAGCACCTCACATTCAACATCGACACCCTCCGCGACACTTGGTTCAAGTCGTCGTATCTGCTTGACAGAAAGCAGAGCGGTGAAGAATGCGCAAAGGAACGCTTCGAGAACTACAAGAGCCAGCCACTGGTATACCACTTCAACGACAGTTTCAGCGGCAAACTCAGCAAACTTGGCTTGAACGCCGACCGCAAGACCCGCTCGGGCATTAAGGCGGCCATCATCCGCGATAAGGGTACAAACGGAGAAAGAGAAATGGCCTACACCATGTGGTTGGCCGGTTTCGATGTGAAAGACGTCCACATGACCGACTTGGCAAGCGGCCGCGAGACCCTCGACGACGTGAACTTCATCGTCTTCTGCGGTGGATTCTCGAACAGCGACGTATTGGGTTCAGCGAAAGGATGGGCAGGCGGCTTCCTGTACAACGAGAAAGCGAAAGCAGCCCTCGACCGCTTCTATTCACGTCCGGACACCCTCAGCCTTGGTATCTGCAACGGTTGCCAGCTGATGGTAGAATTGGGCTTGATTTATCCGGAAGATGCCGTTAAGCCAAAGATGCTCCACAACAACTCGCATAAGTTCGAGTCAACCTTCGTAGGTTTGACCATTCCTGAGAACGACAGCGTAATGTTGAAGAGCCTGAGCGGCACCAAACTTGGTGTTTGGGTAGCCCACGGTGAAGGCAAGTTCTGGTTCCCAGAAAACGACGAGAGCAAGTACAAGGTGGTAGCCAAGTTCAACTACGACAGCTATCCAGCAAATCCGAACGGTTCTATGTTCTCGACAGCCGCAATCGCCAGCCGCGACGGCCGTCATTTGGCGATGATGCCTCACCCAGAACGTGCCATCTTCCCTTGGCAGTGTGCCTACTACCCAGTAGACCGCGTACACGAAGACGAGGTTACACCATGGATTGAAGCGTTTGTAAACGCCAAGAACTGGATTAAGGATCACAAGAAATAAAAGACCCTCAAATAACGAGAAAAGGGGCTGTATCGGAAGATATAGCCCCTTTTTGTATGTCTTGTCTAATTTAATGCAGTTATGTACGAATTAGCCAAAACTTCTTCAAATGTTTTCTTTTCACTTTCGGACTAAGTTTTTAAGAATTCAAAAAACGTATTAATTAAAGTGCTGTTTACTTCGGCAAAAAGAACATTTTTTATATATTTGAATTCTACGGTTCAGACAAGAGTGGCTCAGAATGGAAAACTTTTTCGATAATGTCAATAACAGAGTTATAGACAATCTAAAGGAAACAATCTGTAAGGGAAGCAAGGTGTCGATAGCGGCAGCAAGTTTTTCTATTTATGCCTATGAGGCATTGAAAAAGGAATTGGACAGCATTGAAGAATTAAGGTTTATTTTTGATTCACCAACCTTTGACCAACAGAAAGTTTCCAAAGAGAAGCGGGAGTTCTATATTCCGAAACTCAACCGTGAAAGGAACCTCTATGGAACTGAATTTGAAATCAAACTCCGAAACAACCTTACACAAAAAGCAATAGCCAAAGAGTGTGCGAACTGGATACGCCAAAAAGTCAAATTCAAGACCAACATTACCAATGGAGGCATACCTAAGAGTTTGAATGTGGAGAATGGTGGCTATAAACTGACCTATATGCCATTCAATGACTTTACCACATCAGAATTAGGATGCGAAAGAGGCTCAAATATGAGCACCGCTATCACCAGGTTGCCTTCACCAACAGCAGATATGTTTCTGCAACAGTTTGAAGGTCTCTGGAACGACAAGAAGAACTTCAAGGACGTTACAGACCGGGTTATAGAAAGCATAGAAAACGTCTATAAAGAGAATGCACCCGAATTCATCTATTTTGTGACGTTATTCAACATTTTCAGGGAGTTTCTAGACGACATATCGGAAGACGAGCTTCCCAACGAAGCGACAGGCTTCAAGAACAGCATTATTTGGAGCAAACTCTACAACTTCCAAAAAGATGCTTGTTTGGCAATAATCAACAAGCTAGAGAAATACAATGGATGCATATTAGCAGACAGTGTTGGTCTTGGAAAGACCTTCACCGCCCTATCTGTCATCAAATACTACGAAAACAGGAACAAAACGGTTTTGGTACTATGTCCGAAGAAGTTGAACGAAAACTGGATAATGTACCGTAGTAATTATAAGAACAATCCGATAGCAGGAGACAGACTACGTTACGACGTCTTGTTCCATACAGACTTATCGAGAGAGCAAGGCCAATCGAACGGATTGGACTTAAGTATGATAAACTGGGGAAACTACGACCTATTGGTTATAGACGAGTCGCACAACTTCCGAAACGGAGGCAAGATAGATGCCGAAGAAGATGATGACAGCCAGCGAAACAACCGCTATACCCAGTTGATGAACAAGGTCATCAGGTCGGGAGTAAAAACCAAGGTGCTGATGCTGTCGGCCACCCCAGTGAACAACCGTTTCAACGACCTTAAAAACCAGTTACAGCTAGCCTATGAGGGCAATCCTGAGCTACTGAACAAAGAACTCAACACCAAGAGTTCCATCGATGACATTTTCAAGAACGCCCAAAAATCGTATAAGAAATGGACAGAGCTACCAGAAGCAGACAGGACCACCGAAAGACTCCTGCAAGAACTGAGTTTTGACTTTTTTGAAGTATTAGACTCTGTAACCATAGCAAGAAGCCGTAAACACATCGAGCGTTATTACGACACAACTGCAATTGGCACATTCCCAGAAAGATTGAAACCCATTTCAAGAACGCCCGCATTGACAGATTTAGAAGGTGCGCCAGATTTTGACGAAATCTTCACGATTTTACAAGAGATCAAGCTTTCAATCTATATTCCTTCCGAATACTTGTTACCAAGTGCAAGAAGCAAATACGAGGAAAGGGATGAGGATACCAACCACGTCTTCTCGGTAGAAGCACGTGAAAGAGGTATACATCGGTTGATGAGTATACAGATTCTGAAACGCCTTGAAAGTTCGGTCAATTCATTCCGGTTGACACTGGAACGCATTAAGGAAAAAATAGAGACTAC
This sequence comes from Bacteroidales bacterium UBA3297, assembly GCA_002362105.1. Taxonomy (GTDB): domain Bacteria; phylum Bacteroidota; class Bacteroidia; order Bacteroidales; family Paludibacteraceae; genus Physcocola. The sequence goes on from DETD01000004.1 coordinate 196,927, forward strand.
CATACAAAAGATAGACCATTCGGAAAACATTGAGGTAGACGACTACGACGTCAACGCCAGCGATGAAAGTGACGAACTTTTTATCGGAAACAAGAAAAACAAAATTGCGATTCAAGACTTGGACACCATTTCGTGGCGACGAGATCTTGCACACGATTTGGAACTGTTCAAGCACTTGTTGAAAAGAATTGAATGCGTGACCGCCCTACACGACAGCAAACTGCAAACCCTGATAAAGGATATTGCGGCAAAGGTAACCCATCCGCTGAACGAGGGAAATAAAAAAGTCATCATATTCACGGCCTTTTCAGACACCGCAGTATACTTGTACAACAGCATAGCCGAGGGATTAAAGAAAGGCTTGGGCCTGAACACCGCACTGGTTTCTGGCGATGTGGATGCCAAAAGCACAATAACACCCCCCCCAAGACAGAAACTTGACTTTAATACGATATTGACGCTGTTCTCGCCAATCTCGAAGGAAAAGCATTTGATATATCCAAACATACGGGAAGACATCGATGTGCTAATTGCAACAGACTGTATAAGTGAAGGCCAGAACCTACAAGACTGCGACTATCTGGTCAACTACGATATACACTGGAATCCGGTAAGAATTATCCAACGATTTGGGCGAATTGACCGTATAGGCTCAAAGAACAAACAAATACAGTTAGTCAACTACTGGCCAGATATGAATCTTGACGATTATATCAACTTGAAGGCAAGGGTTGAATCGAGAATGAAGGCGACCATATTGACGGCAACAGGAGACGACAATCCGCTTGACGCTAACGAGAAAGGCGACCTTGAATACCGCAAAGAGCAATTGAAGCGGCTTCATGAGGAAGTGGTCGACATAGAGGACATGAATTCGGGCATCAGTATTATGGATTTAGGGCTTAACGAGTTCAGGCTAGACCTACTTTCATACATGAAAGAGAATGAAGATATAGAACGAGCCCCTTACGGAATGCATGCAGTAGCGCAAGCTACAAAAGACTGCAAGAAAGGGGTCATCTTCATTTTAAAGAACATAGCAAATGCAGTAAACATCGACCATACAAACAGGCTGCATCCGTTCTATCTGGTCTATTTGAATGAAGAAGGAGACGTTTATGTCAACCATCTGCAACCCAAGGACTTGCTAGACAAAATGCGTTTGCTCTGCAAAGGCAAGAGTGAGCCCCTAACAGAACTGACCCAACAATTCAACGAAGAGACCAAAGACGGAAAGGATATGAAGGCCTATAACAAACTGCTGGGAGACGCCATCAAATCCATCATCAACGTAAAAGAGAGCTCAGATATTCAAGATTTCCTAAAAGGAGCCGCAGAACCACTCTTTTTGTACGACATAAAGGGTTTGGACGACTTTGAACTGATAACATTTTTGGTAATCAAATAGACTATCTCGAAATACTAGTTTCAGTCAGTTTTTTCAACAAACATCAGGTTTATGTTAGGACTTCCCACGCAAACTGAAATACATAAAGCACTACCCAAAACAGTCTTTACACAGACCATGGAAATAAAGCCATCGGTGAAGGCTGTTTTTGACGAGGATGTAAGCCGAATGGCTATTGAGAATGTAATTGCCAATAAGACCATACCGACACTGAAAGAAGGTGAAACGGTAAAGAGCATCTATGTTTTGGGCGTACAACTAAAGCGGAAGGACTATTCGGACCACAGCATCGTACTGCTGGCAAAACGAATACCACAAAACATAGTACTTGCACTGCAATATGGTGAAGAAACGCAATTGGTAGTCTATAGGGAAATTCTGTTCCGCTCTATATGGCAAAAAACTGGAGAAGTTTCCAACCTGCTTTTGAAAGGCAACGACTTAGACGAAGTATGGGAGAACATAATCCAGACCATAGGAAGCTTCAAGGTAGAAGAAGGCAATACACTGAATGAGCAAATCAACCAGAATGAGGAACGCAGAAAGTTGGAAGAAAAGATTGACGCGCTTCAGAAAAAAGTATATGCGGAAAAGCAGCCCAGAAGGAAAATGGAACTGTATGAACAATTAGCTGAATTAAAGAAACAATTAAAATAACATGGAAAAATTACAGATGCAGAGTGCTAACGGCGTTAGCATGAACATAGAGAAGATAGCCGCCCTGTTTCCTAGCTGCGTGACAGAAACCACCGGGAAAGATGGCAGCCCCTGCATGGGTATTGACTTCGAAAAGCTGAAGGAAGAACTGAGCGACGACATCATCGACAAAGGGAAGGAACGCTACCAGTTCACCTGGCCCGATAAGCGCCAAGCCATCCACAACGCCAACACCCCCACCGACAAAACCCTGCGCCCCAGCCGCGAAGACAGTGTGGACTTTGACCACACCCAGAACCTTTACATTGAAGGTGACAATTTAGAAGTTCTTAAACTACTGAGAAACAATTACTTGGGGGGGGTAAAAATGATATACATAGACCCGCCCTACAACACGGGTAACGACTTTGTATACAACGATAACTTTACTATGGAAAGCGACCTCTTCAGTGAGGCCAGCGGAGAAAAAGATGAATTAGGCAACCGTATGGTAGTCAATTCGGACAGCAACGGCCGTTTCCATACCGATTGGCTAAATATGATGTATCCACGTTTGAAAGTAGCAAGAGATTTGCTGAGTGAAGATGGGGTGATATTTATTTCTATTGACGATAATGAGCAAAGAAATCAAAAATTATTATGTGATGAGATTTTTGGAGAGCACAACATTGTGGCTCAAATTCCTTGGCAATCTAGAGCATCAATACAGAACGATACGGACTTCAGCGTAAATCACGAGTATATTCTTGTATATGCTAAAAATCGACGACAAGAAAACCGAAGATTAAAAGAATCAAACTGTGCCGTATGGTATAGAAAAGATAGTTTTGTTTGTAGGCCTTTACCATTAGAGCGTGACAAATTTGACAATCCAGATAATGACCCCCGAGGTCCATGGAAAGCAGATCCATTTGATGCACCAAACATTCGACCGAATCTCACATATCCAATCACCAACCCAGTAACAGGTGTCCAGCACCTTCCTCCTCGTGGAAGGCACTGGAGAACTGATAGTCATCAATTCTCCAGTGCCTTAAAAGATGGTCGAATTCTTTTCGGAAAGGATGGGAAAGGTAGACCTCAATTAAAAGTATTTTATGAAGAGAAAAAGGATTTTGGCTCAATAGACAATTCTTGGTTTTCATCTGACAGAATTGGTACGACAACAAATGGCACAAAAGAAGTGATGGCTTTGTTTGGTGGTGATAAATTTTTCGACATGCCCAAACCTACAAGTCTTTTGCTGAAATTGTTGTTTTTGGGAAATGCTAAAGATAATGACATCATTCTCGACTTCTTTTCAGGATCTGCCACTACAGCCCATGCTGTGATGCAATTCAATGCTGAAGATGGTGGCAATCGTAAGTTTATTATGGTGCAGTTGCCAGAAGCAACCGATGAAAAGAGCGAAGCATATAAAGCTGGCTACAAGAACATCTGCGAAATAGGTAAGGAACGAATTCGTCGTGCCACCAAGAAAATCAAGGAAGAAATGGAAGCAGAAGGCAAAGATACCAGCAAAATGGACTTTGGTTTCCGGGTCTTTAAACTTGATTCCAGCAATATGAAGGATGTGTACTACACACCGCAAGAAACAAGTTTAGATACGCTCTTTACTGACAATGTAAAAGAAGACAGAACAGCCGAAGATTTATTGTTCCAAGTCATGCCGAAATGTGATTTGATGTTGTCTGAAAAGATAGAGAAAGAGAACATCAAGGGGAAGGAGGTCTATTTCGTAAAAGACAATTACCTGGCGGCTTGTTTCGATAATGACTTGACGGACGAAGTTATCACCGCAATAGCAAAACGGCAGCCTTTCCATTTTGTAATGATGGAAGGCGGCGCTGCAGAAGACAGTGTTTTAGACAACTTCGAACAACTGTTCAAAACCTACAGTCCCGGCACTAAATGTATGGTAATTTAAAGCAGACCGCCATGAAATTTAATTTCAAGATTCAGCAATACCAGACCGATGCCGTGGAAAACACGGTGGCGGTCTTCGAGGGGCAGCCTCATGTTGAGGGCGAACTCTATAAAAGGGACTTGGGTAAGAGGACTGGTGTCATTACATATGAAGATGAATATAACGCCTATCGAAACCACGAGATAGAAAGCGCACTTTTGAAAAAGGTGGCCGTCAACACCTATGCGCCCTTACTCGAAAATATCCGCAATTCGCAGAAGAATTCAGACATCACTTTGTCGAGTGCGCTCGCGCCCGGGTTCGGTGCCTGCAACCTCGACATCGACATGGAGACCGGTACCGGAAAAACGTATGTCTACATCAAGACTATGTTCGAACTGAACAAGCGTTATGGCTGGACCAAGTTCATCGTGGTGGTGCCGAGCGTTGCCATCCGCGAGGGTGTATACAAAAGTTTCGAGGCTCTGGAAGAACACTTTATGTTCTACTACCAGAAAAAGGCCCGCTACTTTATTTACGACAGCAAGAACCTGACCAAACTGGACTCGTATTCATCGAGCGCAGACATAAACGTGATGATTATCAACTTCCAGGCCTTTGCTACCTCTATGAAAGAGGGTGGCAAGAGTAAGGAAAGTAAGATTATGTACTCGGAACGTGACGAATTCCAAAGCCGACGCCCTATTGATGTGATAGCGGCAAACCGCCCCATCGTTATTATAGATGAGCCACAAAGAATGGAAGGCGCGGCAACACAGAACGCGTTGAAGAAGTTCAACCCTCTGTTTACCCTCTACTACTCGGCCACCCACAAAACCAACCATAACACCGTTTATGCGCTCGACTCGCTAGATGCCTATAACCAGAAACTGGTGAAGAAGATTCAGGTGAAGGCCTTTAAGGTGGAGAACCTGCAGGGGAAGGACAGCTATATGTACATCGACGACATAAAGATAAGTCCGAAAGAGCCGCCAATGGTTCGTATTAACCTTGAAGTCCAGACAACAACGGGCATCAAGCGTGAAACGCGCCTGTTCAGAAAAGGCGACAAACTGGCTGAGGAAAGTGGACTGAGACAATACGACGGTTATGAAATTACCGACATTATGCCAGAGAAAGACAGCGTGATCTTTTTGAACGGTGTTGTGCTACGAAAGGGCGATGTTATTGGCGACATCGATGAGGAGGCCATACAGCGGGTGCAGATAAGGGAGACCATCAAGTCGCATCTTGAAAAAGAAAAGTTGCTGTTCGAAAAAGGCATCAAAACGCTATCGTTGTTTTTCATCGACGAAGTGGCCAACTACAAGAGCTACGACGAAAATGGAGAAACGGTGCATGGCAAGTTCTGGAAGATATTCGAGGAGGAATACAGTGCTCAGGTGGCGGAACGGAAAAGCGACCTGTTTGCAGGCGACGACTATCCGGCCTATCTCGACCGTTTTCCTGTCGAACAAGTCCATAACGGCTATTTCTCTATTGACAAGAAGGGACATGCCATTAACAGCAAGGAAGATTCGGCCGAGGCTATATCGGCATACGACCTTATCTTGAAAAACAAGGAACGCCTGTTGGACTTCAACGAGCCAACAAGGTTCATCTTCTCACATTCCGCACTGAGTGAGGGGTGGGACAATCCGAACGTGTTCCAAATCTGCACGCTGCGGCATGCGGGCTCAGACACCCGCCGACGTCAGGAAATAGGGCGTGGACTGCGCCTTTGTGTCGATCAAAACGGTGAACGGATGGACTATGAGCGGTTGGGCGAAAATGTGCACGAAATAAACAAACTGACCGTTATTGCCAACGAAAGTTATGCCGACTTTGTTAGCGGTTTCCAAAAAGAGTTGCGCGACGCTCTCAGAGATAGGCCGACAAAGCCTTCCATCCTGTTCTTTATGGGAAAGTCGTTCAAACTCGACGACGGTTCTACCCATACGATTGACGAACAAGAGGCCACTTCGATAATGAGTTACCTGATCGATAACGAATATGTTGATAGTGACAATAACCTTCTCGAAAGTTACAAAGAAGCCGCCGAAAAAGGCGATTTTGAGCCAATGGGTAAGAAAATAAGACCTTTCGAAAAGCAAATCCACCAGATCATCAGAACATTGTTTGACGAGAATGCGGCGATTGAGAACCTGATTGAAGATGGGAATAAGACCACAGTAAAGGAAAACACCCTGAACGCAAACTTCCAGAAAAAGGAGTTCATCGACTTGTGGAACGAAATCAACCACAAATATGCCTATACGGTCTCGTACGACTCCGACGAATTGGTGAAAAAGGCGGTTGACAGCATTAACCGCAACCTTTCGATACGCAAAATGCGGTATACGGCAACGGTGGTGGACCAGAAGAGCGGGGCGGGCGAATTCGGCAACATGCAGACGTCGACGCACGACTTGAGGACGATGGGTGGGTCGAATGTGAAATACGACCTGGTAGGCGAAATAGCCAAGGGCGCCAACCTGACACGCAGGACGGTAGTAAAGATTCTGAAAGGCATGGAACCGGGCAAGCTGCTCTACTTCAAGGAAAATCCGGAAGACTTCATCCACAACGCCATCAAACTGATCAGAGAGCAGAAGGCGACAATGATAATAGACAGTATATCGTATAACCAGGTAGACGGTTGTTACGAAAGCAGCATCTTCACGGCAGAAAAGCACTCGCAGCCGATAGAGTCGGCATTGCCCGCCAAAAAACACATATTGGACTATGTGTTTACCGACAGCGATACGGAAAGGAAATTCGCCAACGAACTGGAAGCAGCGGAAGAAGTTGTTGTGTATGCGAAAATACCGCGTAGTCTGCAGATACCGACGCCTGTAGGCAACTATGCGCCAGACTGGGCAATAGCCTTCAAGAAAGGAAGTGTGAAACACATTTTCTTTATAGCGGAAACAAAGGGAACATTGGAGCAGATGCAGTTAAAGCCAGTGGAACTGACTAAAATCAACTGCGCCCGCAAGGTGTTCAACGAGGCCTGTACCACGCAGGCAAGGTACTCGCTTGTGACAAACTATAAAGAGCTGTTGGACGAGATGGAGAAGCTGAAATAAGCAATTCGCCGTCGACAAGAGCAATTCCAAGAAGCACTGTATACAGAAACGGCTGGCATATCTGTTGCCAGCCGTTATCTATTTACACCACCAAAGCATTATAGTCATTCAATAACGTACGTCATACTTTTCTCTATATCAGTAAGAGTCGCATTCTTACTGTCAACTACGAATTTCCTATTATCATGATATATGGTATCTCCTTTTTGTATGTACGTGCCTTTATACAACGGAGAAAAAACTTTATCGAGAGAAACCGTAGTACCCGACAAGACACGTCCGTCTTTCGTAAAAACAATATATGTGTAACCACTGTGTGGGCCGTCCCTCTCAAAATAAGAAGCTACAATATGGTAATTCCATTTCTTATAGAGTTGCCAGCCGACAGAATAGGCCATACAAACCACCAAACAACCAGCCATAATGTCATTGGCAACCTTTACACAAAGGTGTTCTTTTTCTTTTGTAAACCATGATATAGCAGACCAAAACAAAGAAAAAAGGCTGTAAGAAAGAATGGTCCACATAAGAAGGCTGCAAATACTACAACTATTCCTAAATCGGTTAAACTGGCAACAGTTAGGAACAATGCAGATATAATAACAGAGACACAACGGAAGATATTCATATTTACATAAAACTATAAACAGTGATTAAAAAAGGGGGAAAAGTCCATATTCAGATCTGATTGATTCCAGAAGCGTAGAAACGTCTCACCATGTTGATAGCAGCAGAGGCAGAGACGGCAACTACATATGCGGCAGTGACTCAATAGAGGATACACCAGCAACGGGCACAAAAGTCATTATTGCCTACTTTTAAGGCTGAATTGCTCTTTATAAACAGAAAAATATGAGATACTTTTGTTTAAACATTAATTAAAACACTTCAAAGATGAGAGCTTATATTTCTGGAAAAATTACAACAAAGCAAGACTTTGTACTTCAAAACATCTGGTTTGCAAACGATGAAGCAGAAGATACTGACATTCCAAGCGAAAACTGCGTCGGAATTGAGGCAGAGAATTTCGAGACCATGTTTGATGAAACAGACCCAACAGTGTTTCATTGCCGTTGGAAGGGTGTTTTCCTAGTCACAGCCGACGAAGACGGCGAGGAAACATACACAGACGACTGGACAGCCGCAGACTTGGTTAGTTTGATTAACGAAAAAAATCTGACAATTCGAAATTTAAGCGGATTTGTAGACGAAGACACGAACGTGGTTATCACCGCCATTAAACTAGAAGACGAAGAAGGAGAATATGAGTTCTCTGAAGAAATGTTAGAGATGGAACCTATTGAGTTCTACGTCTAAACAGCCACCTGTAAATCTATATCATCAGCATAATGCGTCCCCCCTCTTTGATAAACATGGCGGGGTTCCGGCAGACCACCGCATAGACCTGGCGGCCAGAGACAGGCTTACCGTCTGCGCGAATATGCATGCGCTTACGGTTAATGGTATCGGCAATTTGTTCGGTAGTCAGTCCACGGTTTGCTTGGGCAAGGACGACAACGATGCACTCTTCAATAGTCATTTAACAGTTGGAATTAATAAAAGGAAAGGGCGGCCTAAAAAGACCGCCCTTCTTCCTATAATAAGGAGATTAGTTCTTAATCAGGTTCTTACCAGTCATATCGGCAGGCTGTTCCAAGCCCATGATGTGGAGGATAGAAGGAGCCACGTCGGCAAGGACACCATCGGAAACCTTAGCAGACTTGTTCTTATCGTTACATACATAGATGAACGGAACAGGGTTCAAAGAGTGGGCGGTATTAGGTGTACCGTCAGGGTTGATGGCATTATCGGCATTACCGTGGTCAGCAATGATGACAGACTCGTAACCATTCGCCAAAGCAGCAGTAATAACGTCTTTAACACAAGCATCGATAGCGACAACAGCCTTCTCGATAGCCTCGTAGACACCCGTGTGACCCACCATGTCGCCATTAGCGAAGTTCACCACAATAAAGTCGAACTTGTTGCTGTTGATAGACTCAACCAACTTGTCCTTTACCTCGTAAGCGCTCATTTCAGGCTTCATGTCATAAGTAGCAACCTTAGGAGAAGCCACCAAGACGCGCTCTTCACCTTCGTAAGGAGCCTCACGACCACCGTTGAAGAAGAAGGTAACGTGAGCATATTTTTCGGTTTCGGCAGTGTGCAACTGCTTCAAGCCCTTGCTAGAAAGATATTCACCAAGTGTGTTCATCACATTTTCCTTAGGGAAGAGGATGTCTACATTCTTGAAAGAAGGATCGTAAGGAGTCATGCAATAGAACTTGATGCCCTTAATGGTAGACATACCAGCCTCAGGCATATCGGTCTGAGAGAGGACGGTAGTCATTTCCTTAGCACGGTCGTTACGGTAGTTGAAGAAAATAACCACATCACCCTCCTTAATGCGTCCGTCAACATTCTTGTCGAGCAGAGCAGGCATAAACTCGTCGGTGAGGTTCTGAGAGTCGTTAGACTTGTCGTAGTTGGCCTGGATAGCATCGGCAAGGTTATCGACCTTTTCACCGATACCGTTAACCAACAAATCGTAACCCTTCTTAATACGGTCCCAGTTCTTATCACGGTCCATAGCATAATAGCGGCCGATAACAGTAGCCACATGACCAGCGCTTTTAGCAGTATGGTCAATCAGCTGCTGAACAAAGCCCTTACCACTCTTAGGGTCGGTATCGCGGCCGTCCATAAAGCAGTGGATGAAAGTATTGTCGACACCATATTGTTTAGCCACGTCGCACAAAGTGAAGACATGAGTAAGCGAAGAGTGTACGCCACCCGTAGAGGTCAAGCCCATAAGGTGTACATTCTTACCATTCTGTTTAGCATAAGTAAAAGCAGAAACGATTCCAGGGTTCTTGGCGATGCTGCCATCAGCACAAGCACGGTTAATCTTAACAAGGTCTTGGTAGACAATACGTCCGGCACCGATATTCAGGTGGCCCACCTCGGAATTACCCATCTGTCCATCAGGCAAACCAACGTTTTCGCCAGAAGCCTGCAACTTTGAATTCGGATAATTGGCGTTCAGATAATCCATGAACGGAGTAGGTGTGTTAAAGATAACGTCACCCTTACCCTTGTTACCGATTCCCCAACCATCGAGAATCATCAATAAAGCTTTGCTCATAATACTGTTTAATTATTTATGTCGTATAAATGCAAAATTAATAAAGTTTACGCTAAGAGTTTTCCTCAACAAGGTCGAATTGCACATCAGTCGCCCTATTTTTTAAGACATCGAGCCTTTTACGCCCCAACTGGCTATGTCCGATAGAACCTTCGCCATCGGCAGCAGAAGAGGCGGCCCCAGCCTCCGAGGATGTTTCTCTACGGAAATACCCGTCGGAATTGGGTTTAAAAGCGGCCTTCACCCCAAAAATCAGTCTCAGCAGCGTAGAGCCGACCACCAACAGGGGTATAACCAACAAAAAGAGGACAAAGACTAGAAATATGCCCATTTTTAATAACAATTCTTGGCAACAGCGGCAACGCTGTTAGACGCATTGATAGCATAAAAATGAATGCTTGGAACATTGTGGGCAATGAGGTCTTTAGCCTGCATGGTGCACCACTCTATTCCGCACAGTTCTTGCTCGGCCTCGGACTTACACTTCTCTAACTCGCAGACAAAGTCAGACGGGATGTCGACCCTGAACGTCTTGGCCAAAACTGGAAGCTGCGCAAGCCTCTTAACCGGCTTGATACCCGGAATGATAGGAACGTTTATGCCCACAGCGCGGCACTTGTCGACAAAATCGAAATACTTCTGGTTATCGAAAAACATTTGGGTAACCACGTAAGCGGCGCCGTTGTCGACTTTCTCCTTCAGGTATTTGAGGTCGATGTCGAAATTAAGCGCTTCCTCGTGCTTTTCGGGGTAGCCTGCCACGCCATAGCTGAAAGGAACAGCCGGTTTGTCGGGAATAGACGAACCGTCGCAAAAGATACCTTCGTTAAACCTGTTAATCTGCTGCTGCAGTTCAGTAGCGTGCGAATAGCCGTCTTTAACAGGAGTGAACCGTTTGTCTTGCGGAGCTTTGTCGCCACGCAACACCAACAAGTCGTGAATATCGAGGAAATTGAGGTCGATGAGCACATACTCGGTCTCTTCGCGCGAAAAGCCGCTGCAAAGGATGTGTGGCACCACGTCGATATTGTATTTATGCTTGATGGCGGCAGCAATAGCGACGGTACCCGGCCGGCGCCTCAGCGTCGCAGCCTCGAAAAGGCCACCGTCGGTATTCTTGTACACCAATTCGCTACGGTGCGTGGTGATGTTGATATATTTAGGGTCGAACTCGCGCAAACGGTCAATAGTAGCAAACAAAGAGTCGAGACTATTGCCCTTAATTGGAGGAGAAACCTCAAAAGAGAAAGCTGTAGACTTATTATTAAGAATCTTGTCTATTATCATAAATTATAAAAATCGTCTAAGGTGAAATTTTCAAGTTGAGAAGATGGAATTTCGGTCAGTTTCCCTTCAACGCAGTGGAAAACGCGCCCTGGGAACATAGAAATCCACCTCATGTTGTGGGTAGCCATAACCACCGACGTTCCCGACTCAACCACTTGGTAAATAAGCTGCATGATTTCTTTGCCCGTGTGTGCATCGAGGTTACCGGTAGGCTCGTCGGCCAGAATAATCTGGGGGTTGTTGAGCAGAGCCCTGGCAATAACGACACGCTGCTGTTCACCACCCGACAGTTCGTGAGGCATTTTGTAGCCTTTGGCAGACATGCCCACAAAGTCGAGCACTTCTTTAATTCTGCGGTTAATGCTGGCCGAGTCTTTCATATCGGTAGCCCTAAGCACGAATTCAAGATTGTCGTTCACGCTACGGTCGGTAAGCAGTTTGAAATCTTGGAAAACGATGCCCAGCTTGCGCCTCAGGAAAGGGACCTGCTTACCCTTAATCTTGTTCAAGTCGAAGTTTAAGACACGCGCCTTACCTTCTGAAATTCTAGCCTCGGCATAGAACGACTTCAGGAGCGTAGACTTGCCACACCCGACACGCCCGATAAGGTAAACGATTTCGCCCTTGTCTAACTTGAAGTCGACATTGCGTAAAACATCGACATGATTATAGGAAACATTAACCCCCCTGTAATCGATAAAAAGATTGCTATCGGCAGTTTGCATGCTTAAAAAACTATTTATTAGCGTTAGAACGGCGTTTGTACAACTCAGCGACCACGTCTTCAATGCGCATATTTTTAGAAGAAAGGAGCACCATCAGATGGTAGACCAAATCGGCAGCCTCGGCGAGCACCTGTTCATTAGAGCCATGCGTAGAGGCAATAAGTGTTGAGAGCGCCTCTTCACCCACCATTTGGGCCATACGGTTAACGCCCTCGCCAAACAACTTGGCCGTGTAAGAGCCCTCAGGCATTTCGGCCTTACGCAGTTCAATGAGGTCTTGAAGGGAAGAAAGGAAGTTCAAGTCGCTCTTATTGGTGTCGCCCCAACAAGTGTCGGTACCTGTATGGCACACAGGGCCCACAGGATGCACCTGAATAAGGAGGGTGTCGTTATCGCAGTCGATAGCCATCGACACCATATTCAAAAAGTTGCCACTGGTCTCGCCCTTAGTCCACAACTTCTGGCGGGTACGGCTATAAAAAGTAACCTTCTTCGTATCAATTGTTTTTTGGTAGGCCTCTTCGTTCATAAATCCCAACATAAGGACCTTTCGAGTATCGGCATCCTGTACAATGGCAGGAACCAGCCCACCCATCTTTTCAAAATCGGGTTTCATATAAGAAATTAGTGATTTTTCAACCTAAAAAAGCGGCCAAATCGGCCAGTTTGATGCATCCTTCGTAAATGGCCTTACCCGTGATAACAGCAGGAACACCGGCCTCGTTCAGCCTATGGATGTCATCGATAGAGCTTACCCCTCCACTCGCAATGAGATAAAGGTCGGGATATTCGGCCAGGATCTTCTTATAGAGGTCAACAGCAGGCCCCTGAAGCATACCGTCGCGCGAGATATCGGTGCAGATAACTTTGGAAATACCCTTCTGTTTGAAACCGCCAATAAAAGGAACCAGTTCTTGAGAGGTGGTTTCCTGCCAGCCGCTAACGGCAATTTTCTCGTCCTTCGCGTCAGCACCCAGAATAATACGGTCAGCCCCGAACTTGTCGATCCATGTCAGGAACGTATCAGGGTCCTTAACCGCAATGCTTCCGCCGGTAACCATAGCAGCGCCACACTCGAAAGCGATACGCAGGTCGTCGTCGGACTTCAAGCCCCCACCAAAGTCAATCACCAGATTGGTACGAGAAGCAATCTTCTCCAACACCTTGTAGTTGACAATATGCTTGGCTTTAGCACCGTCTAAGTCGACACAGTGCAGCCGTTTGATACCAGCATCTTGAAACATCAGCGCAACCTCGCACGGGTCTTCGTTATAGACCTTTTTCTGGTCGTAGTCGCCCTGCGAGAGTCGGACACACTTTCCCTCAATAATATCGATAGCTGGAATAATATCTATTTTAGCCATATTTTACTGCTTGATAATTTTGTAAGATTTTTTACCGCCCTCGAAATTGATATTAACTACATATACCCCCCTAGGCAGACCGCTAGTTGACAAAACAACCGGGATGGCGCCATTGGTGCGTGCAGAGAGAAGGGTTTGTCCGGTCATAGAGACCACATTGATGATGCCTTCGCCCTCGTACCCCACTTCGATAGGTTCAACCACCACATAGTCGTCGCAAACCGTAGGATACACGTTGAACTTAGAAGCATCGGAATTCTTGACCCCGGTAAGAGGGACAGGGTCGAGCGTAGCAACGATATTGGCAATAGCGACAATAAACGGAGCGTTATAGTCGCATCCGCCCTCAGTTTCAGTATAAGACGCTCCACCCTCAATAATATTCTGGAACACACCAGTAGCGCTAGGTCCACCAATCACGCCACCGCTGGCAAACATAAAGTCGGCTTTATTCTTAGTCTCAGTTGGCGGATTATCGTTACGCCCCATAGCGTTTCGATGATGGATGCGGAAAGTGAAATCACCTTTGTAACCATGCAGGAATGTATGGTTAAACTCATTCTTTCCAAGGACATAATCAACAATTCTCTGATTAAAATTGTCGGCCAACTTCAAATCTTCAGAAGAAGTAAGCACGCCGTCGGCCACCAACTTCGAATAAAGGGCAGCAGCAGCGGCGCCACCCAGCGCCAACTTATTGGTTCCCCATCTGCTTTGATAATAAGGGAAGCCATTATCATTGGCTTTCGCCGTTTCCAGATGAAGACCATACACATTTTTGCGCAAGAAATTGGCAATATTACCACCCTGTCCGTTCGACGCATTAGGATCAGCTTTAACTATATAGTAGTAAGCATAGTCAGACTCCGTATCCCATGCGAGTGGCGAATTAGATTCCCACTTACCCTGTAAATAACCGATAGCCTCGGTCTTGTAAGTAACATCGTCGGTCAGATTATACAACAGAATAGCGGCAAGACTCAACTCGTCGGTCCATTCTTCGTTGGGGCTTGTATAAAAAATTGGGATGGAAGCGTTTTTCTCTTTATGATCTTTTGCGTAAGCATAGGCAATTTTAGCGTATTCGGCACATTTGCTACGGTATTCCGCATCGGGATAATGTTTCGCCATCAGAGCCAGAGCAGACGCATAGTTGGCCGCCTGTGGGCCACCCAGAGAGTTTGTCGTCCAGATAGGACGCGGGTCACCACCATTTTCAACCGACTCGGAACTCTGTACCGAGCTAGTCATCCAGCGGTTGTGGTCGCCTTCGGCACCAACATAATAGACGAAAGTCTTGCCATTGTCGAGGAAACATTTCATAAAGTAGTCGGTAGCAATCTTGGCTTCGTCAAGCACATCAGGGACACGGTTTGGAGCCCCATAGGCCTCATCGTAATTATCTTGGAAGGCTTCAGGCCAAACATCGTAAGCAACCAGCAGCGAGATAGCCGCATAGCCCATTGTAGTAGCCACCTTTATGTGGTCGCCACAGTCGTGCCAGCCACCCGTCAAGTCGTAACTACCTTTGCCCCCACCATTGACCGAACCCTGGCCATCTTTCGTGTGGCAATATTTTTTTGTCACCTTATCGTTGTCGACCAGCATCCAGTTATGGTTATCACCACAACGCTGGCCGCCATAGAACTTAAGCCCCATATTAAGGGCCTCGCGGTAATCAGATGCTGTAAAAGAAGAATTATAAGATGAGAAATCGTAGGCCGAAGCACTAGTGGCAGAAATAGCCATTGCCAAAGCCGTAGCGTATAATTTAGTCATGGGCATAAATATTTTCGTTCAATCTACAAAAATATAGAAATGGAGAGGGATGCGCAAATAAAAAAGGCGTTAACTGCAAAGCAATTAACGCCATATATAGTTTCAGAAAGTTCTAATTTAGAATTCTGCGGTTTTTGGAGTTCTTGGGAACGGAATAACGTCGCGGATATTCTGCATACCTGTCACGAAAAGGAGCAGGCGCTCGAAGCCCAAACCAAAGCCAGAGTGCGGACAAGAACCGAACTTACGGGTATCGAGGTACCACCACATATCCTTCATAGGGATATTGAGTTCCTTGATACGTGCCATCAGCTTGTCGTAAGACTCCTCACGCTCAGAACCGCCGATAATCTCACCAATAGTAGGGAACAAGACATCCATTGCACGAACAGTCTTGCCGTCGTCGTTCTGCTTCATATAGA
>DETD01000004.1:212752-215915 GCA_002362105.1 Bacteroidales bacterium UBA3297
TCATATAGAAGGCCTTGATTTCCTTAGGATAGTCGGTAAGGATAACAGGGCGTTTGAAGTGCTGTTCAACCAAGAAGCGCTCGTGCTCTGAAGCCAAGTCGCAGCCCCAATAAACAGGGAACTCGAACTTGTGGCCCTTAGCAATAGCCTCTTCAAGAATTTTAATACCCTCGGTATAAGGCAGACGAACGAACTCACAATCGATAACGCTCTTCAAACGTTCAATAAGCGTCTTGTCGATCATGTTGTTCAAGAACTGCAAATCGTCGGCACAGTTGTCGAGCGCCCATTTAACGCAGTACTTGATAAACTCTTCTGCGATATCCATATTGTCTTTGATATCGTAGAAGGCCATTTCAGGCTCAATCATCCAGAACTCAGCCAAGTGGCGAGGAGTATTTGAGTTTTCAGCACGGAAAGTAGGGCCAAAAGTATAGATGTTGCCCAGCGCAGTAGCGCCAAGCTCACCCTCTAACTGACCAGAGACAGTCAGCGAAGTCATTTTGCCGAAGAAATCGTCATCGTAAACAATGCTGCCATTCTCATCCTTCTTCAGGTCGTAAAGGTTCTTGGTAGTCACCTGGAACATCTGACCGGCGCCTTCACAATCGCTAGCGGTGATGATAGGCGTATGGAAATAGAAGAAGCCCTTCTGGTGAAAGAAAGTGTGGATGGCCATAGCCATATTGTGACGGATGCGGAAAACGGCACCGAACGTATTCGTACGAGGACGAAGATGAGCTATTTCACGAAGATATTCGAACGAGTGGCCCTTCTTCTGCAAAGGATACTCATTCGGATCGGCCTTACCATAAATTTCGATAGAGTCGGCTTGAATTTCAACAGCCTGACCAGCGCCCATAGACTTAACCAAAGTACCAACAACCGAGAGGCAGGCACCAGTCGTAACATCTTTCATCAGTTCTTCAGAGAACTTAGAAGCGTCAGCAACAATCTGAATATTATTGATAGTAGAACCGTCATTAAGAGCGATAAAACTTACATTTTTGTTACCTCTTTTTGTACGAACCCAACCTTTGACGTTAACAGTAACATCGTAGGTAGTCATTTTGACTGCATCAACAATCTTAGTTCTACGAATTTCCATTTTGAATAATTAAAAAGTTGAAAGAATAAGGGTTAAAACCCCTGACATTTAAATTTTCACAAAATTAATGAAATTTACACAGAAAAAGTAAAAATGAACTATTGAATTACAAAGTAGAGGCTATAAGTTATAAACTGAAAGCAAAAGGGACAAAAAAAAGAGGAACTCCGAAGAGTTCCTCTTAAATATGATTGAAATTAATTTAATCTAATTACTTAGAGTAAAGTTCGATTTCAACACGACGGTTCTTAGCACGGCCAGCCAAAGTAGTGTTAGAAGCTACAGGGTTAGCAGAACCATAACCGAATGACTGGATCTTAGAAGCGCTAACGCCCTTGTTAACCAAGTAAGCCTTAACAGCAGCGGCACGATCCTTAGAGAGCTGAAGGTTCTTAGCAGCCTGACCTGAGTTGTCGGTGTAACCTTTCAAAGTAACAGTCCATTCCTGGTGAGCCTTCAACAAAGTTGCAAGACCATCGAGTGAAGAATAAGAAGACTGCTTGATGATAGCCTTAGCAGACTCGAATTCCAACTGAGAGAATGCGGTCTTGATGATTTCATCCTCTTCCTTGGTAGGAGTGTAACGAACAGCAGGCTTAGTATCGCGGATGTGCTTGTTCAAAGAATCCTGAGTAGCCTTCAACTCGTTCTGAAGCTTAGCGATCTGAGAGTTCTGGTTGTTGATCTGCTCCTCAAGACGAGAAGTCATTTCAGCAGCCTGACGCTTCTGCTCGTCAAGCAATGGAGTGATATCTGGAACTTCTACCTTTGGTTCGTAGTCAACAAGGGCAACATTGCGAACATTGCGGTCGCCACCGAATTTGTAACGAACACCAACGTTAGCCATCAACTGCCATGAGCCACCGTTTTCGCCACCTTTAGGGTGCCAAGCCTTAACGGTAGAACGTCTTGCCTCACCATCCAAACCGATAGCGAAGTACTTAGAAACGTTGTACTCGAAGTTCAAGCCCAACCAAGCCATAGGAGCTGCGCCATCGTTCTCGTAACCCTTATTTTTACCTTCAGTAACTTCGTAATCGTAAATCATTGCACCGAGACCAGCGTTCAAGTAAGTGTTGAACTTCTGCCATCCTGCAGAACGATACTTAGCCAAAAGGTTAGAAAGGTTAGAAGAAGCAAACAAAGAGATTTCGTGAGCTGTATTCTCATACTTCTTCTGGTTGTTACGTGCCCAAGTGTAATCCAAGCCAAGGCCCCACAAAGGATTGAAAGTGTATTCAACCTGTGCGCCAACCTGTGGGTTGAAGTCAGAGTTAGGCAACAAAGCCGCACGATCGTTTGACTTAGACGAGTTAATAACGTTAACACCGCCATTAATGTCAAATGACCAGTGGCACAAACCCTTAGCTGCAGCTGAATCAGCAGCAACCTCTTCCTGTGCAAAAGCGTTGCATGCAACAGCAGATGCTACAAATAAGCCTAAGAATTTTCTTTTCATAAAAGATATTCAAATAAATTAAAACTTTTCTTTTCTAGAATTAAATCAAATTGTGTTGCAAATATATATATTTTCCTAAATATGTTTTACAACACAAGGCGTTTTTTTTAATAATTACTTCTCGCCCTGAGAAAGTTTGTCCTTCAAAGCTGCGAGAGCAGAGATATCACCGAGGGTGCTCTTTTCAAGAGTGATGTTCACTGCAGCGTCAGACTTCTTAGCAGCAGCCTTCTTCTTCTTGCCTTCACCTTCTTCGCCACCTGCCTGCCATACACGAGTGTGTGAGAGAGAGATGTGGTGAGTATCTTTGTTGAATTCAGTAACGCGGAAGTTCAAAGTTTCGCCTTCCTTAGCTACAGAACCGTCTTCCTTAGCCAACTGCTTAGAGAAAGCGAAGCCTTCTACACCGTGGCCAAGATTAACGACAGCGCCCTTATCCTTGATTTCAGTGATAGTACCTTCAACGATAGAGTCAACAGCGAAAGAAGCCTCAAGAGCATCCCAAGGGTTTTCCTCAAGCTGCTTGTGACCCAAGCTGAGGCGACGGTTTTCCTTGTCTATTTCAAGAACAACAACCTCGATGTCGGCACCAATCT